>DATJGU010000034.1:0-148237 GCA_035494615.1 Gemmatimonadaceae bacterium
GCGGATCTCCAAGATCAACGTGCTCACGGGCGAGACGATCGCGGCGCTCGAGCGTGCGGCGATCTATCCCGCCAAGCACTTCGTCACGCAGCGCCCCACACTGGAGCGCGCGGTGAAGCTGATCCGCGCCGAGCTTGTCGAGCGGCTGGCCGAGCTGCGCAACGCGGGGCGTCTGCTCGAGGCGCAGCGGTTGGAGAGCCGGACCAACTTCGACATCGAGATGATGCTCGAGATCGGGACCTGCGCGGGCATCGAGAACTACTCGCGGCACCTGTCGGGGCGCGAGGCGGGCGAGCGGCCGGCCTGTCTGTTCGACTATTTCCCCGACGACTTCCTCGTCGTCGTGGACGAGTCGCACGTGTCGCTGCCGCAGATCGGCGGGATGTTCAACGGCGACCGGGCGCGCAAGCTGACGCTCGTGGACTACGGGTTCCGTCTCCCGAGCGCGCTCGACAACCGGCCGCTCATGTTCGACGAGTTCCTCGCGCTCACGCCGCGCGCCGTGTTCGTCTCCGCGACGCCCGGTGAGCTCGAGCTGCGGCTGTCGGAAGGCGTCGTGGTCGAGCAGATCATCCGCCCGACGGGGCTGATCGACCCGGAGATCGAGGTGCGTCCGGTGCGGGGCCAGGTCGACGACCTGCTGGGCGAGATTCGCAAGCGCGCGGCGATCGGCGAGCGTGTGCTCGTCACCACGCTGACGAAGCGCATGTCGGAGGATCTCACCGACTACCTGCAGCAGGTGGGCGTGCGCGTGCGCTACATGCACTCGGACATCGACGCGATCGAGCGGATGGAGATCGTCCGCGGGCTCCGGCTCGGCGACTTCGACGTGCTCGTCGGCATCAACCTGCTCCGCGAGGGACTCGACATGCCGGAGGTGTCGCTCGTCGCGATCCTCGACGCGGACCAGGAAGGGTTCCTGCGCTCGGACCGCTCGCTGATCCAGACCGTGGGCCGCGCGGCGCGACACCTGAACGGCCGCGCGATCTTCTACGCCGACCGGATCACGGGGTCGATGCAGCGGTGCATCGACGAGACGGCGCGCCGCCGCGAGCTCCAGCGGGCGTACAACGAGGAGCACGGCATCACGCCCGTCTCCGTCTCGAAGAGCGTCGACGAGGTGCGTTTCATCACGCGCGTCGCCGACGCGCGCGGCGAGCGCGAGGAGGAGCGCGGCCCGCGCCGCCGGAAGGTCGCGGAGGCCGAAGCGCCCGGCTACGACATGGTCGAGCCGGAGGCGCTCGTCGCGATGCTCGAGCAACAGATGCGCGAGGCGGCGGCGGCGCTCGACTTCGAGGGAGCGGCGCGGCTGCGCGACCAGCTGTTCGAGGTGCGCGCGCGCATGGCGGGCAAGGCGGCACAGCCCGAGCCCGACGCCGCCGCGGGCGGTGGGCGCCGGTGAGCGGATACGCCGCGGGCGACCCGGTCGGCCACGAGCCGCTCGTCCCCGTCCTGGCGGAACAGGGGGCGCTCGCGATGGACGAAGCCGAGCTGCGCGACTGGGGACGGCGCTTCGGCCGTTCGGCGCATCCGCCGCTCGTCGTCACGCTCGAGGGAGACCTGGGCGCGGGGAAGACGACCCTCGTCCAGGCGATCTGCGAGGGCTACGGCGTTCGCGAGGAGGTCACGAGCCCCACCTTCGCGCTCGTGCAGGAATACGAGTCTCCGCGGTCTACGGTCTATCATCTCGATCTCTATCGGCTCGAGCGTCCCGACCAGCTCGACGCCCTGGCATGGGACGAGATCATGAGCGCTCGCGCCCTCGTGCTCGTAGAGTGGCCCGACCGCGCGGGCGATCGCCTCCCGAACGGGCGCGTGATCCTCTCGCTGCAGCATCTGCCGGATGACGCCGCGCGGCGTCTTCTCTACGCGGGATGGCATCCGTGATCACGCTCGTCCTCGAGGCATCGACGTACGCCGGGAGTGCGGCGCTGCTGCGCGATGGAGCGCTCCTCGCAGCGCGCGACGTCGCCATGCGCGGGCGCGAGCGCGAGGCCCTCATGCCCGCCGTTGCCCAACTGCTGGAGGAGCACCACGTCGAGCCCGCCGCGCTCGAGCGAATCATCTGCGGCGCCGGGCCCGGCAGCTTCACGAGCCTTCGCGTCGCCGGCTCGATCGCGAAGGGCCTCGCCCTCGCCGCCGGCTGCCCTCTCGTTTCCATCTCCTCACTCGCGCTCGTCGTCGCGTCGCGCGAGCCCCGCGCGCCGGGTCGCTATCTCGCGACGATCGACGCACTGCGCGGCGAGCACTACGTCGAGCTGTTCGAAGTCGATCACGATGGCGTGCTACGCGTACTCGCGCCCGAGCGGCGCGTGAGCTCGTCCGAGGTGGGCACGATCGCGGAGACGGCCGACGCGGTGGCGATCGGACCCGACCGTCATGGCGTGGGCCACGTGGTGCCGCGTGCCGCCGGCGCTGCCCGCCTCACTCCTCAGCTCGACGCCGCGACTCCGGTGGATCTGGCGCGCTGGGAGCCGGCGTACGGACGGCTGGCCGAGGCGCAGGTGAAGTGGGAGTCCGCGCACGGACGTCCGCTCGAGGCGGTATGAGCACCATGGCGTCTCCGGCGCTTTCGATCCGGCCCGCCACTCGGCGCGATCTGCCGGCGATGCTGGCGATCGAGCGCGCGTCGTTCAGCGATCCGTGGAGCGAGGAAGCGTTCGCGACGGCGCTCGCGCTCGACCGGATGCGCGTGTTCGTCGCGGAGCAGGGGGCCGGGGACGGCGCGCCCGCGCGCGGGGATGCCGGGCCGTCGCTGGTGGGATATGTTGTCGCGCTCGCGGCCGGCGCGGAGGCGGACATCGCGGACCTGGCGGTCACGAGCGAAGTGCGGCGGCGAGGGATCGGACGGATGCTGCTGGAGCACATCGTCGGCGAGCTCGGGGGCGAAGGGGTCCGATTGGTGTACCTCGAGGTTCGCGAGTCGAATCGTGCCGCGCGCGCGATGTACGAAGCGGGAGGGTTCGCCGCGGTGGGCGTCAGACGGCGCTACTATCGTCACCCCGTCGAGGACGCGCTCATTCTGCGGCGCGAGATCGGTTCGACCTGAAGTGAAGTGTCACGTGAAGTCGAAGGCGTAGTCGGTTGTTTCGCGGTTGTTTACGGATGTGTGCACGGATTTGGTGGCGTCATCCATGGACGTAATCTTTAGCGTGAGCGGCGAGGCATCCATCAACTCGCCCAGGAGGAGTGTATGAGCCGGAGCTTGAACAAGGTGACGCTGATCGGGAACCTCGGGAACGATCCCGAGGTGCGCTCGACGACTGGAGGGAACCGGGTGGCGACGTTCTCGCTGGCGACGAGCCGGTCGTGGAACGACGCGTCCGGCAACAAGCAGGAGAAGACCGAGTGGCACCGCTGCGTCGTGTGGAACACGAAGAGCTCGCAGCTCGCCGACATCGTCGAGAAGTACGTGAAGAAGGGAGACAAGCTCTACGTCGAGGGGCGGATCGAGTATCGCCAGTGGCAGGACAAGGACGGCCAGACCCGCTACTCCACCGAGATCAACGTGCGCGAGCTCATCATGCTCGGCGGCGGCCGTGGCGGCGGGGACTCGGACTCGGAGTCGAACGGCGCGCGCACGCGGGCGGCGGCTCCCGCGAAGGCGAAGACGGCGGGAGGCGAGGACTTCGAGGATTTCCCGGGCGCGCTGTCCGACGAAGACGACGACCTGCCGTTCTGATCGGCGCATCAGGCTCGCGAACGTCGTGAGCGCGAACGGGCGGCCCTTCCCTCGGGAAGCGCCGCCCGTTCGTGCGTCGTGCAGGCGGTCACGTGCGGCGAGCGCATCGGTGAGGCACGGGCGGCACGAAGGCGGCGCGCGTGAACCCTTCGCGCATCGCCGGTGCCATACCAGCGAGGCGTGCGATCGCGCGCCTCTCGGTCCCTCGCGCCCGGCGCGGCACCGATGCCGCAGCCCGGTGTAGGACAGGGATCGAATCGAACGCACGGCGTGCCGCCGGCACGCGGCGATCACAACAACAGCACGATCTCATGTCTCTGGAGGCTCAATGATGCCTGGGAGTCGTCGAAGCGCGGCCGCGCGTGGCGTAGCCGTCGCCGTACTCTCCATGGCTGCGCTCGCGGCGCCCTCCGCGGCGCAGCAGTCCGTCACCTCGGACGTCACCGCGCCCGGCTCCCGGGCGGCCGTGGCGGAGCTCGAGTCGCTGAGCGACGCGTTCGCGAGCGTCGCGGCTCGCGTTCGACCGAGCGTCGTCTACATCACCGCGCGCCAGGCGCCGCGCACCGTCGCGCAGCGCCGCGACCGAAGCGCGCCCAGCGCGCCCAGCATGCCGGGCCTGCCGCCCGAGCTCCGGCGCTTCTTCGAGATGCCGGGCATGCCCGGCATGCCCGACGGCCCGGACGATCGGCGCGGCGGCATGGCGTCCGGCTCGGGATTCGTCGTCTCGACCGACGGGTACGTCCTCACGAACGCGCACGTCGTCGACGGCGCGACCAAGGTGACCGTGCGACTGCTCGACCGGCGTGAGTTCGCGGCGCGCGTCGTCGGCACCGATCCCACCACGGACGTCGCCGTGCTGAAGATCGACGCGACCGGCCTCGCACCCGCACCGCTGGGAAACAGCGACGCGGCGCGCGTCGGCGAGTGGGTGCTCGCCGTCGGCAACCCGCTGGGCGAGAACCTCAACTTCACCGTGACGCAGGGGATCATCAGCGCGAAGGGACGCGCCCTCGATCTGCCGAACCGGTCGCAGAGCAGCATTCAGGACTTCATCCAGACCGATGCGGCGATCAATCCCGGCAACTCGGGCGGCCCGCTCGTGAACGTGCGCGGCGAGGTGATCGGCATCAACAGCGCGATCGCGAGCCCGACGGGCGTCAACGCGGGTTACGGCTTCGCCGTGCCGATCAACCTCGCGCGCGCGGTGATGAGCCAGATTCGCGCGAACGGGCGCGTGGAGCGAGCCGCGCTCGGCGTCATGGTTCGCGACGCGAGCCCGAACGACGCGGCGTACGTCGGGCTCACGCAGAATCGCGGCGTGCTCGTGCAGGACTTCGGCAGCGCCGACGCACCGGCGAAGCGCGCGGGGCTCGAGCCCGGTGACGTGATCATCGGCGTCGATGGACACCCGGTCGACTACGTCGCGCAACTCCAGGAAGCGATCGCCTTCCGCAAGCCGGGCGAGGTCGTCTCGGTCGAGGTGGCGCGGAAGGGGGGCGCGCGTTCGACGATCAAGGTGCCGCTCCAGCGCGTGCCCGATTCGCGCACCGCGTCGAAGGATGCGGCGACGCCGTCGCGTGCCGACGCGGACCGCCGGGGCGCGTCGATGCCGGTGCTCGGCGTCACCGTCGAGCCGATCGACGCCGACGCCGCGCGCGAGCTGCAGCTTCCCGCGGACGTCCACGGCGTGATCGTCACGGACGTCGCCGAGGGAAGCGGCGCCGCCGGACGGATCGCGACGCCGCAGACCGGCGGCCCCGACATCATTCTCTCCGTCGAGGGGACGCCGGTGACGTCGACCGACGCGTTGCGCGCCGCGCTCCGCGCGGCGAAGCCGGGCGAGATCGTCTCGCTGCGGGTGTACAACGTGCCGGCGAAGAACCGGCGCATCGAGCGGATCAGGCTCGCGACGGGCGAGCGCTGAGCGACCGCCGGGGTCGGTCGGGACGCGATGCTGGTGAGCACTCATTGAGACCGTCGTTCGCATCGCTGCGAGCGACGGTCTCGCCGCATCAGTTCCGGGATTCCTTCGACAGCGCGAAGGTGAATGGCTGCTCGATGAGTTGGCGCACCGCGCGCCCGCCGACGCGCGCCGGCTGGAAGCGCAGCGCTGGGATCGCGTCGCGTACGGCCGTGGTGAACGCGGGATCGGACGAGCGCACCACCTGAAGCGTCGATGGATCGACCGTTCCATCGGTCCCGACGACGAATCTCGCCAGCACCTCTCCTTCCCGTTTCGCGATGCGCATGTCTGCCGGATAGGTCGGCCAGCCCGTGGTGGGAAGCGGACGGGCCGCTTCGTCGAGCGTGAACTCGAAACACCCTGGGCAGCGCGGATCGGAAACGCCGGCGACGGACGCATGCGGGGCGGCGGACGGCGCAGACTTCGGCGCCTCGACCAGACCAGCCGAGCATGCAGCAGCAGCGGCCACGACGCCCGAGACGCCGAGTGCCGCCAGTGTGGTGCGTCGCGGGCGAATCGTTTCGGCCTGCATGGCGCGAATCCTCCGAGTGAGGTGGGAACGACTCATCGCAAGCGCGGGCGCAAGATCCCGCATGACGCCACGCTGCGCGAAGAGCAAGAGGACTTGGGCGTATCGGGTGCGATCGTCGTGCGCTCGGATGACGCGTGCGTCGCAGTCGAGCTCCACGGCGAGGGCAAGGCGCCGGGCGATCCACCAGAGGGGGATATTCCAGGGATAGACGACGAGTGCCACGTGGCCGGCGAGGAGCAGCACCGGATCACGCGCGACGCAGTGCTCCCGCTCATGACGTAGGACGAGATCGCGGAGACGATGCTCCAACTGAAACACGAGCGACGGCACCAGCACGTCCGGCCGCCGGAATCCGATCGTGGCCGGGCCGATGGATTCTCCCAAGAGAACCGGCACCCCATCGAGCGTCGTCCTGCTGGTGCGCGAGCGAAACATCTGCACCGCTCGCAAGCCGGAGACGAGACGCACAGCGAGGATGATCGAGGCGAGTGCCCAGAGCAGCGCGATCGCTCGAGCCAGATCGAGCGCGAGTCCGCCGTGAACCGTCGTCGCGGCGCCGGTCACCGGCAGCGCAGGCAGGCGTTCGGCGATGTGAGCGGGAAGACGGGCCCGCGCGAGCAGGGGAGACACTGGCAGCCAGATGAAGAGCCCTCCGAGCGCGACGGCCCAGCTCCACCTCGCTTGCCGACCGAGTGCGCGTAGCAGGCGCTCGCCGGCGAGGGCCGCCATACCAACGAGCGACGAGACGAGGACTACGCGCAGCATCCACGTGGCGAGCATCATGGCCTGTTCCTGCGCGAAGGCTTGTCCGCGATACCCTCGGCGATGCGTCGCACGTCCTCCGGTGACAGGTCGTGCTCGTCGACCAGATGGGCCAGCAAGGCCGCCGGAGAGCCGCGAAACAGCGAGTCGACGAGGCGGCGCAGTGCGCGGCGCTGCGCAACCCGCTGCTTGATTCTCGGGAAGTAGCGATGCGCACGCCCTTCCTCCTCTCGGCGGAGAAATCCCTTCGCTTCGAGATTGCGAAGGATCGTGAGTACGGTGGTGTAGGCGAGACGCGCGGCGAGTCCGTCGCGGACTTCCGAGACGGTGCCGGAGTTGTGTGTCCAGAGATACTGCATGACGTCGAGCTCTCGCTCGCCAAGAGCGGCAGTTTCCATGAGCGGTCCTGAGGGAAGTACTATCTGCGTAGTACTTATGGCGTGGCCTCGCGTTTGTCAACTATGGTGATAGTAGAATGACGCGGGCGCGTGAGCCAGATCACACCGTCCGCTGCCGCGCCCGTTTCCGCGCGAGCGACCGATCGTCTTGCTAGCAGCCCGCCGCCGCTGCCGGCCGCGGTTCACCGAAGCTTCGTCCGCGCCGATCGATCCGGCGCCGCACCCCTCGAGCGCGTGAAGACTCTCCGACTCGGACGGTCCATGACCGCCGTCGCCCTCCTCTCCGCCGCCGTCGCCACGCCCGCTGCGGCGCAGGGCGCG
This sequence comes from Gemmatimonadaceae bacterium, assembly GCA_035494615.1. Taxonomy (GTDB): domain Bacteria; phylum Gemmatimonadota; class Gemmatimonadetes; order Gemmatimonadales; family Gemmatimonadaceae; genus AG11. Next base: position 7,659 of record DATJGU010000034.1, read on the forward strand.
CGGAGCGGCGCCACCACCCACACGGTGAAGCGCGGCGACACCCTCTGGGACATCGCGCGCCAGTATCTCGGCGATCCGTATCTCTGGCCGGAGATCTACCGCATCAACACCGACCAGATCGACGATCCGCACTGGATCTATCCGGGCGAGGTCCTCAAGCTGACGGCGGGGGCGGTGGCGTCCGCCGAACGCGCGCCTGAACCCGCCGCCGCGCCGGCCGAGCCCGAGGCTGCAGCCGCGGCACCGGTGGTTCGGCGCAGCACGGGGCCCACGGTGTTCACGCCGCGCACGATCGCCTACGGCCGCAGCACGGCGACCGCGCGACGCTACGTGAAGCCGACGGTGCCGGCGGGCGACGTGCTGCGCGCGCCCTACTTCTGGAGGAACGGCGGTCCGGGCGGCGCGGGGCGCGTCATCTTCGGCGCCGATCTGCCGGGCATCGACAAGCCACGCTCGACGGCGAATTACGAGCTGTTCGACCGCGTGCTCATGTCGCCCCCCGCTGGCTCGCCGGCGGCGGAGCGCGACCGCTTCCTCGCCTACGAGCTCGGGCCGACGAACGAGGACGTGGGAACCGTGGTGGTGCCGGTCGCGGTGCTCCAGGTGGTGCGCGCGCCGCGCGACGGCGAGCCGGCGGTGGTGGAAGTGCGTGAGCTGTACGGCTCGCTGAATGCGGACACGAGGGTGATCGCCCTCGACACGACTGGCACCCACGTCATGGCGCGTCCCGTCGCCGTGGCTGCGGGCACCGGGCGCGCGGCGAAGGTGCTCGAGATCCAACGTCCCGCGGTGCTCCCGTCGTTCGGCAGCTACGTGCTGTTCGACCTGAGCGCGGCCGACGGCCTGCACGTCGGCGACGAGGTCGAGATCTATCGGCCGCGCGTCGAGCCGAAGGGCGACGACGGGCCGACGCTGCCGGAGGTCGTCATCGCCCGAGCGCAGGTCGTGAAGGTCACCCCGTACGGCACGACGGCCCGGGTGACCGCGCAGGAGCAGCCGGCGATCCGCGCGGGCGAGAGCGTGCGCGTGGTGGCTCGCGTGCCCTGACCGCAGGGCCGGCCCGCGTTACGGCCGCATGGCCGTAACGCGTGGCCACGCATTACATTAGGGCGATAGCCATGACCGCGATCGCCCACTTCGTCGCCATCACCTGCTACGTCGGCGCCGCGGCACTCGCCGCGACGCCATTCGCGCGTCCGGTGGGTCCCCCGGTACGCGGCGTGGTCGCGCTCCTCGGCGCGGGCGTCCTGGCCCATCTCATCGGTCTCGCGAGCTACGCGCTGCACGTCGGCCAGCTTCCGCTGACGGGGCTCGGTCCCTCGCTCTCCTTCGCCGGACTCGTGCTCGCCGCGACGCTGCTCCTCGTCGAGCTGCTCGCGCGCGACGTGAGCCTCACGCTCGTGACGGCGCCGCTGGCTGCGATCCCCACCGTCTTCGCCAACGTCGTCGGCTTCGCGCCGGGGCTCGAGCCGGCCGGCGCGCGTGGCGCGTGGCTGGTCGCGCACGTCGCGCTGAGTTTCCTCGGCATCGCCGCCTTCGCGACCGCCGCGGCCGCGGGGTGCATGTACCTCGTCGAGCGCCGCGAGCTCAAGTCGCGGCGCTTCGGCGCGATCTTCCGCTTCTTTCCACCCCTCGCGACGCTCGACCGGGTGAACCACGTGGCGGCGATCGCCGGCTGGCTCGGGCTCACGCTGGGCGTCGTCCTCGCCGTGACGTACTCGGTGGCGTACCGCGAGTTGAGCGTTCCGAAAGTCGTGTGGGCGATGGGCGCGTGGATCGCCGTCTCGGGCATCGCGCTCGGCCGCGTCGTGGGTGGGTGGCAGGCACGCCGCGCCGCGATCTACTCGAGCCTCTCGTTCGCGGCGGTGGTCGTGCTGTACGTCGCGTTCCGGGTGGCCGAGACGAACGGCGGAGGGCGCTTTCTGTGAGCGGCGTGCCGATTCTCGTCGAGGGGTCCGGCCTGCCGGTGCTCGTGGTCGGCGGCGGACCGGTCGCGGTGCGCAAGGCGGCCGCCTTCGCGCGGGCTGGCGCGTCGGTGCGCGTGATCGCGCGCGCCGCATCGCCGCAGATGCGGGCGCTCGCCGAAGCGAGCTCGGTCGCCCTCGACGAGCGGGAGTACGCGTCGAGCGACGTCGGCGACGCGGTGCTCGTCGTCGCGGCCACGGCGGATCGCACCGTGAACGCGCGCGTCGCCGACGATGCGCGCGCGGCCGGCCGTCTCGTGAACGTGGCCGACGCGCCGGCGACGGGAAGCTTCGCCACGATGGCCACGCACCACGCGGGCCATCTCGCGATCGGCGTGAGCGCGGGCGGCGTGCCGGGCGCCGCCGCGCGGATCCGCGACGCGATCGCGAACCGGTTCGACGATCGCTACGCGCGCGCGCTCGAGCGCATCGCGACGCTCCGGCGCACGCTGCTCGATCGCGGTGACGGCGACGTATGGCGCGCCGTGGCCGACGCCGCGCTCGACGACGCGTTCTGCGACGCGGTGGAGCAGGGCACGATCGACGCACGGGTGAGCGCGTGGCGCTGATCGTCGTCGGCGTGAGCCATCACGGCGCACCGCTCGACGTGCGCGAGCGGCTCGCCTACCGAGCGAGCGAGGTCCAGCCGCTCCTCGACCGGCTGCGGGCGGCCGGGGAGGCGCGCGAAGCGGTGCTCCTCTCCACCTGCAACCGGACGGAGCTCTACCTCGTGGAAGGAGAGGGCGAGGCCGCGTCGCGCGTGTGGTCGCTGTACGGCGAGCGGCTCGGCGCCGACGCGAGCGGCTACGGCTACGTGCGGCGCGACCGCGATGCCGTCGCCCATCTCTTTCGCGTCGTCTCGGGGATGGACTCGATGGTCGTCGGCGAGGCGCAGATCCACGGGCAGGTGCGCGACGCGTGGGAAGCGAGCCGCCCGGCGTCGGGCGCGATGCTCAACCGGCTCTTCCAGTCCGCGCTGCTCGTCGGCGGACGCGTGCGCAGCGAGACGACGCTCGGACACGGCGCGCTGAGCGTCAGCTCCGCGGCCGTGCAGCTGGCGAAGAAGATCTTCGGCGCGCTGCAGGGCAAGCGCGCGATGGTGCTCGGCGCGGGCGAGATGGCCGAGCTCGCGCTCGCCTCGCTGCAGCAGGAGGGCGTGCGCGCCGCGATCGTGGCCAATCGCACCTTCGAGCGCGCGACGGCGCTCGCCACGCGCTACGGGGCGTCCGCAGTGCACTACGACGAAGCGTGGGAATCGCTCGCCGACGTCGACGTCCTGCTGTGCTCGACCGCCTCGCCGCACGTGGTCGTCACCGCCGAGCGCGTGCGCGAAGCGGTGGCGCGCCGCGGCGATCAGCCGCTCTGCATCCTGGACATCGCGATGCCGCGCGACGTCGATCCGGCCGTCGCCGAGATCGACAACGTCTTCCTCTACGACCTGGACGATCTGCGCGCCGTGGTGAGCGCCAACGTCGAGCGGCGCCAGCGCGAGCTGCCGGCGGCGGAACGGGTGATCGGCGAGGAGACGGAGAAATACTGGAACTGGGTCGCCGGGCTCGCGGCGGTGCCCGTGGTGACGCAGTTCCGCGACGAGATGAACCGGGTGCGGGAGCGCGAGCTGGCCGTCGCGCTGCGCCGGCTCGGCGACCTGACGCCCGAACAGCGGGCGGCCCTCGAACACTTCTCACACTCCCTCATGAACAAGTTCCTCCACGAACCGTCCGTGCGGCTTCGCACCGCGGTCGCCAACGGCCGCGGGCTCGGCGTGGTCGACGCGGCGCGGTACCTCTTCGCGCTCGGCGAGCACGCGGCGCCCTCCGCCGACGTCACCGGCGAACCAGCCTCACAGGATCTCGAGACGGAGGAGACGCGCTGATGCCTTCGGTCGTGATCACCGGCGGCGCCGGCTTCATCGGCTCGCACCTCGCCGAGCGGTTCCTGCGGGAGAAGTGGACGGTCCACGTCGTCGACAACCTGGTGAACGGCAAGCGCGAGAACGTGCCCGCCGGCGCGACCTTTCACGAGCTCGACGTCCGCGATCCGGCCGCGGCCGCGCTGATCGCCGCCGAGCGCCCCGACGTGCTCGCGCATCTCGCCGCGCAGATGGACGTCCGCAAGAGCGTGGAGGATCCCGGATACGACGCGAGCGTCAACGTGCTCGGCACGCTGAACCTCGTGGAGTCGGTGCGGCGAAACAGCCCGCGCACGCGGATCGCGTTCGCCTCCACGGGCGGTGCGCTTTACGGCGACAACACGACGCCGCCGAACTTCGAGGACTTCAAGAAGGATCCGGAGTCGCCGTACGCCATCACGAAGCTCACGGCCGAGTACTACCTCGCCTACTACGGCCGGGTGCACGGGCTCGACGCCGTGGCGATGCGGTTCGGCAACGTGTACGGCCCCCGGCAGGATCCGCACGGCGAAGCGGGGGTCGTCGCCATCTTCTGCGGCCGCATCCTCGAGGGCAAGCCGCTGACGATCTTCGGCGACGGCAGGCAGACGCGCGACTACGTGTACGTCGGCGACGTGGCCGAGGCGATCTGGGACGGCGCGACGAAGCCGCTGCCGCCGATCGGGCTGCTGGACGCGCGGGCGTTCAACGTCGGCACCGGGATCGGCACGTCGGTGATCGATCTCGCGAAGATCCTGCTGGAAGAGGCGGGAACCTCGGTGCCGATCGAGTTCGCGCCGAAGCGTCCCGGCGAAGCGCAGGATTCGTTCGTCGACATCGGCAAGGGCGGACGGCTGCTCGGCTGGACACCGCGCGTCAGCCTGCGCGAAGGATTGGCGAAGAGCTTCCGCTGGGCGGCCGATCGTCAGGCGGCGGGCGGCGCGGCGCGATGATCGCGCTTCTCCAGGCGGCGGGCGCCGTACCGACCTCGCCGAAGGAGTTGATCCTCAACGCGAGCCTCGAGACGCAGGTGGTGCTCGGGATCCTCGTCGTGCTCTCCCTGGTGAGCTGGGCGATCATGCTCGCGGTCGGCCGAGAGCTCACGAAGGCGCTGCGCAGCGCGGCGGCATTCGCGCGCGAGGTGGAGCGCGCGCCACGCGTGGACTCGGCGGCGGTCGCCGCCCGGCACGCGGCGCCGAACGCGTCGCAGCGACTCCTCGTGCGCGCCCTGCAGTTCCTCGGCGAGACGCCACCGCCGAGCGCGAGCTACTCGGAGAGCGCCGAGGCGGTGCTCTCGCTGACGCACGCCGCGTCGCGCGTCGAGACGCTGCGCCTCGTGCTCGACGCGGAGGCGCTCGCCGAACGCGATCGCCTCAGCCGGTTCCTGCCGTGGCTCGCGACGGTCGGATCCGCGAGCCCGCTGATCGGGCTCCTCGGGACGGTGCTCGGCGTGATCGACGCGTTCGTCGGCATCGCCACGCGCGGCTCGGGGAACCTGGCGGCGGTCGCGCCCGGCGTCGCCGAAGCGCTCGTCGCCACGGCGGCGGCGCTCGTCGTCGCGATCCCCGCCACGTTCGGGTACAACATTCTCGCGAACCGGGTGAACCGGCTCGACAACCTGCTCGAGGGATTCGGCACGACGCTGATCGCGATGCTCGGCCGCGAGGGACGGCTGTAGCGTGGCGCGCAGACGCCGGCGCGAGGGGCTGCCGCTCAACGCGGAGATCAACGTCGTCAACCTGATCGACGTGATGCTGCTGCTGCTCGTGATCTTCATGATCACCGCCCCGATGATGCAGGGCGGGGTGGACGTCGCCCTCCCCCGCGCCGAAGCGAAGCCGCTCGACCCGAAGAGCGGGCTCGTCGTGTCCGTCGACCGTGACGGCGCCGTGTACGTGGACGAGACGAAGATGTCGCTCAACGAGTTCCGCTCGGCGTTTCGCACGCTGGCGGGGAAGCGGGCCGCCGACGGCGTGTACCTGCGGAGCGATGCCGCCGTCCCGTACGGCGTCGTGGCACAGGTCCTCGCGACGATGCGCGCCGCCGGCGTGGGAGACATCGGGCTCGTGACCGATCCGGACACGCCGAGGTGACGAGCATCGCCGCGCGCGACGAGGTCTCGCTGCGCGCTCCTCTCCTCTGGTCCGCGGCGCTCCACCTCCTCGCCGCCGCCGCCTTTCTCGTCGCGCGGGCGCCGGCGCGCGTGCCGATGCCGCCGACCTATCGAGTGACGTTGATCGCCGCGCCGCCGGGACCGCGCCAGGTGGGCGTCGTGCGCGAGACGCCGCCTGCTCCGTCGCCGACACCCACGCCGCCGGCTCCTGCGCCGGTCGTCCGCGCAACGCCGGAGCCCGATCGGATGAAGGCGCCGGCGAAGGTGCCACCGGCACGAGCGCCGACGGTGGCCACGCCGAGCGTCGGTCCGGCGAAGACGGCGCCGCGCGCGGCGCCGCGCCCCGACGCCGCGCCGGCGAAGACCGACGACGCGGCGCGGGCCGGGGGCGGCCCCACGGGGGGACGCGGGGCCGACGTGGCCAACGTCCGCACCGAGGGGATCGAGTTCCCGTATCCCGTGTACCTGCAGAACGTCGTCCGGCAGATCGCCCTGCAGTTCCGTCCGTCGACGACGGGAGCGCTGCGGGCGGAGGTCGCCTTCCTCATCCGTCGCGACGGGAGCGTGACCGGCCTCAAGCTGGCGACGAGATCGGGATCGTTCTCGTTCGATCAGGACGCGATGGGCGCCGTCGAGGCGGCGTCGCGCGCCAACGCGTTCGGGCCGCTTCCCGCGGGGTTCACCGACGACGTGCTCCCGGTCATCTTCAGCTTCGACCCACGCCTCATCCGCTGATGCGCATCCCCTCCCTCCGCTCGGCGCTGGCCACGCTGCTCGTCGTGCTGCCCTCGATCGCCCCGCCGCTCGCGGCCCAGGACACGACGTCGCGCGGCGTGCGGATCGGTCTCACCTACGACCCCGGCGCGAAGCCGGGGATCGTCGTGTTGCCGGTCAGCGGCGCGACCGGCGATTCGATCCGCGCGATCGTGCAGCGCGACTTCGACTACGGCGACCGGATCAACGCGATCGTGCTCGACGACGCGGCGGCCAGCGAGGCGTCACGCGCCGCGGGACCGAACTGGCCGTTGCTCGCCCGGCTCGGCGCGGCCGCGGCGGTGCAGGTGACGCCGATCCCGAGCGGATTTCACGTCGCCGTGTACAACGTCGCCACGAAGGGGACGGCGCTCGTTCGCGACTATCCGTCGGACGCGCCGGCGCAGAGCCCGGCCTGGCGCGCGGCGCTGCACGGCATCGCGGATCAACTCGAGGAGGCGTTCACCGGCGTGCGCGGGATCGCGCGGACGCGCGTCGCGTTCGAGCGAGGCCGTCGCATCTGGGTCGTCGACAGCGACGGCGAGAACGCCACGCCGCTCACGGAGGTCGGCACGCCGATGTCGCCGTCGTGGAGCCCGACCGGACGGATGATCGCGTATTCGACGATCGTGCCGGCGGGCATCTCGGTGCTCGATCTTTCCACGGGGCGCTCGCGCACGCTCGTCGGTGGAGAAGGCGTGTTCATCTCGCCCGTGTTCAGCCCCGATGGCGGCAGCGTCATCTTCGCACACGGCGTGGACGCCGGGGTGGACATCTTCACCGTTCCGGCCTCCGGCGGGTCGGGGCGCCGTCTCTCGGTCGGCCGCGGCAGCGACAACGTCTCCCCCAGCTTCAGCCCGGACGGCCGCCGCATCGCCTTCGTGTCGGGCCGCGTGGGACATCCGGAGATCTACACGATGGACGCGGACGGCACGAACGTGGACCAGCTCACGCCGCTCGAGCTCGGTCAGAACGCTTATCGCGCGAGCCCGGACTGGTCGCCCGACGGACGCGCCGTGGCGTTTCAGTCGCAGCTCGCCGGCACCTTCCAGGTGTTCACCATCAACCTGCGCGACCGCGGCCTCCGGCAGCTGACGAGCGACGGACGCAACGAGGATCCATCGTGGGCGCCGGACGGCCGGCACCTTACCTTCGTCTCGACGCGCAGCGGTACCCGCCAGCTCTGGGTGCTGGACGTCGAGACCGGCCGGACGCGCCAGCTCACGCACGGCGGCGGCTCGGCGCGGCTGCCCGCGTGGTCACCCCGCCTCTCCACCGACTGATCGATCGCAGCAGCGACGGACCCCCTCACGCACCCCATCAGGAGATCCGAATGATCCGACGCACCACCATCCTCTCGCTCGCGCTTCTGTCCGTGGTCACGCTCGACGGGTGCCGGCGCAAGGTTGCCACCGCGCCCGCGCCAGTGGCGACGACGACGGACGACTCGCAGCGGCAGGCGGACTCCCTCGCGGCGCTCCGTGCACGGCAGCGTGCCGACTCGATCGCCGCCGCCGACGCGGCCGCCGCGGATGCCGCGCGGCGCTCCGCTGGCGAGCTCGCCGCCGTGCTGACGCAGAAGGTCTACTTCGACTTCGACCAGGACGCGCTGCGCGACGACGCGCAGCAGGTGCTCGACGCCAAGGTCCCGATTCTCGCCGCGAATCCGCGCGTGACGCTGGTCATCCTCGGCCACACCGACGAGCGCGGCACGGCGGAGTACAACCTCGCGCTCGGCCAGCGGCGAGCCGCGCAGGTGAAGCGCTATCTCGTGGGCAAGGGAATCGACGAGTCGCGGCTGTCCACGCAGAGCCTCGGCGACTCGCAGCCTGCGGTGGAGGGGACCGACGAGTCCGCCTATCAGCAGAATCGCCGCGCGGAATTCCGGGCGCAGGGAGCCGGCGCGCTCGTGAGCCCGAGGTCGTGATGCGCCTCTCTCGATTCGCCCCACTCGCGTCGGTCGTGCTGGCGGGCTGCCTCGCCTCGAAGACCGACATCGCGCTGCTCCAGACCGACCTGCAGACCATGCGCGCCGAGTCGGCGCGCGGCGACAGCGCGCGCCGCGCGCAGATCGACCAGGTGCTGGCGCAGGTGATCCGCTCGAACGACTCGATCCGCGCCATCAGCGCGCGGCTGGCGCGGCTGCAGTCCGACGCCTCGAGCAACTTCTACGAGATGAACCGGCAGATCCTCGCCCTCCAGGAGCTCTCGGGACAGAGCCAGCGCCGGCTGCAGGAGCTGCGAGGCGCGGTGGAGGAGCGCGTGCAGACCGCGGCTCCCGCGCCGGGGGACAGCGCGGCGCCGGCCGCGCCCGGGCCGGGACAGCTCTTTCAGAGCTCGCTCGACCAGCTGCGCCGCGGCAGCGTGAGCACGGCGCGGTCCGGGTTCGAGGAGCTCCTGCGGACCTACCCGACGTACGAGGACGCGCCGGAAGCGCTGGTGTACGTCGCCGAGACGTACGCGGCGGAGCGGAACCAGGCGGCCGCCGACTCGGTATACGGGCTCGTGGTGCAGCGGTATCCGCGGTCGCCGAAGGCCGCCACCGCGTTGTACAAGCGCGCGCAGGTGCTGCGGTCGGCGGGCCAGAACGCGGCGGCGCGCGCGGCGCTCGAGCGCATCGTGCGGGACTATCCCCGGTCGGACGAGGCCGCGCTGGCGCGCGACCAGCTGCGCACGCTCGGTCGGTAGCGCGAGGAGCGGACGATGGGAAGTACGGCCGAGATGCCCTTCCTCGATCACCTCGAGGAGCTGCGCTGGCGGATCATCTGGTCGCTGGCGGCCGTCGTCGTGGGCGTCGTCATCGGCTTCGTCATCGTCATCAAGTTCAACCTGCTCGTGTGGATGCAGGGCCCGATGCTGCCGTACCTGCACGGGCGCAGGCTCATGAACACGCATCCCGGCGGCGGATTCTCGATCATGATGCAGACGGCAATCATCGTCGGCGTCGTGATCGCCCTGCCCGTGGTGCTGTATCAGGCGTGGCTCTTCCTCGCCCCGGCGTTGCATCGCCACGAGAAGAAAGTGGTGCTCCCGGTGATCATCGGCGCGGTGGGGCTCTTCATCTGCGGCGCGCTCCTCGCGTGGTACTTCGTGCTGCCGATGACGCTGCGCTTCCTCACCTCGATGGGTGACGAGGCGTTCGACCAGATGATCTCGGCGAACGAGTACTTCGGTTTCGTGACGAGCCTCGTGCTCGCGATGGGAGCCGTGTTCGAGCTGCCGATCGCGATCCTCGCGCTCTCCGCCCTGGGGCTGGTGTCGCCGAAGCTGCTCGCGCGCTTCCGGCGGCACGCGCTCGCGGTGTCGTTCGTCGTGGCGGCCTTCATCTCGCCGGGCGACGCGATCACGACGTCGATCGGGCTGTGGCTGCCGCTCTACCTGCTTTACGAGATCAGCATCGGCGTGTCGTGGCTGGTGTTCCGGAAGCGCGAGAAGGCGAACGCGGAGGAGGTCGAGGACGGCGGAGTCCCGGCGTGACGGCCATTCGCCGGCTGGCGGCGCTGGCGGCGCTGCTTCCGCTCGTGGCGCTGGCCTCGCGCGCGTCGGGGCAGAACGTGCCGCAGCGCGGCGTACCGGCGGCGCGCCCGGCGCCCTCCGATACGATCGGGGCGCGGGGCGACTCGGCGCGATTCGTCGGCGACTCGGCGAAGAAGGCCGACACCCTCGGCGTGGCGAACTTCCTTCCGCCCGACACGGTGATGCAGCGCCTGCTCGATCTCGGCGGCTACAACGTCACGCGCTATCAGGCGGAGACGATCACCTTCGAGGCGGCCACGCGCGGCGCGTCGCTGCTCGAGCGCGCGCTCGTCGAGCGCGATTCGCAGATCGTGAAGTCGGACACGATCGTGTACAGCGGCCAGAATCAGGGGGTCGACGCCGTCGGGCGGCGCAACGTCTTCGTCGTGCCGGGTCAGGCCGCGCCGATCGTGACGTCGGGGGTGGCGCACTACGATCTCACGGCGCGGCGATTCGCCGGCACGAAGCTGAGCACCTCGATCGACGAGGCGGGGCAGACGCTGTTCATCCGCGGCGACCGGTACGCCGCGGTCGCCATGGGCGACTCGCTGCGGAACGCGAACGACGTCAACTACTACGTGAAGGACGGGATCATCACGGCGTGCGACGACTCGATCCCGGACTACTATTTCAAAGCGAAGGAGATCAAGCGAACCGGGTCGTTCGTCGTCGCGCGGCCGGCGGTGCTGTACATCGGGGACGTCCCGGTGATGTGGCTTCCGTTCGTGTTCCAGGACGTGCGCGGCGGGCGGCACAGCGGGCTCCTCCCGCCGAACTTCGGCGTGAGCGACATCATCCGGAACAGCCCGTCGTATCGGCGCAGCATCGAGGGGCTCGGCTACTACTGGGCCATCTCGGACTACGTCGACGCGCAGGCGTACATCGACTGGCGCAGCTCGGCGGGAGAGACCGACTTCGGTGATCCCGGCTTCTTCCGCTACAGCGGCGAGCTGCGCTACAAGTGGCTCGACCGGTACATCGGCGGGAACCTGGCGATGAGCCGCACACGCCAGGGGAACAGCGAGAACACGGCGGTGACGTGGGGCCATCAGCAGAGCTTCTCGAAGAACAGCCAGCTGACGGCGAACATCAACTACGTCACCAGCACGCTGCTCCAGCGCCAGACGACGTCGAACCCGTACACCGCGCTGGCGACCATCAGCTCGTCGGCGAACTACCAGCAGAAATTCGGGCCGGCGCAGCTCAGCCTCGGCGGGACCAACCGGCAATACCCGGGGCGCAGCCAGGTCGACCGCAATTTTCCGACGCTGACCATCTCGACGAGCCCGATCAGCGTCGGGAGCTGGCTCACGTGGACGCCGAACTTCAGCTATGCGTCGACGCAGACGCTGCACATCGATCAGCCCTCGGCGCTCGGCCTCCTGGTGCGTCGCGGCCAGACGGCGGCCGGCGTCGACACGATCTTCGGCGACACGCTCGAGCGGAGCGCGTACACCAGCCGGCTCTCGTTCGATACGCCGCTCACGATCTTCGGCTACAGTCTCGGCAACCGGTTCACGATCAACTCGGCGCGCAACGACTTCCCCGAGCGCGCCATCGTCGCCGACGTGACCACCGGCCAGGAGCAGGAGCGGATCTACGCGTCGACGTACCGGACCGAGGTGGACTGGACGCCGTCGTTCGCGCTGCCGCCGCTCGGCCGCAACAGCCTCAACCTCACGCCGTCGCTGTCGTTCGCCAACGTGGACGGCGCGTCGTTCTGGATCCGGAACGAGCGCACCGGGGGGCGGTGGGTACATCAGAGCAAGCGACCGACCTTCGGCCTCTCGGCATCGCCCACCCTGTTCGGATTGTTCGATCGCGGCGGGAAGGGGTTCGGCCCGTTCGCGCGAATCCGTCATTCGATCTCGCCCACCTTCGGCTACTCGTACGCTCCCGCGGCGGAGGTGAGCGACGAATTCCTCCAGGCGCTCGGCCGCACACGGCGGAGCGCGTCGAGCTCGTCGACCGGATACCTGCCGTCGCTCGCGCAGAGCTCGCTCAGCTTCGGCTTGACGACGAACGTGGAGGCCAAGCTGCGCTCGGACACCTCCACCAGCCCGGGCGGCGGCGAGAAGATCAAGCTGCTCTCGGTGAACTTCACGGGGCTCAACTACGACTTCGAGCGCGCGAAGGCGACGCATTCGGCGATTCGCGGACTCACGACGCAGAACTTCGGATACACGCTGCGCTCCGATCTGCTCCCGGGCGTCGACGTCGGCGTCGACTACTCGCTGTTCGAGGGATCGACGCTGAGCGACACCGCGCGGTTCAAGCCGTATCGCGAGCGGATCACCGCGACGATGTCGTTCAGCAACGACAACAACCCGTTCGTCGTGTTCTCGCGCATCTTCGGCAAGGCGGTGCCGCCGACGACGCCCGGCACCGATCGGCTGAATCCGGCGCCGGACGACAAGTACGCGCGTGAGATCGCGTCGCAGCCCGTCGCGGGCCGGTCGTCGCGCAGCGCGGCCTTCCTGCCGAACGTCGGCTCGGGATGGCAGGCGTCGTTCACCTTCACTTCGGCGCGCCAGCGCCCGCCGGGCGGCCATCCGACGAACGTCATCGAGTTCGATCCCGCGACCCTGTGCGCGCAGTACAACACGCCGGCGCTGCGGCTCGTCTACGACGACTGCGTCGCGCGCGCCGCCCTGAACCCGTCCCCGGAGGTTCCGATCACCTCCGGCCTCGCCGGCGCGCCGTTCTACCGCACGCCCCCGACCACGTCGCTCGCGAGCAACGTGGGGTTCCGGCTGACCGAGAAGTGGTCCGCGTCCTGGCAGACGAACTACGACTTCGTGCGGTCGAGCTTCGCGAGCCAGATCGTGTCCCTCCAGCGCGATCTCCACGACTGGCGCGCCGTCTTCGCCTTCACGCAATCCCCGAACGGCAGCTTCGCGTTCAACTTCCTGATCACGCTGAAGGCGGATCCCGACCTCAAGTTCGACTACCACAAGGCGACGTACCGCAACGAAGGGTTCGGCGTGCGCTGACGCGGGCGCCGCGCCCTTGAATTGTCCCGGCGCGCCGTCGACATTGCGCGCATGCCGGCGGCCGTGGTCCTGGACGGGCACTCGCTCACGCTCGACGACGTGGTCGCGGTGGCGGTGCGCCGCGCGCCCGTGGAACTCGCGCCCGCGGCCCGCACGAGGATGGAGCAGGCCAACGCGATCGTGCGCGCGCTCGTCGAGCGGGGGTCCGTGGCGTACGGCGTCACGACGGGCTTCGGCAAGCTCTCCGAGATCGCCATCCCGCCGGACCGGCTCGGCGAGCTGCAGGTGAATCTCGTGCGCAGCCATTCCGCCGGTGTCGGTCCGCTGCTGCCGGAGCGCGAGACGCGCGCGATGATGCTGCTGCGCGCGAACGTCATCGCGAAGGGATATTCCGGCGCGCGCGCCGTGCTCGCCGACACGCTCGTCGGCATGCTCAACGCGGGCCTGATCCCGCCGATCCCGGAGCAGGGCAGCGTCGGCGCGAGCGGCGACCTCGCGCCACTCGCGCACCTCGCGCTCTCCCTGATCGGCGAAGGCACGCTCTCGCGCGGCGACGAGTCCGGCCCCGCGGCGGACATGCTCGCGGGCGCCGGGCTGGCGCCGGTGACGCTCGGCCCGAAGGAAGGGATCACGCTCATCAACGGCACGCAGGCCCACACCGCGGTGGCGGCGCTCGCGCTCGTCGACGCCCACACGCTGTGGCAGGTGGCACATCTCTCCGGCGCGATGTCGCTCGAAGCGCTGCTCGGAACTCCCGTCGCGTTCGACGCGCGGATCCAGGACGCGCGCGGGCAGCTCGGTCAGGCGGCGTCCGCCGCCCTCCTGCGCACGCTGCTCCGCGACAGCGAGATCCGGGAGTCGCACCGGCTCGGCGATCCACGCGTGCAGGATTCGTATGCGCTGCGATGCATGCCGCAGGTGCACGGACCCGTGCTCGACGCGATCGACTTCTGCGCCGGCGTGGTCGGGCGCGAGCTCAACGCCGCGACCGACAACCCGCTCGTCTTCGCCGACGTGGGCGAGCTGCTCAGCGGCGGCAACTTTCACGGCCAGGCCGTGGCGATGACGCTCGACGTGCTCGCCATCGCGATGACGAACCTCGCGACGATCGCCGAACGGCGGATCGACCGCCTCGTTCACCCTGATCTCAACCAGGGGTTGCCGCCGTTCCTCACCACCGACGCCGGCGTGAGCTCGGGGTTCATGATGGCGCAGGTGAGCGCGGCTTCGCTCGCGAGCGAGTGCAAGGTCCTCGCGCATCCGGCGAGCGTCGACACGATCCCGACGGATGGGAACAAGGAGGACGTCGTACCGATGGCGATGGGCGCGGCGTGGAAGCTGCGCCGTGTGGTCGACAACGTGCGCGCCGTGCTGGCGATCGAGCTGATGTGCGCGGCGCAGGGGCTCGACTACCGCGCACCGTTGCGCGCCGGCCGAGGAGCGGCGCGCGGCCGGGCGCTCGTGCGCGAGCTGGTGGCGCCGCTCGGCCGCGATCGCGTCCTCGCCGGCGACATCGCGCGCCTCTCGGACGCCATTCGCGCCGGCCACTTCGCGCCGGTCTTCGGAGCACCGGCATGAGCGCGACCCTGTCCGCACCACGGACCGTGCGTGCGCCGCGGGGTGCGCAGATCAGCTGCAAGGGGTGGCAGCAGGAAGCCGCGCTGCGCATGCTGATGAACAACCTCGATCCCGAGGTGGCCGAGCGACCGGACGAGCTCGTGGTGTACGGTGGGACGGGGCGCGCCGCGCGGAGCTGGGAGGCGTTCGACGCGATCGTGCGCACGCTCCGGGCGCTCGCGCGCGACGAGACGCTGCTCGTCCAGAGCGGCAAGCCCGTCGCGGTGTTCCGCACCCACGAGTCGGCGCCGCGCGTGCTGATCGCGAACTCGAACCTCGTCGGCCGCTGGGCGACGTGGGATCACTTCCGCGAGCTCGAGCGGCGCGGCCTCATGATGTACGGCCAGATGACCGCCGGCTCGTGGATCTACATCGGGTCGCAGGGGATCGTGCAGGGCACCTACGAGACCTTCGGCGCCGTCGCGCGCCGGCATTTCGGCGGCTCGCTCGCCGGCCGGCTCGTCGTCACCGCCGGCCTCGGCGGCATGGGCGGGGCGCAGCCGCTCGCGGCGACGATGCAGGGCGCCGCCATGCTCGCCTTCGACGTGGACGAAGCCCGTATCGACAAGCGGCTCGAGACGGGTTACCTCGACGAGAAGGCGCCGTCGCTCGAGGACGGGCTCGCCCGCGTCGAGCGGGCGCGGGCTGAAAGGCGCGCCCTGTCCGTCGGCGTGGTGATGAACGCCGCGCCGGCGCTCGAGGCGCTCGAGCAGCGCGGCGTCACGCCGGACGTGCTCACCGACCAGACGAGCGCGCACGACATGCTGCGCGGCTACGTGCCCGACGGCCTGTCGCTCGCCCAGGCCGCCGTGCTGCGCGAGCGGGATGCGCCGGCCTATCTCGCCGCGAGCACGGCCACCGCAGCGCGTCACGTGCGCGCGATGCTCGCCCTGCAGCGTCGCGGCGCCGTGACCTTCGACTACGGCAACAACATCCGCACCGTCGCGTTCGACGCGGGAGTGACGGACGCGTTCGAGATCCCGGGTTTCATTCCCGAGTACATCCGCCCCCTGTTCTGCGAGGGGAAGGGGCCCTTCCGCTGGGTCGCACTGTCGGGCGATCCCGCGGACATCCGGCGCACCGACGAGCTGGTGCTCGAGCTCTTTCCCGACGACGAGCATCTGCGCCGGTGGATCACCCTCGCGCGCGAGCGCATCCAGTTCCAGGGGCTGCCGTCGCGCATCTGCTGGCTCGGTCAGGGCGCACGCGCGCGGTTCGGCGTCGCGCTCAACGACCTCGTCGCCAGCGGCGCGCTCTCCGCGCCCATCGTCATCGGGCGCGACCACCTCGACACGGGCAGCGTCGCGTCGCCCTTCCGCGAGACCGAGGCCATGCTCGACGGGACCGATGCCGTGAGCGACTGGCCGATCCTGAACGCGCTGCTCAATGTCGCCAGCGGCGCGAGCTGGGTGTCGTTCCATCACGGCGGCGGGGTCGGCATCGGCAACTCGCTGCACGCGGGGCAGGTCATCGTCGCCGACGGCACGCCCGAGATGCGCGTGCGGCTGGAGCGCGTGCTCACGAACGATCCGGGGATCGGCGTCGCGCGGCATGCCGACGCGGGGTACGACGCGGCGCGTGAGACGGCGCGCCGCGAGGGGATCGTCCTTCCGATGCGGCCGTAGCGTGCTGTCGGCGCGCTTCAAGCCGTATCACGTTCCGCTCTTCCTCGCGAAGTACGCGTGGCTCGCGGTGCGGCGCCGGCCGGTGCTCGTCCACTTCGAGGTGACGCTGCGCTGCAACGCGCGCTGCGGCTTCTGCGACTACTGGAAGACGCCCGCGGACGCGCGACTCGACGAGCAGCGCTCGTTCGCCGACGCGGCGCGGTTCTTCAACCCGATGCTCGTCACCTTCACCGGTGGCGAGCCGCTGCTCCGGCGCGACCTCGAGGAGCTCGTCGCGGCCGTGCACGAGGCGGTGCGACTCAAGTACGTCACGCTGATCACCCACGGCGGGATGCTCACCCCCGAGCGCGCGCTGTCGCTCCGCGCGGCCGGCATCGATCAGTTCAGCATCTCGCTCGACTATCTCGACGGCCGGCACGACGTGGCCCGCGGGATCCCCGGACTCACGGACCGCATCTTCCGGACGGTCGACGGCATGCGCGCGCGCGGAATCGACAACATCCGCTTCAACACCGTGATCAAGGACGACAACCTCGATCAGCTCCTCCCGATCGTGCGCCGCGCGGCGGCGCTCGGCTGCGGTGTGAACTTCAGCGTGTACACGGATGCGAAGAACGGCAACCGCGCGCACGTCGTCGACGCAGCGCGCCACACGGAGCTCGACGGCGTCGTTGCCCAGCTGCTCGACGTCAAGCGCCGCCGCCGCGGCGTGATCACGAACTCCGACGCGTACCTCGAGCTCGTCCCTCGCTACGTGCGGGGTGAGCTCGCGGACCCCTGCCGCTCCGGCGAGCGAACGATCCACGTCGACCCGACGGGCCGCGTGAAGCGGTGCCCCGATTTCCCCACCGACTTCCACTGGCGCGACTTCCGCCGGTACGAGCCCATCGACTGCAACGCGTGTTTCTACGCCTGCCGCGGCGAGGCGCAGGCGCCGCTTCGCCTCTCGCGCGTCCGTGACGTCATGGGCACGCCGCGCCCACTCGCATGAGCGCTCCCCTGCTGTTCGTCGGCGCGCGTCAGGTCGTCACCTGCGCCGGTCCGGCGCGTGCGCGTCACGGCGCGGAGATGCGGGATGCCGGCGTCCGCACCGGCGTCGCCGTGCTCGTTCGCGGCGACGACGTCGAGGACGTCGGCCCGGAGCGGGCGCTCGCCGCCGCGCATCCGCACGCGGCGATCATCGACTGCGCGGGCGGCGTGCTCACTCCCGGATTCGTCGACTCGCACACCCACGCGATCTTCGGACGCCCGCGCTACGAAGAGCAGGAGCTTCGCGCGGCCGGCATGCCGTACATGGAGATCGCGCGACGCGGCGGCGGCATCCACGCGTCGGTGCGCGACCTCCGCTCGCAGCACGAGGACGATCTCGTGGTGCTCGCGAGGCCCCGGCTCGGCCAGCTCGCCGCCTCCGGCGTGACCACGGTCGAAGTGAAGTCCGGCTACGGGCTCTCGCTCGAGCACGAGCTGGCGACGCTGCGTGTCGCGCGCCGGCTCGCTGCGGCGCTCCCGATGCGCGTCGTTCCGACCTGGCTCGGCGCGCACGAGATTCCGCTCGAGTTTCGCGAGCGCACGCGCGGCAGGCAGGAGTACGTCGAGCTGCTCGTCCACGAGATGCTGCCACGCGTTGCCGCCGAGCGCCTCGCCCGCTTCGCCGACGTCTTCTGCGAGCCCGGCGTCTTCACCATCGAGGAATCGCGCGAGATCCTGCTCGCGGCGCGTGCCGCCGGCCTCGGCGTGAAGCTCCACGCCGACGAGCTCGAGTCGTCCGGCGCCGCGGAGCTCGCCGCGCAGATCGGGGCCACCTCGGCCGACCACCTCGCCGCGGTGAGCGACGTGGGGATCGCGGCGCTCGCCGCCGCCGACACCGTCGCCACGCTGCTCCCCGCGACGATGCTCTTCCTCGGTCGTCAGCAGCAGGCGCCCGCGCGCCGCATGATCGAGAGCGGCGTGGCGGTGGCTCTGGCGACCGACTTCAACCCGGGCACCTCGCCGACGACGAACTTCCCGCTCGTGCTCACGCTCGGCGTGAGCCAGCTGCGGCTGTCGTGCGCGGAAGCGATCGTCGCCGCGACGGTGAACGGAGCGGCCGCGCTGGGGCTCGCGTCGAACGTCGGACAGCTCGCACCGGGCTTCTCCGCCGATCTGGCCCTGTGGGATGTGGAGGACGTACGCGAGCTGCCGTACTGGCTCGGAGCAGGCCGTTGTCGTGCGTCGTGGACGCGTGGCAAACCTTGTCACCCTCGGGACTTAGCACTAGCTTCTTGACGTCGAGCCCCCCTCCCGGAGGACGGGGACGCCCTTCGCGGAGCCCGCCACTCGCCGATGCCTGATGTCGCCAAGCTGAAGAAGAAGGCAGCCGAGCTCGAGCTGAAGAAGCAGTTCGACAAGGCGCTGGCGGTCTACATCGAGATCCTCGAGAGCTTCGACAAATCCGACGAAGACATCGACGTCGCGTTGTACAACCGCGTCGGTGACATCTACCTCAAGCAGGGGAACGTCGCCGACGCCGTCGACTATTACGAGCAGGCGGTCGACCGGTACGCCGAGAGCGGCTTCTTCAACAACGCGATCGCGCTCTGCAACAAGATCCTGCGCAACTCGCCGGGCCGCGCGTCGATCTACTACAAGCTGGGCAAGATCAGCGCGCAGAAGGGCTTCGTCAGCGACGCGAAGGTCAACTTCCTCGAGTACGCCGACCGGATGCAGAAGGCCGGCAAGATCGACGAGGCCTTTCGCGCGCTCAAGGAGTTCGCCGATCTCTGTCCGGACCAGGACGACGTCCGGCTCCTGCTCGCCGATCAGCTCTCGAGGCAGGAGCGCGGCTCCGAGGCCATCGAGCAGCTGCAGCTGCTCTACGAGCGCTACACCGCGCAGGGACGCGAGCTCGAGGCGCGCGCCACCGTCGACCGCATGAAGGCGATCGATCCGAACACGACGCCTCGCGCCACCGGACGCGGAAACGATCTGATCTTCCTCGACCTCGACGAGCGCCGTTCGCGCAACAACTCGATCATCGCGAAACGCGCGACCCAGGGGCTCGACATCATTCATACCGGCGAGTACCAGGAGGTCGAGCCGCCGCCCCCGGAGCCCGCCGTCGCCGACACCCCCGCGCCGACGCCCGAGGTGCTCGACACGCCGGCGATCGAGCCTGCGCTTCTCGACGCCGTGACGCGGACCGCCGAATTCGAGCACCCGGGCGAGGTCGCCGGTCCGCTCGACGACATCGATATCGGCGCGTTCCAGGGCGAGCCCCTCGACGCGCCCGCCGAGCCGTCGACCACCCTGCTCGGATTCGAGCCGACGGATTTCGCCGGGTCCTTCGCCGCGCCCGCGCGCGCGACGCCCCTCGGCGCTCCCGCACAGCCCGAGCCCGAACCCGAGCTGCTCGATTTCACGCTGCCGGAAGCCGACGGCCCCGCGGCGCCGCCAAACGATCTGCCGGTGATCGATGAGGGCTCGTCTCGCGGCGGTACGCCGCACGCCTCCTCGCCCGCGATTTCCGACGTGGACGACGCCGGCTCGATCGGGGGCGACCTGCCGCTGATCGCGTCGGACGAGGAGAGCGAGGGAGCCAGAGGCGATCCGCTCGCCGACATCCCGTTGATGGACTTCTCGCTTCCGACGCCGGGCGAGGCGATGACGGGCATCTCCGGCGCGCCGGCGAGCGAGGGCGCGCCGATCGACTTTCTCGAGCTCGACGAGGATTCGCTCGCCCAGGCGGGCCGCCAGAGCATGTCGGGAACCGAGGCGGACGCCGACCTGCCGATCGTCGCCGAGGAGCCGCTCGCGGGAATTCCGACACCGCCAGCCGCCAGGCCCAGCTCGACGATCGAGGCCGGCCACTCGGTCGAGGTGCTGCGCGCGCAGGTCGAGGCGAGTCCCGACGATCAGGCGCAGCGGCGCCAACTCGCCGAAGCCATGCTGGAGTCGGGGGATCGCGAGGGCGGATTGCGGGAGCTCGAGGTCGCGATGATCGGCTTCGAGCGCGCCGACGAGCTCGAGGCCGCGGCCTCCGTCGCGGACGAGATCGTGCGACTCGATCCGGAGTCGATCCGCCATCACCAGAAGCGCGTCGAGTACGCCTTCCGCACCAGCGAGCGCGGTCGGCTGATCGAAGCGTACCTCGCGCTCGCCGACACGCTCTTCCGCGCCGGCCAGCTGGAGAAGTCGCGCGCGATCTATCATCGCGTGATCGAGCTCGCGCCCGACGACATCCGCGCGCAGTCCGCGCTCGAGAACTTCGCCGACGCCGAGCCGGAACCGACGCCGGCGCGTCCGCAGCAGCGCGTGACGGGCTCCGCTCCCCGCGTGCCCGCCGCGCCGCGTCCCTCGCGCCCCGCGTCGGTGCCCGACGACGAGTTCGTGAACCTCGGCGACTGGCTCCGCGACGACGACGCGCCGAAGGACACGCGCATGGTCGTCGCGGAGAAGGAGCCCACGGGCGACGAGGAAGCGGACTTCCAGGAGATGCTCCGGAAGTTCAAGCAGGGAATCGCCGAGAACGTCGAAGAGGAGGACCACCAGAGCCACTACGACCTCGGTGTGGCATACAAGGAGATGGGCCTCCTCGACGAAGCGATCGCGGAATTCCAGAAGGCGCTCCGCGCGCCGAGCAATCGCGTTCCGACGTACGAGGCCCTCGGCCAATGCTTCATGGAGAAGGATCAGGTCCCCATGGCGGCCACGATCCTCGGCCGTGCGCTGCACGAGAAGGGCGTGAGCGAGGACCAGCTCGTCGGCGTGCTCTATCTGCTCGGCCGCTGCGCCGAACGGCGCGGACAGCGCGATCAGGCGGTGGACTACTACCAGCGCGTGTTCGTGATCGACATCCAGTTCAAGGACGTCGGCGAGCGGCTCGCCGCGGTGGAGGGCGCCCGCTCGTGAGCAGCACCGCCGCGCGGACGCGCACGCCGACCCCGTCGGCGCTGCGCGAGATCCAGGATCCGGTGCGCGACCGGCTCGAGGCCGTCGTCGTCGAGATGCGACGGATCGTGACCGCCGACCTCCCGATGATCGAGCAGGTGAGCGGTCATCTGCTGCAGATGCGCGGGAAGATGTTCCGCCCGACGCTCGCCCTCCTGGCGAGTGAGGTCGACGGCACGCCGGAGCCGCGCGCGATCACGCTCGCCGCGACGGTCGAGCTGATGCACCTCGCGTCGCTCGTGCACGACGATTCCGTCGATCATTCCGCCCTGCGTCGCGGGCTCCCCACCGTGAACTCGCTCTTCAGCCATCAGGTGAGCGTGATCATGGGCGACTTCCTCTACTCCCGCGCGCTGGAGGCGCTCGTCGCCCTCGGCGACATGGAGCTGCTGCGCCTGCTCACGGGGGTGTCCACGCAGCTCACGATCGGAGAGATGCGGCAGCTCGCCGCGCTCGACCGCCTGGCGTTCACCGAGCGCGAGTACGAATCGCTGATCGAGGCCAAGACCGCGTCGCTGCTCGGCGCGGCCTGCGAGACGGGCGCGCTCTGCGGCGCCCCCCGGCACCGCGCGGCGCTCCGCCGCTTCGGCGCGCGCCTCGGCATGGCGTTCCAGGTCGCCGACGACATTCTCGACTACACCGAGTCGGCCTCGGTGACCGGCAAGCCTTCCGGCCTCGACCTTCGCGAGCACAAGGTCACGCTCCCGCTCATCGCCGCCCTGCCGAAGCTCTCGCCGGCCGGCCGCCGGTGCGTGGATGTACTGTTCACTGCCGAAGAGCCGACGGACGCGCAGATCGAGGAGGTCATCGCGTTCGTGACGGAGGCAGGCGGTATCGACGCCGCGCGCCAGCGCGGCGAGCAGTATGCTCTGGAGGCGGACGCGGCGCTGCGAGGCCTCCCCGATTCACCGGCGCGCGCGGCGCTCGCCGACGCCATCACCTACGTCATGGACCGGCGCTCGTAATGCCACCTCGCGGATCATCCAGCCGTCGCCCGGTGTTTCACGCTCTGACGCTCACGGCCGGCTTCATCGCCGGGGGAGCGATGACGCAGGTGGCCCGGCGCATGATGCCTGCAGGCACGGTCAAGGAATTTTTCACGACGGGCGTGACTCCTTCGGTCGGACCCATCACGCTCGACCTCGTCATCCTCAAGTTCTCGCTCGGTCCGGTCGCGCTCGACGTGTCGTTGTTGAGCCTGCTCGGAGTGCTCATCGCGTACCTCATCGCCCGGTCGCTCTTCTAGGAGATTCCCATGTTCGGCAACCTCGGTTTCGGCGAGCTGATGATCATCCTGGTCATCGTGCTCGTGCTCTTCGGCGCCAAGCGCATCCCGGAGATCAGCGCATCCTTCGGCAAGGGGATTCGCGAGTTCAAGAAGAACGTGAACGAGGTCGAGCGCTCCATCACGGAGCCCGAACCCTCGCGCTACGATTCGCGGCTCGCCGCGGGCGAGCCGACGCGGCAGGAGACGCCCGCCAGCGAGGAAGTCCGGCCCGAGCCCAAGCGGCTGCTCTGACCGAGCGCGGTGCATGCGAGAGAGGCCCGCGCGGCGAACCGCGCGGGCCTCTCTCGTTTGCTCCGTGTCGAGCCGTCAGCTCGCCGACTGGCGCTTGAGCTCCGCGGTGATCTCCTTCCGGCGATCGTCGATCTTGGCCGACTTCCGCAGATCCTCGAAGTAGGCCTGCAACCGCTGCTGGCGGATCTGCTGCAGCCGCTGCTCGCGCAGGAGCTTCTTCTGCGCCTCGAACGCCACCCGATCGGCCGGCTTGCGCGCGTCGACGCGCTCGACGTACACGCCGTCGAGCTGCCGGATGGGAACGCTGATCGCGTTGACCGGCAGCGCGAACGCCGCACCGACCGCCTCGCCGGCGCGGCCGAATTCCGACGCCAGCTCGCCGCGCGTCAGCATCCCCGTCTTCTTGACCTCCAGCTTGTGCTGCGTCGCGGCCGCCTCGAGCGAGCGTGCGCGCGCGTCGTTCGCGAACGCGGCCGCCTGTGGGATCACGCGTTCGATCGCGCGATCGTGCGCGACGCGCTCGAGCACGTCGCCGCGAACGGCGTCGAAGGTCTTGCCCCCGGCAGAGACGGACTCGAGCCGCGCGAGATAATAGCCGTCGTCCGCGTCGAACAGGTCGCTGATCTCTCCCGGATGCACCCCCGTGAACGCCCACGCGCTCACGCTGGGGACGTAGCGTCCGTCGTGTTGCGCCGGCACGCCTTCCTCGACGTCGATCTTCACCGGCGTGAGACCGAGCGTCTTCGCAGCCTGATCGAACTTGGCCGGCTGGTCGCTGCCCGCGGCGAGCCGCGCCAGCTCGTCGGCTTCGCGGTCCACCTTCGCGGCGGACGAATCGCTCGGAAGGATGCGCAGCAGGATGTGATGCGCCGAGACGGTGTCGCCCGAGCGTGAATCGAGCCGGATGAGGTGATAGCCGAACGGCGTGAGGACGGGCCCGGACAGCTCGCCCGGCTTGAGCGCGTCGAGCGCCTTCTCGAACTCGGGCACGAAGCGCCCGTGCGGCCCCTTGCCGAGATCGCCGCCGTTGGCGCCGGAGACGGTGTCCGCGGACTCGCGCTTGGCGACGTCCTCGAACTTCGCACCCCCGACGATCTCGGCGCGAAGCTGCGCGATGTGGTCGCGCACCGCTGCGCTGTCCGCCGCCGTCACGACGCGCGGAATCGCGAGCACGCTGACGACCGCATGGCCCGGACGGTCGAACTCGTCGCGGTGCGCGTCGTAGTACTTGCGCAGGTCGGACTCGGAGACGTTGGAGTCGGCGGTGGCGGGGGTCGGCCGAAACGCGACGTAGCTCACCGAGGCGCTGTCGTGTGCGTCCTGGAACGCCCGCCAGAGATCGAGATCGGTGACGTACACGCCCGCCGTGACCTGCTCGGCGAGCTTCTGCTTGGGCACCTCCGTGCGATAGTACTGCTCGAGGGTGACCAGCAGACCGGACTGCCGCGCCTGACCGCTCGCGAGGAGGCGCTGGTACTTCACCGGATCGAACCGGCCTTCCGTCTGCAGCTCGGGCGCCGAGGTGATCCACTGCGGCGGCGCGAACCGCGCGTAGTCGCGCAGCTCGGCGTCGCTCACCGTGATGCCGCGCCTCTCGTATTCCTGCCGCAGGAGCACGTCCGACACCATCTCGTCGAACGACTGGTTCTCGATGCGCTGGATCTCGTCCTGCGACAGCGTCTGCCCCGACTGCTGCTGCGCCTCCTGGATCATCTGGCTCGAGCGACGCTGCCAGTCGGTGTACAGGATATCCGTCCCGTTGACCGTCGCCACCGGCGTGGTCGGGGTCACCGCGCCGCGGCCCAGCAGCCCTGAGGATTCCGTGAACAGGAAGACGCCGACGAACGCGAACGCGAGGATCCAGAAGACGAACTTTGCGGAGCTCCGCATTGCTTGGAGCACGGGCAGGACTCCTTCAGCGACGGGGGTAAATCAGGCGGGGAGGAGAGCTCGATAAGCTATCCGGCGAGAGCGGCTAAAATCAAGTGACGGTGGCACTTCTGATTGACTTGTCTCATGCGCGCGGTAATCTTATCCCGCTCCTACCACCGCCGCCTGCGCGCCGCCACCGAGGCACTGATGGCCAGCTCCGCCCGCATCGACGAGCTCGAGAAGAAGTTCAACGAGAACGAACGCCGGTACTTCGCGCCACTGGCCAACGAGTACCGAAAGATCGGGGATCTCGAGCGCGCGATCTACATCTGCGAGCAGTTCCTTCCGCAGCAGCCCGGCCACATGAGCGGCCACATCGTGTACGGCCAGGCGTTGTTCGAGAGCGGGCGCATCGACGACTCGCGCGGCGTGTTCGAGACGGCGCTCTCGCTCGATCCCGAGAACCTCATCGCGCTCAGGCATCTCGGCGACATCTCGGCGCGCCAGGGAGATCCGGGTGCGGCGCGCCGATGGTACGAACGCGTGCTCGAGGCCGATCCGCGCAACGAGGAGATCCATGCACTCCTCGCCGGCCTGTCGGACAACGGCTCCGATGCGCCCGCCGTCGCGGTGCGTCGGGACGAGCCGGTTCCCGCCCACGACTGGCCGCAGCCCGAGATCGAATCCTCCACGAGCGCGGAGCCGTCGTCGCGGAGCCCCGAGCCCGCTGCGCCGGAGTTGCTCGACCTCGAGGTCGCGCTGCCGAATGCGCCGGCAGCGTCGCCCGCCGATGCATCGCCGAGCCCGGAGCGCCTTCCCGGCAACGAGCCGCCGTCGGTGGGCGACATCGAGATGGTCCCCGACACCGCGGAGCTGATGCCCGATCTGGGGACGCGCGCGGAAGGCTTCGAGTCCACCGAGTTCGCGGCGCCGCCGGCCCCGGTCGAGCAGGCACTCGGGCTCCAGTCGGCGTTCCAGGACGAGGTCGAGGGAACGGCGCCGCCGGTCGCGCCGCTCCCCGGACTCGAAGCGCATCCCGGCATTCCCGACGCATCGGAGACGCACGGCGTGTCCTCCGGTCTTCCGGAGCTCGACGAGAGCCTGGCCGAGGACGACGGACTCGTGCTCCCACCGCATGGCGATGCCATGCCCGCGCCGAGTGCCGAGCATCACGAGCCGGAGCGCGGGAGCGGCGACCGGCTGCCGGCCATTTCTCCGGCCGCCCCCGACGCCGCGCTGCTCGATTTCGAGATGCCGTCCGCGCCGGTTGCGGACGTTCCGTCGGCGAACGATCAGCGCGCGCCCGCGGCGGACCTTCCGCGCGAGCTGCCGCCCGAGGTCATCGCCGCGGAGGCGGAGCTGATCGACGCCGCCGCGCCCGAGCCCACCGAGCCGGAGTCCCCGTCGCCAGCGGAGGAGTCGCTCGAACCCGAATCGATCGGTTCGGAGCTCTCGTTCATCGACGTCGGCACACCGTCTTCATCCCCCGACGAAGAGGCCGAAGCGGAGTCACGCGAGGAGACCGCGCCGGAGTCGGCCATCGCGACGCCCGCGGAGGAAGCGCCGGAGTCCGTGTCGGCCACGCAGCGTCCATTCATGACGGAAACGATGGCGGAGCTGTACCTCAAGCAGGGATTCCGCACCGAAGCGCTTTCCGTCTACGAGCAGCTCAGTGCGTCCAACCCGGGCGACGAGCGCCTGATCGCGCGCGTGACGGCGTTGCGCATCGAGACGAGCGCGCCGGTCGTCCCTTCGGGTCCGCCCGTGCGCGAGTTCTTCGCCCGCCTCGCCGCGCGTCGCCCTGGTGAGCGCGCGGCCGCCGCGGCGCCTCCAGCCGAGGACGATTTCGCTTCGAGCGAACCGGCGGACTGGGAAAGCTCGGGAGAGCGCGCAGCGACATCGGCGCCGTACGCCGAGTCGGAGCTCGCGCCCGAGCCGACGCCGGGCGAGGACTCGCCTGCGGATTCGGCTGCCGCGGAGCAGCGAAGCGGCGCCTCGGAACCACAGCGCGCCGGCGGTTCGATCGACGCGCTGTTCGGCAACCAGCCGACCACGTCGACCGAGGATTCTGCAGCCTCGGCGCTCGCGCAGGCGTTCGGCGGCGAGCCCGAGGCGCCGCCGATCGTCGGCAACCCCGCCCGTCAGGCGACCGGCGAGCTCTCGCTGGACAGCGTCTTTCGCGACGGCGGCTCGCGCGCGCCACGGAACTCGCAGGGCTTCTCCTTCGATCAGTTCTTTTCGCAGCATCCCGAGGGAGAGCGGACGTCGGGTGGCGACCGCGGTGCGCAGGAGGCGCCACCGGAGGGAGAACGCGCGGAGCGTACCGCCGACGACATCGAACAGTTCAACGCCTGGCTGCAGGGGCTCAAGCAGCGGTGAGGATCGCCGTCCTCAATGGACCGAACCTCAACCTGCTCGGAGTGCGGGAGCCCGAGCGGTACGGTACGACCTCGCTCGCCGACGTCGAGCGCCGACTCGGCGAGGTGGCGCACGAGCTCGGCGTCGAGCTGGAGTGCGCGCAGCACAACGGTGAAGGGCAGTTGATCGATGCCGTGCACGGGATGCGGGGCCGCATCGACGGCGCGGTCGTGAATGCCGGCGCGTACTCGCACAGCAGTCTCGCGCTGCGCGACGCTCTCGTCGGAGTGTCGGTGCCCTTCGTCGAGGTGCACGTCACCAACGTCTACGCGCGCGAGGCAGAGCGCCGACACTCCATGCTCGCGCCGGCGGCGCTGGGCGGCGTGGTGGGGCTCGGCGTCTACGGCTACGAGCTCGCGCTGCGCGGGCTGGTGGCCGCGCTGAACGGCCCACCCGCGTGAGCGACTCTCGACCACGCCGCGTCGCCGCCCTGCTGGACGGCCTGACCGCGGCGCACCTGGACGGGCTTCTGCTCACCGGGCTCTCCAACATCCGCTACCTCACGGGGTTCTCCGGGTCGAGCGCGCTCCTCGTCGTGAGCCCTCGCGACGTCGTGCTCATCACCGACTTTCGCTATCAGACGCAGGTCGCGGAGGAAGTGGGCGACTTCGCGCGCGTCGTGATCGAGCCGTCGAGCCTGTGGACGGGCCTCTGGCAGCAGCTCGCGCAGATGGGCGGCGTGCAGGTGCTCGGGTTCGAGACCGCGCATCTGCTCCATCGTGACTTTCAGCGCCTCCTCGAGGCGGGCGCACGGTGGCAGTGGCGGCCCACGGTGGATCTCGTCGAGACGCTGCGTGAGCGAAAGGACGAGAGCGAGGTCGGGCTCATCGAACGAGCCGCGGACGTCGCCACCGCCGCGCTGGGCGCCACGCTCTCGCAGGTGCTCGTCGGAATGACCGAGCTGGAGGTCGCGGGAATCCTCGAGAAGGCGCTGCGCGATGCGGGGAGCGAGGGCTTTCCCTTTCCCTCGATCGTCGCGAGCGGTCCGCGTGCGGCGCTCCCCCACGCGCATTCCTCACCGCGTCCGCTGGAGCCGGGCGACTTCCTCCTGATGGATTTTGGCGCCGTGGTGGGCGGCTATTGCTCCGACGTCACGCGGACCGTCGTCGTCGGAACGGCGAGCGCCGAGCAGCGCGAGGTCTACGACGTGGTGCGCGAAGCGAACGCCATGGCGTCGGCGCAGGTGCGGAGCGCGATGACCGGCCGGGATGCCGACGCCCTCGCGCGGGACTACATTGACCGGGCCGGGTACGGCGCGCAGTTCGGGCACAGCCTGGGTCATGGCATCGGCCTCGAGGTGCACGAAGCGCCGCGCCTCGCCCGCACCGCCGAGGGCGCGTTGGCGGAGGGCGCCGTCGTGACGATCGAGCCGGGGATCTACCGACCCGGCTGGGGCGGTGTCCGGATCGAGGACGACGTCGTCCTGGAGGCGGACGGACCGCGTGTGCTGACGGAGTTTCCGCGCGAGCTGATCGAGCTCGGCTGAGCGATGCGCACGGTGTCGCGTCGCGTCATTCTCATGGGCCTATGATCGACCTACGCTACGTCAAGAAGCTCATCGACATCCTCGACGAATCGACGGTGGACTCGATCGAGATCTCGTCGGACAAGGGGGTGAAGATCCGCATCTCGAAGAGCCCGAGCGGCCGGGGTGCGATGCAGGTCGCGCAGCCGGCGGTGATGGCTCCGGTGATGGCCCCGCCGATGATCCAGTCCGCACACCCGACGCCGGCGGAAGGCGCGACGTCGGTCGAGGCGCCGTCCCCCTCGGAGCCGAAGAACGGGGGAAACGAGGTCAAGTCCCCGATGGTGGGGACCTTCTATTCGGCCCCGGAGCCGGGCGCCAAGCCATATGTCGCCGTGGGCAGCCGGGTCACGAAGGGCCAGATCCTCTGCATCATCGAGGCGATGAAGATCATGAACGAGATCGAGTCGGAAGTGGCCGGCGTTGTGACGGAGGTCCTCGCTTCGGATGCGCAGCCGGTCGAATATGGGCAGCCGCTCTTCAGGATCGACCCCAATGGCTAGCTCCGTCCCTCCCTCCGCGGCCCCGCAGGCGAGCGCCCCCGCGACGCCCGGGCAGATCTTCAACTTCAAGGCGGTGCTCCAGCAGCTCGTGCAGCGCGGCGCATCCGACCTGCATCTCAAGGTCGGCCGCCCGCCGACGCTCCGGCTGCACGGCGATCTCGTGCCCCTCGATCATCCCTCGCTCCGTCCCGAGGATCTCAAGGGGCTGGCGGAGCAGCTCATGACGCCGCGCCAGGTGAAGGAGTTCACCGAGAACAAGGAGTGCGACTTCGCGATCGGCGTCCCCGGCATCGGCCGATTCCGCTGCAACGTCTACCAGCAGCGCGGATCGCTGTGCTACGCCATGCGCGCGATCCCGTACCAGGCGCGCACGATCAAGGAGCTCAATCTCCCGTCCGTGATGGAGGAGATCTCGCTCAAGCCGCGCGGGCTGGTGCTCGTCACGGGGATCACCGGCTCGGGCAAGAGCACGGCGCTCGCCGCGATGGTGCAGCACATCAACGAGAACCGGAAGGCGAACGTCATCACGATCGAGGATCCGATCGAGTTCCTCCATCGCGACATCAACTGTCACATCAATCAGCGCGAGGTCGGCACCGACACGGCCACCTTCGGCCAGGCGCTGCGGCGCGTGCTGCGCCAGGATCCGGACGTCATCCTCATCGGCGAGATCCGCGACCTCGAGACGCTCGACACGGCACTGAAGGCCGCCGACACGGGGCACCTCGTCTTCAGCACGCTGCACACGACCGACGCGACGCAGACGATCAACCGCGTGCTCTCGTTCTATCCGCCGCACCAGCAGGCGGAGGTGCGCTTCTCGCTCGCCAGCGCGCTCCAGGCGGTCGTCTCGCTGCGGCTCGTGCCGCGCGCCGACAAGCCCGGACGCGTTCCCGCGTGCGAAGTGCTGATCAACACGCAGACGGTCCGCGACCAGATTCGCGACATGGACAAATCGCTCAACATCCCGGACCTGATCAAGGAGGGCGCCGTCCAGTACGGGATGCAGACCTTCGACCAGTCGCTCATGCACTATTACTCGCAGGGGATCATCTCGTACGAGAGCGCGGTGTTCTATGCCACGAGCCCGAGCGAGTTCGCGCTGCGCGTGCAGGGGGTGGCCGGCACGAGCGACAACAGCTGGTCGGGATTCGAGTCGGACGCGCAGGCCTGATCGCGATGTCCATGCACGTACGGCTCGCAGGCCGTCGCTGGTCGGCCGCGGGGCTTCGCCATGTTTGAGAAGGTCCTGATCGCCAACCGCGGCGAGATCGCCCTCCGGGTCATCCGCGCCTGCCGCGAGCTCGGCATCCAGACCGTCGCGGTCTACTCGGAGGCGGACCGCGAGTCGCTGCACGTGCGGTTCGCCGACGACGACGTCTGCATCGGCCCCGCCGCGGCGCGCGAATCGTACCTCAAGATTCCGCGCATCATCGCCGCGGCGGAGATCACCGGCGCGGACGCGATTCATCCCGGCTACGGCTTCCTCGCCGAGAACGCCGAGTTCGCGGAGATCTGCGCGGCGTCGAACATCGCGTTCATCGGCCCCACGGCCGAGCAGATTCGCGTGATGGGCGACAAGGCCGCGGCGCGCAAGGCGATGACCGAGGTCGGCGTGCCGATCGTCCCGGGCACGCCGGGGCCGGTCGAAGACGCCGAGGAAGCGCTGGAGTTCGCGCGATCGATCGGCTTCCCCGTGATCATCAAGGCCGCCGCCGGCGGCGGGGGGAAGGGGATGCGCGTCGCGAAGGACGCCGACGAGTTCGAGCGATCGTTCCAGCTCGCGCGGAGCGAGGCGCTGTCGGCGTTCGGGAACGGCGACGTGTACGTCGAGAAGTACCTCATGCGGCCGCGGCACATCGAGTTCCAGATCCTCGGCGACACGTTCGGCCGCGTGATCCATCTCGGGGAGCGCGACTGCTCCGTGCAGCGGCGGCACCAGAAGCTGATCGAGGAAGCGCCCAGTCCGGCGATGACGCCGGAGCTGCGGGCGCGCATGGGCGAGGCGGCGGTCGCCGGTGCGAAGGCGATCGGTTACGTCGGCGCCGGCACGATCGAGATGCTCCTCGACGAGGACCGGTCGTTCTACTTCATGGAGATGAACACGCGCATCCAGGTCGAGCATCCGGTGACCGAGATGCTCACCGGGGTCGACCTCGTGAAGGAGCAGATCCGCGTCGCGGCCGGCCAGCCGCTGAGCGTGGACGGGCTGCCCCCGCTGCGCGGCCACGTGATCGAATGCCGCGTCAACGCCGAGGATCCCCAGCGAAACTTCCAGCCGTCGCCCGGCCGGATCGTGACGTTCCATCCGCCGGGCGGGAACGGCGTGCGGCTCGACACGCACGTCTACGCGGGGTACACCGTGCCCCCGTTCTACGACTCGATGATCGCCAAGGTGATCTGCCAGGGGCGCGACCGGCCGGAGGCACTCGCCAAGATGCGTCTCGCGCTGGAAACGTTCATCATCGAAGGGCCCACGACGACGATCCCCTTCCTCGCGCGGGTGATGCAGAATCCGCGGTTCCAGAGCGGGGACGTCGACACGAAGTTCCTCGAGCGGGAACCGGACCTGATGAAGGAGCCGGGCTGAGTGCGGATCGACGTGCAGTTCGGCGTGCAGCAACTCGCGCAGTCCGACGTGCAGGGCCGTGTGGTGGCGGTGATCGACGTGCTGCGCGCCTCGACGACCATCGCGGTCGCGCTCGCCAACGGTGCGCGAACGATCATCCCGCTCGAGAGCTCGGAAGACGTGGCCACTCGCGCGAAGCAGTTCGAGCGGGGCAGCATGCTCCTCGCCGGCGAACGGCGCATGCTGCGCATGGACGGCTTCGACCTCGGCAACTCGCCGCGCGAGCACACCCGCGAGCAGGTGGAGGGGAAGACCGTCCTGCTCACGACGACGAACGGCACGCACGCCTTGCTCGCGGTGCAGGGCGCGCGTGACGTCGTCGTGGCCTCGTACGTCAATCTGACTGCGGTTTCCGCGATGCTGCGCGCGGCGCTGCGCGGCGGGGCGGACATCACCATCGTGTGTGCCGGCCAGGACAGGCAGTTCGCGCTCGAGGACGCCGCATGCGCCGGCCGGTACGTCTCGCAGATCGTGAAGCGGCTCCACGCGGTCGAGCTCAACGACGCGGCACTCGCCGCCTCGCTCATCGACCGCCGGTACGGCGACAACCTGATGCGGCTCTTCGAGACCGCGGCGCACGGCCGGGCCCTGGCCGCCGCTGGCTTCGAAGAGGATCTCACCGCATGCGCGGCCGTGGATTCCTACCCGGTCATTCCGATCTACCAGGATCGGCAAATCACCAAGCTGGGGCCCGAGCGGGAGCGGTAGGCCGCGTGGGCAGCACTGGTCTCAAGCGCGAGCTGGTCGGCATCGCGCTCCTTCTCTTCGCCGTCTTTCTCGGCGCCGCGCTCGCCGCGTACGCGGCGTACTCGCTGCGCGCCGGCGTCGACGTGCGTCACGCCGTCGGGTTCGTCGGCTACTGGCTCGCCAAGCCCGTCGTGCGCTTCTTCGGCTGGCCCGCCGCCGCGCTCACGCCGCTCGTCCCGGCGGTCCACGCGCTGCGATTGTTCGAACGGCTGGAGTCGGAGACCGACCGCTCGTGGATGATCTTTCTCGCCGGCGTGGTCGTCCTCCTGCCGATCGCCGTCGGCCTGGCGATCGCGCCACCGCCGGACGGTCTGTCCTCGCTCGCGGCGGGCATCTGGGGCGACATCGTCGCCTACTACTGGCGCACCTGGTTCGGCGGATTCGGCGCCTGGGTCGTGCTCCTGCTGGCCGCGAGCGTGCTCACGGCGGTGACGCTGCGCTGGAATCCCGTGCGCATGGTCATCGGGCGCAGGGCGCCCGTCGCGGCGGCGATCGTCGAGCCGCCGCAGCAGGAGCCGTACGCGCCGCCGAAGCGCCGCGGCAGGAAGGAGAAGGCGCCCGTGGACGTCGCGCTCGCCCTCGAGCCGTCGCCCGAAGAATTCGACGCGATGGATCCCGTCGCGGCGATCCAGGCATCGTCGTCCGCCGACGCGGACGCGAAGGAGGATGCCGCCATCGCGGAGGCGGCGAAGCGCCGCGGCAGGAAGAAGGAGCCGACGAAGCGGGACGACGAGATCGCGGCCGCCATCGAGGCGACCGCCACGCCCGAGCTGTCGAGCGACGAGCTGCCCCCGGCGGAGCTGCTCAACGCGCCGCCCCCGCGCAGCGCGGATCTCGGCCGGCGCGAGCTCGACGCCATGGGCGCCAAGCTCATGGATGCCCTGCGCACGTTCAAGGTCGAGGGCGAGCTCACCGGCCGCACCACGGGTCCCGTGGTCACGCAGTTCGAGGTGTCGCCCGCGCCCGGCGTGAAGGTGCGGCAGATCGCGAACCTCTCGAACGATTTGGCGCTCGCGATGCGCGCACCGTCCATCCGCATCGTCGCGCCCATTCCTGGGCGCGGCGCCGTCGGCGTGGAGGTCCCGAACCCGACGCCTGAGATCGTCGGGTTCCGCGAGCTGATCGAGCATGGCGATTTCCGCACGGCGCGCGCGGCGCTGCCGATCGCACTCGGCAAGGATCTCGAGGGGAAGCCGGTCATCGCCGACCTCGCGAAGATGCCACACCTGCTGATCGCCGGCGCGACCGGCTCCGGGAAATCGGTGTGCGTGAACACGATCATCACGAGCCTCGTGTACCGGCACACCCCGCGCACGCTTCGGTTCCTGATGGTCGACCCGAAGATGGTCGAGCTGTCGGTCTACAACGCGCTGCCGCACAAGCGGCACAAGGTGGTCACCGACAACCGCGACGCGGCGTCCGTGCTCAAGTGGGCGGTCCTCGAGATGCAGGAACGCTACGAGCTGCTCGCGGCCAACGGCTGCCGCAACCTGCAGGACTTCAACCGCCGCGTGCAGGACAAGGCGCCGCTCCGCACGCCGCCGCGCAAGGACGTCGCGTTCGAGGATGCCGTCTATCGCGGCGACATCCTGCCGTACATCGTCGTGATCGTCGACGAGATGGCGGACCTCATGATGACGGTGCAGGGCGAGGTGGAGACGCCGATCGCCATGCTCGCGCAGAAGGCGCGCGCGATCGGCATCCACCTCATCCTCGCGACGCAGCGCCCGAGCGTGAACGTCATCACGGGCCTCATCAAGGCGAACTTCCCGAGCCGGATCGCCTTCCGCGTGGCGAGTCAGGTGGACAGCCGCACGATCATCGACGGCGCCGGTGCGGAGGCGCTGCTCGGCAATGGCGACATGCTGTTCATCCCGCCCGGCAAGAGCGAGGCGAGCCGGCTGCAGGGCGCCTACCTCTCCAGCGAGGAGACGGAGCGGCTGATGGGCTGGTACGACGCGCAGCGCGACAGGCGCCGGGCGCGGCTCCGGGACGCGGGGCTCGAGCTGGATGCGGAGATGTCGCCCGACGAGCCGGACATCCTCGAGACGGTGCGCGCTCGCGAGGCGGAAGCGCGCGCCGCGCTCGAGGGAGGCGCCGAGGAGGGAAGCGCGGCGGACGGCACGCGCGATCCATTGTTCCGCGAGGCGGCGGAGCTCTGCATCCAGAACCAGAGCGGCTCGACGTCTCTGCTGCAGCGCCGGCTCGGCATCGGTTACGGCCGTGCCGCGCGCGTGATCGATCAACTGGCCGACGCCGGCGTGCTCGACGCGAAGAGCGGCCCGAAGGGCCGCGAGGTACGCGTCGGCCTGGAGGATCTCGACCGCATCTGCGGCACGAAGGGAACGTGATCCGCCCTCGGCTCGCGCTGGCCGCGCTCTGCCTATCGGCCGGCACGCTCTCGGCGCAGGTGCCGAGCTCGACGCCGGAGGGCGTCACGGCGCCGGGAGCCGACACGCTCATGCCGTTCGTCCGGCCGCCGGGCGCATCGCTGCGCGCCGGGCGGTGGAGCTACCGCCTCACGCGTCAGGAGAATGGCGCCGCCACGCCGCTGGGCGTTCGCACGGTGGAGGTGAGCGAGACCCTCCTCGCCGGTGCGCCCGCATGGTTGATCGCGGAGCAGCGGACCGGAACGGTCGTGCCGACGAGCGACTCGCTCTGGCTCGCCCGCGAGTCGCTCGCTCCGCTCCGCTGGCTGGCGGCGATCGATCGCACGCGGCTCGCGGCGTCGTTCACGGCGGACTCGGTGTTCGGCGCGTTGCAGAGCTATCGCGGGCGGAGCTCGTTCGCTTCGCCCGTGCCCTCCGACGCGCTGATCACTCCGGGCATGGTCGAGCGGTTCGTCGAGCTCCTTCCGATCGGGAGCGGCTATGCGGCGAGCGCATCGCTGCTCCTGCTCGACTGGGGCACGCCGCGCGTGCTTCCCGCGGACCTCGTCGTCGAGCGCGACGAGCGCATTCACGCCGGCGGGCGCGACGTGGAGTGCTGGGTCGTCGCCCTCAGCGCCGGGTCCGTCTCCGAGCGGCTGTGGGTGTCGAAGCAGGACCGCCGCGTGGTGCGGACGGAGCAGGGCACCGTCGTCGCGGAAAGCGACTAGCACCCTCCTCCGCCGGCACGGTCTGCCCGCGGCAGCATGGCGCCGCGGCCCCCGCGGGACCCGGCGATCGTTTGAGCACGCACCCGCGACGATCGGCCACGATGGGCGCGATTCCGGTGACTCCCTCCGGCGCGCCCCCGATATCCTGTCGCCCATGTCAGCGGCCAGGCAGGCATTCGGCGAGCTGGGCGAGCGCATAGCGGAGCGGTGGCTCCGGGGGCGAGGATGGCGCGTGGTGCAGCGCCGGTTTCGGTCGGGCCATCGCGACATCGATCTCGTGGTCGAGCGGGATGGGGTGGTGGCCTTCGTCGAGGTCAAGGCTCGACGGGGCAGCGGGTTCGGCGGACCGGTCGAAGCGGTCAACTGGCGGAAGCAGCGGGAGTTGGGCCGCTCCGCCCGAGTCTGGGTCGACCGGCACGGCCGAGCGACCGACGCGTACCGGTTCGACGTGATCGGGGTGCTCGTCGAAGGGGAGCGGGTGCGAATCCGCCACGTCGAAGCCGCCTTTCCGCTCCACCTTTCGGCTTGATTTCGGGTCCCGGTCTTCGTAGTTTGTTCGGGTATCGGGTCGCCTGCTTTTCCGGTACGCTTATGTCCGCGTGGCCAGAGGAATCCACGACAAAGAGAGGATGTAGACGAATGGCTGTGTCCACGATTGCAGACGACAAGAAGAAGGCGCTGAACCTCGCGATCGCACAGATCGAGAAGAGCTGCGGCAAGGGCTCGATCATGCGGATGGACGAGAAGGAGAAGGTTCGCGTCGACGCGGTGCCGACGGGCGCGATCAACCTCGATGCGGCCATCGGCGTCGGTGGCATTCCTCGTGGCCGGGTCACCGAGATCTACGGGCCGGAGTCGAGCGGGAAGACGACGCTCTGCCTCCATGTGGTGGCGAACGCGCAGAAGATGGGCGGCGTGGCCGCCTTCATCGATGCGGAGCACGCGCTCGACACGGAGTACGCGCGCAAGCTGGGCGTCGACGTCGAGTCGCTGCTGATCTCGCAGCCGGACACCGGCGAGCAGGCGCTCGAGATCTGCGAGATCCTCGTGCGCTCGGGCGCCGTGGACATCGTCGTGGTCGACTCGGTCGCCGCGCTCGTGCCGAAGGCGGAGATCGAGGGCGACATGGGCGACAGCCACGTCGGCCTGCAGGCGCGCCTGATGAGCCAGGCCCTCCGCAAGCTGACGGGCGCCATCTCGCGTTCCAGGACGATCGTGATCTTCATCAACCAGCTTCGCGAGAAGATCGGCGTCATGTTCGGCAACCCGGAGACGACGACCGGCGGCAAGGCGCTCAAGTTCTACGCGTCGCTTCGCCTGGACATCCGTCGCATCGGTCCCGTGAAGGAGAAGGAGGACGTGGTCGGATCGCACGTCCGGGTGAAGGTGGTGAAGAACAAGGTCGCCCCGCCGTTCAAGCAGGCGGAGTTCGACATCATGTACGCCGAGGGGATCAGTCACACCTCGCTGCTCGTCGACATCGGCTCGGAAGCGGGTATCATCGAGAAGTCGGGCGCCTGGTACAGCTACAAGGGCCAGAAGATCGGCCAGGGACGGGAGAACGCGAAGCTCTATCTCAAGGACAACCCGGCGGTGATGGCGGAGATCGAGGAGCAGGTGAAGGGCGTCCTCGGAATCAATGCCGACCAGCCTGGATCGGCCGAGCCGGACGAGGCCGAATAGACTCCGCATGAGAGCGGTGTCGGACACCGTCCGGCGCTGGCACCGCAAATGCGACATCGATCTGGCCCGCCTCATGGGGGCCGACCGGCGATCGAGGCCGGGGAGTCGCTCTCTGGAAGCGATGGGGCCCGGAATCCCCACCGTGACAGGGAACGCTCCCCGGCCTCCTTCTTTCCCCCCCGTCCGGTCCGGGCTCGGCCGGCAATTCACGCCGAGTGGCCGCGCGGTGCTGTGGCAGTCGTCCGCCAGCCTGCGTTTGCCGAACGCCACGATGAAGGAGCGCACCAGGTGGACGTGATCTCCGCGATCCTCCCCGCCGCGCGGCCTGCGGGTCGCTTCGCCGTGATGGTGGATGGTCGGGAAATGGCCATCCTCTCGCTCGAGGCGATCGAACGGCTGCAACTGGCCGTCGGACGCTCGGTGGCGGGGCTGGGCGACGCCATCCAGCTCGAGGCGGCACGCCTGCGGACCTACGACCGGGCGCTGAACCTCCTCGCGTTTCGCGCCCGGTCGTCGACCGAGCTGGCGCGGTCGCTGACGCGAAAGGGCGAGGAGCCGGCGACGATCGAGTGGGCCCTCGCACGATTGCGCGAGCAAGGGCTCCTCGACGACGCCGCCTTCGCCCGGGCGTTCACGCGGGCGCGCGTGGTGGGTGGAAAGCAGTCCCGCCGGCGGGTCGAGCAGGAGCTCACACGGCGCGGCGTGCCTCGACCGGTCGGCAGCGAGGCGATCGACGCCGTGCTCGAGGAGGAGGGAGTCGACCAGCGCGCGATCGTCGTCGATGCCGCGAGGAAGAAACTGCGTTCGCTGGCCGGATTGGATCCGGCGGTTCGGCGCAGACGGCTCTACGCCTACCTCGCGCGGCGCGGCTACGAGCTCGACGACATCCGCGAGGTGATGGCGACCCTCGGCCCCGGAGCGGGCACCGACGACGTCGAGGACGACGCGGGTTAGCGCTCGACGTCGGAGAAGGGCGCGGCTGCTCGGCGCCCGGGCGCTGCGCGAGCGATGTCGTTCAGGATTCTCTCGCCGCGTATATTTCCGGTCTATGCTCGCATCCGAGATCCGCCGACGCTTCCTCGACTACTTCGCGCGCCAGCAGCACGTGGTCCGCCCGAGCTCCTCGCTCGTGCCCGCGGACGACCCGACGCTCCTCTTCGTCAACGCGGGGATGGTGCAGTTCAAGCGCGTCTTCCTCGGGATGGAGGAGCCGCCCGCCGGGACGCGGCGCGCGACGACATCGCAGAAGTGCGTGCGCGCCGGCGGCAAGCACAACGATCTCGAGCAGGTGGGGCACACCGCCCGGCATCACACCTTCTTCGAGATGCTCGGGAACTTCTCCTTCGGCGACTACTTCAAGCGCGACGCGATCCGCTTCGCGTGGGAGCTGGTCACAGGCGAGCTCGCGATCGATCCGTCGCTCCTGCGGGTGACGGTGCACCACTCCGACGACGAGGCGTTCGCGCTCTGGCAGGAGATCGCCGGGTTGCCGCCGGCGCGCATCTACCGGCTCGGCGACAAGGACAACTTCTGGCAGATGGCGGACACGGGCCCCTGCGGACCGTGCACGGAGCTCTACGTCGACCTCGCACGCGTCGCGCGCGACTGGCGCTTCCCTGCCGGCGCGACCGGCGAATGGACCGAGCAGCGCGACGAGTTCTCGCACGATGCCTTCGTCGAGGGCGCGGAGGCCGGACGCTTCCTCGAGATCTGGAACCTCGTGTTCATGCAGTTCGACCGGCAGGCCGACGGGACGCTCGTGCCCCTGCCGAAGCCGTCGGTCGACACGGGCGCGGGGCTCGAGCGCATCGCCGCGGTGAAGCAGCAGGTCACGAACAACTTCCACACCGATCTGTTCACGCCGCTCATCGCGAGCGTGGAGCAGACGGTCGGCTTCCCGTATTGGGGGCGCGAGAGCGACGAGCCGCGTGCGGGCGTGCATGTCGGCGGCAGCGCGGGCGGCGCGGACGCCGTGCCGAACGCCGTCGATCCGGCGTCGTTCCGCGTGCTGGCGGACCACGCGCGCGCGGTCGCCTTCCTGCTGGCGGACGGCGTGTTTCCCTCGAACGAGGGTCGCGGCTACGTGCTGCGCCGCATCCTGCGTCGCGCGGTGCGCCACGCGTACCTGCTCGGCCGGCGCGAGCCGACGCTCGTGCACGTCGTGCGCACGGTGATCGAGACGATGGGCGACGTCTACCCGGAGCTGCGACAGCGCGCCGAGCATCTGCTGCAGACGACGCGCGTGGAGGAGCAGGCGTTCCTCGCGACGATCGAGGGAGGCCTCGCGCGGTTCGATCAGCTCGCACCCGCCGAGTCGACCGACAAGGGGACGATCAGCGGCGAGGATGCCTTCCGGCTGTACGACACCTTCGGCTTCCCGATCGACCTCACGGAGCTGATGGCGCGCGAGCGCGGCTACACGGTGGACATCGCCGGGTTCGAGCGCGCGCTCGGCGAGCAGCGTACGCGCTCCAAGGACGAGCGCCGGGCGCGCAAGCTCGGCGTCGAGGCGGACGGTCTCGGTGAGCTCGCTCAGTGGGAGCGCGAGGGCGGGCGCGACGTCGTGTCCGCGTTCGTCGGCTACGATCTCGTCGAGGTGGAGACCGACGTCGTGGCGTTGCGCCGGCTCGGCGACGGGCGCGTGGCGATGCTGCTCGCCGAGACCCCGTTCTACGCGGAGTCGGGCGGACAGATCGCCGACGAGGGCGAGATCGTCGGCGACGGCTGGCGCGTCGACGTCGACGGCGTGCGCAAGATCGAGGGGCGCTCGGCGGCGCTCGGCCGGCTGCGCGGCGAGTTCCACTGGGGACGGGCCGTCGCACGCGTCCCGAGCGAGCGCCGGCGCGACACCGAGCGCAATCACACGGCGACGCACCTGCTCCACGCGGCGCTGCGCCGCATGCTCGGCGAATCGGTCCACCAGGCGGGCTCGCTCGTCGCCCCCGATCGGCTGCGGTTCGACTTCACGCACCACGGTCCCGTGGCGCCGGAGAAGCTCGCCGAGGTGGAGGCGATCGTGAATCGCGAGATCTGGCGTGCACGACCGGTCGTGTGGTCGGAGATGCCGTACGCCGAGGCGCGCGCGCGCGGTGCGATGGCGCTGTTCGGCGAGAAGTACGGCGACGTCGTGCGCGTCGTCGACGTGCCGGAAGTGTCGATGGAGCTCTGCGGCGGGACGCACGTGCGCAATACGGCCGAGATCGGACTGTTCCGCCTCCTCGCGGAGACCGGAGTGGCGAGCGGCGTGCGACGCATCGAGGCACTCACGGGCCCCGGCGCCTACGCGTACCTGCGCGAGCGCGAGCGCGTGCTGGCGCGGGTCGCGGACACGCTGCGCGCGCCGGCCGACGGGGTGGAGCGCCGCGTGCATCAACTCGTCGACGAGCGTCGCACGCTCGAGCGGAAGCTCGACGAGGCCATGCGTGGGGGCGGCGACGAGCTCCAGCGATTGATCTCGCGCGCCACACCGCTCGGCGGCAACGGCGCGCGGCTCGTGGTCGGCGAAGTGCACGTGGACGACGCCAAGGCGCTGCAGGGGATGGGCGACGCGCTGCGCGAACAGCTGAACAGCGGGGTCGGCCTCCTCGCGGCACGCACGGCCGACGGCAAGGGATCCCTGCTCGCGGTGGTGACCGACGACCTCCGAGCGAGGGGCGTGCGCGCCGATGCGATCGTGCGCGACGTGGCCGCGCTCGCGGGGGGCCGCGGCGGCGGGAAGCCGCACATGGCGCAGGCGGGAATTCCGGACGCGGATCGGATCGCCGCCGCGCTCGACGAGGCGCCGCGGCTCGTCGCGGCCATGCTCGCGGGCGCGTGACGCTCGCTTCGTGGCTCGATGCGCGGCGGCCGGTGCCACCCGCGGCGCTGCGGACGCGGATCGACGCGGCGCTCGGCGACGCGCTCCGGCAGCAGAGCGACGCGCCGGCGGTGTGCCTCGCCGCGGGGGAGCGGCTCGTCCGTGAGCTCATCCGCGAGAACGCCACCTCGCGCGAGTCGGCGCTGGATCTGCTCGCCGCGGACGCGCTGGTGACGTACGCCTTCGAGGCCGCGAGCGAACGACCCGCGGAGCTCGAGCGCCGCGCGCGCGACGCCATGGCGCGCATCGCCGCACTCGCGAGCGACGCGCGCGCGGATTCGACGGCGAGCGGGCCCGCACGGTGATCGACGTCCATTCGCATCTGCTGCCCGGCGTCGACGACGGCTCACGCTCGTTCGAGACGTCGGCCGAGGTGCTCGCCCGATTCGCCGAGCAGGGAGTGGAGTGCGTGGTGCTCACGCCGCATCTCACTGCATCGCGCAGCGCCGACGCGCCATACGAGCGTCACGTCGAGCTGATGGAGGCGCTGCGCGAGCGGACGGTGCGCTCGCCGGAGCTTCGGCTCGGCTGGGAGATCATGCTCGACGAGCCCGGACGCGACCTGCGCTCGTCGCGGCTCGCGCTCGGTGGCTCGCGAGCGGTGCTGGTCGAATTTCCGCTGTCGGGCGTCCCGGAGCAGGGGGGCGACGAGCTGTATCGCATCCGCTGCTCCGGCGTCGTGCCCGTGCTGGCGCATCCGGAGCGCTACTGGGGATGCACGGTCGCGAAGGTGCAGAACTGGAAGCGTGCCGGGGCGGTGATCCAGATGGACACGGCGGGGCTGCTCGGAAAGGGCCGCATCGCGAAGGTCTCGCGCGAGCTGCTCGAGCAGGGGCTGGTCGATCTCTTCGCGAGTGACAATCACGGCGACACGCGGACGCTCGCGAGCGCGCGCGACTGGCTGCTCGAGGTGTCGACGCCGGAGCACGCCGAGCTGCTCACGCGCACGAACGCGCGCAGAGTGCTCGATGGCGAGCCTCCCGCGCCTGTACCGCCGCTGCCCGCCGCGAACGGGATCTTCTCGCGCTTCCGCGAGATGCTGCTCGGCCGGTGAGCGCGTCGGTCGCGCCACGGGCCGGGCGGGCGTCCCGCGCCGAGCACCACTCACCCTCACGCTGATCTCGCGCCATGCCGACTGCCTTCTCGGAAGCCCTGCTCGAGCTCGCGGCGACGGCGGAGCGCGTCGCGGCGGAGCTGGGCCCGGACCTCGACCGCGCGTACGCCATGGTGCGCGAGGCCGTGGAGCGCGGCGGCACGCTGCTGTTCTGCGGCAACGGCGGCAGCGCGGCCGATGCGCAGCATCTCGCGACGGAATACGTCGTGCGCTACATGCGCAACCGGCGCGCCTATCCGGCGATCGCGCTCACGACGGATACGTCGCTCCTGACCGCCGCGGGGAACGACATCGGCTTCGACCAGGTGTTCGCGCGCCAGGTCGAGGCGCTCGGCCGCGCGGGCGATCTGCTGATCATCCACTCGACGAGCGGCAACTCGCCGAACGTGCTGCGCGCCGCCGAAGCCGCGAAGGCGAAGGGAGTGTCGGTGCTCGCGTTCAGCGCGCGCGACGGTGGCGCGCTGCGCGCGCTGGCCGATCACAGCGTCGTGATTCCCACGTCGCGCACCGACCGCGCGCAGGAGCTGCACCTCTGCGTCGAGCACGTCATCTGCGACCTCGTCGAACGCACGCTGTGAGCGGGTGCGACCAGGGGCGGCGTGCGGTCAGGCCGGGAGCTGCTCCCAGCGCTCGAAGCAGCGCCAGCCGAACTCGCGGGCGGCACGCGTCTGGTCCCAGAACCCGAAGCAGTCCTTCCAGCCGAGCTCGCGGGCGCGCCAGGCGCAGCACCAGGTGAAGGCGAAGCGGTGGACCGTCTCGCCGTCGTACGCCAGGATCTCTCCGGTGAAATCGGAGCAGCCCGACCGGGCGGTGACCGTCACGCGCTCCACGCGAAGCTCGGGATGCGCGTGCAAGAGCTGGGTGAGCACTCGCTCGACCTTCACGCGCGGCGCATAGCCTCGAAGCTCGATCCGTGTGGCCGATCCTCCATGGACGAAGTCCAGCACCTCGCGCTTGAAGTCCGGGTGAGCGGCGGCAGCTTCGAGGTAGGGGAGGAGCTCGGGCATCGTCGTCGGTCGCGGGTGGATCATGAAGTTACTACAAACGTTTGCGAAGTGAAGGCTTAGCTTGCTGGCGCCCGCGCCCGCCAGCTTCGAGCGAGCGACCTCACCACGAGACGCGTGACTTCGAGACTCCATCCGACCGAGAGCGTGCTCGCGATTGCCGGACGCCTGGAGGCGGCGGGCTTCGAGGCCTGGTGCGTCGGCGGCGCGATCCGCGACGCGCTGCTCGGCGGCGCACCGCTCGACTGGGATCTCGCGACGTCGGCGCGACCGGAAACGGTGCGCGAGCTGTTCGGGCGGAAGCGCACGATTCCGGTGGGGATCGAGTTCGGGACCGTGTGCGTGCTGGACGACGCCGGCGTGGGCCACGAGATCACGACCTTCCGCCGCGACGTGCGCACCGATGGCCGCCACG
The DNA here is from genome assembly GCA_035494615.1 of Gemmatimonadaceae bacterium. Lineage (GTDB taxonomy): Bacteria > Gemmatimonadota > Gemmatimonadetes > Gemmatimonadales > Gemmatimonadaceae > AG11. The sequence goes on from DATJGU010000034.1 coordinate 51,439, forward strand.
CCGAAGTCGAGTTCGGGGCCAGCCTCGACGAGGATCTCGCGCGCCGGGACTTCACCATCAACGCGATCGCGTACCGGCCGAGCAGCGGCGAGGTGCGCGATCCGTTCGGCGGGCAGCGGGACCTGGAGGCGCGGGTCGTGCGCGCGGTGGGCGATCCGGAGCAGCGGATGCGCGAGGACCGTCTCCGTGCGTTGCGGGCGATCCGTTTCGCGAGCCGGTACGAGTTCGCGATCGACGACGCGACGCTCGCCGCGATCCGGCGCTCGGCGCCGCATCTGACGCGGCTCTCGCGGGAGCGCGTGCAGCAGGAGCTCGTGAAGACGATGCAGCAGGTGCGACGTCCGTCGGGCGCGTTGCGCACGTGGCGCGACGTCGGCGCGCTGCGGGTGGTGATTCCGGCGCTCTCGGAGCTCTCGGAGCTCGCGCTGCGGACGCTCGACGAGCTGCCGCGCGACACGGACGCGGGACCGGCACGTCCGCAGCGGACGTCGAACCGCATCGCCGCGCTGTTCCTCGACGCCGACCCCGCAACGGCGCGACGCGCGATGAACGACTTGCGCTTCTCGAAGCACGAGACGAACTGGACCGTCAGACTCGTCGAGCTCTGGCGTTCGGCCGGCATCGAGATGGCCGCGACGCTCGAGCGAGGCGCGCCGAGCGACGCGCGAGCCCGGCGGTGGCTTTCGCAGATCGGGCGACTGCGCGCCGGCGGATTCCTGCGTATCGCGTCCGCGCGCTGGAGCGCCGCCCGTGCGCTCGGCCTCGATGCGCCCGACGCGCGAGCGGTGCGGACCCTGCACAGGCAGCTCCGGCGGAGCCTGTTTCTCGATCCGATCGAGATCGCCGATCTCGCCGTCGGCGGCGACGAGCTCCGCGCCGCGGGCATCCCTGCCGGGCCGATCTATGCTAAGATTCTCGACGCCCTGCTCGAGTGGGTGCTCGAGGATCCGGCGCGCAACACGCGCGAGGCGCTCCTCGCCGAGCTGCCGAGGATCCTGGCGGAGTTGGGCGAGGAAGGCGCAGACGATCACTCTTCGACGGATTCCTGAGCGCGCATGTTCTTTCGCGGCAAGCAGCCCGAAGCTTCCATCTGGCGCCGGTTCCGGGCCAGCACCGACGGCTTCACCTTCGCCCAGGAAGACGGCGTCTACACCGCCCACGTCGTGGCGAACGCCGAGCGGGTCGTCGACCTCCTGTGGACGCTGACCGAGCTGCTGAATCCCGCGGTGGACTTGTACGTCGACGATCTGCGCAGCGGACGGAAGTGGAAGGGAGAGGCGCTGCCTCTGCCCGACGTGCGCGACACGATCGCGCGGCTCAAGCTGCTGCTCGCGCGCTTCGGCGGCGTGGAGCTCAGCGTGTACACGGCGGAGGATCAACTGTCGCTCAATCCACACCTCGAGCTGTACGTGTACTCGCGGTCCGATCGCTGGCTCTATCTCCTCGAAGGGCGCGGACTGGAAGAGCGGGAGGTGGTCCGGCCGAAGAGCTGGAAGATCGACCGGCAGGCGTTTCCCGCGGCGCCCGACCTCGTGAACGCCGTGGCGACGGCGGCGGAGCGGCTCGCCCTGGCCCGGGTCTGACCTCGCGCGCGCCTGCCTCCATGCCCACCGGCTCGACGTGAGCGACGGCATGCTGGCCTACGCCGCGGCCGCCGCGGGCGCGAACCTGCTCGGCGCCGTGGCGGTGACCTGGCGGACGCGCTGGAGCACGCGCGCGCTCGACGCGATGCTCGCCTTCGCGGCGGGATTCATGATCTCCGTCGCGTTGCTCGATCTCTTTCCCGAGGCGCTGGCGCGCGGCGGCCGGCTGGCGGCCGTGCTGGCGCTCGGCGCGTACGTCGCCGTGCACGTGACGCAGCACGTGATCGGGACGCATTTCCACTTCGGCGAGGAGACCCATCACGTCTCCGAGGCCGTGAGCGTGGCGGCCCTGGTGGGGCTCCTGCTGCACACCTTCGTGGACGGCGTGGCGGTGGCGAGCGGATTGGAGGTCGGTGGCGCGGTCGGTGCGCTGGTGTTCATCGCCGTGATCCTGCACAAGGTGCCCGAAGGGCTCGCGATCTCCAGTCTCTTCCTCGCCGCGGGACAGGGACGCCAGCGTGCACTGCTCGCCGCCGGCGCGCTCGGCGCGGCGACGGTGGCGGGGGTCGTGCTGACGGAGCGACTCGCCGCGCTGCGCGACCACGGCCTCGCGCTGGCCGCGGGCGTCACGTTGTACGTGGGGATGAGCAACCTCGTGCCCGAGTTTCGCGCGCGTGGCGGCTGGCGGCTTCCGGTGGCGTTCCTGGCCGGGTGCGCGTTGTACTTCGTCGCGCGCGCGATCGCGGGGGGCTGAGCATGTCTGAGCGCGGACGGTCGCGAAGTGGAGCGCGGGGTCCATCGCTGTTCGCCGCCGCGGCGCCGCCGGAGCCGCTCGCCGCGCGGATGCGCCCGCGCACGCTCGAGGAGTACGCGGGGCAGACGCATCTCCTCGCGCCCGGCATGCCGCTGCGCGAGAGCATCGAGCGCGGCACGGTGTCGTCGATGGTGTTCTGGGGCCCGCCGGGCACGGGGAAGACGACGCTCGCGCGGCTCATCGCTCGCTACACGGATCGCGAGTTCGTCGCGTTCTCGGCGGTGACCGAAGGCGTGCCGCGGGTGCGCGAGATCGTGCGCGAGGCCGACGCGCGGCGGCAGATGGGACGCGGCACGATCCTCTTCGCCGACGAGATCCATCGGTTCAACAAGGCGCAGCAGGACGCGTTTCTCCCCCATGTCGAGGCGGGGACGATCACGCTGATCGGCGCGACGACGGAAAACCCGAGCTTCGAGATCGTCGGCGCGCTGCTCTCGCGCGTGCGCGTGTTCGTGCTCCGTCCGCTCTCGCCGGCGGAAGTGGCGGGGGTGGTGCGACGCGCCCTCGGCGACGCGGAGCGCGGGCTCGGCGGGTCGGGCCTCACCGTCGACGAGGAGGCGATCGAGCTCCTCGCCCTGGAATCGGACGGCGACGCGCGGCGCGCGCTGACCGTGCTCGAGGCGGCGGCGGACCACGTGAGCACCGGGGGCCACGTGACGGAAGCGGTCGTGCGGGAGGCAGCGCAGCTCCGGTTCGCGCGCTACGACAAGGGCGGGGAGGAGACGTACAACATCCTCAGCGCATTCCACAAGTCGCTGCGGGGAAGCGACCCGCAGGCCGCGCTGTTCTGGATGGCGCGGATGCTCGAGGGAGGGCAGGATCCGATGGTGATCTTCCGCCGCGCGATCGCGATGGCGGCGGAGGACATCGGGCTCGCCGATCCGGAGGCGCTCAAGCTGGCCGTCGCGGCGCGCGACGCGTTTCACATGCTCGGCGCGCCGGAGGGGTACCTCCCGATGTCGCAGATGGTGATCTATCTCGCGACGGCGCCCAAGTCGAACAGCAGCAAGGTGGCGCTCGACGCGGCCATGGACGCGGCGCGGGAGCATCCGGCGGCGGCCGTGCCGCTGCACATCCGCAACGCCCCCACTCGGCTCATGAAGGAACTGGGCTATCACGAGGGGTATCAGTACGCGCATGCCGTTCCCGAGGCCTACATCCCGCAGGAGTACCTGCCGGATGTGCTGGCCGGATCGTCGTTCTACGCGCCCGGGCCGTTCGGGTTCGAGAAGGAGATCGCGAAGCGGCTGGCGTGGTGGGAGGAGCTCCGCGCGCGCGCCCAGGACGCGCCGGCGCGCGAGGCGGAAGACGAACCCTCAACGGAGGAGTGACCGATGCGTCGGCTGATGTTGGGCGTGGTTGCGACCGCGGCGGCGGTCGTGGCGGGGTGCAGTGCGCTCGGGCGGCAGGCGTTCCAGCAGCCCATCGTCCATCTGCAGGACGTGCGCGTGAACGGGCTCGGCCTGACCGGGGGCAACCTCGACGTGAAGCTGAGCGTGTACAACCCGAACGGCTACCGGATGGACGCGACGCGGATGTCGTACAACGTCGTCGTCGGCGACAGCGTGAAGTTCGCCACGGGCACGGTGGACAACCGGTTCACGGTGAACGGCAACGACTCCTCGATCGTGACGATCCCCGTGAACTTCACGTACTCCGGCATCGGCGCCGCGGGGCGGCAGCTGATCAATACGGGCGGCGTCAACTATCATGTGGATGGCGACGTCACGGTGGGGACGGTCGTCGGGAACTTCACCGTACCGTACTCCTCGACCGGGCGGTTCAACGCGGTCGGCGGCAACCAGCATCAGTAGAGGCGACACATCGCACGCGATCTGATCACCGTCGCGCCCCCGACCGAGCGGGCGCTCCTCGTCGGCGCGCCGCTCAAGCGCGCCGGCGCACGTCAGGCGCTCGACGAGCACCTGCGCGAGCTGGAGCGGCTCGCCGACACGGCAGGCGCGTTCGTCGTCGGTGAGCTCACCCAGCAGCTCGACCGGCCGCATCCGGGCACCTATCTCGGCAAGGGGAAGCTCGACGAGCTGAAGTCGCTCGTCCACGAGACGGGTGCCTCGCTGATCATCTTCGACGACGAGCTGTCGCCGAGTCAGGGGAATACCGTCGAGCAGATGCTCGGCACGCGCGTCGTGGACCGCGCGGAGCTGATTCTCGACATCTTCGCCACGCGGGCGCGGTCGAGCGAGGCGAAGATGCAGGTGGAGCTGGCGCAGCTCGAATACACGCTGCCGCGGCTCACGCGGATGTGGACCCACCTCGAGAAGTTCCGCGGCGGCATCGGCGTGCGCGGTCCGGGTGAGACGCAGCTCGAGACGGACCGCCGGCTCATCAACCATCGGATCAAGCTGCTCAAGGAGCGGCTCGCGCACGTGCAGCAGAATCGGGCCGTGCAGCGCCAGTCGCGCTCGGGGGCGTTCAAGGCATCGCTCGTCGGGTACACCAACGCGGGCAAGTCGTCGATCCTGCGCGGGATGACGGGGAGCCAGGACGTGCAGGTCGAGGATCGCCTGTTCGCCACCCTCGATCCACTCACGCGCGAGGTAGACCTCGGCGAGAACGCGCACGTGCTGCTCACCGACACGGTGGGGTTCATCCGGAAGCTGCCGCACCACCTCGTGGCCTCGTTCCGTGCCACGCTCGAGGAAACGGGGGACGCCGATCTGCTGCTCCACGTGGTGGACGCGAGCCATCCGCGCTGGGAGGAGCAGCGCCTCGTCGTGGACCAGGTCCTGCTCGATCTCGGACTGCACGAGCAGCCGGTGCTGCTCGTGTTCAACAAGACGGACCTGCTCACCGAGGAGGAGCTCCTGCGGCTCCAGGAGCGCGTGCTCGCGCTCGTGCCGAGCGCCGTCTTCGTGAACACGACGAGCGACGAGGCGCTGGATCCGCTGCGTCGCGCCCTGCGGCACGCCGTGCGGGCGCGGCGGCCCGAAGCCGAGGTCTGGCTGTCCCCCGCCGATGGCCGCATGCTGGCGGAGATCCACGCGCACGGCGAGGTGCTCGACCAGCGCACCGAAGGAGACCAGCTCGTGATCCGGGCGCGGCTCCCCGAGCGGCTGCGCGGGCGGCTCGAGCAGGCCGGGGCGAGGATCACGACGCCGGCCTGAACGCCACACACGTCGGTTTCTCCACCCGGGACGCGCCGTTAGCTTATGCGCGTGTCGACCCTCGCCCGTCCGCTCCGCCTCGCCATCGCCGCCCTCGTGGTCGCGCTCCCCACCGCGCGCGCGCAAGGCACCGCCACGCTCCCTTCCGCCGATCTCGCCTATCGCGACATCGACCGGTTGAGCGAGCTCGGGTTCCTCGACTCGGTAATCGTGGGACAGCGCCCGTACTCGCGCCGCGAGATCGGACGCATCCTGCGCGTCGCGCGCGACCGGTCGACGCAGCTCGGCGAACGCGCGCAGAGCCAGCGGCTGACGGATCTCGAGCTCGCGATCGGCGACGGCATCCTGCGCCGGCTCGAGACGCGGTTCTCGCGCGAGATCGACGACAGCGAGGACGCGGTACCGGTGCTTCAGCCGATCGACGACATCCAGCTGTCGGTGACGTATACGGACGCGGAGCGCCGCGGCTGGCTTGCGTCGCGCACGAAGCCGCTCGAGGCGACGATCGGCTCGCTGCTTCCGCGACGGCTCGGGTCGCAGCTCGTGCCAGGGACCACGGCGTCGCTCGAGCTGGCGCAACGCCTCGAGCCGACGACGTGGCTCGCGTTCGCGGCGCGTGAGCGCGCGCAGTACGCGTGGGCGAAGGACACGGCACAACGGATGGGGACGGCCGAGATCCTGCTGGGGAGCGTGCGGGCCAGACTGCGCAACGTGGCCGTGGAAGTCGGCCGGAGCCAGTTCGCATGGTCGCAGACGCAGGACGCAGGGTTGTTCCTCGCGTCCGATGCGCCCGCGCTCGATCAGATCTCCGTGACGAGCGACGAGCCGTTCGCCCTTCCGTGGGTGCTCCGGCGGCTGGGCCTCGTGAACGCGACGGTGCTGATCGCCGACCTCGGTCCGAGCGTCGTCCGCTCGCACTCCAAGCTGCTGGCCTACAAGGTGAGCATCACGCCGAGTCGCAACGCCGAGATCGGCGCGACGTTCATGAATCACTTCGGCGGGGAAGGCGGACGCGCGTCGAGCTTCGGCGACCGATTGATCGACTTTCTGCCGTTCATCGACGTCTTTCGGTCACACAACTACTACGACTCCACCAAGGCGCTCGACGTGGACTCCGACAAGCTGCTCGGTGTCGACGGCCGGCTGCGCCTGGGTGGGCTCCGCGGCGTGGTGCTGTCGGGAGAGCTGCTCATCGACGACTTCGACGTGCACCGGATTCCCCAGCTCTTCACCGGCGGGGGGAGCCAGACCGTCAGCGCCATCCTGCCGCGCTTCTTCTCCCCGCTGCTCTCGCTCGAGCTGACGGCGAAGCACATGGGCGTGCTGACCTACACGCACACCGTGTTGCAGGGAGGGATCACGACGCGCGGACGGCTGCTCGGTGACGAGCTCGGTCCCGACGCGAAGGCGTTCGGCGGCCGGTTGACGTGGCAGCCGACGGCGGCGCTCCAGCTGGGCATCGACGGCCGCGCGGCGATCTACAGCAACGCCGACTACGACGCGTTCTACGTCGATGCCGACAGCACGCGCTACGTCGTGCGGAAGATCTCGCGCACATCGGACGAGCTCCGCGATCGGGCTGGCGCCTCGCTCCTGATCCAGACCGACGCCGGCCCCGCCGTGTCGGTGCGAGTCGTGACGGAACGAGCGCGAAACTACCGGTTCGAGGGGTATCGGCACACCGACTCCGCCGGCGAAGTCGCCATCCATCTGCAGTTCTGATCAGCCGGTCGCGTGCGCGTCGCGCTCGTCTGTGACTGGTTCCTGCCGCGCGCCGGCGGGATCGAGCTGCACCTTCGCGACCTCGCGCACGCCCTCCGTGCGCGCGACGTCGACGCGCGCATCGTGACGACCACCCGCGGCCCGGACGTCGTGGAGGAGATCCCGGTGCAGCGTATCCGGGCGTCGCTCACCCCGGCGGGGTTCGCCTTCACGCCGGCTGCGCTTCGCGGCGTGGGGCGGGCGATCCGCGATGGAGGCTTCGACATCGTGCACGCGCACGCGAGCGTCGTGTCGCCGGCCGCGATGACCGGCGCGATCGCGGCGCGGCACGCGGGCCTGCCTTCGGTGGTGACCTTCCACTCGATGCTCCATCGGTCCTCCTTCCTCCTCGGCGCCAGCGAAGCGCTGTTCGGCTGGGCGGAGCGGGGGGTCGTGCTCAGCGCGGTGAGCAGCGTGGTGGCGGAGCAGGCCGCACGGTGGATTCCCGGAGCGAGCGTGGGCGTGCTTCCCAACGGCGTCGATGCGCGCTTCTGGCGCGCCGTGCCGCGCGAGGCGCCGCGCGACGAGGTGGTGTTCGCGTCCGCGATGCGGCTGACGCGGAAGAAGCGGCCGCTGCGGCTCATCCGCGCATTCGCCCAGACGGTCCGGTTCGTCGCGGGCGCACCGCCGCTGCGGTTGATCGTCGCGGGAGCGGGACCCGAGCAGGGAGCGATGGTCCGTCTGGCCGCGGAGCTCGGGGTCGCGGATCGCGTGACGCTCCTCGGCGCGCGGAGTCGAGCGGAGCTTCGCGCGCTCTACGCGCGCGCGCACGCGTTCGTGCTGCCCAGCGAGCGCGAATCGTTCGGGATCGCGGCGCTGGAGGCGCGCACCGCGGGGCTGCCGGTCGTCGCGATGATGGCCACCGGCGCGCGTGATTTCCTCAGGCACGGGGTGGACGGATTGCTCGCGCGCGACGAGGCCGATCTGTCGCGGCAGATGTCGCGGCTCGCGCTCGACGAGCCGTTTCGCGCCTACGTGCTGAATCACAATGCGCTGGTCGTGCCGCCGTACGACTGGAGCGACGTCGCCGCGCTGCACCTCGGCATGTACGCGCACGCGGCGCGAGGACGCTAGCGCGTCCCTTCGTCCCGCCGGCGAGCGGCTTCGCTTCCCCAGCGGCTGGTGGCCGTGGCGAGCACACCGGGGCCGGCGAAGGCGAGGAAGGCGCAGAGGTGCTGGACGAGAGCGACGGCAAGCGCGCGTTCGGGCGGCACGCCGAGCGAGGTGTACGCGAAGACGACGGCCGCCTCGTACACACCGACGTTGCCCGGCACGATCGGCAACAGCGTCGCGAGGTTCAGCGCGGCGAGCGTGAGGACGGCGCTGCCGAACGGCAGCGCGAGCCCGAACGCACGCTGCACGCAGACGATCGCGAGCATCTCGACGAGCTTCTTCAGCAGCGCGAGCGCGAGCGCTCCGCCCCCGCGCGGGGGAGAGCGCAGCGGGGCGAGCGCCGGCCGAAGCGCGCCGAGCGCCCGGACGACGGGTGCCGGAAGCAGCGGAGCCACGCGTCGCGCGACGCCGCGCGGCCCCCAGGCGACGAGGAGCAACAGCGCGCCGAGCAGCGAGACGCCGCCCACGAGCGCGAGCACGCCGCGCGTCATCCACACGGGCAGGGGCGCCCAGACCGCGGCCGAGGCGAGCACGCCGAGCTTGGCGATGCCGACGAGCAGTTGGTCCATCGCGAGCACGGACACCGCCGCCGCGCGGCTCAGTCCCGCGAGGGTCACGAGGAACGCGATGCCCGCTGCCTCGCCCGCGAGCATCGGGACGGTGTTGAGCACCGACGAGGTGGCCGCGACCACGCGCAGCATCTCGCGCATCGAGCCGCCGGGACGACGGGGCGCGAGCAGGTGCCATTGCCACGCCCAGAGCAGGAGGATGGCGAGGTAGCACGACACGGCGAGCGCGAGCCACTCCGGCCGTGCCGTCGCGAGGGCGACGGCGGCGCGAGCGAGATCGAGATGGACCAGCGCGATCGCGAACAGCACCGCGAGCAGCGCCACCATCAGCGCGTGCGCGACGCGACGCGCGCTGCTCCTCAGGATCACGCGGCGAGCTCGCGCATCGTCACGAACCGCGCGCCGCGCGCCGCGAACGCCGCGATCACCTCGCGCAGGCAGCGCAGCGCGACGTCACCGGTGCGAAAGCGGCAGTCGAGCCGGAGCCTCTCGCGCCTGAGGTCGACGAACTCCCACGGGTGCACGAAGAGCACGACCGGATCTCGCAGCGAGGCGAGCCACGGATCGCGGACGACGGCGGGCAGCCGGAGCACGGAGGAGGTCATCGACGCCGGAATGCGCGTGAGCGTCGTCGGCGCGCGCGGCGCACGAAACGATCGCTTGTAGCGCGCCAGCGACGAATCGAGCTCGAAGGCGTGCTCCTCCAGGAGGCGCACGTAGCGCTCGGGGAAGCGGAGATACGGGGCGCGGAACGAGACCACGGACGCGAAGTCGCGCAGCAGCTCTGCCGAATGGCCGATCTCCCACCGAGCGGTGGCCTCGTCGATGCGGTCGAACGCGGTATGGGTCACGCCGTGGCAACCGAGCTCGTGGCCCGCCGCCACGAGCGATCGCACCGCGCCGGGGAAGCGCTCGGCCACTTCCCCCGTCGTGAAGTACGTGGCCGGAACTCGCGCAGCGGCGAACAGCTCCAGCAGCTTCGGCGCGCCTTCCTCGATGCCGCGGAAGGTCGAGCTCAGATACGGGGGACAATCCGGCTCGAAATCGACGGTCAGCGCGACGCGCGGCGCGCCGCCGCGACGGGAGATGAAGTCCTGACGCGCGGACGAGGCGCTCGGCATGGAGAGAGGAGACCGTGTGACGAATGGGCCCTGCTGGATTCGAACCAGCGCGCGTCGGATTATGAGTCCGCTGCTCTAACCACCTGAGCTAAGGGCCCGGTTGTTGTCCTGCAACGACTTAGCTACCGAGCGACGGCGCCACTGCGCGATTTCTTTGCCGCAACTTGGCGTTCCTGCGCTCGACGGGGCTGGACCGGCGGGCCACGGCCCGCGCGAGATCCGCCTGGGCGATGATGTTGTAGCGGTCAAACATAGCGCGAGTCTTCCAGCCGCACAGCCGCATGATCTCACCCTGTGACACACCGGCTCGCCGGTAGTCTCTGGCGGCCGTGCGCCGGAGGTCGTGTACCAGCCGACGTCCTCAGTGGCCGAGGCCCGTAGCTGCCCCCAGCAACGCTCCGCCGACCAACAACGCCAGGAAGAAAGCGGTGACTCCGAACGCTTCACCCGAACTCCCGCCTTTCTCTAAGGCAACGCTGTCGCGGGGGACAGAGAAGTGTTCACCGGTGCGCAGGATTCCGATTACGCTGTCTCCAGAAACGCGCCCTTGCTCGAAGCGCACTCGTTCGCCCGACTTCTTCACCAGCACAGAGCGTCTGGGGAGCTCGCCCGTCTGGTCCGCTGCCAACGGAATGGCGCGCTGGGTCTGTCCGCCACAGCCGAGCAGCAACACGAGCATTCCGGACCCTGAGGAGATTGCGAGTCGATTTCTAAGTGGCAAGGCCGGCCGCATGGTATCACCCTTGGAAGAGGAGTGAGGCGAATCTGTCCGCTGGCGTTCGACTTGGGATCGGTCGTCGTACGTCGTGCGGTCGCATCCATTACGCCGGAATTGCTTTCGGGTCCTCGACGAGGAGTTCCACCGCGCACCGCCGTCTTGTTTGCCGCAGACTTTGCCGGTCAGTAGCTGCCAATGGGTCAAATGTGGTCCATGAACGCCAACGCCGCACTATGAGAATCGGTCTTCATAAGCCGGCGTCTTGGAATTACGAGTCCGCTGCTCCGACCACCTGAGCTGAGGGCCCCGACCATCGTCAAGTCTAACGTCGCGGGAAAGAGTCGGGAGACCCGCGGCCCCGAGTCGCGCGGCGCTGGCGCCGGCCGCGTGCGCGGCCCACTTTCGCCGCGTCGCCGACGCGTACGTCCTCGAAGCAGTCTCGCCGCCTCATCATGATCGCCGTCGTCACCGGAACTTCCGGGTTCATCGGATCGCATCTCGTCGACGCGTTGCTGGCGCGTGGCGCGACGGTTCGCGCGCTCGTGCGCGGCTCGGCAGCGCCCGTTCGATCGGATCCGCGCATCGAGCGGTGCATCGTCGATCTGCTCGACGACCGCTCGGTACGCGCAGCGCCGGTGTGGGACGGCGTCACCCATGTCTTCCACGTCGGCGGGGTCACGAAGCGCCGCACGCTCGCGCAGTTCCGCGATGGAAACGTCATCCCGACGGCGAACCTGCTCGCCGCCGCGCTGGCGAGCGCCCGGAACGCGCCCCCCCGCTTCGTGCTCGTCTCGTCGCAAGCGGCGGCCGGCCCCGCGACCTCTCCCGCGCAACCGGTTCGCGAGGACGATCCGCCTCGGCCCATCGAGGGTTACGGGCGCAGCAAGCTCGAGGCGGAGCAGGCAGCGCTGCGATACGACGGGCGACTTCCCGTGAGCGTCGTTCGGCCCGCCGCCGTCTACGGACCGCGAGATCGCGACTTCCTCCGCGCCTTTCGCCTGGCCGCCTCTCGCCTGGTCGTCCACGCCGTACCGCGCGACAACCGCTTCTCGATCGTCCACGTCGCCGATCTCGTCGCCGCGCTCGTCCTCGCCGCGGAGCGCAGCGAAGCCGTGGGCCGGACCTACTTCGTCGCGAATCGCGCACCGACGAGCTGGCGCGCGCTCTACGACGAGGTCGCCGCCGCATCCGGCATCGCGCCGGCTCTCACCCTGCAGCTGCCGCTCGCGTCGGTGGCTGCCGCCGGCGTGGCCGGCGACGTCGTGAGCGCGCTCACGGGGCGGCACTCGCTGGCGAACGGCAACAAGACGCGTCTCGCGCGGCCTCGCTGGTGGCTCTGCGACGCGAGCAGGGCAGGCGCCGAGCTCGGCTGGGAATCGCGCGTTCCCCTGCAGCAGGGCGTGCGCGACACGTACCTTTGGTACCGCCAGGCCGGTTGGATGCGCACGCGGACGCCGCGCTCGGCCCCAGTTCCACCGGAGAGAACGACGGAGTGACGCAGGCCGAACTGCTGCTGGACGACGCTCACGCGGCGGGGATCACCACCCTCGTCGACCTGCTCGACTACCGAGCCGAGCGTCAGCCGCACGACGTGGTGTTCCGGTTCCTCGGCGGCGACGGCGCCGAGGACGGCATTCTGGACTTTGCCGGCCTCAGACGCCGAGCACTGGCCGTCGCCGCGGCGATCCGCGCGCACGCCGATGCGGGAGACCGCACGGTCCTGCTGGTGCCGCCGGGACTGGACTACGTGGCGGCATTCTTCGGGTGCCTGTACGCCGGAGTGGTCGCGGTGCCGGCCTATCCCCCGAACCCTCGGCGCGCCGACCCGCGCGTCACGAGCATCATCGCTGATTCCGGCGCGCGCGTCGCTCTCGTTCACGCGGCGCTCGCGGCGCGGCTCGAGAGTTGGCTCGCGCTCGGCGACGCCACTCCCGACGTCGCCTGGCTCGACGTGTCGGCCATCGCCAGCGAGCAGTCGGAGCCGACGGCCGCGCCACCGTCGACCGCCGACCTCGCGATGCTGCAGTACACCTCGGGATCCACCGGGGACCCGCGCGGCGTGATGCTCACGCACGCGAACCTGATGCACAACTCCGCCGTCATTCACCGGGTGTCGGCTCACAGGCCCGGCGACAGTGGGGTGTTCTGGCTGCCCCCCTTCCACGACATGGGCCTCATCGGCGGCATCCTGCAGCCGGTGTACGCCGGCCTCTCCGCCGTGCTGATGGCGCCGGCCACGTTCCTGCAGCGGCCCCTGCGATGGCTCGAGGCGATGTCGCGCTACCGCGCGACGACCAGCGGCGCGCCCAACTTCGCCTATGACCTGTGCGTCGACCGGACCTCGCCCGACGAGCGCGCGATGCTGGATCTCTCCTCGTGGCGCACCTCGTTCAACGGCGCGGAGCCGATCAGAGTGGAGACGATGGCACGCTTCACCGAGGCGTTCGCGCCGAGCGGGTTGCGCGCCGACGTGATCCTGCCGTGTTATGGCATGGCGGAGACGACGCTGTTCGTCTCCGGCGGACCGGCGCAGCATCGCGGCGTCACCTTCACCGCGAGCCGCCGCGCGCTGGAGCGCGGGCGGCTCGCGGATACGATCGATGATCGCGACGCCGTCCGACTCGCCGCCTCCGGTGCGCCCGCGTGCGAGCACGACGTCCGGGTCGTCGATCCCGACTCCCTGCGGCAGGTGGACGACGACGCCGTCGGAGAGATCTGGGTCGCGAGCGAGAGCGTGGCGAAGGGTTACTGGGGGCGCCCAGAGGAGACCGCGACGTCGTTCGGAGCTCGGCTCGACGGGTCGCGCGCGTCGTTCCTTCGTACGGGCGATCTCGGCGTGCTCCACGAGGGACAGCTCGTCGTGACGGGCCGGCTCAAGGACGTGATCATCATGCAGGGTCGGAACGTGTATCCGCACGACCTCGAGCAGGCTGCCGAGCGCAGCCACCCGGATCTGCGCCCGGGATTCGGCGCCGCATTCGGCGTGGAGACACCCGCGGGAGAAGCGCTCGTGGTCGCGCTCGAGGTCTCGCGCCATCACGATCCGGCGGCGGACGACGCGCTGTTCATGGCGGTGCGGTCCGTGATCGCAGACACGGCAGGCGTCGTTCCGGCGGAGATCGTGCTCCTGAAGCAGGGCACGATCCCGCGAACGTCCAGCGGCAAGATCCAGCGACGCGCCTGCAGGACGGCGTATCTGGCCGGCAGCCTCGAGGTGCTCTCCCGCTGGAGCGGTGCGGAGCGCGGAAGCGCGACCGCGAGCGAGCACGTTCGCGAGTTCCTCGTGAACTGGGTGCAGCGCGAGCTGCACATCGACGCGGCGCAGCTGGGGCCAGAGACGCCGCTGGTCGATCTCGGCATCGACTCGCTCGCCGCGGCGCGCCTGACGGTGGCGCTCGAGGGCAGGCTCGGCACGCGACTCGATCCGTCGGAGCTGTGGAAGGAACCGACACTCGGCGCGCTGGTCGTGCGGCTCGCGTCGGTCGCCCCCGTGGACGTCGGGTGGAACGCTGTGGCGCACTCCGCCGAGCGCGACACCGCGCACGTCGTGGCGGACCGGGTCACCGACGTCGCCGAATGGCCCGAATTCCTCGCGCTCCGCGAGCGTCTCGGACTGCTCGAAGCGAACGGGATCGAGAGCCCGTTCTTTCACGTCCACGAAGGGGTGACGGGCGCGCACGCCCGGATCCGCGGACGTCGCGTCGTCAACTTCGCCAACTACAACTATCTCGGGTTGTCGGGCGATCCGGACGTGACGCGCGCCGCGCAGCAGGCGATCGAGCGTTGGGGCAGCTCCGTGTCCGCGAGCCGCGTCGTTTCCGGCGAGCGTCCCGTGCACGCCACGCTCGAGCGCGAGATTGCCCGCTTTCTCGGGGTCGACGCCGCCATCGCGTACATCGGCGGCCATCCGACCAACGTGTCGACCATCTCGCATCTGCTCGGCGCCGACGACGTCGCGCTCTGCGACGCGCTGATGCACGACAGCGCGGTGCAGGGGGCCGAGTTCTCCGGCGCGCGCCGGCTCACGTTCCCCCACAACGACTGGCGCGAGCTGGACGCCATGCTCGGCCGCGTGCGGGAGCGGCATCGCCGCGCACTCGTGCTGATCGAAGGCGCATACAGCGCGGACGGCGACGCGCCCGATCTGCGGCGATTCGTCGAGGTGAAGGAGCGGCACGCCGCCCTGCTCATGGTCGACGAGGCGCACTCCATCGGGGTGCTCGGCGCGACCGGCCGCGGCATCGCCGAGGCGACGGGCGTCGACCCGAGGCGGGTCGACATCTGGATGGGGACGTTGAGCAAGTCGCTGGCGAGCTGTGGCGGCTACATCGCGGGGAGCGCAGCGCTCGTCCAGTACCTCAAGTACACGTCCCCGGGCTTCGTGTACAGCGTCGGCATGCCGCCGTCGAATGCCGCCGCGGCGCTCGCCGCGCTGCGCAAGCTCCAAGCCGAGCCGTGGCGTGTCGCCGTGTTGCGAGAGCGGGCTGCATACTTCCTCATGCGCTGTCGGGAGGAAGGACTCGACACCGGTGCGAGCGGAGGCACGGCGGTGATCCCCGTCATTGTGGGAGACTCGCTCCGGGCCGCACGATTGTCGGCGATGCTTCTCGACGCCGGGATCAACGTGCAGCCCATGGTCGCGCCCGCCGTGGCGAACGACCAGGCGCGTCTTCGGTTCTTCATCTCGTGCGAGCACACCGAGGAGGAGCTGGAGACCGCCGTGCAGCAGCTCGTCGCCGCGGTTCGGCGGCTCGACCATGGCGCGGGCGGCGCTGCGAGCTCTTCGGAACGCGAGTCCGCGGTGACGGCATGAGCGACGAATCCCTCCGGGTCGGCTTCTCCGTCTGGCCGCATGCGTCCGTACGGGCGCTGCTGGACCGGTTCGACGTGCTCGTGTGCAGCGCATCATTGGTCGCCGAGCCGTCGCTCGTCGCGGACGCGCTCGCGGTGCTCGCTCCGATCGAGCGGGAGCGGTACGAGCAGTACGAGAACTCCGCCGTGGCGCGCCGGTTCGCGATCGGACGGCTCCGGCTGCGCGAGCTGCTCGGCGCGCTGCTGGGACTTCCGGCCGCGACCGTGCCGATCCAGATCGGATTGCACGGCAAGCCGGCGCTGTCACACGGCGTGCACGCGGGCGGATTGCGATTCAGCGTCGCGCACTGCGAGGAGCTGCTGCTCGTCGCCGTGACGCGGATCGGCGACGTCGGGATCGACGTCGAACGCGTGCGGCCGATCGAGCGATGGGCGCGCGTCGCCGACCGCGTGTTCGCGCCGGCGGAGCGAGCGGCGCTCGGCCGCGAGGTGGAGTCCGGCGAGGAGCCGTCCGCCGTCTTCTTCCGTCATTGGTGCCGCGGGGAGGCGGAGCTCAAGGCGATCGGCTGCGGGATCTCCGGACTCGGCGCGCACCGCGACGGATGGCATCCCGCCGGGCTGAAGGTCGTGGAGCTCTCGGCCATCCCGCTGCCGAACGCGCTCGCCGACGAGGGCGTGCGGTATCAGGGGGCCGTTGCCGTCTGCACGCCACGCGATGCGGCGCGCCAGAGCGCGGCGGAGACGAGCCAGCTCAGGCCACCGAGGAACACGCCGACCAGCGCGTCCACGGCGTAGTGGAAGCCGCCGTAGACGGTGGCGACGGTCAGGGCCGCCGCCGTGACGGCGACCGCGATGCCGACTGGCCGCTGATGACGCAGCGCGCAGAGCGCCGCGACGACCGACGCCGCGACGTGTGACGACGGGAACGCCGTCCCGCGCGACGAGCCCTGCTCGAGCAGCGCGAGGACCAAGCGGCGCATCGGCCCATCGGGTGCAGCCGCCGGCCCGACGAGGTAGCGAGGGCCATCCACCGGGAAGAGCGCGTAGGCGATGAAGCAGGAGCCGTACACGACCGTGAGCGCGAGCGCGGTCGCGACGAAGGCGTCGCGTCTGCCGCGCGCGTACAGGATGATCGGAGGCACGTACACCAGCAGGTAGTACGCGCCGTAGGCGAGATGCAGCGCCTCGCTGACGGCGAGCGAATGCCAGCTCAGGGCGAGCGTCGCGGACGGATTCGACGGAAAGAGCGCATGCTCCCATGCGGTGACGACGCCGTCACGGTGCGGCAGCCCCACGCCGCCGATGATCCAGCGCATCTCGACGTACATCAGCGGGCCGACCGTGAGGGTCAACCAGTCCAGCGCAGGACGCGCTCCGGCGTTGCGGGCGCTCAGCAGGGCGAGCGTGTAGCCGAGCATCGCGAGATGCGTGACGAGCGCGACGCGCGTGCCGCTCGCGCTGGCGAATCGCCAGATCGGGATCGTCACGATGACAAGGTAGATCGCGAGCGCGATCCCGATCGCCCGAGCGACGGCGTCGGTGCGGCGCGTGGCGTCGGAGACCGGCGGACGGGCGACGTTCATGTGAGCGCAGTATTACATTCGCGCAGGGCGCGCGTAAGCCGTCCTCTTTCCTCTCCATTCGTGCGCACCGTCGTTTCCACCGTGACCTCGCGCGGCGATCTGCGCCGCTTCATCGACCTGCCGTGGCGGCTGTTCGACCGCCGGCGCGATCCGCAATGGGTGCCGCCGCTGCGTCTCACGGTGCGCGACGCGCTGGACCAGCGGCGCAACCCGTTCTACGCCGACGCCGACCGCGAGCTGTTCCTCGCACGCCAGGGGGATCGCATCGTCGGGCGCATCGCCGCGATCGAGAATCGCGCGCACAACCGCTTCCACGAGGACCGGGTCGGCTTCTGGGGCTTCTTCGAGTGCGTCGACGACCAGGACGCCGCCGACGCGCTGTTCGACGCCGCCGAGACGTGGCTCGCCGCGCGCGGACTCCAGGTGATGCGTGGTCCGATGAATCCGAGCACGAACTACGAATGCGGGCTGCTCACCGAGGGATTCGAGTACCGGCCGACGTTCATGACGACCTGGAATCCGCCCTACTACGCGACGCTCTGCGATCGGGCGCGACACCGCAAGGCGAAGGACCTCGTGGCGTATCACATTCCCATGGGCGACCGGTCGTGGAACATGCCGGACGCGTTCGAGCGGCTCGCCGAGCGCGCATTGCGGAAGAGCAGGGTCGGGTTCCGCGATCTCGACATGCGCCGGTTCGACCAGGAGCTCGAGGTCTGTTGGGACGTCTACAACTCGGCGTGGGAGCGGAACTGGGGGTTCGTGCCCATGTCGAAGGAGGAGTTCGTCCACATGGCGCGCGACATGAAGCCCCTGATCGAGCCGCGGTACGCGTTCGCGGCTGAAGTCGACGGCCGGACGGTCGGTTTCATGCTCGCCGTGCCCGATTTCAGCGGCGTGCTGCAGCGAATCGGCAGCGGCCGGCTCTTCCCCACCGGCGCGCTGCGACTGGTGCTGGGCAAGCGGCACATCAGGGAATGGCGAGTGATGGCGCTGGGTCTTCGTCCGGAGTACCGGGCGCGTGGGATTCTCCCCCTCTTCGCGTGGGAGGCCTACCGTCGGGGCAGGGACCGGAACGAAGTCGCCGCCGAGGCGAGCTGGATCCTCGAGGACAACGAGCCGATGAACCGGCCGATGGTGGCGATGGGGACGCGAATCCACCGACGCTGGCGCGTGTACGACCGGGACATCGCGCAGCCGGCCGGGGGGCCCTCGCCCTGACCCTTCCACCGCGGGCCGGCGAGCCCGGTTAGGCGGAACGCGGTGTGCATCGGGAAGGCGTGACCCCGGGCGGTCCCGCCCGTCATCCATGAACCGAAGCCCGCCGCACCGGATTCCCGGTGCAGCCACTCTCGACTACGGACCAAAATCGATGTACTACGAGATTCTCCGAGACAAGATCGCCGACGGCAGCGCCGTGTGCGGCGTCGTCGGCCTTGGCTACGTCGGCCTTCCCCTCGCGGTCGAGATGGGCAATGCCGGCCTGTCGGTGATCGGCCTGGACGTGTCCAAGCACGTCGTCAGCGACCTCAACGCCGGCAAGAGCCACATCAAGGACATCCCGAGTGCCGACGTCGCGCGGCTCCGGAAGGCCGGCCGGTTCGAGGCGACGACCGAGATGAGCCGGCTCGCCGAGTGCGACGTCATATCGATCTGCGTGCCGACTCCGCTGAGCAAGACGAAGGACCCCGAGATGAGCTACGTGATCGCCGCGACCGAGAGTGTCGCCGCGTCGCTCCGTCCGGGACAGCTCATCGTGCTCGAGTCGACGACGTATCCCGGCACCACGCGCGAGCTGATGATCCCCCTCCTCGAGGCGCGCGGCCTGGAGGTCGGCTCCGACATCTTCCTCTGCTTCTCCCCCGAGCGCGTCGATCCGGGGAACGAGCGGTGGCACACGAAGAACACGCCCAAGGTCATCGGCGGCATGACGCCGCACTGCGTCGATCTCGGCGCGGCGCTCTACGGCAAGTTCATCGACACGATGATCCCGGTGAGCAGCCCCGAGGCCGCGGAGTTGACCAAGCTGCTCGAGAACACCTTCCGGATGATCAACATCGGCCTCGCGAACGAGATGGCGCAGATCTGCGACCGGCTTGGCGTGGACGTGTGGGAGGTGATCGACGCGGCGGCGACCAAGCCGTTCGGCTACATGAAGTTCACGCCGGGCCCCGGCCTCGGCGGCCATTGCATCCCGCTCGATCCGCACTACCTCGCGTGGAAGATGCGCACGCTGCAGTACAAGACGCGGATGATCGGCGTGGCGGACGAGATCAATTCGGAGATGCCCGCCTTCTGGGTGCGCAAGGTCCAGGACGGGCTCAACGAACGCGGGGTCGCGCTCAAGGGAGCGCGCGTGCTCGTGCTCGGCGTCGCGTACAAGAAGGACATCGACGACATGCGCGAGTCGCCCGCGCTCGAGATCATGGACCTGATGGCGCAGAAGGGTGCGGCCGTGAGCTACCACGATCCGTACTGCCCGGAGATTCGCGACGACGGGCACACGCCGGCGGGCGCCGTGGGCAAGTCGGTGCCGCTCACCGACGCGGCGCTCACCGGCGCGGACGCCGTGGTGATCGTGACCGATCATTCGGACATCGATTACGGGCGCGTCGCGTCGCTGGCCAAGGTGCTCGTGGACACGCGAGCCGCAGTGGCGCGGGCCGGACGCGCCGCGGAGGCACGCCAGAAGGTCGGCGTGTGAGACTGACGCGCGGCGGCGTACGTGCCGCCGCGGTCCTCGGCCTCAGCGCCTCGAGCTGGCACGGAGTGCCGATCGGCCACTCCTCCCGGATCCTGCAGCATGGACCGCGGGGAGTGGCCCGCTCGCTTCGGGGCACGTCGCCGGTCGTCGCGCAGCGCGCCGACTCGGACGACCTCTCGCGGTGGGTCGATCCCCTCCTCGGTACGTCGGGGACCGGCGGAACCTTTCCCGGTGCGACCGTTCCCTGGGGGCTGGTCTCGGCCAGCCCGCACACGGCCACCGACGTGTCCGGCGGCTATCGTCGTGGGCAGCCGGTCCTCGGCTTCGGCCAGGTGCACTTCAGCGGCTCCCCACCCGTGCTCGGGATGGTCCTGCTCCGGCCGACGGCGAATGCACTCTCGACGTCGCCGTCACCTTCGCCGATCGACCGCGAGTCCGCCGCGCCTGGCTACTACGGCGCGCGGCTGCTGGCGGACAGCGTCGACGTCGAGGCGTCGGCGACGGCACGGACCACGCTGTACCGGTTCCGCTTTCACGGGCGCGGACCGAAGACGCTGCTGCTCGACGCGTCGCACGCGCTGGGGTTGCGGCCGCGCGAGCATCCGCGGGCCGCCGTCACCCACGTCACGTCGACGCGCATCGAGGGGTGGGCGGAGGGGGGCTCGCTCGGGGGACTGGGCGACAGGCCGCGCGTGTATTTCGTAGCGGAAGTGAGCCGCCCCGGCTCGGTGGGGTCGTGGCGACCGAAGCGGCTGCGACTGCCGTTCCGCGCTCCCGATCCGCCGACCGGCGCGTGGTGGCGGTTCGCCACCGCCGACTCGCTCACGGTGCTCGTGCGGATCGGGATCTCGTACGTCGACGCCGACGGCGCACGCCGCAATCTCGCCGCGGAGCAGCCGACGTGGGACTTCGAGCGCGTGCGCACTTCCGCGGCGCTCGCGTGGCGCTCCGCGCTCGCGCGCATTCGCGTCGGGGGCGGTACGGACGCCGACCGGCGAGCGTTCTACACGGCGCTCTACCACGCGCTCCTGCATCCATCGCTCTTCGAGGACGTCGACGGACGCTACCGGCGCTACCTCGTCGGGGACGTCGGCCGGCTGGCCGCCGGCGAGCATCGCTACACCGGCTTCAGCTTGTGGGACACCTTCCGGACCGTGCATCCACTTCTCGTCGCGTTCTATCCCGAGCGCGCCCGTGGGATGGTCGAATCGCTGCTCGGGATGCAGCGCGAAGCGGGGTGGCTGCCGCAATGGGAGCTTGCGGCGCGAGACGCGAACGCGATGGTCGGCGATCCGGCGGCGGTCGTCATCGCCGAAGGCTATCTCGCCGGGATCGTACGACAGGACGAGTCACGCGCACTCGACGCGCTCGTGCACAACGCGACACGGCAACCGCCCTGGCGCCCGGGACACGGTGGCAACAAGGGACGCCTCGGCCTCTCCGACTACGTGCGCCTCGGCTACGTGGCGGAGCCGCCGCCACCTTCCTGGCTCGATGCCGTGCTCGCGTTCTGTCGTGCCATGTGGCAGCGCATCACCGACACCTTCTCGGGGGCGGACTACGAGAATGCGCGCGTGTACGGCTCCGTCGCCACGACCCAGGAGTACGCCTACGCGGACGCGTGCATCGCCCGACTGGCGCTTCACGCCGGCCGCACGCGCGAGGCGGCCGAATTCGACCGGCGCGCGCGCGGCTATCGTCTCCTCTTCGACTCCGTCGCGCCGTGGAGCGTGGGCGCAGGGCCGACGGGCGTCTTTCGCCCTCGGCTGGCGGACGGTGCGTGGGCCTACCCGCTGCAGCTCGACGATCCGCGCCGCAGGCCACGCCGGCAAGCGCCCGGGTTCGTGGAGGGCGACGAGTGGAGCTACATGTTCGGCGCTCCCCACGACGTGACCGGGATGGTCTCGATGGCCGGCGGCGAGGACGCGTTCGCTCGACGACTCGACGCGTATTTCGGCAGCTCGGCGCTCGACATGGAGAACGAGCCCTCCATCGGCTATCCCTATCTTCCCGCGCTCGTGGGCCGTCCCGCGCTGACGCAGTCCGTCGTGCGCACGGTCGTGCGCAACGCGTTCGCGGCGAATGCCGGCGGGCTTCCCGGAGAGGACGACGGCGGCACACTCTCCGCCTGGATGGTGTGGAGTGCGCTCGGCCTCTATCCGTACGACCCCTGCGGCGACGAGCTCGTGCTCGGGGCGCCGCTCTTCTCTTCCGTCGCGGTCGCCGATGCGGGGGGAGCCCCGCGTTTCCGCATCGACGTGGACCGCGCGGGCGTCGGCCGACCGTACGTCGCCGGAGCGACGCTCGGAGACAATGCGCTCGCCCGGCCGATCGTCCACCTGGCCGGACTTTCACGCGGGACGACCTTGACGTTTCGAACGTCGGACCGTCCAACCGTGTGGGCGGCCAAAGGCCGCTTGGACCCGGTAGTCACGGCGACTATGCTTGAGGGGTTGGTCACCGATACCCGCGACACTCCGCGCGCTTCTCCACGACTTCCGTGAGCAGATTCACAGAACGACTCGCAGGACTCCGAAATCGAGTCTTCTTCGCGTCGGACCTCCTCCTGCTTCCGCTCTGCGCGACGGTGGCGTTCGCCGCCCGGTACGAGGGGCCACTGCCGGAGGACGTGCGCGGAATGCTCTGGGCGCTCATCGGCGTCGGCGTTCCGATCAAGCTGCTCCTCCTCTGGCGTTTCGGTCTGTACCGGCGCCTGTGGCGGTACGCCAGCGTCGCCGACCTGGAGATGCTGATCGCGAGCGCATCGGCGTGCGCCGTCGTGGACGTCGCGCTGGGCCTCGCGGTGCTCCCCGTGTCGGGGATCGTGCCGCACCGGCTGTCCTACGCGGTGATCCTGCTCGACGCCTGTCTCTGCGCGCTCGCGATCGCGTTGCCGCGGCTCACCATCCGCGTGCTCGTGCGGCGCGACCGGCGCTCGCGCGCGGAGAGCTTCCGGCGCACGATCGTCGTCGGCGCCGGAGTGGCCGGCGGCATGATCATGCGCGAGCTGCTGGAAAACGCGCAGCTCGGGATGTATCCCGTCGCGCTCCTCGACGACGATCCGCGCAAACGCGGCCAGCGCTTGCACAACGTCCCGGTGCTCGGCTCGGTGAGCGAGCTCCCGCGCATCGCCGGCGCGGTCGCCGCCACCGACGTCGTGATCGCGATGCCGTCCGCGTCGGGACGAGCCATCCGGGAGGTGGTGCGCGTGGCGCGCACGGCGGGGCTGGAGACCCGGACGGTGCCGGGCCTCTACGAGATTCTCTCGGGCGAGAAGCGAGTGAGCGCGCTGCGCCAGATCGAGATTCAGGATCTGCTGCGCCGCGAGCCGATCAAGACCGACCTCGCGCAGGTCGCGTCGCTGGTTCGCGACCAGGTCGTCGTCGTCACCGGTGCCGGGGGCTCCATCGGCAGCGAGCTGTGCCGTCAGCTCGCCCGCCTCGAGCCACGCCGCATCGTGGCGGTCGGGCGCGGCGAGAACTCGATCTTCGAGCTGCTCCAGGAGCTGGGTCGCACCTTCCCGCGCCTCACCGTCGACCCGGTCATCGGCGACGTGCGCGATCACACGCGGATGGCCAGCGTGATGAGCAAGTACCGCCCATTCTCGGTGTTCCACGCGGCGGCCCACAAGCACGTTCCGCTCATGGAAGCGAACGTGGCCGAGGCGGTGATCAACAACGTGCTCGGTACGCAGAACGTGGTCACGCTCAGCGCGGAGCACGACGTCGAGCACTTCGTCCTCATCTCCACCGACAAGGCGGTGCGGCCGACGAGCGTCATGGGCGCCACGAAGCGCATCGCGGAGCACGTGGTGCACGAGTGCGCGGTGCAGCGAAAGAGCGGCTACGTGTCCGTGCGGTTCGGGAACGTGCTGGGCAGCCGCGGCAGCGTCGTGCCGACGTTCATGCGGCAGATCGCCGAAGGCGGCCCGGTCACGATCACGCATCCGGACATGACGCGCTACTTCATGACGATCCCGGAGGCGGTGCAGCTCGTGCTGCAGGCGGCGGCGCTCGGCGACCAGGGCGAGGTGTTCGTGCTGGACATGGGCGAGCCGGTTCGCGTGTGCGATCTCGCGCTCGATCTCATTCGCTTGTCGGGGCTGGAGCCCGGCCTGGACATCGAGGTGCACTTCACCGGCGCGCGGCCCGGGGAGAAGCTCTACGAGGAGCTCTTCTTCAAGGGCGCGCAGATGGTGCCGACGGACCATCCGAAGATCCTGCGCGCGCGCGACTCGGCGATCTCGGAGCACGGGCAGGGCGAGATCGCGGACCTGATCCGGGCGGCGCGCGAGAATCGCCCACCGACCGAGATTCGCCAGCTGATCGAGCGTCTCGTACCCGAGTACAGCGGGAACCTCGAGGCGGGCGAGTTCGACGTGGCGGACGCGGGGGAGCGCGGCCGATACGCCACTCCGGCGGAATCCAACGGGCGCCGCAGCGCGGCGATACGCTAGGGCGCCGGCGCGTTCAGCCGCGGCCGACGAGGCGCCGTACCGTGGCGGCGATGGCCGGCTGATCGAGCCCGTAGGCTGACCGCAGGTAGTCCTGCGAGCCCACGACCGACGAGAAACCGGCGCGCAGTCCGATCCGGTGGAACACGCGCGGTACCGCGCCCGCTTCGAGGAGGGTTTCCGCGACCGCGCCTCCGAGCCCACCATGGACGGTGTGCTCCTCCACGGTCACGACGCCGCCCGTCTCGCGCGCGGCGGCGAGCAGCGCGTCCGCGTCGAGCGGGGCGATGGTGTGCATGCTCAGCACGCGGCAGTGCACGTCGTGGCGATCCCGCAGCTCGTCGGCCGCGGCGAGCGCGACGCCGAGGATGCCGCCCGTGACGACGAGCGTGAGGTCGCTTCCGTCGCGCAGACGCCGCGCCTTGCCGAGCTCGAATCGCTCGCCCGGACGATCGGTGCGGCCCGCGGACGACTTGTCGAGGCGCAGATAGGTCGTGCCGGAAACCGCGGCCAGCGCCGGCACCGCGTGCTCGGTCTCCCAGTCGTCACCGGGAGCGACCACGGTGACGCCGGGCAGCGCGCGCATGATGGCGAGATCCTCGGTGGCATGGTGCGAGATGCCGAGCGCACCGTAGCTGAATCCACCGCCGATCGCCACGACGTTCACGTTGGCGTCGTGATAGGCCGCGTCGTTCCGGATCTGCTCGAGCGGTCGCAGGGTCGGGAAGTTCGCGATGGAGTACGTGAAGACGATGCGGCCGTCGAGCGCGAGTCCCGCCGCGAGGCCGGTCATGTTCTGTTCGGCGACGCCCGCGTTCAGGAACTGGTGCGGACGCGTGCGCGCGAAGGTGTCGAGCACGCCGAAGCCGAGATCGCCGGTGATGAGGAAGATCCGCGGGTCGTGCTCGGCGAGCGTCGTCAGGCTCGCGACGAACGCATCTCTCATGGCTCGCGCTCCGCATCGAGCGCCGCGAGCGCCGCGTCGAACTCCTCGCCGCGCGCCGTGCGATAGTGCCAGAGCACCGAGTGCTCCATGAACGGCACGCCCTTGCCCTTGACCGTGTGGGCGAGCACGCAGGTCGGACGATCGGTCGTCGCGGCGACGCCCTCGAACGCGGCGAGCAGTGCGGCGTGATCGTGTCCGTCCACCTCGACCACGTTCCAGCCGAACGCGCGCCACTTGTCCGCGAACGGCTCGAGCGCGAGCGTCTCGGCCACCGGCCTGAGACTCTGGATCTTGTTGTAGTCCACCACGGCCCACAGGTTCGCGAGCCGGTGATGCGCGGCGAACAGCACCGCCTCCCACACCGAGCCTTCGTCGCATTCGCCGTCGCTCAGCAGCACCGCCACGCGGTGCGGACGGCCGTCGAGCTTCGCGCCGTAGGCCATCCCCGCGCCGACCGAGAGTCCGTGGCCGAGCGACCCCGTGCTCAGCTCCACCCCGGGAATGCCCTTGTGCGACACGTGCCCGCTGAGATCCGACCCGTTCTGGTAGTGCGTGGCCAGCTTCGCGGTGGAGAAGAAACCCGACTCGGCGAGCGCGGCGTACACGCCGGCACCCGCGTGTCCCTTGCTCAGGATGAAGCGGTCGCGCTCCGGCCACGCCGGATTGGCCGGGTCGACGCGCAGTACGTCGCCATACAGGACGCCGAGCAGGTCGGCCATCGAGAGCACCGATCCGATGTGCGAGCTGCCCCCCGACGATGTCATGTGCAGCGCGTGCCGGCGGATGCGGGCCGCGAGCGCCGCGGTTCGCGTGGCGCGCGCGCCGATCGCCGGAGCGCCGGCGGTGCCGTCGTGCGCGATGGTCACGCCTGGTAGAACTGACGGACCTTCGCGGCGATGTACCGCGCGTCGTCCTCGGTGACCATCATGTTCATCGGAAGCATCAGGCAACGCTCGAAGAACCGCTCGGTGCGGGGCAGGCGCTGCGTGAAGCCGAGGCCGGCGAACTGGTGGACCGCCTTGCCCCCCCACTGGATCAGCGTCCCGACTCCCTGCGACTTGAGAAAGGCGCGCAGCCCATCGCGATCGTCGGCCTCGAGCTCGTAGTTTTGGAACACGTCGAAATGATCGGGCTCGCTGCCGGGCGCGGGCGGCAGCACGAGCTGCGGGAGCGAGCGCAGCTCGGCGTCGTACGCCGAGGCGAGGGCGCGTCGGTGGTCGATGATCTCGTCGTAGTTCGCGAACTGGAAGTCGAGCACCGCCGCCTGGAAGTTGTCGAGCCGGGAGTTCAGGCCCCACGTCTCGACCTCGCCCTGCTCGTTCCGTCCGTGATCGCGCAGCAGCCGGATGCGCCGCGCGACGTCGTCGTCGTTCGTCACGACCGCGCCACCGTCGCCGAAGCAGCCGAGGATCTTCGCCGGATAGAAGCTGTAGGCGGCGGCGAGCCCGAAGGTACCTGCCAGCGCGCCCTTGTACCGCGAGCCGAGCGCCTGCGCCGCGTCCTCGATGACGAGCAGGTCGTGCCGCCGCGCGAGCTCGAGCAGCGGGTCCATCGCGCAGGTGCGACCGTTCAGATGCACGGGCAGGATCGCGCGGGTGCGCGGTGTGATCGCCGCCTCGACCGCCGCCGGATCGATCAGATGGTCCGGTCCCATGTCCACCGGCACCGGTGTCGCGCCGCAGTGCGCGGCGGACGCCGGCGACGCCACCATCGTGTGCGACGGGAAGATGACCTCGTCGCCCGGACCGACCCCCGCCGCGCGGAACGCCATGATCAGGCCGTCCGTCGCGTTGCCGACACCGATCGCGTGCTTCACCCCGAGATACTCGGCCAGGTGCCGTTCGAAGTCCTCGAGGTCGCGCTGCTGGATGAACGCACCGCGCCGGATCACGTCCGACAGCATCGCGAGGTAGGCGCTCTCCTGTGCGGAAAAGGCGCCGCTGTAGTTGAAGAACGGGATGGAGCGCAGCGTGGTCTCGAGCATGTGTGACGGCGACACGGTGAAGATGAAGAGAGGACGGCGGCCGACGAGGATCAGTCGAGCACCGCGTAGGAAATATACGGGTCCCACTCGAGGCGGCGCAGCGCGAGTTGGCCAAGGCCGATCTCCTCGAGGACCGCCATCGTCTCGCCGGGCCACATCGGGTTGTCGAGCTCGTCGAAGACGAGGAGCGCGCCCCGCGGCATGCGCGGCACGAAGTACTGCAGCGCCGCCTTCGTCGGCTCGTACAGATCCATGTCCAGGAACAGCAGGCTCACGACGAGATGCGGATGCTGCTCGAGGAAGGGCGGGATGGTGGCGACGACGTCACCCTTGATCAGGTGCACCTTGTCGACATGGCCGAGAAATCGATCGCGATCGTACTCCGCGACCAGCGCGAGCAGCTCGTCGTGCGAGTCGGCGTAGAGGCCGCCGGCCGCCACGTCGGCCACCGACGTCTGGTCCTTCGCGTGCACGCTCGGAAATCCGGCGAAGGTGTCGAAGGCGTAGATGCGGCGTGTGAGGTTCTCGGGCTCCAGCATGGCACTCAGCTTCGCCCACGACATGACCCCGAAGCCCTTGAACACGCCGCACTCGACGATCGATCCCTTCACGGGCAGCGCGAGCTTGAAGATCTCGTACATGGCGAGGAAGCGCTTCAGGTGCTGGCGCCGAACGTACTTGGGGAAGTTCTCGAGCTTGATCTCCACCGGATCGGGGCACGCCTCGAAGATCCGGGCGATGTTGCCGCCGACCTGCTGTTCGGCCTCGGTGCGGAATTTCTTCACGTTCGTGGATCCTCAGCGCAGGATGGCGAGTGCGGTCTGCGCGATGACCTGGAGGTCCGTGCGCATGGAGCGATTCCGCACGTACTCGAGGCTCAGCCGCATCTTCTCCGGATGGATCTTCTCCATGTAGTCCCTGTCCGGATCGGTGCTTCCCTTGAGGATCTCGCCCTCGTTCGGGAACCGCACGGACGCGTAGTCGGTGATGCCGGGCTTCACCGTCAGCACCTGCCGCTGCTCCGGGGTGTAGAGGTCGACCGCCCACTGCACCTGCGGCCGCGGCCCGACGATGCTCATCTCGCCGCGGAGGACGTTCAGGAACTGCGGCAATTCATCCAGCTTGTAGCGACGCAGGAAGCGTCCGATGGGCGTGATGCGCGGGTCGTCGTCGGGGGTGGAGGAGCCGCCGATCGTGTCGGCGTTCAACACCATCGAGCGGAACTTGTACATCCCGAACGGCGTGCCGTCCTTGCCGACGCGGCGCCCCGCGTAGAGCACCGGCCCACCGTCGTGCGCCTTGATCAGCGCGGACAGCACGACGAGCACCGGCGAGAGCGCCACCAACGCGGCTGCGGAGACGACCAGATCGAAGACGCGCTTGAGCACAGGATACATATTGGGAAGGGAGCCGGCGGGGCCGACCTGGTGAATGGACGAGGCGGCGACGACGCCCTGCTCGCGCGCCGCGCTTCTCGCCTGCGGGGTCGCCGTCATGGCTGGCGCTCGTCGTTCGCCCGCTCGAGCGCCGTGATCGCATAGTAGCCGAAGAGCGAGCTGCCGAACCGCCGCCGGCGTACACCGCGGCCGACGAGCTCGAAGCCTTCCTTCTCCACGACACGGATCGACGCCCGATTCGACTCGTGCACGACGTACCAGGCCCTGGCGCCGGGCGAGGCGGGCGACGCGAGCGCCGCGCGCAGGGCGACGCCGGCCAATCCACGGCCGCGCGCACGCTCCGCCGTCCAGGTGTCGCCGACCTGCACGTCGTCCCGCCCCATGAACGGAAAGCGGAAGAAGGGCGGGAAGACCGTCGAACGGTGGAGCAGCTGGCCGTCCTGCACGAGCATGAGCAGCCGGAACTCCCTCGAGCGGAAGACACGCAGGGTGTGGAACATCCACCAGATCCACGTCGTCGGCCTCCGCACGTGCGCCGGCGGGAGACTCGTCAACGAGGGCCGCCATTCCAGGAGTACGGCGCCCGTGGGCGGCGACGACGACCGTGGCGCCGTCATCGCGCGGCGGTACACGAGGAAGGGCGGCACTCCCTCGCTCGGCGGGGGCTCCACCGGCGGCGCGTCCTGGCGTGGGGCGCTCACGGGGATCGTCTCGAGGTCAGCCGGCATGGGCGACGTCGGCGAAGAGCTGCGCCATCCGGCGATGCCCGATGTCCAGCGAGAGATGATCGTGGTAGTACGCCCGCCCGCGCGCCCCCATCGCGGCGAGCGCCGCGCGCGGCATCGCATGCAGCTCGCGAAGCCGCGCGGCCAGATCGTCGGCATCGCCCGGCGCGAAGGTGACGCCGCCCGCCGACGCACGAATCAGATCGGCCGCATCGCCGCGCACGCCGAGCAGGACCGGCTTCGCCGAGACGAGCGCCACCTGGACCTTGCTCGGGATCGTGCTGTGGAGGAAGGGGCGATCGGCGAGATGGACGAGCAGCACGTCGGCGAGCGCATTGATGCCGTTCATCGCGTCGATCGGCCGGCGGCCGAGGAAGCGCACGTTGTGCGCGTCCAGCGATGCGGCGAGCGCCCGCACGCCGCCCTCCCGCGGGCCGCTCCCGACGATCACGATCTGCAGGTCCGTGAGATCCCGCACCGCCGCGGCGGCGCGCACGACCGTCTCGAGCGATTGCAGCGGCCCGATGTTGCCCGCGTACACGACGTTGAACTTGCCGGCGAAGCCGAGCTCCTCGGCGAGCGCCGCGTCGTACGCGACGGGGAAGAACCGATCCTCTTCGGCCCAGTTGGGAAGCACCTCGATCCGTGACGGAGAGACGCCGCGCGCCAGAAGCGCACGCTCGAAGCCCGGCGAGAGGACGGTGAGCCGATCGTCGTGCCGGTACACGAAGTCGCAGAGGCGGCCGAGAAGCCCGCCGACCACGCGCGCGGCGATGCCACGCGGAAGCATGCCGGACTCGGTGACGGATTCCGGCCAGAGATCCCCGACGTGTTGTACGACGGGCACGCCGCGAAGCCGCGCATAGAGCAGGGTGACCAGTCCCGTCGTGGGCAGGTTGTCGACGTGATAGACCGCGTCGGCACGCCCCACGAGCGGCAGGCCGACGCACAGGGCCGAGAGCATGAAGCTCGCGTACGTCGCGATGCGGCGTGCGGCCGACGAGTCGTGGCTCGGGTAGATCGGCACGCGGAGCACGCGCACGCCATCGATCGTCTCCCACTGCCAGAGACGCTGCCGGTACCCGGGATACGTGCGCCCCAGCGGATACCAGGGCACCGCCGTCAGCACCGTGACGTCGAACTCGCCGCTCTCGACGAGTCGCCTGGCGAGCGGCAGGCCGCGGAGCGCGCCGGGCTCGGGGTGGAACGTGATGGTGACGAAGAGCAGGCGGGTGCGCCGGCGTGCCGGCGGACGCGCCGGCCGCGGCGCGACGTCAGTCGCGGGATCGAGACTGGTCGTCATGCCGCCGCATACTCGTTCAGCCACAGGTCGAGCATCACGAGCCCGAACACCTCGCGCGAGAATTTCGTCTCCGCCGTCAGGTTCAACTTCCGCAGATCGTACAGGTGGCGGAAGGGCGAGCTCATGATGTACTCGCGAATGCGCCCCGCGGAGTTGTTGACGAAGGTGCCGATCGGGGTCGTGAATCCCATCTTGTCGGTTCGATGCAGCACGGACTTCGGGAGGATGCCCGCGCCGACGCGGCGGAGCACGGGCTTGAGCTCCCCCTCGCACAGCAGCGCCCCGGGATGCACGGCGTTGACGTGGCGGACGAACCGCTGGTGCAGGAAGCTCGGCCGGCTCTCGAGGGAGTGCCGCCCGCACATCTTGTCGTCGATGTTCAGCAGCCCGCTGAGAAAGTAGCGGCGGTCGAAGCGCAGCATCGCTTCCAGCGGGGTGCTGCCGTCGAGACACTGGCCGAACGCCTCGTGAAAGCGCTGCTCCGCCGTGGGCTGGTAGAACTTGTACAGGTGCACGTCGCCCTTGCTGTGCGTCATCTCGAACCGCGCGGCCGGCGACTGGAGCGCCTCCATGCGCGCGAACAGAGCGCGATACGAATCCTGGTAGCACTCGCCGAGCACGAGCTGGTACCGCACGTAGCCGGCGAACAGCTCGTCGCCCCCGGTGCCGGTGAGGATCACCTTGTAGCGGCGCTTCACCTGCGCGAGCAGGTCGTCGAGCGGCAGGATCACCGACCCGATCGTCAGCTCGTCGAAGTCCTTGACGATGTCCGACAGCCGCTGCACCAGGTCGAACTCTTCCTGGGCGTTCACGACGAACAGCCGCTCGTGCTGGCCCGCCACGACCTGCTGCGCGAAGAACGTCTCGTTGCAGTCGGGATCCGAGTAGTTGCAGTGGTACGCGATCTCCGGCTCGGCGATCCGCGTGATGAGGCTCGAATCCAGCCCGCCGCTGCAGAACGTCGTGAACGACGTGTCGCTGATCGTCGACGCGAGGACGCACTCCTTGAACAGCGCCCGCGTCTCCTCGATCCACGCGTGATCGATCTCGCGGCGCATCGGCGCCGAGGCGAGGATGTCCTCGTAGCCGCGCGTCGTCACCCGCCCGCTTCCCAGCTCGATCTCCACCAGATGGCCCGGCTCCACCTTGCGCACGTGCTTCAGAAAGGTCTTGTCGCCAAAGGTGAACTGATACCGGCAGTATTCCGACAACGCCTCGAAGTCGAGCTCGCGCGCGCCCGGGACGTTGTCCAGCACGGTGCGGATCATGGAGGCGACGCAGAGCGCATCACCCTGCTTCCAGTAGTACAGCGGCTTGATCCCGAACTGGTCGCGCACGAGCGTCAGCGTGCCGCGCACCTTGTCGTAGATCACGAACGCCCAGAAGCCGTGCAGCTCCTTGAGCACGGCTTCGCCCCAGTGGCTCCAGGCGTGGAGCAGCACCTCGGCGTCGGTCGATGCCTGGAGCGAGACCCCTTCCTCCCGCAGGCGGTCCGCCAGCTGGTTGAAGTTGTAGATCTCGCCGTTGTAGATGAGGACGTGCGTGTCGTTCTCGAGCGGCTCCGTGCCGCGTTCGTCGAGCCCGATGATGCTCAGCCGTGCGTGCGCCATCTGCACGCGCTCGTCCGACCAGAAACCGATCTCGTCCGGGCCGCGCCGCCGGAGGCTGCGGAGCAAACGATGGTGAAACGACCTGTTGAGGCCGCTCGTTACGAGAATGCCACACATGAGCTTGCTTGCTGTTACGATCGAGACGCGACGGGCGCCGTGCCGAACGTCAGACGAGCGCCGTCGGCGAACGGCACTGGCGCGCGACCGAGCAGCGCAGCGAGCGGTGCGGCGTCGCCGAGGCAGTGTCGCATGTCGCCCGGGCGGAAGCCGCCCACCACCTCCGGACGCACCCCCGTGCCGAGGCAGTCGGCGAGGATCTCGCATGCCTGCTCGAGCGTCGTCGGAACTCCCGAGCAGACGTTCACCACCCGCGCTGGGGCCGGCAGCGTCGTGAGCGCGAGTGCCGTCGCGACCACGTCGCCGACGTACACCCAGTCGCGGATCTGCTGTCCGTCCTCGAACAGCGTCGGGGTGCGGCCGTCGCCGATCCAGCCGGCGAGCTTCGCGATGATCGTCGCTTCGCCGTCGTGCAGGCGCAGCCGCGTCCCGTAGACGGACGAGAAGCGCATGATGTGCACGGGCGCCGCGTCGAACCCGCGGAAGCAGAGCTCCTGCATGTACTTCGAGGCGCCGTACGTCTCGAGGGGCGCAGGGGTCGCCTCGGTGGTGATCGGCACGATCGCCGTCTCGCCGCCGCACACCTCGCATCGGACGTCGAAGTCTCCGGCCTGCAGCCGTGACGCGTCGCGGGTTCCCTGTCGCACCGCCCCACAGTCGACGCACCGGTAGCTGTAGCCCGATCCGTAGATGCTGAAGCTGCTGGCGAGCACCACGGCGCGCAGCGTGGACCAGGTGCGAGCCGCCTCCACGAGCTTGGCCGTGCCGGTGACGTTCGCCCCGATGACGTTCTCGGGTTCGCGCGCGGCGCGCGAGACACCGCCCAGCGCCGCGAGATGGATCACCGCCTCGACGTCCGAGAAGCGCGCGTCGGGGCGCCAGTGGCGCAGGTCGGTGAAGCAGTAGTCGACGTCGTCGCGCAGGTAGTCGGGCGCGCCATGATGCACGTCGGGATCGAGGCTGTCGATGACGATGACCGAGTCGCCTCGGTCGCGCAGCGCATCGACGATGTGCGAGCCGATGAATCCGGCGCCGCCCGTGACGAGGACTTTCATCGCAGGGCCTCGGCGGTCGCCACCAGATCGCCCGTGGAGGTGAGCATCGGCTCCAGCCGCTCGCGATGCTCGCGGAACCAGGCGATGGTGCGCTCGAGGCCGTCGAGGAACTCCACCGACGGGGAGAGTCCGAGCAGCTCGCGGGCCTTGGCGTTGTCCGCCTGGCGGCGGAGGCTGTGATCCCACGCGCGGCGCGGCGCGTACACGATCTCGCTGTCGGACTCGCAGAGGCGGATGACCGCGCGAGCCATGTCGATGACTCGTGTCTGGCGCCCCGTGCCCAGGTTGACCGCCTCGCCGTGCGCCTGCGGCGTGACGCCCGCCCGCACCAGGCCGTCCACGAGATCGTCGACGAAGATGAAGTCGCGGGTTTCCTCGCCGGTCCCCGTGATCACGAGCGGCTCGTCGTGGAGGGCGCGCCAGATGAAGTTCGGGATCACGTTGCGGTAGGGGCCGGGGACCTCGCCGGGCCCGAACGAATTGAAGAACCGGCAGCGTACGGAGCTCACCTGCGACAGGAAGTAGTTGCAGTAGAACTCCCCCAGCGCCTTGGTGATCTGGTAGGGCGTGTCGAGATGGAGACTGACCGGCATGTCCTCGCGGATCGGCGCGTCGACGCCGTGTCCGGCGATGGAGCAGCCGGCGGAGGCGTAGACGACCCGGCGCGCGCCGGCGGAGGCCGCCCACCGCAGCACGTTCAGCGTTCCCAGGCCGTTGGTATGGAGGTCGGCGTCCGGATGGTCGACGCTGTTCTGATTGGCGAAGAACGCAGCGAGGTGGAAGACGAGCGGCGCATGGACGTCGAGACCCATGTCGAGGATCTCGCTCACGTCGCGCGTGATCAGCTCGACGCGTGGATCGTCGGGGAGCAGCCATCGATAGCCGGACGACAGGTCGTCGATCACGACGACGCGCTCGGCGTGGTCGTCGAGCAGGCGGCGAACCAGGCGCGAGCCGATCGCGCCCGAACCTCCGGTAACGACGGCGGTGCCCATATGAGAAACCATTGACGGACGGTGGTTGCGAATGTGACGAGTCGGTAGACTGCGAAGCCTGAAAAAAAGCACGGCGACACCGTGCCAGGCAACTTGTCGGACGCGCGGACCACGTGTTCCGTCATCGACGGCGTTCGCGTTCCCTCCATCAACGACGGCCGGTGCGCGCTCACCACGCGCGCGCGCAGGCCGCGACCCACCCTTCAGCGCAGCCGGATCGATCGTGATTGCTCGTGCGATGCGCCGCACCGTTTCGCGGGCGCTGACCCTCGGACTGCCGCACTATCTGGTCTCGGTGCTGGCGATCCAGGGCACGGCGTACATCACGCAGCTCGTGCTGGCGCGCATGCTCGGGCCGGGCGACTTCGGCATCGTGCGCAGCGTCGAGGCGGTGATCGCCATCGTCCTCGTGTTCGGCGCGGCGGGCATGCCGTCGCTCGCCATCAAGTCAATCGCCGAGGCCGGCAGCGCCGCCGAGCGGGGACGGGTGCTCGTCCGCCTCCTCGCGCTCGCCGTTGGCGTGAGTCTCGTGACGTGCGCCGTCGTGGCCGCGCTCGACTGGCTGGTCTTCGATCCGGTGACCGCCAGCTACACGCGGCTGCTCGTCTGGGTGGTCCCGATCTCCGCCATCGCGCGCACGGCGCTCAACTACCACCAGGGCGTGAAGTCGGTGCACCGCGTGTCGATCGTGGCGGCGGTGATGTCGGTCGTCAGCCTGCTCGCGACGGTCCTGCTCGTCGCGCGCTGGGCGATGCCGGGGTGGGTCGCGGCGCGGTACGTCGCCGAATCGCTCCTCGCCGGCACGATGCTGTGGACCGTCGCCGACGTGCTCCGCGCGCGCGGCAGCGCGAGTCCGGAGTTCGCCCCGCGCACGCTGCTGCATCTGGGAATGGCGATCGCCTCGTCGCTGCTCGTCAGAACGGGGATCGACAACATCGGCGTGCTGGGGATGGGGGTAACGGGCGTCCCGAAGTCCGACGTCGGCTACTTCGCGATCGCCGCGCTGCTCGCGTCGGCGCTGTTGCTCATTCCCGGCGCCCTCGCGAACCTCTCGTTGCCGGCGATCATCGAAGCCCTGCGCTCCAGGGTGGAGGCGGAGCGGACGAGCGGGCGACTGCTCGCCGCCGCCATGGCGCTGTCGCTGCCCCCGGTGGCGATCCTGCTGTGGACCGCGCCCTGGCTCGCGCGGGTCTTCGCGCCGGCGTACCTGCCGGGCGTGCCGATCATCCGCATCCTCCTGCTCGCGGTGCCGCTGCGCGTCACGACGTCGATCGCGGGCGCCGTGCTCCTCGCCACCGGGCGCGTGCACAGCACCCTCGTGATCAACGTGGCCACGCTCTGCGTCGGCGCGCTGGCGCTCGGGGTGTTGATCCCGCGGGGCGCGGCGATCGGCGCCGCCCACGCCACGGTGCTCATGGAGCTCTTCTCGACGCTATGTTACACCGCGTGGTCCACGCGGGCCCTTCGCCGCCTTCCCGCCACGCGTCGGGCCGAACGCTGATCCGAGCACGCGGCCGCCGCCGACCCGCTCCGTCCCGCCGATCGTCCAGCCGTGACCTCGACTTCAGTCCAGCGCCGTCGCGTGCCGCGTGCCGCGCGCCGAGCATGCTTCTTCGCCAGGGTCCCCGATCCCGACGTGCTCGCGCGCGTGGAGTTCTACGTGCAGGACATCCGCATCCTCCGCGAGCTGGGCTTCGACGTTCGCATCGTGACGCGGCTCCGCGATCTCCGCCCCGCCGACGTGTACTTCGTCTGGTGGTGGACGTGGGCGTTCGCGCCCGTCGGCGTCGCGAAGCTGCTCGGGCGGCCGGCGGTCGTCACCGGCGTCTTCGACCTGCCGTGGTGGGATCCGCGGCCGCGGCACCAGAAGCTCCTGATGCGAGCGGCCCTCCGCGCCGCCGACACGAACGTCTTCTGCTCGGAGATGGAGTTCCGCGAGGTGCCGGCCCGGCTGCCGACGCGTGAGCCCCGGTACGTGCCGCTCTCGGTCGACACGGACCGCTACGCGCCGAACGGCCAGCCCGAGGAGCGGATCGTGGTGAGCGTCGGCTGGCTCCAGGCGGGGAACGCGGAACGCAAGGGAATGTACGACATCGTCCGCGCGGCGCCGCTCATTCACGCCATGCATCCCGACGTCCGCTTCATCATCGCCGGAGAGCACGGCACCGGCTATCCGGAGCTGCTCGCGCTCGCGCAATCGCTTGGCGCCGACCGCTACGTGGAGTTCCCCGGCGCCATCAGCGCGGAGGAGAAGATCCGCCTCATGCAGCGCTGCGCCGTTTACCTGCAGCCGACGCGGCACGAGGGGTTCGGCGTGGCGATCCTCGAGGCGCTGAGCTGCGGTGCGCCGGTGGTCACGCGCGCCGTCGGCGCGGTCGGCGAGGTCGTGGGGGACGCCGCGCAGCTGATCGACGGGATGCGCCCTGAAGACGTCGCCCGCGCGGTGCTCGACGTCCTGGGCGACGACGCGCGCCGCGCGGAGCTCAGGAGCCGTGGCCGCGCGCGCGCGGTGGAGACGTACTCGCACGCGCGCCGGCGTTCGGCGATCGCCGCGCTGCTCGAGGAGGTCGGCGCGCGGTGAGCGCTCGTCGGCCGACCACCGGCGCGCGCCGCGCATGATCGGCGCCCTGTGCGTCGCCATCGTCCTCGTCGCGCTCGGTCTCGTGCTGCGCGAGGCGTTCAGGCGCGGGGGAGGCGACTGGCTCGGCATCCCCGTGATCGTCGCGATCGTCGTGGTGCTCGGCTACGTCGGTCCGGCGTACGACGTGCTGCAGCAGACCGATCTGTTCTTCCTTCGCTACCCGTCCGGCGTGCACTCCCTGCACGATTCGATGGAGGTGGCGCTCGAGGTGGCGCTGCTGGCGATCGCCGCGTTCGCGATCGGGTGGTACTGGCGTCCGCCGGTGGGATCGCCCGTCGCGTACCGCGTTCGGTGGCGACTGCCCGCGCTGCGGTTCTTCGGCATCGTGTACACGATCGTGGGCCTCGCCTTCTTCGTCGTCGGCGTGGCGCTGCTCGGCGGGCCCTCGGTGCTGCTCGCGGGCCTGGGCGACCGCCTGCGCGTGACGCAGGGCCTCAACTATCTCCTCCAGGCGACCGTGCTGCTCGTCGTCGTGTCGCTCGCCTGGTATTGCTGGCTCCTCACCACCGGACGCTCGACCCGCTCCGTCGCGTTCTGGTCGTACACGCTGCTCGCCTTCGGCGTGAGCGCGCTCCAGGGGTCCAAGTCGATCCTCTTCGTCTTCCTCCTCGCGCTGGCCGTGCTGCACGATCGGCTGCGCGCTCGCATCCGCGGTGCGCTCGCGTTCGCGGGCGGGGCCATCACCTTCGTCGCGCTCACCGCGTATGCGCTGTTCGCGCGCGAGTTCCTCGCGCTCGGTCGTCTCGTCACGCTCGAGACGTTCGACGTGGCGTCGATGCTGAACGTGCTGCGGGTGGAGTTCTTCGGGAACTTCATCCAGCTCCAGACGATGATGGTGCTCGTGGGCCGCGTGCCGCAGGAGCTCCCGTTCCAGTGGGGCCGGACCTATCTCGCCACGGCGACGATGGTGGTCCCGCGCGGTCTCTGGCCGAACAAGCCGCTGCCGTCCACGGGCGTCTTCACGCTCGCGTTCTGGCCGGACAGCTGGCTCCTCGCCGGCACGACGCTGCCCCCGGGCCTGTTCGGCGAGTTCTACCTGAACTTCGGCTGGATCGGGGTCGCGCTCGGCTCGTTCCTCTTCGCGCGGCTGGGGCGTACGCTGCTGGCGCGCCAGGCGGCGGCGCCCCACGATCCGACGCGCGTGCTCGTGTACGCGTTGTTCGTCGCCATGGCCGCCCACTACGTGCGCGGGGACTTCGCCGTGACCGTGGGCCTCCTGGAGCTGTTGCTTCCCACGCTCGTGCTGCTTCTCTTCTGCACCCGCCGCGAGCCGATCGCGGCCGGCGGCGGGTCTTCTCCCTCTCTCCCGATGTCGGATGCCTGACGACGAGCGGTCCGAGCTGAGCATCGACCAGGTGACCCGTCTCCTGCGGCGCCATCGCGTCGCGGTCCTGCTCTGGTGCGGGTTCTGCATGGCCGCGACGCTCGCGGTGACGCTGCTGCGGGGACCCACCTTCACCTCGCGCACTTCCTTCGTGCCGCAGTCGCGCCGCAACTCCTCGATGGCTGCCGGATTCGCGGCGCAGCTCGGCCTCGCGATCCCGGGGCAGGACCAGACGCAGTCGCCGAACTTCTACGCCGACCTCGCGACGTCGAATCTCGTCCTCGAAGCGGTCGCGGACTCCGGCGTGACGGATGCGGCGCGGCGGCGCATCCCGCTCGCGAGCTTCTTCGATCTGCCCGACGACGCCCCCGCCGTGACGCGGGCCCGCATCGTCTCGGCGCTCCGCGCCCGCGTCTCGACCAACGTCGTGCAGAAGACGGGGCTCGTGGAGATCACGGCGAAGACGAAGGATCCCTTGGTGAGCGCGTCGATCCTCCAGCGCATTCTCGCGGAGCTCGAGCGCTTCAATCAGGACGCGCGCCGCTCGCAGGCGTCCGCCGAGCGCCGGTTCACCGAGCGCCGCTTCGACGAGACCCGGGCGGAGCTCAACGCGGCGGAGCAGCGGCAGGTGCAGTTCCTGCAGCGGAACCGGGACTTCGAGAACTCCCCCATGCTGCGTTTCGAGGCGGACCGGCTGCAGCGCGACGTGCAGTTGAAGCAGCAGGTCTTCCAGACGCTCTCCTCCGCGCTCGAGCAGGCGCGGATCGACGAGGTGCGCGACACGCCCGTGCTGTCGATCATCGAGCCGCCGGCGCCGCCCCCCATCCGTGACGCGCGGCGGCTGCCGCTCAAGATGCTCGGCGCGCTCGCGTTCGCCCTCTTCGTCGCGGGTGCCCTGGCCGTTCTGGTCGCGTTGCGCGACGATCTGCGCCGCGCGCCGCCGCGCCGCGTCGCCTGAGCGATCGCGGCGGGCTACACGTGCAGGGCGTGCGCGTCGACGTAGTCGAGCAGTTCGTCCCGCGACACGCTCGCGGCGCCGAGCTTTCCCACTTCGATGCCCGCGGCCACGTTGGCGATCACCGCCGCTTCGGCGGGCGTCGCGCCGGCCGCCAGCATCGTCGCGAGATAGGCAGTCACGGTGTCCCCCGCGCCGACGACGTCGTACACCTCGCGCGCGACCGCCATGATCCGCTCGAGCGCCCCGTCGGCCGAGGCGAGCAGCATGCCGCGCTCTCCGAGCGTCAACAGCAGATGCCGCGTGCCGAGGTGCTCCAGCAAGCCGGGCAGCGCGCTCGGGTCATCCAGGTCGATCGTGGCGCCGACCGCCGACTCCAGCTCGCGCCGATTCGGCTTGAAGATGGTCGCGCCGGCAAAGCTGAAGAAGTTGCGGTACTTCGGATCGACGACGATCGGCAGCGCCCGCTCCGTCGCGGCGTCGATCGTCGCGCGGATGACCTCGGGCACGAGGAGGCCCTTGTTGTAGTCCTCGAGCACCACCGCATCGGCGGTCGCGACCGCGTCTCGAATCAGCGCCAGCAGTCGCTCGATCTCCGCGTCGCCGAGCGGATCGTCGTCCTCCTCGTCGATCCGCACCAGCTGCTGCGACCTCGCGAGGACGCGCGACTTCTGCGTCGTGCACCGCTCGACGTGCAGCAGCGTCTCCCCCGCGCCGATCGTCGCGAGCATCCGCGAGAGCACCTCGCCGGCGCCATCGCGCCCGATCGCGGCGACGAGACGGCACGAGGCTCCCACCGCCGTCACGTTCTGCGCCACGTTGGCCGCGCCGCCGAGCGCGTAGCGCCGCTCCCGAACACGCACGACCGGCACGGGCGCCTCCGGCGAGATGCGGTCCACGTCGCCCGCGAGGTAGACGTCGAGCATGGCGTCTCCCACCACGAGAATGCGCGCGCGCCGGCCGCGATCGAGCAGCTCGACGAGGCGCTCGCGAGAGAGTGAGAGACCCATGGGCGGCCAACCTAGACCCTCGCCGACACGTGGTCAACGTGCGTGAAACGCGTCGACGCTGAGCCGCGATCGATCCGCGACGCGCTGCGACTGCGCGGCGTCGCGCTGCCCGTGCTCGCCGGACGCGCGCCGGACGCGGCGGGGCTCGACGAGCTGCACCGCGCCTCGGCCGATGCGTGGCGCATCATGCTCGCTCGCGAGTGTTGTGCGCTGCCGCTCGCCGCGGGCCTGCGTGCGCTCCGGCTCGATGGAACCCTCTCGTCCGGCGCGCGCGCCGCGCTCGCCGCCGCGGAACTCGCGGAGACCCAACGCGTGCTGGCGGCACGAAGCTCACTCGCGGCGCTCGATGCCGCCGCCGCGGCGCTCGAGGTGAGGCTCACCGTGCTCAAGGGCGGTGCGCTCGCGGCCGAGCCGGCGAAGCCTCCGCTCGATCTCGGCGATGTCGACGTGCTCGTCGATGACGCCGCGCCGCAGACGCTCTGGCGGCGACTGTCGGCACTCGGCTGGCGCCCGCGCGCCGGTGCGCCCGTGGAGACGTTGTGGGAAGCGGACGCGAACCATCTGGTCCCGATCGTCCCGCCGAACGAAGGGTTGGCGGTGGAGATCCACACGAGCATCGACTACGGCGCGAATCGGCGAGACGATCGCGCGACGCTGGCGCGACCGCTCGCGAGCCGGCGTGCGCTCTCGCGCCTCGTCGGGCTGGATGGCGTGATCGTGCTGCTGCAGCATTCGGTGGCGAAGCATCCGCACCGGCGCGGACATCTCCGCGACCTCGTGCTCATCGCGGACGCACTCAGCGAGGCGGGCCGCACGATCGACGAGATCGAGGCCGCCCTCTCCGCCGACCCGCTTCGCGACGAGCTGCTCGCGATGGTTCGACAGGCGCATGCGCTCCTCACGCATGCACTTCCGGACGACGACGAGAGCACGCGCCGATTCGCGGCATGGAAGTACGCGATGCACGGCGGGGCACGGGGCGTGGGGGGGACGCTCCTACCGGGCTGGCCCGGCGTCGCAACGCTCGCGCTCGAGCGACCCGTCGTCCGACGACATGCGATGCGCCGTCTGGCGCGCGAGGCGATCGCGCCGCCATCGAGATCCTCGGCCTTCGCAGGCATCGCGGGCGTGCGTCCCGGCGATCCGCACCGGCGCTCGATGCTCGGTGGCGCGCGGCCCCTCGCCGCCCGCATGCTTCGGGGCGGCTACCGGTTCTCGCTGCTGCTCCTCTCGGTCGTCGCGGCACCGCTCGTTCGACGTCGCATCGCGGACTTGACTCGCCGATGAGCGCGCGCTCGGCCGGTTCCATACAGCCGCGCTCGGCATACCCTTTGCCTAGATTCCTCGCGCGCCCTTCCTTCACCACGCTCCCCACTCGCGTTTGACCGCACTCGCCGAGCGCCTCGCCGACGCCTCGAAGCACAAGCTCCGTACCGTCCAGGAGTACTTCTCCCTGGCCGGCAAGGCGCTGCGCTTCGCGTTCGCGCGGCCGTTCTATGCCCAGGACCTCGTCCAGCAGATGGACGAGATCGGGGTGAAGTCGCTCGGCATCGTGCTCCTCACGGGATTCTTCACCGGGATGGTGCTGGCGCTCCAGTCGAGCGTCCAGATGCGCGCGTTCGGCGCCACGATGTACATCGGCCGGCTCGTCTCCGCGTCGATGATCCGCGAGCTGGGCCCGGTGCTCGCGGGCCTCATGGTCGCGGGGCGCGTCGGCTCGGGGATCGCCGCGCAGCTCGGCTCCATGCGGGTCACCGAGCAGATCGACGCGCTCAACACGCTCGGCACGGACCCGATCAAGAAGCTCGTCACGCCGCGCGTGCTGGCCGCGCTGGTGATGCTGCCGATCCTCACGATCATCAACGATTTCGTCGGCATCCTGGGCGGGGGCCTCATCTCCTCCCTCCTCGTCGGCGTGCCGACCGGCTACTACTGGCGCACCGTGTGGGAGCAGATCGCGTCGGACGGCTTCACGCTCAGGTACATCCCAACGGATTTCGTGCAGGGGCTGATCAAGCCGTTCGTCTTCGGCGGCATCATCTCCATCACGGCGTGCTACTTCGGCATCAACACCACGGGCGGCACGGAGGGAGTCGGGCAGAGCACCACGCGCACCGTGGTGCTCTCCAGCATTCTGATCCTCGTCGTCGACTACTTCCTCACGCAGATCCTCCTCTCGGTGCTCGGCGCATGACGGACGACGCGCGGGATCCGACGAACGTGCCGCCCGCGGAGCCCGACGCGCGAGCCGGCGAGCGCCGTCAGGAAGGCCGGCGTGCCTCCGAGCGGCGGCCGACGACGATCCGCCGCGCGATCCGCGACGAGCTGGCCGACGACGATCCGACCGACGAGTACTGGGCGGAGACGCATCCACAGGAGCATCGCGTGGTGCCCGTGATCGAGCTCGATCACGTGTACCTCGCGTTCGATCGGCCGATTCTCGAGGACGTCTCGCTGGACGCGCGCAAGGGCGAGACCATCTGCCTCGTCGGCGAATCGGGGACGGGAAAGAGCACGACGCTGAAGCTCATTCTGCGCCTTCTCGTTCCGGATCGCGGGCGCGTGTGCATCCATGGCGAGGACATCACCGATCTCACCTTCGAGGAAGCGCTCGAGGCGCGGCAGCGGATGGGGATGGTCTTCCAGAGCGCTGCGCTGTTCGACTCCATGTCGGTCTACGAGAACGTCGCCTATCCCCTGCGCGAGCACACCGATCTCGACGAGGATGCGATCGAGGCGCGGGTGCGCGAGAAGCTGGCGTTCGTCGACCTCGATCCCGACCAGGTGATGGGCCAGTTGCCGTCACAGCTCTCCGGCGGCATGCGCAAGCGCGTCGGCATCGCGCGCGGGATGGCGAACAACCCGGAGATCATGTTGTACGACGAGCCCACATCGGGGCTCGATCCGCTGAGCACGGGGACGATCACGCGGCTCATCATGAAGCTGCAGCGAGAGCTCGACGTCACCAGCGTCGTGGTGTCGCACGACATCCGCTCGGTGTTCCGGATGGCGACGCGCGTGGCGGTGCTCTACGAGCGCCGGATCGTCTTCTTCGGGACGCCGGAGGAGATGGCCGCGTCCGACAACCAGTATCTCCGCGACTTCCTCGGCGGGTCATGACATGAGACGGTCACCGAGCATCACCTGGGATCAGCTGCGCGTCGGCCTCGTCATCGCGGTCGCGGTGCTCGTCGTCGGCATCGCGATCTACAAGCTGGGGCAGGCCGCCAACCTGTTCTCGAAGCGGTACGAGCTGATCGCCTTTCTTCCGGACGCGAACGGGCTTCGCGAAGGCGGATCCGTGATGGTGGCCGGCCAGCTCGCCGGGACGGTGAAGAAGATCGAGTTTCTCCCGGTCGACGCCGACACGACGCGCAACCTTCGCCTCACGCTCGCCG
Organism: Gemmatimonadaceae bacterium; assembly: GCA_035494615.1. GTDB lineage: Bacteria > Gemmatimonadota > Gemmatimonadetes > Gemmatimonadales > Gemmatimonadaceae > AG11. Next base: position 95,255 of record DATJGU010000034.1, read on the forward strand.
TGGATGCCGGCGTGCGGGAGCAGATCCGGCGCGACTCGCGGGGGAAGCTGCGCACGCTCGGCCTCCTCGGCGACAAGGTGTTCGACATCACGCCGGGGACGCCGCGCTTCCAGCCGCTCCGGAACGGCGACACGGTGACGGTCGTGCCGACGCTCGACTACGAGGCGGTGATCGCGCAGGCGAGCGGCGCGGTGAACGATCTGGTCTCGCTCACGAAGGACATGCGCGTCATCACCGGCGGCCTGGTGAAGGGGGAGGGGACCGTCGGCCAGCTCCTCACCAACCGCGCGCTCTACGATCAGCTGAACGGCACGCTCTCCCGCGCGAACACGATGCTCGCGCGACTCCAGAATCCGAACGGCAGCGTGGGGCGGATGCTCGACGATCCGACGCTCTACAACCGGCTCGTCGACGTGATCGGCTCGACGGATTCGCTCGTGATCGCGCTCAGTTCGAGCCGAGGGAGCGCCGGCCTGCTCCTCCGCGACACGACGCTCTATCACAATCTCGTCGGCATCACGACGGGCGCCGACTCCCTCATGCGGGCGCTCACGAACGGTCAGGGAACCGCGAGCCGGCTGCTCACCGATCAGACGCTCTACGACCAGCTCAACAAGCTCGTGAGCGATCTGAGCGCGATCCTCGCGGACGTGCGACGCGACCCGTCTCGCTACACGAAGGGAATGGTCAAGATCTTCTAGCGCATGCCCTTGCGACCCCTCCGACGGGGCTGTAACATCCGATTTCCGCTCCGTTCTCGCCGGGGCCGCGGTCGCGTAGCTCAGCTGGTTAGAGCGCTGCTTTCACACAGCAGAGGTCCACGGTTCGAGTCCGTGCGTGACCATTCGAATCCATCCTTCCCGTAGGCGCCGTCCGGGTCTTCTCTCGCCGTTCCCCCCGCAGGCGACATCCATGCGCGTGCCCTTCCTGCGGTCACTCCTCGTGGCCGCTTCTTTTTTGCTGCCGTCCCTCGCAACCGCTCAGGTGCCGACGACGCGGCCGACGCCGGAGCAGGCGCAGATCCTTCTGCAGACGCGCCCGGACCTCGTGACCCAGCTTCGCCAGCGGTTCGCCACGAGCGGATTGACGCGCGAGCAGGTGCACGAGCGGCTGCGCGCGGAAGGCTACCCGGAGAACCTCCTCGACGCCTATCTCCCGGGCATGACGGGCGAGGCGCCCACGCCATCGGAGGACGTCTTCGCGGCGGTGCGCGCGCTCGGCATCGCCGACAGCGCCGACGTCGCGGCGCTGCAGGACGCGTATGCGTCGGCGCCGGCGAGCATGTCGGGACTCGGCCCGCTCGTCTGCGTCGTGGATCCGTACGCGGCGGCACGGTCGGCGAGGGACAGCGGCGCCCAGGCGGGGACGCGCGGCGCGGCCGGCGCGCCGCCCGTGCAGTTGCCCGGACAGTACACGATGCCGGGACAGATCGTCACGCCCCTCCCGTCCACGGAAGCGCCGCTGCCGTCCGTCGCCGACACGTCGCGGGCCGAGCAGCGGTGTCCGCCGGGACAGATCGCGGTTCGGCTCGCGCCTGGCGCGCTCGGACGGACGGCCGATGATCTGCTCGTGCCGCGCGACAGCACCGATCGTCGCACCGCGCTCGTCGATAGCGGCTACCAGGTATTCGGGCTCGACGTCTTTCGCGGCGCGACCTCGCAGTTCCAGCCCAACGTCGCGGGTCCGGTCGACGCGAACTACCGGCTCGGTCCCGGCGATCGCCTCGTGCTCATCCTCACCGGCGACGTCGAGGCGAGCTACGACCTGCCGGTCACGCGCGAGGGGTTCATCGTCATCCCGCAGGTCGGGCAGCTCTTCGTCGCGAATCTGACGCTCGGGGAGCTCGACCGCGTGCTGTCTTCGCGGCTCGCGCGCGTCTACTCGGGCGTGCGCGCGAACAATCAGGGCACGACGCGCTTCTCCGTGAGCGTGGCGCGGCTGCGCTCCAACCAGGTGTACGTCGTCGGCGACGTGCGGCGCCCCGGCAGCTACATGATCTCGAGCGCGGGGACCGCGCTCACCGCGCTCTACGCCGCGGGCGGCCCGACGATCAACGGATCGATGCGCACGATCCAGGTGCGCCGCGCCGGCCTGACGGTGGACACGCTGGACGTCTACGACTACCTCGTCCGCGGCGACGCATCGCACGACGCGCGCCTCCAGACGGGCGACGTCCTGTTCGTCCCCGTGCACGGCCCGCGCGTGCGCATCTTCGGCGAGATCGCGAGGCCGGCCACCTACGAGATGGTGGCCGGCGAGACGCTGGCCGATCTGCTCCGCAATGCGGGCGGATTCGAGGCGACGGCGTCGCGCCAGCGGATCCTCATCGAGCGCATCCTGCCGCCCGAGGAGCGCACGGCGGCGGGCCGCGACCGCGTGACGATCGACGTCGCGTCGTCGGCGCTCGCCGGCACCGCCGGGCCGGCGATCCCGCTGCAGGACGGCGACGTCGTGCACGTGTTCCCGATCGCCGAACGGGTGCGCAACCGGATCGTCGTCGACGGCAACGTGTTCCAGGCCGGCGCGCAGGGGCTCACGCCCGGGATGCGGCTCAGCGACGCGCTCCGCCGCGCCGGACTCAAGCCGGACACGTACCTGGGCGAGGTGCTCGTGACGCGCCTTCGCTCGGACTCGACGCGGGTGCAGCTTCGCGCCACGCTCGCCGACACCACCGGCGCCGTCGTCAACGATCTCCCGCTGCAGGAGGACGATCAGATCCGGGTATTCTCGGTGACGTCGTTCCGCCCCGACCGGTACGTGTCGATCGGCGGCGCGGTGCGGCGGAGCGGCCGCGTGCTCTACCGCGACGGCATGACGCTGCGCGATCTCGTGCTGCTCGCGAACGGCGTGCAGGAGGGCGCGTACCTGAAGGAGGCCGAGATCGCGCGACTTCCCGAGGATCGGAGCGGCGGCCGTACGGCGACGACGATTCGCGTGCCGCTCGACTCGACCTATCTCTTCGAGCGCGGACCGGACGGCCGGTACGTCGGACCGCCCGGCGTCCCGGTTCCGGCAGCGGGCGCGCCCGACGTGCCGCTCCGGCCGTACGACAACGTGCTGATCATGCGCCAGCCCGACTGGTCGCTGCAGCGCACCGTCGTGCTGCTTGGCGAGGTGCGGTTCCCCGGCGCGTACGCCCTCACCAACAAGTCCGAGCGGTTGTCCGACCTGATCAAGCGCGCAGGCGGCCTCACCGAGGAGGCGTACGCCGACGGCATCGTGTTCGTGCGGCGAGACAACAACGTGGGCCGCGTCGGCGTGGAGCTCACGAACGCGCTGCGTCGGTACACGAGCGCGGACAATCTCATCCTGCGCGACGGCGACCGGATCACGATCCCGCCGTACAACGCCACGGTGACGATCCGCGGCGAGGTGAACGCGCCGTCGACCGTCGCATACATCCGCGGCAAGGGGATCGACTACTACATCGGCGCCGCCGGTGGGCCCACCCCGAAAGCCGACGAGGATCACGCCTACGTCACCCAGCCGAGCGGCAAGCTCGAGACGGTGAAGTCACACGTGTTCCTCCCGGACGAGATGCCGAAGCCGCGTCCGGGCAGCATCGTGACGGTGCCGCCGAACGACGGCGTCACGAAGCGCGATTGGGTGCCGCTGCTCACCGGGCTCGCACAGATCATCGGCAGCACGGTGGCGATCATCGTCGCCGTCACGCGCTGACCGACGTGCGATGACGGGCGCGAGGACGGACCGGCGAGCGCCCGGCGTCCTCGCTCTCGCGCTCATCGGCGTGTCGCTCTCGGGGCCGCTCGTCCGGCTCTCGCACGCCCACCCGCTCGCCATCGCGGCGTGGCGCCTCGGTTTCACCCTCGCGGCGGTGCTCCTGGCGCTGGCGCTCACCGGGCAGTGGCGCGAGTGGCGCCGGCTCCATCGGCGCGAGCTGGCCGTCGCGGTCGCCGCGGGCGTCACGCTCGCGCTTCACTTCTGGAGCTGGAACACGTCGGTCGCGCTCACCAGCGTCGCGGCGTCGGTCGTGCTGGTGAATACCCAGCCGGTGGTCGTCGCCGCGCTGTCGGCCGTCTGGCTTCGCGAGCCGCCGAGCCGGCGCCAGTGGCTCGGGATCGGGATCGCGATGCTCGGTGCGCTCGTCGTCGCGTGGCCGGACCTGCGCGAGAGCGGCGCGACCGGCGGACACCCGCGCGCGCTGCTCGGCGATCTGCTCGCGCTCGTCGGCGCGCTCATGGCCGCCATCTACTTCGTCGCCGGGCGGCGACTGCGCCGCGCCCTCGGACTCTGGTCGTACGTCGGGTTGGTCTACGGCACCTGCTTCGTGGTACTGCTGCTGCTCGCCGCGCTCGCCGATGCGCACCTCGCGCCGCAGCCGGCGCGCGAGCTCGGCATCTTCGCCGCGCTCGCGCTCGGACCGATGCTCCTCGGCCACACGGGCCTCAACTGGGCGCTCGCGCGCTCCCCGGCGTACGTGGTGAACCTCACGCTCCTCGGCGAGCCCGTCGGCGCGACGGTGATCGCCGCACTCCTTCCCGGCATCCGGGAAGTGCCGGGCGTCGCCACCTTCGCCGGCGGCGCGATCGTCCTCGCGGGGATCCTGCTCACCGCGCGCCGCTAGCCCAATTCCGCACGTCGCCCGGTTATCTTTCGGCGTCACTCACCGGGCTCGCCGGCATGGATCAGCTCTCTCTCGACGTCATCGTCACGCGCGGCGCACTGATGGAGTCGCGCCACCACGTGCACGCGGCCGTCGTCAACGCATCCGGCACGCTCATCGCCGCGGCGCGCGACCCGGAGCTCGTCACGCACTGGCGCTCCAGCGCCAAGCCCTTCCAGATCATGCCGCTGATCGAGAGCGGGGGCTTCGACGCGCTCGCATGGGGCGACGATCAGCTCGCGCTGGGCTGCGCGTCGCACGGCGGTGAGCCGGAGCACGTGGCGATCGCCGACGGGATGCTGACGTCGATCGGCATGGAAGAAGGCGACCTCGCGTGCGGACCGCACGAGCCGTTGTCGCAACGCGGCCAGCGGGCGTTGCGCGAGTCGGGCGAACGGCCGACCCGCCTCCACAACAACTGCTCCGGAAAGCACGCCGCCATGCTCGCGCGCGCACACACCGCCGGCTGGTCCACCTTCGGCTACGAGCGCGCCGAACATCCGGTGCAGCAGTCCTGCCTCGAGGAGGTCGCCCGCTGGAGCGGCATGCCGGCACGCGACATCGGGCTCGCCGTCGACGGCTGCGGCGTCCCCGTCTTCGTGCTCGGGCTCGAGCCGATGGCGCTCGCCTACGCGCGCCTCGCCGACGCCGCCCGCCGCTCGCAGGAGATCCCCTCGCGCATCGTGCACGCGATGCAGACGCGCCCCTTCCTCGTCGGCGGCACCGACCGTTTCGACTCGGCGCTCATCGAAGCCACCGAGGGGCGCTGCATCGCCAAGATCGGCGCCGAAGGGATGCACTGCCTCGCGCTCGTCGACGACGGGATCGGCATCGCCGTGAAGGTGGAGGACGGTGCGCAGCGCGCGCAGTTTCCCGCGGTCATCTCGGTGCTCCAGCACTTCGGCGCGCTTCCTCGCGATCTCCCGCCGCGCCTGGGGGAGTTCCTCCATCGTCCACTCCGGAACACGCGCGGTGAAATCGTCGGCGACGTACGTCCAATCGGTGTCGCCTGACGCCTCCCGGCTGGACGACGCGACGCGACTGCTCGTCCGCCTGAGCGCCGTCATCGCCACCGGCGACGAGGCGGCGATCCGCCGCTGGATGGCGCGCGCCGCGCGGGTGGCGCCTCCGGCGCACGTGGAGGAGGTCGTCCTCCAGAGCTATCTGTTCTGCGGCTTTCCGCGCGCGCTCAACGCCGCGCGCGAATGGCGGCGCGTCGCCCCGTCGCCCGCGCCGGCCTCGGACGAGGCGGAGGACGTGACCCTCGGCGCGGAATGGCGCGAGCGCGGAGAGCGGACGCTCGCCATGGTGTACGGGGACATGTACGAGAAGCTGCGGCTCAACGTGCGCGACCTGCACCCCGCGCTCGACGCGTGGATGGTGGTGGACGGCTACGGCAAAGTCCTCTCGCGGCCGGCGCTCGATCTGGCTCGCCGGGAGCTCTGCATCGTCGCCGCCTGTGCCGCGATGGGGCAGGATCGCCAGCTGCACTCGCACCTGCGCGGCGCGCTCAACGTCGGCGTCGCGCCGGAGACGCTGCGCGAGGCGCTCGACGCGATCGTCGAGCTGGTGCCCGCGCCACGCATGCAGTCGGCACGGCTGCTGCTCGCCAGGATCCTCGGCAAGTAGCGTTCGGCCGCGCGGCTCCGATTCGATCCGCGCGCGTTCGCTGACGGCGATTCGTCGGCGACGTCTACCTTCCGGAGCATCGAGATGTTCATCGACCGCGTCATCGTTCGCGTTTCGGCAGGCAATGGCGGGTCGGGGATCGTCTCCTTCCGTCGCGAGAAGTTCACTCCCATGGGAGGTCCCGACGGCGGCGACGGCGGCAAGGGAGGAGACGTCATCGTGCGCGGCGACAGCAACCTGGCCACTCTGCTCGATTACACGTATCGCGACTCGTGGCAGGCCGAGAGCGGCAGCCATGGCAGCGGCTCGAACAAGACCGGTCGTTCGGGCGCCGACGTCGTGCTTCCCGTGCCGCCCGGCACGGTCGTCCGCAACCAGGATACCGGGGAGGTCGTCGGCGAGGTGCTCGAGCACGGCGACAGCTTCGTCGTCGCGCGCGGGGGACGCGGAGGGAAGGGGAACACCTGGTTCGCCACCTCGGTGCATCGCAGTCCGCGCGAGTGGCAGCCGGGCGAGGACGGCGAGTCGCGGGCGCTCGAGCTCGAGCTCAAGCTCATCGCCGACGTCGGCCTCGTGGGCCAGCCCAACGCGGGCAAGTCCACGCTGCTCTCCGTCATCAGCGCGGCCACGCCGAAGATCGCCGAGTATCCGTTCACCACGCTCGCGCCGAACCTCGGCGTCGTGCAGCTCAGCGACAGCCGCACCTTCGTCGTCGCCGACATCCCGGGGATCATCGAGGGCGCGCACGAGGGGAAGGGCCTCGGCCTGCAGTTCCTGCGGCACATCGAGCGCACGCGCCTGCTCGCCTTCGTCGTTCCAATCGATTCCATGGACTGGCAGGCGGAGTACGAGCAGCTCAGGCGCGAGGTCGCGCTCTACTCCACGGAGCTCGCGGCCAAGCCGCACTGCGTCGTCTTCACCAAGATGGATCTGCTCGGCGAGGACGAGCCTCCGCCGATCGAGGCGCCGGACGCGTTCGGCGTATACGCGGTGAGCGCGGCGGCGCGGAACGGGCTCGAGACACTGGAGTTGGCGTGGTGGCGACAACTGCACTCCATGCGGCGCGCCGAGGTCACGCCGGTGCGCGACGTCGAGCTCCCGTAGCGTGGAGCTGATCCACGGCGCGCCCGGCTATCCCGACGCGCTCAGCGACTGTCCGCAGCCCCCGCGCCGGCTCTGGGCGCGCGGCGACCTCTCGCTCCTCGATCGCCCGTGCGTCGCCATCGTCGGCACGAGGCGCGCGACGGCGTACGCCGAGCGCGTGACGCGCGAGCTCGCCCGCACGCTCGCCCGCGCCGGTGCGTGCGTGGTGAGCGGACTCGCGCGCGGAGTCGACGCCGAAGCACATCGCGGCGCGCTGGAGGCGGATGGCGCGACCGTCGCAGTGCTCGGGACTGGACTCGACGTGGCGTACCCGCGCGGCCACGCGGCACTTCAGCGCGAGATCGGCGAACGCGGGCTGCTCCTGAGCGAGCTGCCGCCGACGGTGCCCTCGCACGGCGGCTCGTTCCCACGCCGGAATCGCATCATCGCCGCGCTGGCTCGCGTCACGATCGTGGTGGAGGCCGGCGTACGCAGCGGCGCGCTCATCACCGCCGCGTACGCGCTCGAGATGAACCGCACGCTCGCCGCCGTGCCCGGCCCGATCGACGTTCCCCAGTCACAGGGAAGCAACGAGCTGCTCCGCGACGGCGCCCAGGTCCTCACGTCGATGTCCGACGCGGTGGCACTCCTCGGCCTCACCCCCGCGGCGACCCTGCGCGACTTCGCGGCGGGCGGCCCGGAACGGCTCGTCTGGGACGCGCTCGCCGCCGGAGGCACCGACCTCGATTCGCTCTGCGCGCGCGTCGGCCTGCCGGCGCACGAGGGCCTCGCCGCGATCAGTGCCCTCGAGCTGCGCGGCCTCGTCGAGTGCGCCCTTTCGGGCGAGGTCAGACGAGCCTGACGTCCGCGCGGCGGCCCGCCGGGTATCAACAGGAGGCGGCGCGATCACCCGAGCGGTCTCGCTCACCGCCCTTACGCGGATCGTGATCGCGCCGCGCGCCGCCATGCGATATTCCTCCGTGCCCCGCCACGTCTACGTCCACGTCCCGTTCTGCGCGCGCCGCTGCTCGTACTGCGACTTCGCCATCGCCGTGCGCCGCGACGTGCCGGTCGACGAGTACGTCCGCGCCCTCGAGGGAGAGCTCCGGACGCGCTTCCCCGACGCGCCGCCGCGCGAGGTCGAGACGCTCTATCTCGGCGGCGGCACGCCTTCGCGTTTGGGGGGCGAGGGCGTCGCGCGCGTGATCGAAGCGGTGCAGCGCTGGTTCCCCCTCGCCGCCGGGGGCGAGCTCACGATCGAGGCGAATCCGGAGGACGTCGACGCGGCGTCGGCCGCATCGTGGGCCGCCGCGGGGGTGAACCGCCTCTCGCTCGGTGCCCAGAGCTTCAACGACCACGTACTCGCGTGGATGCATCGGACGCACGATGCGGCGGCGATCGAGCGTGCCGTCGCCGCGGCGCGAGCGGCCGGCCTCGAGAACCTGTCCCTCGATCTGATCTTTTCCCTTCCGCAGGCGCTCGGGCGCGACTTCGCCGCCGACGTCCGTCGAATGATCGAACTCGGGCCCGCCCACGTCTCCATCTACGGTCTCACCGTCGAGGCCGGAACGCCGCTCGGCAAGTGGGTCGACCGGCGCGCGACGGTGGAGCGAGGTGAGGAAGGCTACGAGGACGAATTCCTCGCCGGCCACGACATGCTCACCGCCGCTGGGTTCGAGCACTACGAGGTGTCGAACTACGCGTCGCCCGGCCGGCGATCGCGCCACAACGCCGCATACTGGGCGGGGGTGCCGTACGTCGGGCTGGGACCGAGTGCGCACGGCTTCGACGGAGACGTGCGGCGATGGAACGCGAGGGCCTACGTCGACTGGCGCGATCGCGTTGCCGCGGGAGCCGATCCGGCCGAGGGCTCGGAGTGTCTGACGGCCGAGAACCGTGTCGCCGAGGACGTGTATCTCGGGATGCGAAGTGCCGCGGGGCTGGCGCTCGCGGCCGGCGAGCGTGACCTCGTTCGCCCATGGGAAGTCGCCCGTTGGGTAACGGTCGACGCCGAGGAGCGGCTTCGGTGCACCCCCCTGGGCTGGCTGCGGCTCGACGCACTCGCGGCCGCCTTGACGATCAGCCGAAGTCGTTAGAATATTTGCACTTATGACCACTCAAGACGAGCTCACCCCACGGGAGCGCCAGGTACTCGAGGCGGTCATCCAGACGTACGTCCAGACGGCCGAGCCGGCTGGCTCGCGCGTCCTCGCTCGGCGGCATGGGCTCGGCGTGTCGCCGGCGACGATCCGGAACACGATGAGCGACCTCGAGGAGAAGGGGTTCCTCTCGCATCCGCACACCTCGGCGGGCCGCGTACCGACCGACAAGGCGTACCGGGTCTACGTGGACTCGCTGCTCAACGCCCCGCACGGCGCCATCGTCTCCATCGAGCGGGAGCGGCTGCGCGAGCAGCTCACGCTGAGTCATTCGACCATCGAGACGATCCTTCGGCGCGCCGCGCAGAGCCTCGGCGTGCTGACGCAGGAGCTCGGCATCGCGCTCGGTCCGAGCCTGGACGCGAGCGTGCTCCGGCGGCTCGAGCTCGTGCGGGTGGGCGGCGAGCGGCTGTTGCTCGTGCTCACGCTCGACGCGGGGGTCGTGCGCACCGTCTTCGTGGAGGTGGCCGGCCGGCTCGCCGACGTGGCGGTCGCGGAGGTCTCCCGCGTGCTCAACGAGCGGCTCGCCGGACACACGCTGCGCGAACTCCGCACCTCCGTCGCCGACCGTCTTCGCGACACCCAGACGCATCCCGAAGCCGAAGAGCTGTTGAACATCTTCGTGCAGGAGGGCGAGCACCTGATCGACGCCGCGCTGCCGGTCGCCGAGAGCAGCGTGATCGTCGGCCAGGCGAGCGTGCTCGCCGAGCAGCCCGAGTTCAGCGAGGCGAACAACCTGCGGCGGCTGCTGTCGCTGACGGAGGAGCCGGCGCGCCTCGCCGACGCGCTGCGCCGCAAGCACAGCGGCGACGTGCGCCCTGGCCTGAGCATCACCATCGGCGGCGAGCACGGCGACCCGCGGCTCGATCAGTTCACGGTGGTGACCGCCGAGTATCACGCGGGCGCGCTGGCCGGCGTGATCGGCGTCATCGGGCCCACCCGGATGCCGTACGAGAAGGTGATCGCGCTCGTGCAGCACACGTCGCGCTTGCTGAGCGATTTACTTTGAGAGTGTGGCCGCTCCGGCGGCGCATGGCTCCAGACATTCGACCGCATCATGGCTGACTTCTATGGCGTGCTCGGCGTGGACCGCGGCGCGTCGGACGACGAGATCAAGAAGGCGTACCGCAAGCTCGCGATGACCTATCACCCGGATCGGAACAACGGGTCGAAGGACGCGGAGGAGCGGTTCAAGGAGATCACCGAGGCGTACGACGTGCTGCGCGATCCGCAGAAGCGCGCCGCGTACGACCGGTACGGCGAGGCGGGGCTGCGTGGCGGGGGGGCGGGATTCCATCACGTGGACCTGTCCGAGGCCCTCGGCATCTTCATGCGAGACTTCGGCAACTTCTCCGGCCTCGAGGATCTGTTCGGCCGCGGACAGGGGAGCGGCACACGCACCGGCACCGACGTCAAGCTCACCGTGCCGCTCACGCTCGCCGAAGTGGCGACCGGCGTGGAGAAGCAGATCACGCTCAAGGTCCTCGACCCGTGTGACCGCTGCCACGGCAGCGGCGCGGAGCCGGGAAGCAAGTCGCAGCAATGTCCCACGTGCGGCGGCCAGGGCGAAGTGCGGCGCGCCCAGCGATCCTTCTTCGGTCAGTTCGTCACCGTCGCGCCGTGTCCCACCTGCAAGGGCGACGGGCAGATCATCGAGTCGCAGTGCCGCAAGTGCCGCGGCGACGGTCGCGTGCGCGTGGAGAAGACGCTCAAGGTGGCGATTCCCGCCGGCGTCGCCACCGGGCAGTACATGACGATGCGCGGGGTCGGAAACGCGGCGCAGCGCGGCGGCGACCGCGGCGACGTCCACGTCGTCTTCGACGTCGCCGACGACCCGAGGTTCGAGCGCGACGGCGAGGATCTGTACACCGAGTTGCTCGTCACCTATCCCCAACTCGTGCTCGGCGCGACGCTCGAGGTCCCGACCGTCACGTCGACCGTCGCGCTCGCGATTCCCGCCGGCACGCAGAGCGGTCAGCTGTTCCATTTGCGCGGCCGCGGCCTTGCGCGGGTGAACGCGGGCGGCACGGGCGACCTGCACGTGCGCGTGCAGCTGTGGACCCCGGAGAAGCTGAGCCCGGAGGAGGAGCAGCTCATCGAGCGCCTGGCGACGATCCAGCAGTCGGTGCCCGCGGACCGCGGCAAGGGCTTCTGGGCGAAGATGAAAGAAGCGCTCGGCGCGTGAGCTGGCTCGCCGTGCGCGTGACCGCGGGCGACGACCGCGACGCCGCGCTCGCCGCGCTCTTCGAGCTCGGCTCCCAGGGCGTGCAGGAGGCGGGCGACGACCTCCTCACGCATCTCGACGGCGAGGCGGATCCCGACGTCGTCGTCGCGACGATCCTCGGCGCCGCGCCACGCGCCGAGGTGAGCACGGCGATCGTCCCCGAGACCGACTGGGCCGAAGAGTGGAAGAAGGGGATCGGCTCGCACACCCTCGGCGCGCTCGACATCGTGCCACCGTGGCTCGCCGACGGCCGCGATCCGGCGCGCACGATCGTGATCGAGCCGGAGATGGCCTTCGGCACCGGTGAGCACCCGACGACGCGCGGCGTCGTGCGGCTGATGCCACGGGCGATCCGCGGCGGCGACCGCGTGGCGGACCTCGGCTCCGGGAGCGCGGTGCTGTCCATCGCTGCCGCGAAGCTCGGGGCAGCGCGCGTCGTCGCGATCGAGCTCGATCACGATTCCATCGCGAACGCGCGCGCGAACGTGGAGCGCAACGGCGTCGCGCGGGTGGTGACGGTGCTGGAGGGCGACGCCGCCGTGCTCCTGCCGCTCGTCGCGCCCGTGCGGGTGGTGCTCGCGAACATCCTCTCGTCGGTACTGCTCGAGCTGCTTCCGGTGATCGACGCCGCGCTGACCGCCGATGGCGAGGCGATCCTGAGCGGCATCCTCGTCGAGGAGCGCGAGGCGATGGGCGAAGCGCTCGAGCGGGCGGGATGGAGCGTCGTCGCGGACGACGTCGAGGGGGCGTGGTGGACGGCACTGGCCGCGCGGCGGTAGCCACCTTCTACGCGCCCGACGCGTGGGGCGACCGCGTCGAGCTCGGCGAGGGCGCGGCGCGCCACGCGCAGGTGCGGCGGCTCGAGATCGGCGACCACGTGCGGCTCACCAGCGGCGACGGTCGCCGTGCCTTCGGCACCATCGCGCTGCTCGAGAGACGGCGGCTCGCCGTCGACTGCGACCACGCGAGCATCAGCCGCACCCCGAGGCGGCGGCGCGTCGAGCTCTGGGCGCCGGTCGGCGATCGCGAGCGCATGCTGCTGCTCGGCGAGAAGGCCGTCGAGCTGGGGGCGACCGCGTGGCGGTCGGTGGTCTACCGGCGCTCGCGCAGCGTCTCGCCTCGCGGCGAAGGCGAGGCATTCGCGGAGAAGCTGCGCGCGCGCATGATCGCCGCCCTCGAGCAGTGCGGCGACGCGTGGCTTCCCGAGATTCTCCCGGAGGCGCAGGCCGACGCGGTCATCCCCACCGCGCACGTCGGCGGCGCCATCCTCCTCGATCCGCTCGGTCTGCCATTTCGCGACGTGCTCGCGGACGCGCACGTGCCGGTCGTGCTCGCGGTGGGCCCGGAGGGTGGGCTCGAGCCGGAGGAGCGTCAGGCCTTCGAGGGATGCGGCTGGCGCGCCGCGTCGCTCGGGAGCAACGTCCTTCGCTTCGAGACCGCCGGCATCGCGGCGCTCGCCATCACCCGCGCGCTCCTCAGGACCACATGAGCGACAGCTGTCTGTTCTGCCGGATCGTCCGGCGCGAGATCCCCGCCACGGTGATCCGCGAGGACGAGCACACGCTCGCCTTTCGCGACATCGATCCGAAGGCGCCGACGCACGTGCTCGTCATCCCGAAGGTGCACGTCGCGTCGCTGAACGACGTGAGCGATCCGGCGCTCGTCGGCCGGCTGCTGCTCGCGGCGAAGGAGATCGCGCGGGACGAGGGAATCGACGGCTCCGGCTATCGCACCGTCATGAACGCGGGTGCGGATGCGGGGCAGACGGTCTTCCACGTGCACCTGCATCTTCTCGGCGGTCGACGGCTCGGCTGGCCCCCGGGCTGAGGACGCGGACGTCTCGAGGGCGCGTTGCCGCGACGCCGTGCAGATGCGTACCTTTCGAGTCCCTCACGCACGCGTCATGGCACTCTTCGACACGCTCCAGCAGGACCTCAACGCGGCCCGAAAGGCGCAGGACAAGGCGCGCACGCTCGTGCTGGGCACCATCTTCTCCGACGCCAAGAATCGCCGGATCGAGCTGCGCCGCGACCTGACCGACGACGAGGTGATCGACGTCCTCCGCAAGGGCATCAAGCGGCGGCGCGAGTCGATCGAGATGTACGCGGGAAAGCGCGACGACCTCGCCGAGAAGGAGCGCGCCGAGGTGAAGGTGCTCGAGGGCTATCTGCCCGCGGCGGTGGGCGACGACGAGCTCCGCGCCGCCGTGCGCGCGGCGATCGCCGCCGGAGCGACACAGATCGGCGCGGTGATGGGGAAGGTGCTGCCGCAGTTCAAGGGGCGGGCGGAGGGAAGCACGATCAACGCGATCGCGCGAGAGGAGTTGAGCAAGCAGGGGTGAGCGTGGGTCCATCGATGGCGGGACCGAGCCCGAACGGACGAGCCGTCCCGTTCGGGTTTGTCGTCCGTGGGGCACGAGGACGATGAACGGGCATGCGCTCGGCATCCTCGAGTATCCGCGGTTGCTGGAGCTCGTGGCGGGCTTCGCCGCGTCCGCGCCCGGCGCGGCACGCGTCCGCGCGCTCGCGCCGAGCTCCGACCTCGCCTGGCTCGAGGCCGAGCATCGGCGCGTCGCCGCGGTCCGCGGGTTCCTCGCCGGCGAGCCGGCGTGGCATCCCGAGCCGGTCCCCGAGCTCGACGAGGCGATCCGGCGTCTGCGCGTCGAAGGGATCGTCTGGAGCGCGGCCGACCTGCTCGCCGGTGCGCTGCTGCTGCGCTCCGCGCGACGCACGCGCGACGCGCTGCGCGACGAGCGGCGCCCCGCCGTGCTGCGCGCCGTGCTCGCGCCGTTCGTCGACCGCCTGCTCGTCGCGCGCGAGCAGGAAGAGGCGATCGAGCGCGCGATCGGCGAGGACGGCGCGGTGCGCGACGACGCGTCGGCAGCGCTGCGCCGGATCAGACGCGAGCTGCGCGCGTCGCACGGCGAGCTGATTCGTCTCCTCGAGCGCGTCATGGGGTCGCTGGAGTCGCACCATCGCGCGCCCGACATGTCCGTGACGGTGCGGGAGGGGCGCTATGTGATTCCGGTCCGCCGCGAGGGCGTGCGCCAGGTGGGCGGGATCGTGCACGGGGCCTCGGGCACCGGAGGCACGCTGTTCGTCGAGCCGCCGGCGGCCATCGAGTTCGGCAACCGGATCCGCGAGCTCGAGAGCGAGGAGCACGAGGAGGTCGAGCGGATCCTGCGCGAGCTCACCGACCGGCTGCGCCCTCACCGCGACCCGATGGCGGACAGCCTCGACGCGCTCGCCGAGCTCGACTCGCTCCACGCGCGGGCGCGCTACGCGGAGCGGTTTCGGTGCACGCCGGCGACGCTCGTGCACTCGCGCCAGGGCTTCCACGTTCGCGAGGGACGCCATCCGCTCCTCCTCGCGAAAGGCGCCGACGTGGTGCCGTTCGACCTCGCCATGGAGCCCGGCGAGCGCACGCTGCTGGTCTCCGGTCCGAACACCGGCGGCAAGACGGTGCTGCTCAAGGCGGTCGGCCTGCTCTCGGCCATGAGTCAGGCCGGCATTCCTGCACCGGTCGGCGCCGAGAGTCGCGTTCCCGTGTTCGACGACGTGTTCGCCGACGTCGGCGACGAGCAGTCGATCGAGGCGAGCCTCTCCACCTTCAGCGCGCACCTGAAGAATCTCTCGGAGATCCTGCGGCTCGCGACCCCCGACTCGCTCGTGCTCATCGACGAGCTGGGCTCCGGCACCGATCCCCAGGAGGGCGCGGCGCTCGGCTGGGCGATCCTCGAGTCGCTCACCGCGCGCGGCAGCACGACCCTCGCCTCCACGCACCTCGGCCAGCTCAAGGAGATCGCGACGCAGGTGCCCGGCGTGGTGAACGCGTCGCTGCAGTTCGACGCCGTGCACCTCGCGCCGACCTACCGATTGATCATGGGAGTGCCCGGGCGATCCTACGGCATCAGCATCGCGCGCCGCCTCGAACTCCCCGGCGACGTCGTCGCGCGCGCGGAGGAGCGCATCCCGCAGGCCGAGCGCGACATGGCGGCGCTGATCGAGCGGCTCGAGAAGCAGGAGACCGAGCTCGCCGCGCGCGAGCGCGAAGCGCAGGCGATGGTCGACGATGCGCGCGAGCGCATCGCGAACGTCGTGCGTCGCGAGCGCAACGTGCGCGAGCGGGAGCGCGCCGCGGAGAAGGCGAGCCGCCAGGAGGCGCGCCGCTACGTGCTCGACGCGCGCGCCGAGATCGAGCGCACGATCACGGAGCTGAAACGCAAGGGCTCCGCGGCGACCGACGACGCCCTCGACGCGATGGGTCGCGACGCGCGCCGGCGCGCCGAGGAGCTCGCCGCGAGGCAGGCCGACGCCCTCGAGCGGCTCGAGGCGGAGGAACGCGCGGTCGAGCGGAAGCGGGGTGGCGCGCTCGCCAGCGAGCGGGGGCCGGTCGCGGTCAACGATCCCGTCGAGGTGGGCACGCTCGGCGGCAAGGTCGGCCGGGTGCTCGACATTCGCGGTCGCGACGCGGTCGTCGCCGTCGGCTCCCTCAAGCTCACTGTCCCGCTCTCGACGCTCCGGGCGACCGAGGCGCCGCGCGAGACCGCCGTCGCCTACGTCGGCGACGCCCCCGAGGTGTTCGCGAGCACCGAGATCAACCTCCTCGGCCTCCGCGCCGACGAGGCCGAGAGCGTCGTGCTCCAGGCGCTCGACAGCGCCGTGCGCGCCGATCTGAAGAGTCTGCGCATCATCCACGGCAAGGGCACCGGCGCCCTTCGCGAAGTCGTGAACGAGATGCTGCGCAAGGACACCCGCGTGCGCGAGTTCCGCATGGGGGCGTGGAACGAGGGCGGCGCCGGCGTCACCATCGCGGTGTTCGCATGATCCCCGACGAGACGGTCGAGCGCGTGCGCGAGAGCGCCGACATCGTGGCGGTCATCGGCGAGTACGTGGAGCTCAAGCGCCAGGGAAGCGACTTTCGCGGGCCCTGTCCGTTCCATCAGGGCACGCACCGCAACTTTTCCGTCTCGCCGAAGAAGGCGATGTACTATTGCTTCGTGTGCCACGAGGGGGGCGACGTCTTCAACTTCCTCACGAAGCGGCTCGGCGTCGACTGGCCGACGGCGGTGCGCATGGTGGCCGAGAAGTCGGGGATCGAAGTCGTGGAGACGCAGGGCCGCCGCGCCGAGCAGAAGGACGATCGCGAGCCGATCTGGGAGATCAACGGCGCGGCCGCCGAGTACTTCCGCCGGATACTCTGGGAGGACGAGCTGGGGCGCGAGGCGCGCGCGTACCTGGAGTCGCGCGCGATCTCGCGCGAGCTCGCCGAGCGCGTCGGGCTGGGGTTCGCGCCGCGCGAGATCGGCCTGCTGCGCGCCTACCTCTCGACGCTCGGCTTCGACGACGCCCGGATGATCGAATCGGGCCTGGTGGGGTCGCCCGAGGAAGGCACGGAGCCACGGCCGCGCTTCCGTGGCCGTCTCGTCTTCCCGATCTACGATCTCGCGAGCAGGGTCGTCGGCTTCGGGGGCCGGCTGCTCGGCCCGGGAGAGCCGAAGTATCTGAACTCCCCCGAGTCGCCCACCTTCAGCAAGGGCCGGATCCTCTACGGACTCAATTGGGCGAAGCAGGCTGCACGCCGCGACGAGCGCATGCTCGTCGTCGAGGGCTACTTCGACGTCGTGCGGCTGATCGGCGCGGGGGTCGACTCGGTCGTCGCACCGATGGGGACCGCCCTGACCGAGGAGCAGGCGAAGCTGATCCGGCGCTACACCGCGCGCGTGTTCCTGCTCTACGACTCGGACAAGGCAGGGCTCAAGGCCACCTTCCGCTCCGGCGACGAGCTGCTGCGCCAGGGCGCCTCGGTGCAGGTAGTCACGCTCCCCGACGGGGAAGATCCCGACACCTTCGTCCGCGCACACGGCGCGCGCGAGCTCGAGGCGCAGCTCGCGTCGTCGATCGACGTGTTCGAGCGCAAGATCCAGATTCTCGATCGAGGCGGATGGTTCGCCGACCTGCGGCGCAAGCGTCAGGCGCTCGACCGTCTGCTTCCCACGCTTCGCGCGACCAGCGATCCCCTCACGCGCGATCTCTACCTCAACCACGCGAGCGCGGCCGCCGGCGTCTCGCGAGCGATGCTGGAGCGCGAGCTCGAG
Source organism: Gemmatimonadaceae bacterium (assembly GCA_035494615.1). Lineage (GTDB taxonomy): Bacteria > Gemmatimonadota > Gemmatimonadetes > Gemmatimonadales > Gemmatimonadaceae > AG11. The sequence continues at coordinate 113,071 of DATJGU010000034.1, forward strand.
ACCGCGAGGAGCGCGCGCACGGGCCGCACCCAGCCGCCGCCGCCGCGCGCGGCCGGCAGCGCCCGGGACGTGCCCGGCGACGATGCCAACCTGCGGATCCGGCTCGGCGAACGCCGGGCCGGCGACCGGCGCCGCGGCCCGACGACGCGCGGCGCGATCAGCGAGCGCGAACTGATTCGCGTGCTCCTCCACCGTCCCGCACACTTCGACCGCGTGATCGAATCCGTCGGCCCCGAAAACTTCCGCGACCCCGAGCTGCGCGCGATTTTCGGCGCCATGGCCAGACACGGTCCCGACGCGGGCGCGGGCGCGTTCGCGCCGGAGCTCTCCCCGGAAGCGATCGAGCTGCTGCAGGACCTGCTCGAGGAAGATGGAGGTCTCGAGCATGCGGACGCGGAGATCGCGGGTGCGCTCGCGCGGATGCGGGCGCGCGAGGTGCGGCAGCAGCTGTACGATCTGCAGCGGCTGCTGGAGATCGCCGCGCCGGACGAGCAGGACCGGCTGCTGCGGGAGAAGGAGGCCCTCGCCCGCGAGCTGCGCTCCCTCGGCGGAGGACAGCAGTGGGCCGCCGTGCGAGCGAGGGGGGACGACGCCGGATGATTCGCGAGCGGCTCGGGCGCACGTCTTGTAGGTTCTCACTGTCGTGACGAGTCGCCCATCCAGGAACCGATCCACGAACTGACCGCCACTCATGCATCCTGACGTCCAAGCGCTGCTCGCCGTTCAACGGGACGATCTCGAGATCTATCGCCTCGAGTCGAAGCTGGCCGCCCTCGAGCCTCGGCTCGCCTCGCTCGAGAAGGAGCGAACGCGCGCGGCGCACGAGCTCGAGCGCGCGACGGGTGCCGTCGCGGCCGAAGAATCGCGGCATCGCGAGGCGATGCAGCGAGTCGAGACGAGCCGACAGAGCGCCGAGCGCGGCCAGCGGGCGTACGAGAGCGTCACGTCGCCGCGCGAGGCGGCGGCGGCGATGAGCCAGCTCGATTTCGCCAAACGCGCCACGGAGGAGAGCGAGCGTGATGCCGCGCAGATCCTCGGCCGCATCGGCGAGATGCGCCGGCACGTGGCCGATCTGCAGGCGGCGCTCGCCGACGTCGAGCATCGCCAGTCCGACGCGCGCGCCGCCCTCGACACCGAACGCGCGGAGATCGAGGGGCAGATCGCCGATGCGCGCGCGAAGCGTGAGGCGACGGCGCGCGGCGTCCCCCGCGCGCTGCTCTCGCGGTACGACCGGGTGCGCACGCGGCGTCGCGCCGAGACGATCTTTCCCCTGCGCGGCCCGTCGTGCAGCGCCTGCGATACCGCGATCCCGACGCAGCGGCGCGCCGCCATGGCCGCCACGGGCTCGCTCGAGATGTGCGAGGGTTGCGGAGCGCTGCTGTACGCGGGGGATTGACCACCCCCGAGCCGTTGTTGTCGTCGGCGGCCATTCGTAGCTTTCAGCGATGACCGCGCCCGCTCCCGCCGCTCGCCCGCGCGCCCGCTGGATTCTTCCCGAGACGCCGGATCCCGCGGCGGTGCGAGCGCTCGGCGACGAGCTCATGCTCCCCGAGCCGATCTGTCGTCTGCTCGCGGCTCGCGGCCACATGCCCGCCGAACGCGCGAAGCGCTACCTGCGGCCACGGCTCGATCAGCTCCTTCCTCCCGAACAGCTCCTCGATCTCGGACGCGCCGTCGAGCGGCTCGTTCGCGCCATCCGCGACGCCGAGACGATCCTCGTGCACGGGGACTACGACGTCGACGGCATCTCCTCCACGACGCTCCTCACGCGCGCCTTCCGCGCGCTCGGCGCGTCCGTCACCCCGTTCATCCCCCGGCGGCTCGCCGACGGCTACGATCTCAGCGACGCGGGGGTCCGCGCCGCACGCGAGGCGGGGGCGACCGTCGTCGTCACCTGCGATTGCGGGACGAGCGCCGTCGCGCCCGTGCGCGCGCTCCAGGCCGAGGGGATCGACGTCATCATCAGCGACCATCACCTTCCCGGCGGCGACCTCCCGAACGCCTACGCCATCCTGAATCCGAAGCGACCCGGCTGCGCATCGGAGGACAAGGATCTCGCCGCGGTGGGCGTCGCATTCAAGCTGGCGCTCGCCGTCACCCGCGCGCTCGGCGGGAACGAGAACCTCGTCTTCGGCATGCTCGATCTCGTGGCGCTCGCGACGATCGCGGACATCGCGCCGCTGCGCGGCGAGAACCGCGTGTTCGCCCGATACGGCCTGCGGATGCTCGCCGAGACGCAGAACCTCGGGCTCCGCGCGTTGATCCGTGCGACGGGCCTGGAAGGCAAACCGCTCACCGCCGGCCGCGTCAGCTTCATCCTCGCGCCCCGGCTCAACGCCGTGGGCCGGCTCGGCCACGCGCTGCGCGGCGTCGACCTGCTCACCGCGCGCACGGAGCACGAGGCCAACTCGATCGCGCGCGAGCTCGAGGAGCTCAACGCGCGCCGTCAGGAGATCGACCGGGCCACGCTCGAGGAGGCGCGCCGGCGCGTGCTCGCGCTCGACCTCGAGGAGACGTACGGCATCGTCCTCGCCGAGGACGGTTGGCATCCCGGAGTGATCGGCATCGTCGCGTCGCGGCTCGTCGAGGAGTTCGGCCGGCCGATCGTGCTGATCGGTCTCGACGGCGACGAAGGGAAGGGCTCCGGCCGCTCCATTCCGCGGTTCGATCTGCACGCCGCGCTCGGACGATGCGCGCATCTGCTCCGGCGATTCGGCGGCCACCGCGGGGCCGCGGGTGTCACGATCGGACGCGATCGGGTCGACGAGTTCGCGCGCTGCTTCAACGACGTCGCGCGCGCCGAGCTCACCGCCGACGACCTGGTGCCCGAGCTGCGCGTCGACCTCGAGGTCGGGCTCGCGGAGCTCACCCCCGCGTTCGAGGCGTTGCTGCGCCACCTCGAGCCGTGTGGCGTGGGGAACCCCTCGCCCATGCTCGTCACGCGCGGCGTCCGGCTCGCCGCGCCGCCGCGCATCGTCGGAAAGGAAGGGCTGAAGCTGCGTCTCCAGACGAACGGCGATCCGCTGGACGCGATCGGCTGGACGCTCGGCGCGCGCATCGGCGAGATCGACGTCGCGCGCCCGCTCGACATCGCGTACCGGCTCGAGCGCGACGAGTACCAGGGCGTCTCCCGGCTTCAGGCGCGCTTGGCCGACTTCCGCGCCTGACGCGTGCGCATCGTCGCGGGGCGGTGGCGCGGTCGCTCCATCTCCGCACCCGTCGGCCGACAGGTGCGCCCCACCGCGGACCGCGTGCGCGAGGCCTGGATGAGCATCGTCGCGCCCCTCCTCCCCGACGCGCGCGTGCTCGATCTGTTCGCCGGCTCCGGCGCGCTGGGCATCGAGGCGGTCTCCCGCGGTGCCGCCTCTGCCGACCTCGTGGAGATCGCGCCGCCGAGCCTTCGCGCGATCCAGTCCAACCTCGCCGCGCTCGATGCGGGTGACGCCATCCGCGTTCACCGGCAGGACGCGCTGCGCTTCGTCGAGCGCCTCGAGCCGGGCGCGTACGACGTCGCCTTCGCCGATCCACCGTACGACCTCGGCCTCGCCGTGACCCTCGCCGAGCGCTGGCTCGACCTCCCATTCGCCGGAGTGCTCGGTATCGAGCATCGGCGCACCGAGCGCCTCCCCGGCGACGGCGAGCGCCGGCAGTACGGACAGACGGCGATCACCCTCTACCGGCACCGCTGATCCGCGCGGCGCTCGCTGCCGATTGCCTTTTGCGACGTCGCTGTCGATCCTTCCCGGCGTGCCGAACTCGAGAACCGCGATCTACGCCGGGAGCTTCGACCCGATCACGCGGGGCCACGAAGACCTGATGCATCGCAGCCTGGAGTACGTCGACCGTCTGATCGTGGCGGTGGCGACGAACTCCTCCAAGCAGCCGCTGTTCAGCATCGAGGAGCGCGTGTCGCTCATCCAGGCGGCGCTCGCCGACGAGCCGCGGATCGAAGTCCGGTCGTTCGACGGACTGCTCGTCGACTTCGCGCGCGAGGTGGGCGCGAGCCTGCTCATTCGCGGCCTGCGGGCCGTCAGCGACTTCGAGTACGAGTACCAGATGGCGCTCATGAACCGGCACCTCTCGCCCCGGCTCGAGACGGTGTTCATGGTGCCGTCGCTCGACACGACCTACATCAGCGCGAGCCTCGTGCGGGAGGTGGCGCGCTACGGCGGCCCCGTGGACGACCTGGTGCATCCGCGCGTGGCCGAGGCCCTTCGGGCGAAACAGTCGGCGCGGTGAGCTTCCTCGAGTCCGTTCGCACGCGGGCGGCGGCGAGCCGCCGGCGCATCGTCTTCCCCGAGTCCCACGATCCGCGCACGCTCGAGGCGGTCACGGCCCTTGCCGCGATGCAGGTCGTCGAGCCGGTACTCGTCGGTCCCGCGATGTCGAGCGCGCCGTGTGAAGTCGTCGATCCAGGCGCCGACGGCCTCCCCGACGACGTGGCCGCCGAGCTGCTTCGCGTGCGCGGTCCGAAGGGGATGACGGAGGCCGAGGCCGCCCGACACGCGCGCTCGAACCTCGTCGTGGCCGACGCACTCGTGCGCTGGGGTCGCGTCGACGGCTGCGTCGCCGGCGCAGTCCACACCACCGCCGACGTGCTGCGCGCCGCGCTCTGGCTGGTGGGGCCCGCCGCCGGCGTCACCACGATCTCCTCGGCGTTCTACATGGACGTCGCGCCCTTCCGCTCCAGCGAGCGCGAGGTGCTCACCTTCGCCGACTGCGCCGTGCTGCGCTATCCCTCCGCCTCACAGCTGGCGGACATCGCGCTCGCCGCCGCGCGCGATCGGAGCCGGATCGTCGGGGACGAGCCGCGCGTCGCACTCCTCTCGTTCAGCACGATCGGGAGCGGCGAGGGCGCGAGCGTCGATCTCGTGCGCGCCGCGCTCGAGGAGATTCGGCAGAGAGCGCCCGAGCTCGCCGTGGACGGAGAATTGCAAGGGGACACTGCGCTCGTGGCGGAGGTGGCGGCGCGCAAGGCGCCCGACAGCTCCGTTGGCGGCAGGGCGAACGTGCTGGTCTTCCCTTCGCTCGACGCGGGGAACATCGCCTACAAGCTGGTGCAGCGGCTGGCGTCGGCGCGTGCGATCGGTCCGATCCTGCAGGGAATGAGGCGGCCGTGCAACGATCTCTCGCGCGGGGCCTCCGCTGACGACATTTTCAATGTGGCCGCCATCACCGCGCTCCAGGCGGTCGAGCCGGCGGCCACGGCACTGAACGGGATCCGCCAGGAGACAACATGAGCTTCACGATCAAGAAAGAAGGGGAGATCGTCGTGGTCGACGTCGAAGGACAGCTCATCGTCGGGAATCGACAGGAGCTCAAGCAGAAGGTGATCGACGAGCTGGAGCGCGGCGAGAGAAAGTTCCTCATCGACTTTGCCCAGACCGGCTACATCGACAGCTCCGGCCTCGGCGTACTGGTGTCCCTCTCCAAAAAGATCCGCGAGCAGGGCGGTGAGCTCCGGCTCGCGAACCTCAACGACGATCTCAAGACGCTGTTCGAGCTGACGAAGCTCGACACGCTGTTCCAGATCTCCGACACGCGCGACCGCGCGCTGGCCAGCTTCTGATCCTCGGCACGGCCCGCCCGAACGTCGGGCGGGCCGTTGTCGCGTCGCGTCCGGCGCGACGCCCCGCCCGCCACGCCCACGCCCCGCCATGGCCGCGCCCCTTCCGTCCGACGTCGGGCTTCGCGTCTCACTCGCAGTCGAGATCCCCAGCGACGTCGCGTACATCGAACGCGTCGTCGAACTGGTGCGCCATCCCTGCGAGGAGCTGGCGTACGATCCCCACCAGCTCGCGCTCAACGTCCCCGTCGCGCTGAGCGAGGCCATCTCCAACGCGATCCTCCGCGCGAACAACGAGGACCCGCAGAAGCGCGTCCTCGTGCGCGCCGAGGTCGACACGCGACGGCTGGTGGTCGACGTGCAGGACGAGGGCGAGCCCTTCGACCTCGACGACAACATCCGCGACGCCACCGATCCCGAAAACATCGAGCGCGAGGACGGCCGCGGGCTGTTCCTGATGCGCGCGCTCATGGATCGCGTCGAACGCTTCGACGCGAACACCGGTGCTCCACCCGGCAACGTCGTTCGACTGACCCTCTCCCGCGCATGAGCGAGCTGGGCGAGGTCCTCGCCGCCTTTCACGAGGCCACCGGATGCGACGCATCCGTGTGGCGTCGCGACGGCGGCGTGCGGGGCCCGCTCCGCTTCATCGCCGGCACGCGGCGCGCCGACCCGCCCCCCCCGGAGCTCCTCCCGCCACTCGGCATCGTGCGCGACGAGGCCACCGAGCGCGGTCGCCTCGTCGTCGTCCCGATCGCCGGCCCACGCCCGGCGTGGCTCGTCCTCGGCCCGTGTCCCATCGAGCGCCGCGAAATCGACAGCTATCTCAAGTTCCTCCGTCCCGTCGTGGCGCAGTACCTCCAGAACACGCTGGAAGTGGAACACGCCGCGAACGAGCTCGCCGAGCGGTACGAGGAGATCAATCTCCTGTACTCCATCAGCGAGATCCTCGGACGCACCGTCTCGCTCGACGAGGGCGCCGCGACGATCCTGCGCGAGGTGAGCGAGACGGTCGGCGCGCGCCGCGCCTCCATCCTCGTCCACGACCGCGACTCGCACACGCTCGAGGTCATCGCCCGCCTCGGCGCCGAGGACATCCCCACCGCGCCGATCTCGCTCGACGACGAGTGCAGCGTCAGCGCGCACGTCTTCCGCACGCTCCACTCGATCATCGTGGAGGAGGGGGAGATGCGGTGCGACGCCGAGCGCGCCTTCCGCCGGGGCGCGATGCTCACCGTGCCGATCCTCTGGACGACGCAGGACGGGAGCGAGCCGCTCGGCGTGATGAACCTGTCCGATCGCCGCTCGGACCAGCCGTTCACCGCCGGCGACCAGAAGCTCGTCACGGCCATCGCGTCGCAGATCGGCGCCGCGATCCAGAACGCCCGGCTCGTCCGGCAGTCGATCGAGCAGCAGCGGCTGCAGCAGGAGATGCAGCTCGCGCACGACCTGCAGATGAAGCTCCTCCCGGACGCCTCGCACATCGCGCCAGCCGCGTCGGTGGCCGCGCGGGTCGAACCGGCGGAGGACGTCGGCGGCGACTTCTACAACCTGTACCGGCTCTCCGGCGGTCGCATCGGCGTGATGATCGGCGATGTCTCGGGCCACGGCTATCAGGCCGCGCTCATCATGGCGCTCACCATGAGCGCCTCGGCGATCCACGCCCAGGGCACCGACGATCCCGCCGAGATGCTGCGCCGGCTGTACCAGTCGGTGAAGGAAGAGCTCACGACCACGGAGATGTTCGTCTCCGCGTTCTACGCCGTCGTCGATCGCGACGCGGGGGTACTCCGCTACGGCAACACCGGCCATCCGCACGCGTTCGTCGTGACGCGCGCGGGCGAGGTCGAGCGCCTCACCGCCGGCGGTCCGCCGCTCGGCATGTCCGACGAAGCACCGCGCTCCGAGCAGCGAAGCTGGGAGGTCGGCGGCGATTTGCTCGTGCTGTTCACCGACGGCGTCGCCGACGCGCGAAATCCGGACGGCATCAGATTCGGCGAGGGGCCGGTGCTCGACTGCGTCCTGCGCAACCGGCAGGAATCGCCCGACCAGATCGCCGATCGCGTGTTCGAACTGCTCGATCACTATACCGTCGACACGCCGCGCCGCGACGATCTGACGCTGGTCGTGCTCCGGAGCTGACCGGCGTGCCGCCGGAGGGACGCCTCCCGTCTCGCCGCGACCCGCTCCCGCCGACGCGCAAGAGCCTCGGCCAGCACTTCCTGACGGATCGGCGCATCCTCGGCCGCATCGCCGACTCGCTCGCGCTGCGCGGCGACGAGACGGTGCTCGAAATCGGCCCCGGTCGCGGCGCGTTGACCGATCTCCTCGTCGAGCGCGCCGGCCGGCTCGTGGCGATCGAGTACGACCGCGCGCTCGCCGCGCTCCTCAGCGAACGCTACGCGAACCGCCCGAGCGTCGAGATCGTGCAGGCCGACGTGCTCGGCGTTCCGCTCGGCGAGCTCGCTCGCGGGCCGTACGTGCTCGCCGGCAACGTGCCCTACTACATCACCACGCCGATCCTCTTTCACGCGCTCGCGCCGCCGCGCGCCGAACGGGCCATCTATCTCGTGCAGCGCGAGGTCGCCGAGCGCCTCGTCGCTCCGGCCGGCGGCAAGGTATACGGTGCGCTGACGGTCAACGTCGCCGCGCTCGCGCGCGCGGAGATCCTCTTCGGCGTGCCGGCGGGCGCGTTTTCGCCCCCGCCGAAGGTGGAGAGTGCCGTGGTGCGCATCACGCCGCTCGCCGACCCGCGGGTCCGCCCCGAGGAGGAGCGCCGATTCCGCACGCTCGTGCAGAGCATCTTCGGCATGCGGCGGAAGCAGATGCGCCGCATCGTCCGCACGGCCTTCGCGCTGACGCCGGAGGAGGCGGAGCTCCTGTTGGGAGAATCGGGGATCGAGCCGGACGCGCGCCCCGAGGTGCTCGGCGTCGAGAGGTTCGTGGCGCTGCTGCGCGCCGCGACCCGACGAGCGGACGACCCCTAGTCGCGGTTCGTCAGGGCGAACGAGAGCCCTTCGAGCTCCATCGCCATGTTGACCGCCTTCACCGTCACGTCGGCGGGCGCGTGCAGCTGGACCGGCGCGAAGTTCAACACCGCCTTGATTCCGGTCCTGACGATGCGATCGAGCACGTCCTGCGCACCGTCCGATGGAATGGCGATCACTGCGATCTCGGGGTGCTCGTGCGCGACGTCCTCCTCGAACCGGGCGATGTCGCGGATCTCGATCCCTTCGAGCGTCCGCCCGATCTTCTCCGGGTTGGCGTCGTACACCGCCAGGATGTTGAACCCTCGCTGGCGGAAGCCGCGGTACTGGGCGAGCGCCGCCCCGATCTTTCCGGCGCCGACGATGACGACCCTCCACTCGCGCCCGAGCCCGAGGATCTCGCGGAGTGCCGTCGACAGCTCGGGCACCGAGTAGCCGAGGCCGCGTTTACCGAAGGAGCCGAAGAAGGAGAGATCCTTTCGCACCTGTGCCGACGTCGTCCCGCCTCGCCGGGCCAGCTCCTCGCTCGAGACGGTGGAGAGGCCGCGGTCCTCGAATTCCTCGAGGAACCGCAGGTAGATCGAGAGACGACGGACGGTGGATTCGGCGATGCGCTTCACGGCCCTCGGCGTGCTTGTGAATTCATTCACAAACTAGCGGCCTCCTCGGAGCTGCACCAGAGAGTGCGCGCACACCCCCCGCCAGCACGGCGACGACTCGCGGGCAACGGGTTATCTTCGGGTCCATGAGCGTGCACGTCACCTCCGAGATCGGACGCCTCCGGTCGGTCGTGGTCCACACGCCGGGGAACGAGCTCCTCGGTGTGACCCCCGCGACCCGCGAGGATTACCTGTACGACGACCTCCCGGACGCCGATCAGGCGCGCCGCGAGCACCGTCGCTTCACCGCCGTGCTCGAGCGGTTCTGCCAGGTGCACGAGGTGCGCGACCTGCTCGCCCAGGTGCTCGAGAATCGCGAGGTGCGCGAGCTGCTCGTGCGAGAGACCATGGACATCGTGCCGAGCGAGCCGCTCGCGCGGGAGATCGAGGATCTGCCTCCGGCGGACCTCGTCACGATGCTCATCGAGGGCCGCGTCGAAGTGCCGGGCCCGCTCGCGCGAACGCTCAACGAGTTCGGCTACGAGCTGCCCCCGCTCCCGAACCTGTTCTTCACCCGCGATTCCGCGATGGGGGTGGGCCGGCACGTGCTCGTCGGCTCCATGCGCTACGGCGTACGCTGGCCGGAAGAGCTGATCATGAAGGCGCTCTTCCTCTACCATCCGCTGCTGCGCAACGAGGGGATCCTCTACGACGGCTCGGTCGAGCGCCGCCTCAACTACACGCTCGAAGGGGGCGACGTCCACGCCCTGCGCGACGACCTCGTGCTCATCGGATTCAGCGAGCGGTCGAGTCCGGGCGCGATCGATCACCTCGCCGCCCTCCTCTTCGAGCGAACGGCGGTGCGAGACGTCATCATCGTCGTGATGCCGAGCGAGAACACGGCGATCCATCTCGACATGATCTTCACCCAGGTGGATCGCGAGCTCTGCGTCTGCTTCCCGCCGCACTTCGTCGGCCCGGAACGCCTCAGCGTGCTCCACTGGCGCAAGGGTGAGAGCACGCTCCACGAGCGTCCGGACATCTTCTCTGCGCTCGCCGAATGCGGCATGCCCATGACGCCGATCTTCTGCGGCGGTGAGCGGCGCGTCGTGCAGGAGCGCGAGCAGTGGGCATCGGGGTGCAACTTCGTGGCGATGCGCCCCGGGCTCGTGCTCTCGTACGCGCGCAACGTCGCCACGCTCGCGCAGATGGAGCGCGCCGGCTTCCGCGTCGTGCCGGGAGTCAACTTCCTCACCGGCGAGATGCGCATCGCCGACGACGAGCGCGCCGTGATCACCTTCGAGGGCGCGGAGCTCGTGCGTGGCGGCGGCGGTCCCCACTGCATGACCTGTCCCGTGCAGCGTGACGACGCGTGACGACGACGACCACGATGGCCCGCGGGCGCATGTCCGGACGCATCATGGAGCGCGCGACGTGAGCCAGATCGATCCGCTGAGCGGCACGCGCATCGAGCCGTTCGCCCCCGCGGGCGTCTCCACCCGGCCGGAACGCACTCTGCTCGCCGACCGCGCCGCCGACTACCTGCGCGCCGGTCCGGCGGACGCGTGCCGGTTGATCGGATCGGTCTGTCAGCTCTCCGCGCTGCCACCCGCGATCGCCGAGCACATGGCGATCTCGCTGCTCGGCGATCACCCGCGCTTCGCTCGCGACCCGAACGGCGTCTGGCGACTCGCGGAGCCGTCGCCCCCGGCGTGGCGCACGCACGCGCCCGAGGACGAGCCGCCGCTGTCGCAGCTCACCTTCGCCGTGGTCGACGTCGAGACGACGGGCGCACGCGTCGACGGCGGCGACCGGATCACCGAGATCGCGATCGTCACCGTGCGCGACGGCGCGGTGGTCGGCGTGTACGAGACGCTCGTCAATCCGGAGCGCTCCATCCCGGCGTTCATCACGCGGCTCACCAACATCTCGTGGGAGATGGTGCGCGACCAGGCGCCCTTCCGCGATCGCTGCGACGAGGTGCTTCGCGTGCTCGAGGGCACCGTCTTCGTCGCGCACAACGCGGCGTTCGACTGGCGGTTCGTGAGCGCCGAAGTCGCGCGTGCGCGCGGCCACGAGCTCACGGGACGGCGGCTGTGCACCGTGCGTCTCGCCCGGCGGCTCCTTCCGCAGCTCCGGTCCCGATCGCTCGATTGGGTGGCGCGCCACTACGGCGTGGAGATCGAGCCCGGCCAGCGTCACCGTGCCGCCGGAGATGCGCTCGCCACCGCGCGCTGCCTGCTGCGCCTGCTCGACGACGCACGCGCCCGCGGGTGCGAGCGCTGGTCGGAGCTCGAGCGACTGCTCGCCACCAGCCGCCCGGTACGCCGGCGCCGTGGACGCCGCGCGCCCGCGCTCCCGCGACCGGTCGATCGCGACACCACCGCCTGACCGACCCGCGCTCGCCATGCCACTCCTTCCACTCGTGCAGACGCGGCAGCTCGGCGCCCTCCGCGTCCATGCCTTGCAGGCGGGGCTCCAGCAGCTCGACGGCGGCGCGATGTTCGGTGTCGTGCCGCGCACGCTGTGGGAGCGCAAGATCCCGCCGGACGCGAAGAACCGGATCCCGCTCGGTATGCGCTGTCTGCTCGTCGAGCATCCGGACGCGCTCGTCCTCGTCGACACCGGCGTGGGCGACAAGGAGAGCGAGAAGTTCGCCGGCATCTACGGCATCGAGAACGCACCGATCGGAGGCGCGGGCCCGACGCAGCTCGAGAGCGCGCTCGCCGAAGTGGGCTTCTCCCCGAGCGACGTGACCCTCGTGATCGACAGCCATCTTCACTTCGACCACGCGGGTGGCAACACGCGGCGCGGCGAGGATGGCGTACCCGTGCTCTCGTTCCCGCATGCGCGCTACGTCGTACGGCGCGGAGAATGGGACTGGGCGCATCACACCAACGAGCGAACGGCTGCCAGCTACTTCGCGCACAACTACGATCCGGTGCACGCCGCGGGCCGGCTCGAGCTCGTCGACGACGACCGCGAGGTGCTCCCGGGCATCTCGCTCCGCCACACGCCGGGTCACACACCGCACCACCAGGGGATCCTCGTGGAGTCCGGCGGCGAGCGGCTCTTCTTTCTCGCCGATCTCGCGCCCACCGCCGCGCACGTGCCGCTCCCCTGGATCATGGCCTACGACGTCGAACCGCTCGTCACGCTCGAGACGAAGCGGCGCGTCTGGGCGGAAGCGGCGAGCGAGCGCTGGACGGTGATGTTCGAGCACGACGCCCAGCATGCGTTCGGGCGCATCGTCTCCGACGGAAAGGGGTACGTCTGCGAGGTCGCCGAGCCCTGAGCCCGTCCGCCGCGCCGGTTCGCGCCGTATCTTCCGCGTCGCGCGTCCTCCCGCCCACGCCGCCGCCGTTCACGACCGCCGACACGCCATGAGAACGCTTCTCGTCGCCCTGGTGCCGCTCGCCCTCTCGACCGCCGCCGGCCAGAGCGCCGCGACGACGTTGCCGATCGTCCCGACACCGGTCTCGGTCCGCGTCACCGATGGGCGATTCATCATCGGACCCGCCACGCGCGTGGTCGCCTCGCCCGCCGACGCGCCCACCGCCGACCTGCTGCGCGCGGCGCTGCGCAACGCGTGGGGTCCGGGAACGGCGAGCGGCACCAGCGCGGGCGCCATCACCCTCACCGGCACCGGGAGCGCGTCGCTGCCGGACGAGGGTTATCGCCTCGTCATCGCCCCGTCGGGCGTGACGATCGTGGGCCGCGGAGCAGGGCTCTTCTACGGCGTTCAGTCGCTGCTGCAGCTCGTCCCCGCGCGGCCGAACGGCGCCGTCGCGCTGCCCGCGGCGACGATCGAGGATCACCCCCGATTCGCCTATCGCGGCATGCACCTCGACGTCTCGCGGCACTTCTTCTCCGTCGACGAGGTGAAGCGGTACATCGACGTCATGGCGGCGTACAAGCTCAACACCTTCCACTGGCATCTCACCGACGATCAGGGCTGGCGCATCGAGATCAAGCGCTATCCCAGGCTCACGCAGGTCGGCGCCACGCGCGCGCAGTCGCCGATCGGCCACTATCTCGATCGGAATCCGCAGTGGTACGACGCCACGCCGCACGGTGGCTTCTACACCCAGGACCAGATCCGCGACGTGGTCCGCTATGCCGCGGCGCGGCACGTCACGATCGTGCCGGAGATCGAGATGCCCGGCCACTCGACCGCGGCGCTCGCGGCCTATCCGGAGCTGAGCTGCGAGCCCGAGCGTCCGTACGAGGTCGCGGAGACGTACGGCATCTTCACGACCGTGTTCTGCCCCACGGAACGCACCTTCACCTTCCTCGAGAACGTGCTCTCGGAGGTGCTCTCGCTCTTCCCCGGACGGTACGTCCACGTCGGTGGTGACGAGACGCCGAAAGACGCGTGGAAGCGCTCGCCCGTCGCGCAGCAGATCATCCGCGAGCACCAGTTGAAGGACGAGCACGGGCTGCAGAGCTATTTCTTCAAGCGCATCGAGGCCTACCTGAACTCGAAGGGCCGCACCCTGATCGGGTGGGACGAGATCCTCGAGGGTGGTCTCGCGCCGAACGCGACCGTCATGAGCTGGCGCGGCGAGGAGGGCGGGATCGCCGCCGCGCGCGAAGGTCACGACGTGATCATGGCGTCGTCGCGCAACCACCTCTATTTCAACGACCGTCCCACCGCGCGTACCGACGTCGACGCTCTGCGCGCCACGGAGTCGCTGCGCGATCTCTACGCCTACGATCCCGTGCCATCCGTCCTCGACGCCGTCCAGGCCCGGCACGTCAAGGGCGTGACCGGCGCGATCTGGAGCGAGTACGTGCGCACGCCGGCGCATCTCGAGTACACGCTCCTGCCGCGCATGCTCGCGCTCGCCGAGATTGCGTGGACGCCGCCCGCGCGGAAGGATTACGAGCGCTTCGCCTCGGCGCAGCTTCCCCGCCAGCTCGCGAAGCTCGAGACGCGTGGCTACGAGTTCCGCGTCCCCCCAGCGCTGGGCGCGGTCGACACCCTGATGCGCGGTTCGCGGTTCACGATCCCGCTCGCCCCATCGGTCGAGGGCGGCCACGTGCACTGGACGATCGACGGCTATCCGGCGAGCGCGACGGACGAGACGTATTCCGCGCCCCTCACCTTCGAGATTCCGGCGGGACAGCAACGCGAGCTGCAGACGGTCGTCGTCACGCCGGGCCACCGGGAGAGCAGGGTGACCCGCACGGTCATGTACAACCGGCCGCAGCCCGAGAACAACCCGTTCGGCGTCGCGCGCGCGTTGGTGTACCGGCTCGTCGCCGGTCCGATCGCGAGCCTCGACTCGCTGACGGCGGCGCCGGCGGCGGCGCGCGACACCGCGTCCACCTTCGACCTCGCGCGGTTCGCCGGTCGCGGGCCCGAGTTCGGGCTCGTGTACGACGGATTGGTCTCCCTCGAGCTCGACGGGACGTACACCTTCGACCTCGTCTCCACCGGCCGCTCGCGGCTCTACATCGACGGGGCGCTCGTCGCGGAGAATCCTCGCGGAGGGACCGAGTCGACGCGGAGCGGACAGCTCACGGTGCTTCGTGGCCTCCGGCGGATCAGGGTCCTCTATGCCCAGGAGCGTCCTGGCTCACTCGCCGTCTACGTGACGGCGCCCGGGCGAGCGCGAGCGCCGCTCGCGCCGCGCGACCTCCGCGGTTCGATCTTCGGCTGGGGGCAGACGGGAATCGACGGCCAGTGAGTCGTGCCGGCCGCACCCTCGCCACGTCCGGACTTGTCTTGACTTCGAGACCGGGCCGCCTAACTTCCTATCTCACAACTAGCTAAGTGGTCGTGTCTCTCGACCCACCCTCTGGCCCTCGCAACGCGGCGAGGCGTGCTGCAGGAGTTCTCGTTCAGCGTTGCGCCCTCGGATCGTGCCGCGGGTGTCACGACGTGCGGATCCTTCTGCCCCGGAAGGTCCGCTTTTTTGTTCTCTCTTTCAGAGGCTACGCTTATTCAGGACACCACGAAGCGCGTGCGGGTCAATCGAATGATCCGCATCAGCCCGGTCCGTGTGATCGGTGCAGACGGTTCACAGTTGGGGATTCTCGAGGTCGATCAGGCGCTCCGCATGGCGGAAGATGCCGGATTGGACCTCGTCGAAGTCGCCGCGACGGCTCGGCCTCCCGTAGTCCGCATCATGGATTACGGGAAGTACAAGTTCGAGATGGCCAAGCAGGCGCGGCTCGCGAAGAAGAAGCAGCACGTGATCGAGCTCAAGGAAGTGAAGTACCGTCCTGGGATCGACGATCACGACTTCGACACGAAGACCCGGCATGCGCGCCGGTTTCTCGAAGAGAAGAACAAGGTGAAGGTGACGATGATGTTCCGTGGCCGGCAGGTGGCTCACCCCGAGCTCGGTCAGGCAGTGCTCGATCGGGTGAGCAGCGAGCTATCCGACGTCGCGAAGATCGAGAGCGCGGGGCGGCTCGAAGGGAAGTCCATGACGATGATTCTCACGCCCAAATAAGAGGACGTGCAATGCCGAAGATGAAAACGCACAAGGGCGCGACGAAGCGCTTCAAGACGACGGGCTCCGGAAAGGTGAAGCGGTTCAAGGCGTTCAAGAGCCACATCCTCACCAAGAAGACGTCGAAGCGGAAGCGGAACCTGCGCCGCGCCGGCCTCATCGCCACCAACGGCGAGCAGAAGCGAATCAAGCGCCTCATTCAGGCCGCGTAACGGGAGCCGATCATGCCACGCGCCGTATCCAACGTCCCGCGCCTCAAGCGCAAGAAGCAGGTCCTCGAGCACGCCCGTGGCGCCTTTGGCGCCCGGTCCAAGCTCTGGAAGGCCGCGAAGGAAAACGTCGAGCGGGGGTGGAAGTACGCCTATCGCGATCGCAAGAACAAGAAGCGTGATTTCCGCCGCCTCTGGATCGTTCGCATCAACGCCGCGGCCCGGCAGCACGACATGAGCTACAACGTGTTCATCAACGGGCTCGGAAAGGCGGGGATCGAGATCGACCGGAAGATCCTGGCCGACATCGCCGTGCGCGATCCGCAGGCGTTCGGTGAGCTCGCCGAGAAGGTGCGCGCCGCCCTGAATGCCGCGTAGGTAGATTCACCGCAGGCACTCGGCGGCGGCGCGACCCTGGGTCACGCCGCCGCCGTGGCATTTATGACGCTCCTCGCGATGCTTTCCGACTCCCCCACGCTCGAGCAGTATCTCCGGGCCGCCCACGACCTCGTCGCCCGCGGCACCGCCGCGCTCTCCGGCGCCAGCGACGCCGACGCGCTCGAGGACGCGCGCGTCGCCTTCCTCGGCGATCGGCGCGGCGAGCTTCTCACCTTGCAGAAGGCGCTCGGCGCGCTGCCGGCCGAGCAGCGGCGCGAGGCGGGGCGCGCGTTCAACGACGCGAAGACGCGGCTCGCCGCCGCGCTCGAGGAGCGGCGCGAGGCACTGCGTCGCGGAGCGGAGCAGGAAACGGCGGTCGATCTCACGATGCCGGCCCGCGTGCGCTGGCGCGGGGGCAAGCATCCGGTCACCACGGTCATCGACGCGATCGTCGCCATCTTCCGCGAGCTCGGGTTCACCGTCGCGCTCGGGCCGGAGAGCGAATCCGAGTGGTACAACTTCGGTGCGCTCAACTTCCCGCCCGATCACCCGGCGATGGACCTGCACGACACGCTCTACCTCGGGGAGGGCGCGCTGCTCCGCACGCATACCTCGCCGGTGCAGGTCCGCACGCTCCAGCGCTTCGCGCCCCCGATCCGGATCCTCGCGCCAGGCACGGTGTTCCGCCGCGATCCGTTCGACGCGTCGCACGCGCCGGCGTTCGCGCAGCTCGAGGGGCTCGCCGTCGACGAGGGAATCTCCTTCGTCGACCTCAAGTCCACGCTGACCCACTTCGCGAATCGTTTCTTCGGCACGACGCGCACGCGCTTTCGTCCGAGCTTCTTCCCCTTCACGGAGCCGTCGGCCGAGATGGACGTGGAGTGCCGGATCTGCGGCGGCGGAGGATGCTCGGCGTGCAAGGGCACCGGATGGATGGAGATCCTCGGCTCGGGGATGGTCCATCCGAAGGTGCTCGAGGCGGCCGGCATCGACAGCGAGCGGTACACCGGGTGGGCGTTCGGCATGGGACCCGGACGCATCGCCATGCTGCGCTACGGGCTGCCCGACATCCGGCTGCTCTACGATTCCGACGTTCGCGTCCTCGCGCAGGTGGCCGAGTGAACGCGTCCGTCGAATGGCTGAACGCGTTCCTCGACGCGCCCCGTTCCGCGCGCGAGCTGCGGGATCTCCTCACGGCGCACACCGCGACCGTCGAGGAAGTCGTGCCGCTTCGCGCCGACCTCGCGCCGATCGTCGTCGCGCGCGTGGTCGAGGAGCATCCGCATCCCGACTCCGATCATCTCCACCTGACGAAGGTGGACATGGGCGCCGGCGAGTTGCTCGACGTCGTCTGCGGCGCGCCGAACGTCCAGGCGGGAAAGCTGTACCCGTTCGCGCCGACGGGCACGGTGATGCCCGGCGGGCTGAAGATCGAGAAGCGGAAGATTCGCGGGCACACGTCGAACGGCATGCTGTGCTCGGCGCGGGAGCTCGGGCTCGGCCAGGAGCACGAGGGCATTCTCGAGCTGTCGGTCGACGCGGCGCCGGGCACGCCGCTCCTCGATGCGCTGAGCGTCGGCGATACGCGGCTCGTCGTCGACGTGCTCCCCAACCGGCCCGACCTCCTCTCGCATCTCGGGCTCGCGCGGGAGGTCGCCGCGCTGACCGGCTCCTCGCTCGTGCTGCCGGACATCGGGCTTGGCGAGATCGACGTTCCCACGCCGAAGCGCTTCCGTCGCGCCGGCAACGCGGGCGGGATCGTGCTGCACCTCGAGGACGCGGCGCTCGCCACCCGCTACATGGGCGTCGTCGTGCGCGGCCTGCGCGTCGGGCCGAGTCCGCAGTGGCTCGTCGACCGTCTCGCGGCGGTCGGCTCGCGCTCGATCAACAACGTCGTCGACGCCACCAACTACGTGCTGCACGAGCTCGGGCAGCCGACGCACGCGTTCGACCTCGGCAAGTTCGACCTCGAGACGAAGCTCCCGCAGAAGACGGTCGTGGTGCGCGCCGCGCGCGACGGAGAGCGGCTCGTGACGCTCGACGGCGTGGAACGCGCGCTGACCTCCGAGATGACGGTGATCGCCGATTCGGTTCGCCCCGTGGGGCTCGCCGGCGTCATGGGCGGACAGGACACCGAGGTCGACGCCGGGACGACCGAGATTTTCATCGAGTGCGCGAACTTCGTCCCCGCGCGCACGCGCCGCACGCGTCGAGGCGCGGGCCTCTCCACCGACGCGAGCTACCGGTTCGAGCGCGGCGTCGACGTCACGCTCGCGCCGCGAGCGCTGGAGCGCGTCACCGCGCTCGTCGTCGCGCTCGCCGGCGGCCGCGTCGAGAGCGCGCCGGTCGATCTGTACGCCGGCGACCCGCCGCCGGTGCCGCTGGTGCTCCGCACGCAGCGGCTGCACCGCGTGCTCGGCGTCGCGCTGCCCGCCGAGCGAGCGGCGGAGCTGCTTCGCGCGGTGGGTTGCGTCGCCGGCGTGGAGGACGGGGGGGCCGCGGTCCGCTGCGTGCCACCGGCCTGGCGGAACGACCTCGTGGCGGAGATCGATCTCGTCGAGGAGATCGCGCGACTGCACGGCTACGAGCGCCTCCCCGACGAGATCCGGCCCTACCGGCCCGGGCGCACGAAGGATGCGCCGCTGTGGACGACCGCCGCGCGGCTCCGCGACGCGCTCGTCGCCGCCGGCCTCCTCGAAGCGCGGCCGATTCCATTCGTCGCCGGCGGCGACACGCACGTGCGCGTCGTGAACCCGCTCGCCGAGAACGAGGCGCACCTTCGGCGAACGCTCCTCGAGTCGCTCGCGCGCCGCGCCGAGTACAACCTCGCGCACAGGCAGGGGAACGTGCGCCTGTTCGAGATCGGCACGGCGTTCGATCCGGGCGACGCGCTCCCCGACGAGACCGTCCGCGTCGCGCTGCTCGTCATGGGCGACCGCGAGCCCGTGCACTTCGCCGGTCCGCCGGCGCAACCGTTCGACGAGTGGGACGCCAAGGCCTTCGCCGAGCTCGCGGCGCGCTCCGCGTTCCCCGGCAGCGGGATCGAGCTCGTGCCTGCGCCCGACGCGGACGGCTCGCTCTGGCGCATCGTGATCGGCGGCGAGGATCGTGGCGAGGTGCGCCGCCTCGCGCTGGACGCGCCGGTGTGGGCGAGTCCCGCCTTCGGCGTCGAGCTCGTGCTCGGCGCGATGTCGAACGGCGACGTCGCGCCGCCGGGCGAGCATGCACACGATGGCCTCGGCGCAGCCGGCGACGACGGTCGTTTGGCCGGCGCCTCCTCGCGTCCGCGCTACTCGCCCCTTCCGTCGACCCCCGCGGCCGAGTTCGACCTGGCGCTGCTCGTTCCGCGCGGAATCACGGCGCGGCAGGTGGAGGACGCCATCCGCCGCGCGGCCGGCGAGCTGCTCGAGCACGTGACGCTGTTCGACCTGTATGAAGGGGAGGGCGTCGAGGATGGCCACCGTTCCGTGGCATGGCGGTTGACCTTGCGCCATCCGGAGCGCACTCTACGCGACCGAGAGATCGAGGGGAGGCGCGCCCGGATCCTCGCCGTGCTCGAGCAGGAGCTCAATGTCCGACAGCGAACGTCCTGAGATCACCGCGTTCCGCGAGCTGGAGCATCTCGTCCGCCACCTCGGCGACGAGCTCGCCGGCTTCCGCCGGCGCGCGCTGCTCGCCGAGTCGAGGGTCCGCGAGCTGGAGAGCGAGGACGCCGAGCCCGACGTGCGCGAGCAGCGCGCGCTGAGCGAGCGGGTGAGCCGCCTCGAGGAAGAGAACTCGGTCCTCCGGGCGCGCCTCGAGTCGGCCACGGCGCGCACGCGCCAGATGCTCGAGCGCGTCCGGTTCATCCGGCAACAGGCCCAGGGAGCGGAACGGTGACGTCGAAGAAGACCTCGGTGAAGGTGGAGATCCTCGGCGAATCGTACGCCATCCGCACCGAGGCCGATCCGGAGCACACGCGAGCGGTCGCCGAGCATCTCGACCGCTCGATCCGGCAGATCCTCGCGGGAGGCTCGGTGATCGAGGCGAACCGCGCCGCCATCCTGGCCGCGCTCCAGATCACCTCCGAGCTCTTTCAGGAGCGGGACGCCACCGCCGCCGTCACGAGCGCCATGCAGGCCCTCAGCGCGGACGTCCGGCGCATGCTTCCACCGGCCAAGCGCGGGGACGGAGCGGCGGCGTAGGCAGCGATCCGGTTTGCGTTCGGCTTCGCCGCGGGATACCTTACGCGCCGTAGCCAGGCTCACCCGTAGGTTGAAGCGCCCTTTGCAGTTAGCCCGCTCCATCTCGCGCCCTACGTCGGCGCGTCATCGGGCGGGAGCCACTGCGTTCGGCGCTCCGGCGGGGAGCGGTGGTTCCCTTTCTCCCGCGTCCGCGCGGTGGAGCATAGATCACCATGAACGACATGGCACTTCTTGCCGCGCTCGGCGCACTCGTCATCGCCCTGCCGGCTTTTTTCTTTCTCGGGCGCAGGACGGGGCTCTCCGCCGGCCAACGGAATGAGCTCGAGCGTCAGCGAACGTCGAAGACGTCGGCGGATGAGATCGCGAAGCGGGTCGTCGACGAGGCGGAGCGTGAGGCGGAAACCCTGCGCAAGTCCGCCGTCGTCGCCGGCAAGGAAGAGCTGATCCGACTGCGCGAGGCCGCCGAGCAGGAGATTCGCGGGCGCCGAAGCACGGTCGAGTCGGAAGAGCGTCGCCTCGGGGAGCGCGAGACCGCGCTCGAGCGCCGCGCCGAAGCGGTGGAGCAGCGCGATCGGGACGTGGGCCGCCGCGCGAGCGACTTCGGCCGTCGTGAGAAGATCATGCAGGGGCGCGAGGAAGAGCTCGAGCGGCTGCTCGGGGAGCAGCGCCGCCGGCTCGAGCAGCTCGCCGGCATGTCCGCCCAGGACGCCAAGACCGAACTGCTTCGTCGGCTCGAGGAGGAAGCGCAGGCGGACGCGGCCAACATGCTGCGCGAGATCCGCGAGAGCGCGCGCCGCAACGCCGAACGCGAGGCCAAGAAGATCGTCGCCCTCGCCATCCAGCGCATCGCCGCCGAGACGACCGCGGAGACCACCGTCTCCGCCGTGGCGCTCCCGAACGACGAGATGAAGGGCCGCATCATCGGACGCGAGGGACGGAACATCCGCGCCTTCGAGCTCGCCACGGGGGTCGACGTCATCATCGACGATACGCCCGACACCGTGGTCGTCTCGTGCTTCGATCCGATCCGCCGCGAGGTGGCACGGTTGGCGCTGGAGAAGCTCGTCTCCGACGGGCGCATCCACCCCGGACGCATCGAGGAAGTGGTCAACCGGTCGCGCAAGGAGGTCGATGCGCAGATCGTCGAGACGGGCGAGCAGGCGGCGTACGACACCGGCGTGCACGGCCTGCATCCGGAGCTCATCAAGCTCGTCGGGCGCATGAAGTGGCGCACGAGCTACGGCCAGAACATCCTCCAGCACTCGCAGGAGGTGGCGCATCTGGCAGGGATCATGGCAGCCGAGCTCGAGCTCGACGTCGCGATGGCGAAGCGCGGCGCGCTCCTGCACGACGTGGGGAAGGTGCTGACGCACGAGCACGAGGGCACGCACGTGCAGCTCGGCGTCGAGATGGCCACGAAGTACGGCGAGAACCCGCTGGTCGTGAACTGCATCGCCGCGCATCACGACGACGTGCCGCACGAGAGCGAGGTGTCGGTGCTCGTGCAGGCCGCCGACGCGATCTCCGGGTCCCGCCCGGGCGCGCGGCGCGAGGCGTTCGAGACGTACGTCAAGCGGCTCGAGGGCCTGGAGCGCATCGCGTCGAGCTACAAGGGCGTCGAGCGCGTGTTCGCGATCCAGGCCGGCCGCGAGATTCGCGTCGTCGTCGTACCGGACGACGTCGACGACGCACGGATGACGACCCTCTCCGAGGAGATCGCGCGGCGGATCGAGGCGGAGCTCCAGTACCCGGGACAGATCAAGGTCGTGCTGATTCGAGAGACGAGGGCGGTGGACTTTGCCCGATAGTGCGGTGCATGGAGCGCGCGTGAGCGTGGACGCGGCCGAGGACGGCGCGCGGCTCATCGACGGCGCGGCCGTCGCGCGCAAGGTGCGGGACGCGGTGGCGGTCGACGTCGCGGCGCTGCGCGAGCGCGGCGTGGTGCCCGGCCTCACCGTGGTGCTCGTCGGCGACGACCCGG
Source organism: Gemmatimonadaceae bacterium (assembly GCA_035494615.1). Lineage (GTDB taxonomy): Bacteria > Gemmatimonadota > Gemmatimonadetes > Gemmatimonadales > Gemmatimonadaceae > AG11. Next base: position 135,439 of record DATJGU010000034.1, read on the forward strand.
CGAGCGCCGTGTACGTGGGCGGAAAGGAGAAGGCGTCGCGCGAAGCCGGGATGGCGGGCGAGACGATCCGGCTCCCCGCGAGCACGACGGAAGCCGAGCTCCTCGCGATCGTCGAGCGGCTCAACGCGGACGAGCGCGTGCACGGCATCCTCGTGCAGATGCCGCTGCCGAGACACATCGATCCCGACACCGTCATCAACCACATCCGTCCGGAGAAGGACGTCGACGGCTTTCACCCGGTGAACGTCGGCAAGCTCCTCATCGGCCACACGGACGGCTTCGTCCCATGCACCGCCGCGGGCGTGCAGCTCCTGCTCGGCGAATACGGGGTGAAGACCGCCGGTGCGGACTGCGTCGTCATCGGCCGAAGCACGATCGTCGGCAAGCCGATGGCCGCGCTCATGATGCAGAGCGGCCCGCTCGCGGATTCCACCGTGACCGTGTGCCACAGCCGCACGCGTGATCTCGCCGCGCATACGCGGCGCGCGGACATCCTCGTCGTCGCCGCCGGCCGCGCGCGCCTCGTGACGGCGGACATGGTCAAGCCCGGCGCCGTCGTGATCGACGTCGGCATGAATCGCATCCCGGATCCCACGGCCAAGGGCGGCTCGCGGCTCGTCGGCGACGTCGACTTCGACGACGTGCGCCGGGTCGCGTCGCTCATCACGCCCGTCCCGCGCGGCGTCGGTCCGATGACCATCGCGATGCTGTTGAGCAATACGGTGCGGGCGGCGCGGCGGAGCGCCGGCGCGTGAAGCGGCGCCGCTCCGCCGCGCGCTCGACGTCGCCCTCGCTGTTCGACGGCGAGGCGCCCGCCGCATCCGCGTTCCCCGAGACGCGCGCGGAGCTGTTCGTGGGGGAGCCCGCCGCCTCGCCGCTCTACGACCAGGTCGGCGACACGTTCCCCGGCGCGACCCCCCGTTCGGCGATCGCGGTCTCGACGCTCACCGAGACGGCGAAGGACGTGCTCGAGGGCGCGTTCATCCCGCTCTGGGTGCGCGGCGAGATCAGCGACTTCAAGGCGCACCGGAACGGGCACTGGTACTTCTGCCTTCGCGATCGCGCGTCGCAGCTCCGCTGCGTCGTGTGGTCGCGCGACCAGCGCGGCATCCCCGCCGCGCCCGACGACGGCATGCAGGTCACCGCGCTCGGTCAGCTCGGCGTGTATGCCGCGCGCGGCGAGATGCAGTTCACCGTGCGCCGGATCGAGGCCGACGGCGACGGGTTGTGGCGAAAGGCCCTCGAGGCGACGCGCGCGCGGCTCGAGGAGGACGGCCTGCTCGCGCCCGAGCGAAAGCGTCCGCTGCCGCGCTATCCGCGCCGCATCGCGTTCGTGACCAGCGCGAGCGGCGCCGCGCTGCGCGACGTCGTCGCCGTGCTGCGCCGGCGAGCGCCGGGTGTCGCGCTCGTCGTCGCCCACGCGGCGGTGCAGGGCGAAGGGGCGCCGGCCGAGCTCTGCGCCGCGCTGGGTCGCGTCGGTCGCTGGGGGGGCGCCGACCTCGTGATCATCGGCCGCGGCGGCGGCTCGCGCGAGGATCTCTGGGCGTTCAACGACGAGCGCGTGGCGCGTGCCGTCGCCGCGTGTCCGGTGCCGACCATCTCCGCCGTCGGCCACGAAGTGGACGTCACGCTCTGCGATCTCGTCGCCGATCTGCGCGCCGCGACTCCGTCGGCCGCGGCGGAAGCGGCCGCCGCATCCCGGGACGAGATCCTGCTCGCCCTCGCCGCGCACCGGCAGCGGCTCGTCGCGGGCATCGATGGCTGCCTGTTCGAGCCGCGCGACCGCACGAACGCCGCCGCGCGCGCACTCGGCGGCGCGATGACGCGACGGCTCGCGCATCATCGGGCGTCGCTCGGCGCGCTCGCCGGCCGTCTCGATGCACTGAGCCCGCTCGCCACCCTCGGGCGCGGCTTCTCGATCGCGCGTGCCGCCGACGGCCGCACGCTCTCCTCGGTCGAGGACTTCGCCGTGGACCGACCATTCGCGCTCCGCCTGCGCGACGGCGAGGTGGACGCGGTCGCGCGCGCGGTTCGTCACGCGCCCGGAGCGGACGCGTGACCCTCGAGCAGGCGCTCGCGCGACTCGAGGAGATCGTGCGCCGACTCGACGAGGAGCGGCTCGAGCTCGGCGAGGCCCTCGCCCTCTTCGAGGAAGGGGTCGCTCACCTGCGCACGGCCGCCGGCGTGCTCGCCGACGCCGACGCGCGCGTCGCGCGGCTCACCGAGCTCGCGGACGGCAGCTTTTCCCTCGAGCAGCTCGATGGCTGACGCCGCGCTCGACGCCGCGCTCGACGTCGGCGCCGATCGCGCGGCGATCGACCGCGCGGTCGCGGCGTTCTGCGACCGCTACCTGCACGACGTGGCGTCCCCGGTCGCCGACGCGATCCGATACGCCCTCACGGGCGGCGGCAAGCGGCTGCGCGGCCTGCTCTTCCTGCGCGCGTTCGAGGCGGCCGGCGGCGACGCGGCCGGCGACCCGGCGCCCCTCGCCGCGGCGATCGAAGTGGTCCACGCGTACTCGCTCGTCCACGACGACCTGCCGTGCATGGACGACGACGACGTCCGCCGCGGCCGACCGACCGTGCATCGCGTATACGGCGTCGCCGCCGCGACGGCGGCGGGGCTCGCCATGGTGCCCCTCGCGGCGATCGCCGCGCTCGACGCGGCGCGCGAGCTCGGGCTCGGCGACGACGACGCCGCTGCCATCGTCCGCGAGCTCATGATCGCCTCGGGCGCCGGCGGGATGATCGCCGGCCAGCTGCTCGATCTCGCGGGGGAGGGGTTGCCCCTTCCGCTCGCGGAACTCCAGCGCATCCATGCCGCCAAGACGGGCGCGCTCATCGCCGCCGCCGCGACGATCGGTGGCCGTGCCGCTCGTGCCCCCGCCGAGCGGCTGGCCGCCCTCGCGCGCTACGGCGAGGCGATCGGCCTCGCCTTCCAGATCGCCGACGACGTCCTCGACGTGACCGCCACGACCTCGCAGCTCGGCAAGACCGCCGGCCGCGATCTGGCCCTGCGCAAGAGCACCTACCCGGCCCTCCTCGGCGTGGACGGCGCACGCGCGCGTGCCGCGGCGCTGGTCCGCGACGGCTGCGACGCCCTCGCCTCGGTCGGGCTGCTGACGCCCGCGCTCGCGCGCCTCGCGCATTTCACCATCGAGCGCACGTCTTAGATTTCCTGAGGCCATGACTCTCCTCGAGCAGATCGAGTCGCCCGCCGACCTCCGCGCGCTCACCCGCGACGAGCTGCGCGTCCTCGCCGACGAGATGCGCGCGCGCCTCGTCGACGTCTGCTCCCGCACCGGTGGCCACATCGGCGCGGGGCTCGGCGTCGTCGAGCTCACCATCGCGCTGCACGCCGTCTTCCGGACGCCGCGCGACCAGCTCGTCTGGGACGTCGGCCATCAGGGGTATCCGCACAAGCTGCTCACCGGGCGCAACGGTCGCATGGAGACGCTGCGCCAGGAAGCGGGCGTCTCCGGATTTCTCAAGCGGACCGAGAGCGAGTACGACGCCTTCGGCGCCGGCCACGCGGGCACCGCGATCTCCGCGGCGCTCGGCATGGCCGCCGCGCGGGACCTCAATCGCGAGCAGGATCTCAAGGTCGTCGCCATCGTCGGCGACGGCGCCCTCTCCTGCGGTCTCGCGTACGAGGGACTCAACAACGCGGGACACTCCGGCCGCGACGTCGTCGTCGTCCTCAACGACAACGAGATGTCCATCGCACCCAACGTCGGCGCGATGCACAAGTATCTCACGTCGATCCAGCGCAATCCGCTCTACAACCGGATGCGCACGCGCATCGGCGAGCTCGTGGACAGCGCCCCGGGACCGGTCGGCACGATCGTGCGCAAGTGGGAGGAGAGCATGAAGTCCTTCCTCACGCCCGGCGTGCTGTTCGAGGAGCTCGGCTTCCGCTACTTCGGACCGATCGACGGCCACGACATCGACGCGCTCCTCGAGACGCTCACCACGGTGCGCGAGCTGGAGGGACCCCGGCTCGTGCACGTCATCACGCAGAAGGGGAAGGGATTTCCCGCGGGTGAGCACGCGGGCGGGGAGAAGTGGCACGCGCTGCCCCCCGGTCACGACCCGCGAACGGGAAAGCAGCGCGCCGCCGTGTCGACGACCCCCACCTACACCGCGATCTTCGGCAAGGGACTCGCCGAGCTCGGACGCGAGAATCACAAGATCGTGACGATCACCGCGGCGATGCCGAGCGGCACGGGGGTGGGCCAGTTCGCCGCCATGCATCCCGATCGCTTCTTCGACGTCGGCATCGCGGAGGGGCACGCCGTCACCTTCGCCGCCGGGCTGGCGACGCGCGGCCTTCGCCCGATCTGCGCCATCTACTCGACCTTCCTGCAGCGCGCCTACGACAACATCATCCACGACTGCGCCATCCAGTCGCTGCCGGTGATCTTCGCGATGGACCGCGCCGGGCTCGTCGGCGAGGATGGCGAGACGCACATGGGGCTCTACGACATCGCGTACATGCTCGCCGTCCCCAACGTGACCGTCACCGCGCCGCGCGACGGCGCGGAGATGCTCGGCCTCCTGCGCACCGCGCTGCAGTACGCGGGTGGGCCGTTCTCGCTGCGCTACCCCCGCGACGTGGTCCCCGCTCCCGTGCCCGACGTCGCCGGCATCCCCGCCGTGCCGTTCGGCACCTGGGAGGTGCTGCGGCAGGGCAGTGAGGTGGCGATCCTCGCCGTCGGGACGATGGTCGAGCCGTCGCTCCGGGCAGCCGCGTCGCTCGCCGCCGAAGGACTCGACGTCACGGTCGTGAATTGCCGCTTCCTCAAGCCGCACGACGAAGTCACCCTCGCCGCGATCCTCGCGAACCACCGCCAGGTGCTCGTCGTCGAGGAGGGCACGGTCGTCAACGGCTTCGGCGCGTACATCGGCGCGGTCATCGAGCGGCACGATCCCACGGTACGCGTGCAGACCCACGGCGTCCCCGATCGCATCGTCTACGCGGCGCCCCGCGCGAAGCAGCTCGCGTCGCTCGGCCTCGACGCCGACGGCATCGCGGCGCGGGTGCGGGCGCTGCGCGAGTCCGAGGCACTCGCGGGGTGATCCGCGTCGGCGTCGTCGGGCACCAGGGCTACGGCGGGCTCGCCGACGTCCTCGCCACGCTCCGGCGCCTCGCCCCCGCGCTCGGGCTCGAGCTGTCGTACGAGGCGGAATTGCGCGAGGCCGCCGGCGACGTGCCTCCGATCGTGCCGGCCGACGTCGACGCCCTCCTCACCCTCGGCGGCGACGGCACGCTGCTGCGCGCCGCGCGCATCGTGCCGGACCGCCCCGTGCCGATCCTCGGCGTCAACCTCGGCCGGCTCGGCTTCCTCACCTGCTGTCCGGCGTCGAAGCTCGAGGAGTCGCTGCGCCGGCTCGCCGCGAACGACTATCGCGTCGAGGCGCGCATGACGCTCGACGCGCGCGTCGAAGACGCGGCGGGCGTCGAGCGCGAGCGGTGGCGCGCGCTCAACGACGTCGTGCTGCACAAGGGCGGTTTCGCGCGCGTCGTCTCCGTCCGCGTCGAGGCCGACGGCGAGACGGTGGGCCAGTTCTCGGCGGACGGCGTCGTGATCGCCACGCCCACCGGATCCACCGCGTACAACCTCTCCGCCGGCGGCCCGGTGATCGTCCCGACGCTCGAGACGATCCTCCTCACCCCCGTGAGCGCGCACACCCTCGCGCTCCGACCGCTCGTCCTGCCCCCCACCACCGACGTGACGGTGCGTGCGAACGATGGGCCCGACGAGTTGATGGTCACGGTCGACGGCCAGGTCGGCTGTACGTTCGCGTCGGGCGAGCGGCTCGTCGTTCGGCGCTCGCGACACCCCGTTTCCATCGTCCGGTTTCCCGAGCACAGCTTCTTCTCCACGCTGCGCGAGAAGCTCCAGTGGGGAGGGCTGCTCGAGCGCGACGAACGCACCCGATGCTGACCGAGCTGCGCATTCGGAACTTCGCCATCATCGAGTCGCTCTCGCTTCCGCTCGCGCGCGGGTTCAACGTGCTGTCGGGAGAGACGGGCGCCGGCAAGTCGATCATCGTCGGAGCGCTGGGACTCCTGCTCGGCGAGCGGGCGAGCGCGGACCTCATCCGCACCGGAGCCGATCGCGCATCCGTCGAGGGAGTGTTCGACGTCGGCGATCGGCCGGAGATCGCCGCCCTCCTCGACGAACGCGGCATCGACGCGGAGGAGCCGTTCGTCGTGCTCAAGCGCGAGATCGCCGCCGGTCGCGCCCGCGCGTGGGTGAACGGCACCACGGTCAGCGCGGCGATCCTCGCCGAGGTCGGCCGGCTCCTCGTCGATCTCCACGGCCAGCACGAGGCGCAGACCCTGCTCGACGCGGACGCCCAGCGCCGCATCCTCGACGCGTTCGCCGGCGCCACCGAAGCCGCGCGCGCCGTGCACGACGCGTACGTCACGCTGGCCGGCCTCCGCCGCGAGATCGCCGACCTGCGCCGGCGCCGCGCCGACGCCGAGAAGCGCGCGGACTATCTGCGGCACGTCGTCCAGGAAATCGAGGGCGCGCGCCTCGTCGACGGGGAGGACGTGCGGCTGGAGGAGGAAGCGCGCCGGCTCGAGAACGCCGAGGAGCTCCGCGAGCTCGCGGGCGGCATCGTCGAATGCCTCGAAGGCGAGGACGAATCGGCGCTCCAGCGGCTCGGCGCGGTCGAGCGCCTGCTCGCGACGATCCAGCGCGTCGATCCGTCGCTCGCGCGGCTCCAGGAGCTGTACGACGCCGCGTACTACAACCTCGAAGCGCTCGCGCGCGAGCTCGCCGACTACCAGTCCGGCGTCGAGCTCGATCCGGCGCGGCTCGAGGAGGTTCGGCGGCGCCGCGATCAGCTCTATCGGCTCACCAAGAAGTACGGACCGGCGCTCGCCGACGTCGTCGAGGCGGGCCGCGCCGCGCGAAGCGAGCTCGATCTCGTCGATTCGGCGGACCTGGATCTGCGCACGCTCGAGGAGCGCGAGCGCGCCGCCGACGATGCGCTGCGTACGCGCGCCGCCGCCCTGACCGCGCTGCGCGAGCAGGCCTCGGACCGGCTCGCCCGCGCCGTCGACGAGGTGCTCCCCGATCTCGGCATGCCGGACGGGCACTTCAAGGCGGCCCTGGTCCCGCTGCGCGACGCAGGCCCGGAGGGCGCGGAGTCGGTGGAGTTTCGCGTCTCGCTCAACGTCGGACACGAGGAACGGCCGCTCGCGCGGGTGGCCTCGGGGGGCGAGCTGTCGCGCGTCATGCTCGCGCTCAAGACCATCCTCGCGCGCCTCGATCGCGTGCCGACGCTGGTGTTCGACGAGGTCGACGCCGGCATCGGCGGCCGCGTCGGACTCCAGGTCGGCGAGACGATGCGCCGCGTCGCCGGCCATCATCAGGTCTTCGCGATCACGCATCTGCCGCAGATCGCCGCACGCGCGCACCATCACATCCTCGTGAGCAAGGGCGCACGCGGCGGCGTCACCACCGCCGACGTCGCCGTGCTCGAGGGAGATCGGCGCGTCGCGGAGGTCGCCCGCATGCTCGGCGGCGACCCGGAGAGCGACGTGAGCCGCGCCCATGCGCGCGAGCTCCTCGACACCGCCGCGGCGCTCGCGGGCGACGCGCCCGTCGCCGTGCCGTCGCGCGGAGCGAAGCGCGCCCGGAAGTGACCATGCCCCGCTCGGGGCGAACCCGCTAGCGGAACAGCCGGTAGTAGAGGCGAAGCTGGATCTGATCGCGAAAGAGCTTCGGGACTCCCGCGTCGGCGGAAATGGTCTCGAAGTGCCGGATCGACAGCTCGATCGGATACTTCGCGCGGCCGCGCAGATATGCGTCCACCGTGGAGTACCGCACCCCGAGCCCGACGCGATGAACGGTCGTCGCCGCGGGAAGAATCGAGCCCGCGAGCGCGGTGCAGCCGGCGCAGGGATCTTCCGGCGCGTTCGTGACGGTCGGCGCGCCGGTGCGCTCCAGCCCGTAATTCCCCTCGAACGCCAGCCACGGGCCGAGGAAGAGTCGGGGCGCGAGCTCGAGGCCGAACACGTCCCCCGCCGCCATCGAGACCACCCCGAACGACGGATACGGAAAGCCGCCGATCGGGAACCCGACGACGGGCACCTCGACCGTGCGGGCGAACGATTTCGCGTAGTGCGCCGCGACGGCCGCACCGACGTGCCCGTACTGCACCTCGAGCGCGGCGCGTCCCTCCACTCCCGCGCCGGTGCCGGTCGCGATGTCGAGCAGGTCACGCGCCGAATCGGGCCAGCTCGTGTTGAATCGGTACGTGCCGCCGATCCCCAGCCGGTACAGCAGTCCGTCGCGCGCCGCCGAGTCGCGCGGCGCGTGGTCGAGCACGAGGAACCGCGCACGGAGCTCCACGTCGCCGACGCTGAGCCGCTCCGACGTGTGAATCGAATCGAGGCCTCCACCGAGATCGGTCTGGAGGAGCCCCGGCACGCGGTTGCGTCCCTGCAGATCGATGTAGGACAGCTCGTTCGCCGCCGTGGTCAGCGCACCGATCGTCGTGCCGGGCGCGTACGTCGCCAGCTGCGCCGCGAGCGCGGCGCGCTGCGCCTCGATCGCCTGGGCGAGATCGCTCCCCTGCAGCGGCGCGACGATCGCCGTCTCCGTCGTCGTTCCGTACGCGGTGGCCACCGCTTGCGCGAACTGCTCCGCGCGCGCGGCGGCGGCCGCCGCGTCGCTCTCGCGCCCGCGCACCGGATCGCACGCCGGCGCCGCGGGGTTCGCTGCGCACTGGGCGAGCAATCCATCGAGCGCGGTGGCGGCGTCGGAGAGCGCGGCCACGATCTGGGCATTCGCCTGCGCCGCCGCCTCGCGCTGCGCGGCGGGCAGGAAGCCCATGTTGCTGGTCGAGGCCTCGCCCTCCGCGCGCGCGTTCACGCGCACCTGCGCCGTTCGGCGCGTCTGCACCATCGGCACCATCACGCCGATGCTCAGGCGGCGCGTGACGCCGTACTCCAGCACGAACGGCGTCGTGACGATGCGCGCGTCGCTGCGCACGTCGAGCCGGCCGAAGGTGAGCCGCTGCAGCGGATTGGCGGCGAGCGTCTGCAGCGCGCCCTCCACCGGCGCCAGCCGCGGCAACTGCCGCGCGCCGAGCGAGTCCGTCGACAGCTCGGCGCCGAGCGGCACCATGCCGCCGCTCGAGTCGAAGCGGCTCTCGAAGCGCGACCACGCGTTCGCGATCCCGAGGCGGAACCAGCCTCGTGGAATCGGCGTCGTCTCGTCCGTGTTCGTGAGCGTGGACTGCGCGCGAGCGCTGGCCGCGGGCACGGCCGCCCCGAGGGCGAGAAGCGCCGCGGCGGCCGCCAGCGTCGCGAGTCGGTGTCGGCGGTGCGGGCCGGCGGATCCGGCTGCGGCGAGCGGCGGCATTGGGGCGAAGGTTATCATTGGGGCGCGGCACCAACAACTTCACTCGACGCTCCGTGACCGTTCGCGCGCTTCCGCGGGTTCCCTGGCAGCTGACCGGGAATCACTGGCTCGCCATTCCGTGCATCCATCCCGCCGACGGCTCCATCCACGCCCTCGGGGTGGTGCATCGGGGCGCGCGCGCCGCGGTGGAGTTCGCCGGCGCGCCCGATTTCGTCGACGGACGCGGCCCCGCGCTGCTCCGGCCGGTCGTCGAGATCGACGGCCACGTCCACGATCTCGACGCCGGCACGATGGCGTGGGAACGCGCGCTCGAGTGGCTGCCCACGTTCACGTGCACGCTCGGCGACGTCGTGGTGCGCGGTACCGTCTTCGCGCCGTACGGGCGCGACCTCGATCTCGCGGGCGCGGTGTACGCGCTGGCGTTCGAGAGCCGCGGCGCGGCGCGCTCGGTGCGCGTCCGCATGGAAGGCACGCTCGGGCATCGGCAGCTGAGGGTGCGCAGCCCGCGTCCGACGGACGACGCATCCCTCGTCGGCAGGAGTGAGAGCGGCTTCCTGCTCCTCGAGGGAAGCGACCAGCCAGGGCTCGCGGCGATCGCGATCGCGTCGGACGAAGACGGCGACCTGACGATCGACGGCGCGCATTACGCGCTGGCGCGCACGACGGAGCTGCCCGCCGGCGGCAGCGCGCACCTCGCGTTCTATCTCGCCGCCGGCCCCGAGCGCGACGGCGCGGAGGCCACGGTCTCCGTGCTCCGTCGCCGCGGCTGGCGCTCGCTGCTCGCGGGCACGCGCGACGCGCTCCAGCAGCTCGAGCAGAGCACTGGCTCGGAACGGGTGGACCGGCTCATCAACCGGAATCTGCTCTTCGCTTACTTCTACGCGGTGGCGCGCGCGCTCGACGACGCGCACTACTATCTCGTGCGCACGCGCGCGCCGTGGCACGGCGCCGGCGTGACCGTGCGCGACTGGCATGCGCTCATGTGGACGCTGCCCGCCGTGCAGCTCGCCGACGTCGGGCTCGCGCGCGAGCTGCTGCTGCGCGTGTGCGAGCTGCACGGCTATGCGCCGGGACGGGGCGTCCACTATCTCGACGGAACGCTCTTCGAATCCGGCTTCTCGCTCGAGGGCATCGCCGCCTATCCCATCGCCGTCGATCGCTACGTGCGCGACTCCGGCGACGGCGCGATCGTCGAAGAGCCGGCGATCGCGGACGCGCTGTACCTCGCGCACGACGACCTCGCCGACCGCCGCGATCGGCGGTACTCCCTGTACTCGAGCGAGGTGACGCCGGGGAACGTGCCGGTCGGCCATCCGTTCACGCTGCACGCGAATGCAGCCGCCGCGCAGGCCCTCGAGGTGCTGCGACGGACGCTCGACGAAGAGACGTCGCGCGAGGTCGAGGACCCCGCGGCGGTCCGCGCGGCGATCAAGCGCCACTTCGCCCCCGAGCGCGATCAGAAGGGCGTCCTGCGCGCGTCGATCGATCTCGTCGGCGGATCGGAACAGGACGACGAGGCCACGGCGAGCGCGGTCTGGCTGCCGCTCTACGAAGCGCTCGACCGTACCGACTCACTGTATCGCCGCACCGTGAAAGCCATCCCGCGCGAGCGCACGATGCTCGTGCGCGAGATCGGCCGGCTGCTCGGACCCGACGCCGAGCAGGTGCTGCGCTGGCTGCGTCACGCGCCGCTGCACGGTGGGGTCGCCGCCGGGGTCGTCGACGAAGCGGGCGTCGCCGTCGCGGACGCGGGGGACGCCGCGCTCTCCGGACTCCTCGCGTGGATGGCGTGGTACGCCGTGCACGCGCTCGGCGTTCCGGGTTGACGTCGTCGCACCTACCTCGGCTCCCCGGCCGCCCTTATATTCCGGTCGGCACGCGGGAATAGCTCAGTTGGTAGAGCACAACCTTGCCAAGGTTGGGGTCGCGGGTTCGAGTCCCGTTTCCCGCTCTGCGGCGCGAACGGGGGAGCGAGAGCTCCCCCGTTCGTGCGTTCGCACCTGCAGCACGCCGGGATGGCGAAACTGGCAGACGCGCGAGACTTAAAATCTCGTGTCCGAGAGGACATCCGGGTTCGATCCCCGGTCCCGGCATGTGGCGCTCGCGGTCGGCGACCCGACCCACCAGACGAACGACCCCGGGAAGCACGCTTTTCCCGGGGTCGTTCTCGTCGGTACCGCCCGTTCGTCGTCGAGCCGCGGAATCAGAACGGGATCTCTTCCGTCTGCTCGCTCGCCGCCGTCACCGGCTCCGCCTTGTCCGGCTTCGCCCCCTTCGCCGGCCAGATCACGCCGTCGCACGACCGGTCGCGGCACTTGTAGTCCGGCGCCTTGGGATTCCGCTTCGTGAGCCGGTTGTCCCACATGCGGCCGCCGCACTTCGGGCACGACGGCTCATCCGACGCGAGCGGTCCCGTCGCCTGGGACACCGGTGCCGGCTCCGCCGACCCGGGAACTTCCGTCGCGCGCTCCTCCGGCGCGTCGGCTGCCGTGTCCGTGCTCACCGCGCGCGGACGCCCGTAGCGGCGCGCGTACGCGCCCGCGGGATCCTCGAGCGGCCTCGCGTACCGGCCGTCACCGTCCATCTGTACCCAGTTCTGCTCGTAGGCGTACAGCTCGTGCGCGATGCCGAACCGCACGGCCGCGCGCTTGAACGCGTCCGTGGCCGCCTGCTTGTAGTCCTTGCCCGTGCCGACGTCCTCGCGGATCACGCCGAGAATCTGGAGCCGCGCCTTGAACGAGCAGGCGCCCTGATTCGCGTCCTCGTCGAGGCCCGTGACCGGGGGGAGGAGCTCGAGGGTGAGATCCCACTCCCCGGGTACGACGGCGTCGAGCCGCTCCCGCACCGTGTTCGCTTCGATGTACGCCACGAACCGGGCGAGATATCGCCCGTCGCGTGAGATGGGCCGGCCGTCCTGTCGCCAGGAGATCACGCCGTGGGGGAGGGGGGCGGCCAGCGCCGACCAGATGTCGACCTTGTCCAGATGCGTCTCGTGTCTCGCGATCATTCTCTCATCCTGCCGTTTCGTGTCAGTCCAATGCGAGCTCGCTACGAGACTCGCGCGATCTGCCCGTTGTACTTCTTCGCGTGCCCGACCGCAGGGCAGGTGCGGCCATGTTCGCAGTACCAACCGTGGTGATCGAAGAAGACGAGATGCGGCGTGCTCCGCCCCTCGACCGACTCGTCGACGCGGTAGAGGAGCTGCACGCTGGTGTTCGGCCCGCACTTCTCGAACGGGTCGAGCGACCTGACCGCCACTCGCACCTGCGGCGCGGCCGCGGTAGCTCCGCGGCGTGCGCCGGCTCCCTTCTTCGCGAGCCGGCCGGCCGGCGCCGACCGCGCCGGCTTCGTCCTCGTCTTCATTGCCGTTCCCGTCGCCTTCTTCCTGCCCGGCTTCTTCGTGGCCGGCTTCTT
>DATJGU010000035.1:0-31034 GCA_035494615.1 Gemmatimonadaceae bacterium
CGCGTCGCTGTGGCGGCAGACGCTGCGCTGGATGGTGGAAGGCGTGCCCGACCAGGTGGAGCTCGCCGCGGTGCCGGCGCGAGTCGCGCCAGGCGAACCGGTGGAGTTGCGTGCACGCGTCGTTGACTCGACGTTCGCGCCGGTGAGCCAGGCGTCGGTCGTCGCGCGCATCACCACGCCGACGGGTGGGCTCGTGGAGGTCCCGCTCGAGCGCGCGCGCTCCAACGACGGCACGTACGTCGGGCGGTACGTGCCCGACGCGCGTGGCAACTACGCGGTCGCCGCGAGCGCGCGCGCGGGCGGCGACTCGCTCCATTCCGCCAGCGGCGCGCTCATCGCCGACGATCAGGGCGCGGACGTGGAGCAGGCCGAGCTGCAGAGCGGGCTGCTGCGGCACGTCGCGCGCGAGACCGGCGGGAAGTACTACGTGCTCTCGGACGTCGCCCGACTCGCGGACGACGTCAACTTCACGGAGAGCGGCGTCACGCAACGCGATGCACACGATCTGTGGGACATGCCCATCGTCTTCCTGCTGCTCGTGACGCTGCTGGGCGCAGAATGGTTCTATCGGCGGCGGCGAGGGCTCGCCTAGTGTCGCGCCGAGTGCCGCTCCTCGGACGTCTCCCGCTGGCCCTCGCGCTCGCGTGCGCCGTCGCGCGCGGCGCCGGCGCGCAGCGCGTGCACCTGATCGCGGTGAGCGGACTCTCCGGCGAGCCGGCGTACCGTCTCGCCTTCGAGTCGGTGACGTCGACGCTCGCCGACAGCGCGCGCTCGCGCTGGCAGGTGCCCGACTCGAGCATCGTCGTGCTGGCGGAGGATCAGAAGGGCACGCGCGTGCACGCGACGGGTCGCGCCACGAAGGAATCGCTCGCGCAGGCGTTCCTCGCCCTCTCGACGCGCGTCGCGCCGGGCGACGTCGTGCTCGTGTTCCTCGTCGGGCACGGATCGGGCGAGGGGGCGGACTCGCGCGTCAGCCTGCCTGGTCCGGACGCGACCGCGGCGGACTTCGCGGGCTGGCTCGCCGGCTTCCGGCGACAGACGGTCGTGTTCGTGAACGCGTCGAGCGGGAGCGGAGACTTCGTCGGCGCGCTCGCCGGTCCGCGCCGCGTGATCGTCACGGCGACGCGCACGGCGTTCGAGCGGAACGAGTCGAGGTTCGCGACGCCCTTCGTGCGAGGGCTCACCTCCGACGAGGCGGACGCGGACAAGGACGGCCGCGTCAGCGTGCTCGAGGCGTTCACCTTCGCCCGCAAGGAAGTCGCGCGGGCGTACGAGACGGACCATGCGATGCAGACGGAGCACGCGGTGCTCAGCGACAGCACCCTCGCGCGCTCGGTGAGCTTCGGCGCGCGCCGCGGGCCGGCGAACCCGCGCGCGGCGGCGCTCGTGGCGGAGCGGGCCGAGCTCGAGGCGAAGGTCGCCGCGCTCCGCTCCCGCAAGGACGCGATGCCCCCGTCGGCGTACGAGGCGGAGCTCGAGCGGCTGCTCGTGCAGGTGGCCGAGAAGACGCAGGCGATTCGCGCGCTGGAGCGGACGCCGTGATGCGCGCGCGCTGGCTGCTCCTTCTTCCATGCGTCGTGTGCGCGTGGCAGCGCGCCCCCGACGCGCGCGCGGTACGCACGCTCGCCGCACAGGGGAAGCTCGACGAGGCGATCGCCGCGGCGCGCGCCGGCGGTGCGCCGCTCCAGGCGGTGCTCGGCGAGGTGCTCGTGATGCGCGGGCGGCTCGCGGCGGCGGATTCGTCGCTCCAGCGCGCCGTGTCGAGCGGGAGCGAGGATTGGCGTTCCGCGGCGGTGACGCTCGCCGAGCTCGCGCAGCGTCGCGGCGACGACGCCGACGCCCTGCGCCGCGCCGCGACGATCACGAGCGCCTACGAGCGCGGCGCCTCGGGTTGGTCGTCGAGCGATCACGTCGCGGCGGGGCGCGCGTACCTGTTGCGGTCGCGTGGCGACGCGCAGGCGATCCGGAGCGCGCTCGCCGCGTTCGACGCCGCGTGGGCGGCCGACCCGACGAACCTCGACGCGCGCCTGCGCGCCGGTGAGCTCTTCCTCGAGAAGTACAACGCGCCCGACGCGAAGGCGTCGTTCGACGAGGTGCTGCGCAAGGCGCCGAACGATGCGCGCGCCCTGCTCGGGCTGAGCGAGGTCGCCGCGTTCTCCGGCGACGCGCCGTCGGCACCCCTGCTCCGCCGTGCCCTGGCAGCGAATCCCTCGCTCGTCGACGGGTGGCTGCTGCTCGCGCGCCAGCACCTCGCCGCGGAAGCGTACGACTCGGCGAGGTCCGCCGTGGGACGAGCACTCGCGGTCGACTCGGCGTCGATGCCGGCGTGGTCGATGCTCGGCGCGGTGGCATGGCTCGAGGGCGACTCGGCGCAGTACCGCGGCGCGCTCGCCGCGGCGCGACGCCTTCATCCGAGACCGTCGGCGTTCTACGCCGAGCTCGCCGAGGCCGCGGTCGCGCACCGGCGGTACGCGGAGGGGATCAGGATGGCGACCGAGGCGCTCGCGCTCGACTCGCTCTCCGTGCGCGCGCTCGGGCTGCTCGGGACGACCGAGCTGCGCGCGGGGGACATCGAGCGCGGGCGCGCGCGGCTCGAGCGCGCCTTCGCGCTCGACCCGTTCAACGTGTGGCACAAGAACACGCTCGACCTGCTCGATCACCTCAAGTCGTTCCGCGTCACCGAGACGCCGCGGTTCCGCATCGTCGCGCCGCCGGGGGAGTCCGCGCTGCTGACGACCTATCTCGTGCCGCTGCTCGACGAGGCGTACGACTCGCTGTCGAAGCGCTACCGGTATGCGCCGCGCGGGCCGATCCGGATCGAGCTGTACGCGCAGCACGCGGACTTCTCCGTCCGCACGATGGGGATCACGGGACTCGGCGCGCTCGGCGTGAGCTTCGGCAACCTGCTCGCGCTGGATGCGCCGTCGGCGCGCGAGCGTGGTGAGTTCAACTGGGGTTCCACCGCGTGGCACGAGCTCACGCACGCGTTCACGCTCGGGCTGAGCGAGCATCGCGTGCCGCGGTGGCTCTCCGAGGGCCTTTCCGTGCTCGAGGAGCGGCGCGCGCGCAGCGGGTGGGGCGCGGGGCCGACGGCGGAGTTCATCGCCGCGTACGGCGGCAAGCGGCTGCGGCCGCCGAGCCAGCTCAACGACGGCTTCGTGCGGCCGCGGTACGCCGCGGAGACGATCCTCAGCTACTACGAGGCGTCGCTGGTGTGCGAGATGATCGAGTCGCAGTACGGCGCGAAGGCGCTCACCGATCTCCTGCTCGCGTATCGGGACGGGCTCGGCACGCCGCAGGCGTTCGCGCGCGTGCTGAAGCTGACGCCGGCGCAGCTCGACGAGACGTTCGACGGATGGGTGCACGCGAGGTTCGCGGCCGCGTTCCGCGCGATCGCGCCGGCCGACAGCGGCAAGCCGATCGGCGGCTCGTTCGTGGAGGCGATGCGGCGCGGCGCGGCGTTCGTCGCGGCGAAGCAGGCCGACTCGGCGCGCGCCGTGCTCGAGCGGGCGGAGGCGCTCTTCCCCGAGTACGCGGGACCCGACGCGCCGGCGCAGTATCTCGCCGGCCTCGCCGCCGACCGCGGGGATCTCCGCGAGGCGCTCGCGCAGATCGTGCGCGTCACGTCGCGCAACGAGACGGCGTGGGACGCGAACATGCTCGAGGCCGACCTCCGCGCGCGCAGCGGCGATTCGCTCGGCGCGCGGGCGCCGCTCGAGCGGCTGCTCTGGATCTCGCCGTACGACGTCGGCGTGCATACGCGGCTGGCCGAGCTCGCGAGCCGCGCGGGCGACCACCGGACGGCGCTGCGCGAGCGGCGGGCGATCGTCGCGCTCGATCCGCCCGATCCGATCGACGCGCGGTACGAGCTGGCGCGCGAGCTCGCCGCGTCGGGGGAGCTCGCGGCGGCGCGGCGCGAGATCCTCGGCGTGCTCGAGCAGGCGCCGTCGTTCGAGAAGGGCCAGGCGCTGCTGCTCGAGCTGCGTGCGCGCGGCGGCGCGGGGACGAGCCCGTGAAGCGCGCCGTCCTCGCCGCGACGACGATCGTCGTGCTCGGCGTGCTCGCCGCGCCGCTGCTCGGCTGGGCGCAGGGGCGGTTCGGGCCCGTGAGCTACGAGCCCAACGTGCCCTACGACGGCCGCTATACCTACGCGCGCATCAGGTACACCCCGCCCGAAGGGTTCGGCGGGTTCCGGCGCGACGTGAAGTGGGACCACGACTACCCGCGCAGCGACCGCCACTTTCCGAAGATCATCGAGGCGGTGACGACGATGCACGTGCGCACCGGCGCGAGCAACATCTTCACCCTCGACGACCCCGAGCTGATGAAGTTCCCCGTGGCCTACCTCTGCGAGGCGGGCTACTGGCAGCCGACCGACGCCGAGGTGAAGGGGCTGCGGAATTATCTGCTCAAGGGCGGGTTCATCATGTTCGACGACTTCGCCAGCGGCGACTGGGTGAACTTCACCCAGCAGATGCGGCGCGTCTTCCCCGAGCTGCATCCGGTGCGGCTCACCCCGAACGACCGGGTGTTCGATTCGTTCTATCACGTCACGTCGCTCGACTACACCCATCCGTACTACGGGATGCCCTCGGAGTTCTGGGGCTTCTACGAGAACAACGACCGGAACGCGCGCCTGCTCGCGGTGGTGAACTACGACAACGACGTGTCGGAATACTGGGAGTGGTCGGACGAGTCGATCTTCCCCGTCGCCGCCTCGAACGAGGCCTACAAGCTCGGCGTCAACTATCTGGTGTACGCCCTCACCCGCTGACCACGAGGAGCCGCTTGACCGCTACCGCCTCCCCCGCCGCTCTGGAGCGTCTCGACGACGCCGAGCTCGCCGACCGCCTCGCCGACGCCGGCCGCCGCATCGCCGGCGAGGTGCGCAAGGTGATCGTCGGCAACGACGACATCGTCGAGCAGGCGCTCGTCGCGCTGTTCGCGGGCGGGAACTGCCTGCTGGTCGGCGTGCCCGGTCTCGCCAAGACGCTGCTCATCTCGACGCTGTCGCGTGCGCTTCACCTCACCTTCTCGCGCATCCAGTTCACGCCGGACCTCATGCCGTCGGACGTCACCGGCACCGACGTCATCCAGGACGACCCGGAGACCGGACGTCGCCGGCTGATCTTCATGCCCGGCCCCGTGTTCGCGAACGTCCTCCTCGCCGACGAGATCAACCGCACCCCCCCGAAGACCCAGGCCGCGCTGC
The DNA here is from genome assembly GCA_035494615.1 of Gemmatimonadaceae bacterium. Classification (GTDB taxonomy): domain Bacteria; phylum Gemmatimonadota; class Gemmatimonadetes; order Gemmatimonadales; family Gemmatimonadaceae; genus AG11. The sequence goes on from DATJGU010000035.1 coordinate 5,213, forward strand.
TCGAGGCGATGCAGGAGCGGCGCGTCACCGTGCAGGGGCGCACCTACGATCTCGAGCCGCCCTTCTTCGTGTTCGCGACGCAGAACCCGATCGAGCTCGAGGGAACGTACCCGCTCCCCGAGGCGCAGCTCGACCGGTTCATGTTCGAGATCGTGCTGTCGTATCTCCCCGAGGAGGAGGAAGTGGCCGTCGTGCGCACGACGACGACGGTGCCGCAGGAGGCGGTGCAACCCGTCGTCTCGCGCGAGGAGATCCTCGCCTTCCAGCGTGTCGTGCGCCGCGTGCCGGTGGCCGACGAGGTCACGCGCTACGCGGTGCGGCTCGTGCGCACGAGCCGGCCCGGCGAGAGCGCGGCGCCTCCCTTCATCAAGGAGTGGGTCTCGTACGGGGCGAGCGTGCGCGCGGCGCAGGCGCTCGTGCTCGGCGCCAAGGCGCGCGCCCTGCTTCAGGGACGCGCGCACGTCGCCTACGACGACGTCAGGGCGCTCGCGCTCCCGGTGCTGCGCCACCGCCTGCTCCTCAACTTCCAGGCGCAGTCCGAGAAGGTCACCGCCGACTCGATCGTGACGAAGCTGCTCGGCGCCGTTCCCACCCCTCGCTCGGCGCTCTGACGTGCCCGCGAACACCGCCCCCGCCGCGTTCCTCGATCCCGCGCTCCTCGCCCGGATCTCGGACCTCGCGCTGCTCGCGCGCACGGTGGTGGACGGGTTCATGCACGGCCAGCACCGCTCGATGCGGCGCGGCTCGTCGTCGGACTTCGCCGAGCACCGGCAGTACCAGCCCGGCGACGACCTCCGGCGCATCGACTGGCGGCTCCTCGGCCGCACCGATCGCTTCTTCATCAAGGAGTTCGAGGCGGACACGAACGCGAGCGTTCTCTTCGCGCTCGATTCCTCGGCGTCGATGGACTACGGGAGCGGCGCGGTCACGAAGTACGACTACGGGCGCTTCCTCGTCGCGTCGCTCGCGTGGCTCTCGCAGCGCCAGGGGGATCGCGTCGGCCTCGCCACCTTCTCGGGCGACGTCGTCGACGTCGTGCCGCCGTCGGCGCGGCATCTGCAGCTGCTCCTCCACACGCTCGGCCGCTCGAAGCCGGGTGGAGGCGGCGCGCTCGCCAATCCGATCGAGCGGCTCGCGCACCTCACGACGCGCGCCGGCATCACCGTGCTCGTGACGGACTGCTACGAGGACCCGACGGCGCTCGGCCGCGCCGCCGATGCGCTCCGGCTGCGCGGGCAGGATCTCATCGTCTTTCACGTCATCGATGCCGCCGAGCGGGATTTCCCGTTCACGGCGGGCGCGACCTTCGAGGACGCGGAATCGAAGGTGCGGATCGCCGTCCGTCCCGACGACCTGCGGCCGCGCTACCTCGCGCGTGCCGCGGCGCATCGCGACGCCGTGTCCAGGCGGCTCGTGGCGTCGGGCGCGGACTACGTGCGCGTCGAGACCGACAAGCCGCTCGACGCCGCCCTCCACGCGTACCTGGACCGCCGCCTCGCGCGGAGCCGCGTGCGCTGATGGGCTTCCTCGTCCCCGCCTTCCTCGCCGGGCTCGCCGCGATCGTCGTCCCGATCGTGCTGCATCTGCGGCACAGGGACAAGGAGACGCCGCATCGCTTCCCGTCGCTGATGTTCGTCGAGCGCCTGCCGATCCGCACGGCGCAGCGTCGGCGCATCACCGACTGGCCGCTCCTGCTCCTTCGCGCGCTGGCAATCGTGCTGCTCGTGCTCGCGTTCGCGCGCCCCTTGTGGTGGAAGCCGGGGATCGTGAGCGCCGCCACGCAGCCCCGCACGGTGATCCTGCTGCTCGACCGCTCGATGAGCATGAGCCATCGCGGCGTGTGGCCCGCCGCGCTCGACTCGGCGCGCCGCATCGTCTCGGCGCTCGGCCCCGACGACCGCGCGGCGCTCGTGCTGTTCGACGACGAGGCCGACGTCGCGCAGCCGCTCACGGCCGACCGCGCGCTGGTGCTCGCCGCGCTCGAGCGGGCGCGCGCGGGGGCCGTGGGCACGCGCTTCGCCGCCGGACTCCGCGCCGCGCGCCAGATCGCGTCCGACGCACGCACGGGGACGTCGCCGGTGGACGTCGTGCTGATCTCCGATCTGCAGCGCGCCGGCACGGTGGGACTCGCCGGCCTCGAGCTGCCGGGCTCCTTCCGCGTACGGGCCGTCGGTCTCTCCTCCGCCCCGCGCACGAACGCGAGCGTGTCCGTCGCCGAAGCGCGCCCGTTCACCGACGGTGGCCGCGAGAAGCTCGCCGTCACGGCGACCGTCGCCGCGCGCGGCCCGACGCCGGCGCGCCGCACCACGGTGATGCTGCGCGTGAACGGGCGGCCGAGCGGCACGCGCGTCGTCGACGCGGGCGCGGGCGACGCGCGCGTCGCGTTCGATCCCGTGGCCATCCCCGCCGGCCAGGTGCACGGCGAGGTGACGATCGATCCCGACTCGCTCGCCGCCGACGACACGGCGCGATTCGCGCTGACGTCCAGCGACGAGATCGCGGCGCTGCTCGTCGCCCCCGACGACGCCGATCGCGACGAGACGCTCTACCTCGAGCGCGCCCTCGCCGTGGGACGCGCGCCCTCGGTGCGCCTCCAGCGCGTACGCGCGTCGTCGCTCGACGCGGAGACGCTGAAGGACGCGACGCTGGTGATCCTCTGGGACGTCGCGCCGCCGCGCGGCTCGTCGGGCACCGCGCTGGCCGAATGGACCGCGCACGGCGGGGGGCTCGTGGAGGTCGCCGGCCGCCGGCTCGCACGCCGCGGCGCCGATTCGCCGATGCTCCCCGCCACGGTCGGCGGCCTCGCCGACCGGTCCGACGACCGCGGCGGCTCGCTCGGCGACGTGCGCATCGATCATCCGTTGCTCACCCCCTTCCGCGAGACGCCGGCGGCGCTCGTCGCGCCGCGCTTCCTGCGCTACGCGCGCCTCGAGCCGGCGAATGCCGGCCAGGTCGTCGCGCGGTTCGACGACGGCTCCGCCGCCGTGGCCGAGCGCAGCGAAGGGAGCGGCCGCGTGATCATGCTCGGCGCGCCGCTCGACGCGCGCTCCGGCGACTTCCCGCTGCAGCCGGCGTTCGTGCCGTTCGTGCGCCGGCTCGCGCTCTACGCCACGCACCGCGACGCGACGCAGCTCGCGCGCGAGACGGGGGAGAGCTGGCTGCTTCCCTCGACGGCGCAGGATCCCGTCGTGTCCGCGCCCGACGGCTCGATCCTCCGCCCCGAACGCGAGGTCCGCGCCGCGGGCGACACGCGCGCCGTGAGCGTGCCGCTGCGCCACGCGGGGCTCTACGTCCTGCACGACGGCGAAGCGCGCGGCGCGGCGGTGCGGGAGCTCGCGGTGAACGCGCCCGCCGCGGAATCCGATCTGACCGCCGTGCCGGCGGCCGAGCTCCTCGCGAGCCTCAGGCCCGGCGCGGCCAGCGCTTCCGCCGACGACGCGCCGCCGACGGCGGCCGAGATCGAGCAGAGGCAGGGCCTGTGGCGGCTCGTGATCGGCGGCCTCGCCGTGCTGCTCCTGCTCGAGATGCTGATGGCGAGCCGCGGCTGGCGCGGCGTCGCGAACCCGCTGTCGACCGTTCCGACTTCCGGAGAACGCACATGACGCAATCCGATCAACTTCTCGCATCGCTCGGCGCGCTGCGCCGGCAGTGGCGGCGACGGATCGTGCTCGAGGCGCTCGCGTGGGTCGCGCTCGCCGCGCTCATCGGACTGCTCGCGGGATTCGTCGTCGTGCGCGCCGGCGGGGCTGGCGGCACGGGCGTCATCGCGCTGCGCGTCGTCGCGTACGCGCTCATCGTCGGCGCGCTCGTGCGCTTCCTCGTCTTCCCGCTCGCGCGCCGAACGAGCGACCAGCGGTTCGCGCTGTACGTGGAGGAGCGCGCCCCCGAGCTGCGCCAGGCGCTGATCGCCGCCGTGCACGAGGTGCATGCGCCGCCTGCCGAGCGCGCGTCGCCGGCGCTCACGGCGCGGCTCGTCGCGCGCACCGTCGGCGAGCTGCGGCCGATCGAGCGCGACGGACGCATCGAGCGCCCGCGCACCGTGCGCGCGCTTCGCACCGTCGGCGCGACGGTCGTCGCCGGCGCGCTGCTCCTCGCGCTCGGCCCCGACGAGGTTCGCGACGCGGCGCGCACCCTCTTCGCGCCGTGGACCGTCGCCGAGGCGGCGACCCCGGCGATGGCCGTGCACGTCGCGCCGGGCAACGCGACCGTGCCGAAGGGCGCGTCGGTCGACGTCGGCGCGGCGCTGGCCGGATTCACGGCCGACAGCGCGGCGCTGCTCGTGCGCGCCGACTCGACCGAGGAGTGGACGCGCCTGCCGATGGTGCGCGAACGGGCCGACGGCCGCTTCACCACGCGGCTGTTCGACGTCGCGCGCGCGACGGACTACTACGTCGAGTCGAACGGCGTGCGCTCACCGCGCTACCGGCTGAGCGTCTCCAACCTGCCGGCGGTGAGCCGGCTCGCGCTCGACCTGCGCTATCCGGCGTACACCGGGCTTCCCCCGGAGCACGTGGACGACGGCGGCGACGTCGCGGCCGTCGTCGGTACGAACGTCACGGTGCGCCCGCGCATCACGATGCCGGTGCGCGGCGGCACCGTGGCGTTCGACGACGGCAGCTCGGTGCCACTCGTCGCGGGGGACAGCGGCGCGCTGAGCGCGAGTTTCCGCGTGCGGAAGAGCGGCTTCTATCGCATCGATCTCGTCGGCGCCGACGGCAGCAGCGTCACCGGCCCGGTACAGTACGCAGTCGATGCGCTCCCCGATCGCCCGCCGCGGGTGTCGATCGAGCAGCCCGGCCGCGACACGAAGGTCACGAACGTGGAGGAGCTGACGATCGCCGTGCGCGGCTCGGACGACTACGGCGTCGAGTCGATGGAGCTGCGCTACCGCGTGAACGGCGGCGACGAGAAGCGCGTGCCGCTGGCCGGCGGAAGCCGCGGCGCGAAGGAGCCGCGCGCCGCGTACACGATGTTTCTCGAGGAGCAGTCGCTGCAGCCGGGCGATCTCATCGCGTACAACGCGGTCGCGCGCGACGGCGCGGGGAACGTCGGCAGCAGCGACGTCTACTTCCTCGAGGTGCGTCCCTTCGGCAAGACGTACCACCAGGCGGAGCAGCAGGGCGGCGGCGGCGGAGGCGGCGGCGCCGATTCTCCCGACGGCTTCGTGCCGCGCCAGCGCGAGGTCGTCGCCGGCACCTTCAACTGGCTGCGCGACAGCGCGGCCACGCCGCCCCGCCAGCGTCGCGAGGACGTGGCGACGATCCACATCGCCGAGGCGCGGCTCCGCGAGGACGTCGAGCAGCTCGCGCGGCAGATGCAGCAGCGCGGCGCCGCGCGCGCCGACACGATGTTCATCCACATCCAGGCGGAGCTCGGCCAGGCTGCCGCCTCGCTGCGCGCCGCCGAGGAGCTGCTCGTGCGCGGCGAGGGACGACAGGCGCTCGGTCCCGAGCAGCAGGCGCTCCAGCGGCTGCAGCGCGCCGAGGCGATGTACCGCGACGTCCAGGTGCAGTTCGGCCAGCAGCAGGGCGGCGGCGGTGGCGGCAGCGCGCAGCAGCGTCCGGAAGACCTCGCCGACCTGTTCGACCTGCAGACCGACAAGATGCGCAATCAGTACGAGGCGGTGCAGCGCGAGTCGCAGCAGGAGCAGAACGGCCAGCGCGAGGCCGACGCCGCGCTCGAGCGGTTGAAGGAGCTCGCGCGGCGCCAGCAGCAGGAGAACGAGCGGATGCAGCGGCTCGCCGACCAGATGCGCGAGCGGATGGGCCAGAATCAGAGCGCGAGCGGCGGTGGCGGCGGCGGCGGCGCGTCGCAGCGCGAGCTCGCGCGCCAGGCGGAGGAGGAGGCGCGGCGGTTGGAGCGGCTCGCGCGAGAGCGGCAGCAGCCCGAGCTCGCGCAGGCCGCGCAGGAGCTCCAGCGCGCCGCGGACGCCATGCGCCGCGCCGCAACGGGATCGCCGCAGCAGGGCGCGCAGGCGCTCGAGCAGCTCGGCCGCGCGGCCGGCGGGCTCGAGGGCGCCCGCTCGCAGCGCGTCGCCGAGAGCGTGCGCGACCTCGAGCGGCAGGCGCGCCAGCTCCAGGAGCAGCAGAGCCGCATCGCCGACGGCGTGCGGGCGAGCGGAGCGGGCTCGCCGGCGCAGCGCGGCGAGCGCATTCGCCGGCTCTCCCAGCAGAAGGACTCGCTCACGAGCGCCGTCGAGCGCTTCGAGGCGGAGGCGGATCGCGTGAGCCGCGCGGCGCGCGCCGAGCAGCCGAACGCGGCGCGCAAGACCGGCGAGGCGGCGGACGCGGTGCGCGAGCAGCGCATCAAGGACAAGATCGAGTTCTCCAAGCGCGCGCTCGGCAACGCCTCGACCGATTACTCCAACGCGATCGAATCACAGATCGGCGAGAACATCGCCGGCCTCGCCGACCGAATGCGCGAGGCGTCGGGCGCGATCGGTGCGTCGCCGGCGCAGGGACGCGGCAATCAGGCGCTCGACCGCACGCGCGAGCTGGTGCGCGGGCTCGAGTCCCTACGAGACGAGCTCGCGGACCGGCAGGGTCGCGCGAGCCAGCGCGGCGCGAACGGACCGCAACCCGGCCAGCAGCCGGGCCAGCAGCCGGGCCAACGCGCCGGCCAGCAAGGCCAGAACGGTGAGTCCGGCCAGCAGGCGCAGGCCGGCCAGCAAGGACCGGAGGGACAGAGCGGTCAGCAGGGACAGCAAGGCGAGGGCGGACGACAGGGTCAGCGCGGCCAGCAGGCGCAGCGCGGCGGCGCGCCCGGCGGGCAGAATCCGTCCGCCGCGAGCGCCGACGGCGGCATGCCGTCCGACGGCGATCCGCGCCAGCTCTCGCGTGCGCTCGGGCTGCGCCGCGCCAACGCCGAAGCCCTGCGCCGTCAGCTCGCGGGCGCCGGCGTCGACGTCTCCGAGCTCGATCGCAGCATCGACGCGCTGCGCCAGCTCGAGCGGAGCGGCGCGCTCGACGATCCGCGCGCGGTGGAGCGCCTCGAGTCGAGCGTGATCGACGGGCTCAAGGACTTCGAGTTCGCGCTCGCGCGCCAGCTCTCCGGCGCGCAGCCTGGCGGCCCCGCCCTCGGCACGCGCTCACCGGTGCCGGAGCAATACCGCGCCGAGGTGGAGGAGTACTACCGGTCGCTCGCCGGCGGCCGGCGCGAGCGGTAGCGCGTGGCGGCGACGACGGCGCGACGCGTCCGACGCTGGCGGCGGTCCGCCGGCGTCGCGCTCGCGCTCGCGGCGCTCCTCGTCGGCGCGCGCGCCGGTGCGCAGCGCTGGCGACGATTCACGGCCGAGCCGAACGCGGCGTACGACGGCAAGTTCACCTTCGTCCGGCTCAGCTACACCGTCTACGGCCGCAGCGGATGGGAGTTCGACTATCCGGCCATGGAGCGCAACTTCATGACCATCCTCAACGATCTCACCACCGTCCATCCGCACGTCCGCGAGAGCAACATCCACGCGATGGACGACCCGGAGCTGGGCCGCTATCCCGTGGCGTATCTCTCGGAGCCGGGCTGGTGGCATCCCGACTCGAGCCAGGCCGCCGGGCTGCGCACCTGGTTGAACAAGGGCGGCTTCCTCATCGTCGACGACTTCTTCTATCCGGCGCAGTGGAACAACTTCGAGCGCTCGATGCACGAGGTGCTCCCCGACGCGCGCATCGTCCCGCTCGACGTCACGAACCCGATCTTCAACTCGTTCTTCAGGATCGAGACGCTGAAGGGGATGCACCACCCCGACCGCGACGACGCGCTCGCCGAGTACCGGGGGATCTACGAGGACAACGACCCGACGAAGCGCCTGATGGTGGTGATCAACTACAACAACGACATCGGCGACTACATGGAGTGGTCCGGCCAGGGCTACTATGCGGTCAACTTCACCAACGACGCGTACAAGCTGGCGACGAATTACGTGGTGTATGCGTTGACGCACTGAACTGCGGTGAGTTGGTGACTTGGATCGTTCGCGACTTGGTCGGTGCCTTGGGGCTCGGAACTGCACCGGCCCCTCACGCCAACCAAGTCACGCCGTGGAGACTCCAGGCTGGTTGAGCGCCGGGGTCGAGGTCGGGAGCATCGAGGCTGAAGCAAGACCTTCCGCCTCCATGCTCACCAGCGTCTGCTCCGCGACTCAACCAAGGTGACTTGGTTCGACTGCTCAATCGAAGTCACCGACCAAGTCACGAACGAGCCAAGTCACCAAGTCACTGGTTCAACGAGCCAAGTCACCGCCTCAATCCGCCACCCCTTCCCTCCGCACGCCCATCATCGTCGCCTGCATCGTCGCCACCGTCACCGGGCCGTCGTCGCTCAGGGCGATCGCTTCGCCGGTGCACACCGTGACCGTGCGGCCCGATCGCAGCACGCGCCCGACGGCCGCGAAGCGCTCGCCGGTCGCCGGAGCGAGCATGTTGATCTTGAACTCGATGCTCAGCACGCCCGTGCCCGGCTCCATCAGCGACAGCGCTGCGTAGCCGCACGCGCTGTCCACGACCGAGGCGAGCACGCCGGCGTGGAGGAAGCCGTGCTGCTGCGTCAGCTCGTCGCGATGCGTGAAGGCGATCCGCACCTCGCCCGGCGCCACCGACTCGAGCGTCGCGCCCAGCGTCGCCATGAACCGCTGGCGAGCGAAGCTCTCGCGCACGCGCTCGGCGTACCTCGGATCCCGCGGCTCGAGCGTCATGGCGTGCCGTCGGCGACCGTATCCGGCCCTGCGCCCTCGGCGCACTTCACGCAGAGGAGGATCGTGCCGAGATGCTCCGCGCGGCCGGCCTCCGTCGTCACCCACTCGCGCACCTGCCAGGGCGGATCGTGACGCACGTGCTGCCCGTGGCCGCACTCGAGCTCCGCCACCCAGTCGCCGAGCTCGTCGCGGTGATAGCCGACGATCCGCCGCGGCTCCGGCGGCGCCGTCATCGCAGGTAATAGTCGATCGTCGACACCACGCGCACGACCTTCGCGATCTGGCTCCCCTCGGAGATTCCCGGCGCCTGGTCGCGCGGCAGGATCTCGAACACGCCCTGGTTCGCCTGCCGGATTCCCGCGAGATCGCTGTGCGAGTCGTGCGCGAACTGCGCCGCCGCCTCGCGCGCCCGCGCCGTCGCGTCGGCGATCATCGACGGCTTGAGGCCGTTGAGCCCCGAGAAGACGAACGTCGGGCCGCTGCCCATGTCGCCCCCCGACGAGATCACCACGCCGATCGACGCGAGCTCGCGGACCTGCTGGCTCGCCGCGAGCACGCGGTCCGGCTGGTTCGAGCGCACGAGCATCGTCTGCCGGATGACGTACCGATTCGCCGGCGGGCGATCCGGCGTGTACTCCTGCGCGAGCGCGTCGTTTACCGAGAAGTCGGCGAGCTGCACCTGGGTCGTGTCCAGCCCGTGGCGCGCGAGGAACTGCCTCACTCCCGCCACGTTCCGCGCCACCTTCTCGTTCGCCGCCGAGAGATCGTTGTCCGCGCCCACCACCCGCAGCGGCCAGATGGCGAGGTCCGCCCGCACCTCCCGTTCGGCCACGCCCTTCACCGTCACGTACCGGTCGGCGGCGCGCGCCCGGGCGAAGCCGTTGCCGGCGAGGAAGCCGCCGAGGGCGAGCCCGAGGGCGAGCACGGCGGCGGGAACGAGCGCGCGGTCGACAGTGGCCATGTCCGTCAGCGTGAAGAGATGATCGGCGGGCGATCGCCGGTCATGCGGCCGCCCGCGCGGCCCAGTCCTCCGCGCCCACCTGCCAGACCGCGCGCGCGACGCCCGCGAACGCGATCGTGAGCATCGCGAAGAAGAGCCGCGCCTTGAACGGGAGGGGGCTCGCCAGCTCGACCGCGATCGCGACGAGCACGAACGGCGCGATCCAGCGGTCGGCCGCGCGCTGCACGAAGAGAATGACCGCGAGCGCGGCGAGCCCGACGTAGAACAGGATGAATGGGGCGAGCACGAGAAAGAACGCGCTCGTGTCGAACAGGTGCGTCACGGCCTGCACCGCGGCTCCATGATCGTGCACACCGGCGACCACCGACGCCTCGGCGAGCTGGAACACGAGCACGCCGCCGTGGAAGCACGCGCCCGCGGCGCAGAGGAACGTCGCGACGTCGCTCACCACCGGCGCGGCGGGACGAACGAGCCGCCCCCACGCCATCGCCGCCGGGATCATCGCGAACGACATCAGCACGCCGAGATACGTGCCGGTGACGAACGGCGCATGGCGCGCCGCCACGTTCGTGACCTCGACGTCGAGGCTGCCGCGGAAGATCGGCACGAGCAACGACCACGCGAGCCCGAGCAGCGGCGCGACGACCAGCGCGCCGACCGAGAAGCCGTGCCGGACGCGGAGCCACCAGGGAGACGAGGGCATCTGCTGCGCGAGGGGAAAGTCCGTCGCCGTCACGTTCGCGACGCGAGCCAAGATACGCTCGCGCCGGCCCTCAGTCGACCAGCCGCTCCCACCGCCAGACCAGTCCGTCGTCGGGATCCTCGACCTCTCCGAGATGCCGGAAGCCGCACTTCGCCAGCACGTGCGTCGACGCATTCGGCTCCGGCCGCGTGTGCGCGCGGATCGCGCGGACGTCCACCCGCTCGCGCGCGAAGCCGACGAGCGCCGACGCCGCCTCCGTCGCGTAGCCGCGCCCCTGATACCCGGGCACGATGCCGTACGCGATCTCCACCACCCCGTCCTCGTCCGGCGGCCCCTTGAACGACGCCCCGCCGATCACCCGGCGATCGTCGTCGTGGATCACGGCGAAGCCGAAGATCCATGGATCGGCCGCCGAGGAGATGCGCAGCAGCGCGAGCCAGTGCGGCGAGACGTCGTCCGACACGAAGAAGTCGCGCAGCCCGTCGCCCGAGCGCATGCCCATGCTCGCCTCGAACTCGGGCACGCCGTCGATCAGCGCGAGCAGCTGCGCCGGCAGATACGGCTGCAGCGTGAGGTGCGAGGTGTGGAGCGAGGCGGTCACGGCGTCGGCTGCCCGCTCCGCAGCCGTGCGATCCGCCCGAGAAGATGCCGCTTCACGTCCGGCCATTCCTCGGCGAGGATGCTGTAGATGACCGTGTCGCGCACCGTCCCGTCGCGGCGCGGCGCGTGCCGGCGGATCACGCCGTCGCGCTTCGCCCCGAGCGCCTCGATCGCGCGCTGCGAGCGGAAGTTGAAGTTGTCCGTGCGCAGCCCCACCACTCGGCATCCGACCGTCTCGAACGCGTGGCCGAGCAGGAGCAGCTTGCACGCCGAGTTCACGTGGCTGCGCTGCCAGGGCGCCGAGTACCAGGTGTAGCCGATCTCGACGCGATCGATCGCGGGCACGATGTCGTGATAGCGCGTGCTGCCGACGACGTCGCCCGTCCCGAGCTCGCGCACCGCCCATGGCAGCATGTGCCCCGCGTCCCGTCCCGCGTGCGCGTCGGCCACGTAGCGCGGCACGTCGTCGGCCGGCGGCACGGCGGTGAACCAGAGCTCCGACAGCCGGCCGACCGCGGCGGCGAGCGCGGGCCCGTGCGCGCGCTCGAGCGGCTCGAGACGCACGCCGTGTCCTTCGAGGGAAGTGGGTTCGAGTGTGATCACGGTCGACAAAGATACCCGCGCGCCGCGCCGTCACCAGCGCCGCTACAGCGTGCGCTGCACCCGTGCGGGATGGCCGTACGCGAGCGTCCCGGACGGGACGTCGCTCGTCACGACGCTCCCCGCGCCGATCGTCACGTCGTCGCCGATCGTCACGCCCGGCAGCACGAGCGTCCCTGCCCCGATCCACACGTTGTCGCCGATCGTGATCGGCCGCGCGAAGGTGCGGAAGGGCGAGCGACCCGCACGCGCTTCCGCCGACAGCATCCGGTCCGCCGCGCGCAACGGATGCGTCGCGGTGAGCAGCTGCACGGCCGGCGCGAGCAGCCCGTTCGCGCCGATCCGGATCTCCGCCGAGTCGAGGAACACGCAGTTGACGTTCACGAAGGTGCGGTCGCCGATGTAGACGTTCTCCCCGTAGTCGCAGAAGAAGGGTGGCTCGATCCAGACCTCGTCGCCGACGCCGCCGAGGAGCCGGCCGAGGATCGCGCGGCGCGCGTCGAGATCCGTCGATGCCGTCGCCGCGAACTCCGCCAGCAGCGCGCGCGACCGGTGCGCCGCGGCGAGCAACGCGGGGTCGCGCGTGTCGTACGCCTCTCCGCGCAGCATCCGCTCCCGCTCGACGCTCATCCGCGCTCCGACGGGTCGAGTACCAGGGCGAGCGTGAAGCCGTCGTAGCCCTTGCGCCCCACCGTCTGGATCGCCGTCGCGCTCACCCGCCGGTCGGTCGCCAGCGCGTCGAACAGCGCGCGCACGCCGATCACGTTCTCGTCCGTGCTCGACGGATCCGTCACCCCCCCCTCGCGGATCACGTTGTCGCCGACGATCAGCGCGCCCGCCCGCGCCAGCCGGATCGCCCAGTCCATGTACTGTGCCATCGCGCGCTTGTCGGCGTCGATGAACACGAAGTCGAACGGCTGCGCGCGCTCCGCCGCGAGCGCCGCCAGCGAGTCCAGCGCGGTCCCGAGCCGGATCTCCACCCGATCCGCCAGCCCGGCCCGCTCCAGGTTGCGCCGCGCCACCTCGGCGTGCTTCGCCTCGCGCTCGAGCGTGACCACGCGCCCCGTCGGCCCTACGGCGCGCGCGAGCCAGATCGTGCTGTAGCCGCCGAGCGTTCCCAGCTCGAGCACCCGCCGCGCCCCGGTCGCCCGCGCGAGCAGGTGCAGCAGCTTCCCCTGCATCGGCGTGACGTCGATCGGTGGAAGCTCGGCCTCCGCGTTCGCGCGCATCGCGTCGTCGAGCGCCGGATCGGCGCCCAGCAGCGCGCCGGCGAGGTAGTCGTCGACGTCGGTCCAGCGTTGGTCGATGTTCGGCATGCTCCGGTGGTGAGGGTGGGGCGCGACTACCGGTCCATGATCGGCTGGAAGGCGCGCCAGCGACCGATCTCGTCGCGGTACTGCTTCGCCATCACGCGCACCGCCGGCGCGATGTCGCGGAGATGGAAGTGCATCGAGCTCACTCGCCGAACCGGACCTTCCGGGTCTCCTGCTCGTTCCCGGTGCGCCGCGTGAGCGCCTCGTAGAGCTCCGGCCGGCGCGCCCGCATCCAGCGCCGGCCGGACGACGTCGGCTGCAGCGAGGCGTCGAGATCGGCCACGACGATCGCGTCGCCCGCCGCGCGCGACTCGGCGATCACCTCGCCGTACGGGTCGAGGATCATCGCGTTTCCCGTGCGGATCTCGTCGTCGTCCGGTCCGATCCCGTTGCTGAACAGGAGGAACATCCCGTTGTCGTGCGCTCGGCTCGGCAGCCAGCGCATCAGCCATCCCCTCCCCTTCGGTCCGCACAGCTCCGCCTCCACCGCCGCCGGATCCTCCTCGCGGCGCGCCCAGATCGCCTGGTCCACCGGCTTCATCGCGCGCGGGCTCACCGAGTTGCAGCCCCCCGTCTGGTGCGGCGCGAGCAGGATCTCCGCGCCGAGCAGCGCGGTGGCGCGCGCGTTCTCGACGATGTTGTTGTCGTAGCAGATCAGCACCCCGACGCGGCAGCCGTGCGGCGTGTCGAACACGGTGTACCGGTCGCCCGCCGAAAGGAACTTGCTGACGAAGACGTGCAGCTTGCGGTGCACCGCCCACCGCCCGTCCGGCATGGCGACGACGTAGGCGTTGTAGAACTTCCCGTCGTCGCCGAGCTCCACGAGGCCGGCGCCGATCGTCGTTCCGTGCTCCTTCGAGAGCCGCACCAGCTCGGCCGTGCTCGGACCGTCCGGTACCCGCTCGGCCAGCGCGGCGAACGCGGTGCGATCGAGCTTCCGCGTGTGCCAGTAGCCGGTGATGCACATCTCGGGGAACGCGATGATCTCCGCCCCCGCCCGCGAGCCCTCCTCGACGAACTGCCGGATGCGGCCGAGGTTGTATGCCTTGTCGCCGGGCGCGTGCTGGAACTGGACCACTGCGACGCGGATGTCTCGCATCTCCTCCTCAGCTGCTCGCGCGCGCCGCGGCGGCTCGCGCCTCGAGATTCGGCGCGGCGATCTCACGCGCGACCGTCGCCACCATCGGCAGAGCCACGAACGCCGCGTGCGCGGGAAGCTGTAGCCACCACCTCGCCGCGAACGTCGGCAACCGGCCCGTGAATCGCGGGATGACGACGATCGACATCGCACACCAGATCAGCGGTCCGTAGACCGCCGCGACCGCGGCGACGCCCGCCGGGCTGGCGATCGCAGCGCGCAGTCGCGGCCAGCTCGCCACCAGCGCGACGAACAGCGACGTCCAGACGAGCGCGACGCCGAGGTGCAGCACGACGCCGATGGCGACCGTCCGCGACCCGCCCTGCAGTGCCCCGGGACCGAGGAGCACGGAGGCGACTCCCTGCCAGACGCGCGCGACGGTGGAGTGATACGCTGCCACACCGAGCGCGCTCGCGAAGCAGAAGTCCACGACGGCCGTCACGAGCCATGCACGCACGAGCAGGGAGCGAGCGCTGGGCATCATCGCTCGAATATGGAGCGCGCGCGCCGCCGAGGAAACCCGCGCTCACCCGTGCGATGCGAACGCCGAGCGTGCAGCGGCCCTCAGGGCACTCCAGCCAGCCACAGCGTACCGACCAGCACGGGGCCGTGCAGCACGACCGCCGCGGGGATCGTGCACAGCAGCGCGCGTGACGACAGCCAGCGCTCGCGCGCCGCGCGCCGGAGCAGGTAGACGACGAACGGCGCGTTCACGAGGACCGCCGTGACGAGGCCGGGCGCGTAGCCGCGCACGATCTCGATCGCCGAGACGACGTGCGTGCCGACGTTGAGCGCGATCGTCGCCGCGACCGCGAGCACCGACCAGAGCGCGAGCCGCGATCCCGGACGGAGCGTGCTCCAGAGCGCGACGGCCACGCCGACGAGCGTGACGAGCGCGAGTACCGTGAGCATCGAGCCGAACGTCAGGCGCTGCTCGATCGTGCGCAGCGGACCGGGGAGCGACGTGGCGAGGCGTGGAAGGAAGCGGTGGAACGCGATCGCCTCTTCGGCGTTGTGCACCGCGAGCACGAGCGGCACCAGCCAGATCGCCGCGCGCCGAGTCACCCCGAGCTCGCAGATGCGCGCGCGCCCGGCCAGACCCCCGTCACCCCGAAGCCCAGCAGCATCCCTCCCCCCCAGCCGATCGATCCGAACACCGCGGCGAAGAGCACGATCACGAACCCCGCGATCCACACGATCGCGACCCGTCCCATCATCCCTCCCGTTCGGCGCGCCGCATTGCGCTGGGCGCGGGCGGCCTCACGCGCGCCGGGTGCCACGCGCTCGAGCCATTCGGGAGGCCGCGTCGTGTCCGCCGTCGCCGCGGAGTCGGCCGCGTTCATGATCTCGCGCCACGACACCGGCGCGTTCGCCGTCACCGCGCCGAACGCGAGAATGAACCCGAGCGCGGCTCCTGCAACCGCCGCGAGCCAGCTCGCGCCGCGCGAGAGCATCGCGCGGCGGCGGCGAAACACGTACGCGACGATCCCCATCACGATCGCGGCGCACGCCACCATACCAGCCGAGAGCACCCCGCCGACGAGCAGGATCAGCACCGCCGCGACCAGCGCGGACACGCGAGCGGCCGGACCGGCGCGGGGCGGTTCGGGGTCGTCGAGCGCGTCGCGAGGGAACGGATCGAGCGTGGTCGACACTGGGAAGAAGTCCGCTGGAGGTGTGCGCCGGTAATGCGGAGACGTTCGAAGATTCAGCCGCCGGCCACGTCCGTCAAATCTCCGTGCAGCGGGGATCGCGAAGTGGAATCAGCGGGCGCCCCGACGATTCTGCGTTCGTGTCCAGTACCCGAACTCCGGCACTCCGCACGCACCGTCGAGGTCATCGAGCCGCTCGCGCAGATAGCCCTGCGCGTCGGCCAGCGCCGCGTTGTAGATCGACGGGCCGATCTCCTCGATGATGTACTCGAGCAACAGATGCGCTTGCAGGTCGCCCAGCTCCTCGTCGCGCCGCTCGTCGAAGTAGCGCTTCAGCGATCCCAGCGCCTTCTTGGTCGTGTCGTCGGAGAGCGTGATCGCCACGCGGGCCGTCCTCCATCGTCGGGGTGAGTTCTATCGGGGCGCCCTGATCGGACGGGCCGTCTTCATCATCGCCGAGGAGACTCCATGTGCGACACGCTCTACCTCCGCGAGCGCGTCTTCGCGACCGACGCATTGAGCGCCACCGCCGCGCGCACGAGCGCCTTGAACGCGCTCGCGTCGACGCGCTCGCCCTCGCGGATGTCGATCGCTCGCCTGAGGTTGCCGTCGAGGCTGGAGTTGAACAGGCCGGACGGATCGGCGAGCGACGCGCCCTTCGCGAACGTCAGCTTGACGACGGACTTGTACGTCTCGCCGGTGCAGATGATCCCGTCGTGCGACCAGACCGGCGTCCCCATCCACTTCCACTCCTCGACGACGTCGCCGTCTGCCGCTCTGATGAGCGCGCGCATCCTGTCCAGCGTCTCGCCGCGCCAGTCTCCGAGCGCGGCGATGCGTTCGTCGATCAGCGCCGACGCCGCCCGTCCCGCGGCCTTCGGAGCGGTGGAGCGCTTCGCCTTGGAGCTGGTGCTCGTCTTCGCCGACGTTCGCTTCGAGGGAGAGCGCTTGCTGCTGGGCATGAGGGGTCGCGGGGGTGAGCGTCGTGGTGCGTTCGGTGCCGGTGACACTACGGCACTTCCGGCTCGATCGCAAACGGTGCCGACGGCCGAGCGTCGCGCGCACGCGCCGTCACGCCGAAGCCTTCGATGCGTCGCCCGCCGGCGCCTCCCACAGCTCGAACCGCGTGCCCTCCGGATCGACGGCCCAGCCGAAGCGTCCGAAGTCCGACTCGTCGATCTTCTCCGAGACCCATGCGCCGGCGGCGCGGAGCTGCTGGAGCATCGCGTCGAGATTCGCCACACGGTAGTTCACCATCCATCCCGCCGATCCGCCGCCGAAGTACGTCGTGTCCGCGGGAAAGACCGACCATACGGTCTCGCCCCCACCGCCGGCCGGAGCGCCGGGCAGCATTCCGTACGTGCCGCCCTCCTGGATCTCGATGCCGAGCTGCTCCCGGTACCAGGCGGCCAGCGCCACGGGATCACGCGCCTTGAAGAACACGCCGCCGATGCCGGTCACTCGCGCTCGCTCCGTCACACGCCTCTCCGTGCTGGTGTGATCGCCTCGACATCGCGGTCCGAGGCGGCACGCCTAATTAGAAGTGGACGGACGACGTGCGCAATCGCGATCAGCGCGGAGTCTTACGCACGATGTCGACCGAGATCTCCACCGCCGGGATCGTCCCTCGATTCTCCAGCCAGTGCAGCGTGTTCCGATCCTCCGGCCAGCCCACGCCGGGCCCGTAGTCGGTGGCCACGCCATCGCGGTGATCGGTGATCGTTCCCTGCAGGACGTACACGGTGCCCGGCCTCCCCTTGTGATCGTGAATCGGGCCGAACACCCCGCCGGGCTCGATGGTCACCATGCGCATTCGCAGCTGGCGCCCCTCCATCCCCTCGATCTCGGGGCCGAGGTCGACCGTCGCCAGCAGCTCCACGGTCACTCCCTTCGTGTGCGGTTCCGCGTCGTCGCTGCTCATCGGACGTCAGCTTCGACCAGCATGTGCTGCGCGTCGCAGCCGAGCGAAGCGCCGAGTCGGCGACGAGCTCGATGTGAGAGGGTTGACCGGCCACTCCAACATCAGCCGCTCGTCGGGAGCCAGAGCGAGCCACCGCGCATACATCGTGTCGAGCGCCGACTTCAACACGGTGGTCTTCCCACCCTTCCACGCGGCATAGTGCCCGTTCACCAGCCCCTCCACGGCGACCAACGCCGCCTGATGCGCGCGGACGAGCGCTCGCCCGGGCTGCGTCGGCCGGCGACCGGGGACGCTCGAGAACGATCCACCGTGCGCGAGCAGCCCCCAGAACCCATCGCGCACGTCGAGCGCGCGCTCGATCGTGAATTGCGTCAGGTCGTGCGGCAGATCGCGGCCGGCGGCCATCGTCGAGCCCTGGAACGGCCGCCGATGCGGCGGCGCGGCAATCCAGCCGCACAGCCGGCCGTCGTCCACCTTGTAGAACTCGACGCGCATGATCATCCGTGTCGACCCCATCGTGGCTCCTTGATGCTCCACCACGTCATGCACGAGCGCTCGTGCCGTCAGCCGCGCGCAGGCGCGGCCTCTCGACGAAATAATAGTGATTCTCGCCCTCGTCCATCGCCTCGCCGACCCACGCCAGCCCCGCCTCGCGCAACAATCGCTCGTATGCCGGTGCACCAAGCGATCGCGAGGGACGCCCGGTCATCGCGTCCAGCCACTCCACCGCCCGCCGATCCGCGGTGAACAGGAAGCGTCCCCCGGGGACGAGCGCCCGCCCCACCTTCTCGATCACCAGCGCCTGCGCGGGCGCCTCCAGCAGGAACATCAACCCCCAGGCGAGTACGCCGTCGAAGCTCCGATCGAAGAACGTCGACGCCTCGACGGTGTTGAGCTCGACCGGCGCGTCCGGAAACCGCTCGCGAAACGCGGCGACCATCGTCGGTGATGCGTCGACCGCGCACGTCGCGAGGCCCGCCTCCCGCAGGATCCTCGTCCCCGGCTCACCGGAGCCGGCGCCCAGCTCGAGCACCGTCGCGCCCGGACGAAATGCGGTCGCCCACGCGCGCACGACGGCACCGCCGACCGTCTCGCCGACGACCGGTCGCGTGCCGCGGCCGGCGATGTACCTCGTCGCGATCGCCTCGTATCCGTTCGAGCCGTCCTCCGCCATCTCGCGTCGCACCCCGCGTCTCGTGTCCATCTCCTCGCCGATCGGCTCGCCCCTACGACGGCTTCCGGTAGCGCACGGCACGATCGACTTCGCTGAAGCCGAGCGCGTCGTGGACGCAAATAGGAGCGCGCCCGTCAGGACGCGCAATCCTCGTCGAACGGGAGTGCTCCCGCGCTCAGTGGAGACGTGCGATCGCGCACGCGCCGATCCCATCCGAAAGGACGGTCGCGAAGCCGCTCCCTGTGCACAGGACCACAGCGCGGCATATTGTGGTCCGCACGCTCCCAACACTACACGTCAACCATTGCCGTGAACCTCGTCAGAATCCGCGTCGTCGCGACCGCGTGCATGCTCCTCGTGTCCGCGCCTGCGCATGCGCAGGCGACGCTCGACCATGCGCACGCGCACAACGACTATCAGCATGCGCGTCCCCTCCTCGACGCGCTGGATCGCGGCTTCGGCAGCGTCGAGGCGGACGTCTATCTCGTCGACGGCGCGCTGCTCGTCGCCCATGCGCGCGACAGCGTGCGCGCCGACCGCACCCTCGAGTCGTCGTATCTCGCGCCCTTGCGTGCATGGATCGCGGCGCACGGCGGCTGCGTGTATGCCGCGCGTCCCCCGCTCACCCTCCTGATCGACGTCAAGTCGCACGCCGACTCGACGTGGGCGGCGCTGGAACCGCTGCTGCGGCGGTACGACGACGTGATCACCTCCTGGCACGGCGATTCCATCACGACGCGGCCGGTCGTCGCCGTGATCTCGGGCGAGCGGCCGCTCGTCACTCTTCCGGCGCAGCGCGATCGGTGGGCGGGGCTCGACGGACGCCTCGACGACCTCGCAGCCGCGCACGGCATGCCCGCCGCCATCATGCCGCTCGTGAGCGACGATTGGGAGCAGATCACGAGGTGGCGCGGCCTCGGCGCTCCCCCGGATTCCGCGCTGCGCCATGTGGCGCTGGCCGTCGCGCGGGCCCATGCGCAGGGCCGGCGGCTGCGGTTCTGGAACACGCCCGATCTGCCGGTCGTCTGGAGGCTCCTGCTCCGGAGCGGCGTGGATCTCATCGGCGCCGACGACCTGGACGCGCTCCGGGCCTTTCTTGCCGATCCGTCCGGCGCACGGCCACGCGGCTGACCGACGTGTGGTCTTCGACGCGCGCCCGCTCGGCTGTCAGAACGGCTCGAAGCAATCGTAGTTGCGCTGGGCCGTGATGCGTCCGCCCTGCAATTCGAGCACGACCGCAAAGTGTGCGCGCAGCTCCTGTCCCGCGAGAATGGGCCCGCGATCGATCGCCAGCGTCCCGACCCACAACACCTCGAGCACGACGACGTTGCCGTCCGCGAATGCGTGCTCGACCTGATAGCGTTGCTCCCGTAACACGTCCTGGCCGCGTCGTGCACCTTCGAGCATCTCGGCGAGACCGCGTCGGCCGCCAGTCGGGACGAGGCGGTTCGGGAATTCGATCTGTTCGACGTCGGGCGCAAAGAATGCCGCCAACTCGTCGCCGATTGTCCCTGCTTCGAGGGCCGCCAGATAGCGTCGCGCCACTTCGAGATTGGCCACCGTCGCGGCCGACGACACCGACGGCGGGGAATATCCGAACGCGGGCGGCGCGTCCGATGCTCGCGGCGCAATCACTCTCCATTCTCCATCGAACGTCGTCTCAATGAACGCAATGGTGATACCCAGCGTGCAGACTTCGAGCTCGGTCACCCGCTCCGCCGTTCCCCAGAGAAGTATGCCGACGGGATGGCCTCAATGCACTGTGCCATAGGCATCCGCCAGGATGAATGGACCGTTGCCAGCCGGGCGTAATGGAAGGAAGTCCTGATCCCGACGCATCGTCAGTTCTCCCGCTTCCGTCCCTGCCGCAGGCGCGCGCGCTGCTTGGCCAACGTCGCCTCGAGATACCGACGATAGCCGTCGGGGCTCATCCAGCCGCTCGGGCACTCGACCCGCACCAGCTCGCCCGCTCGCAAGTGCAGGAACTGGTGGGTCGTGCTCGTGCGGCGCCGGACCCGAATGCGGTAGTGCCCCTCCTCTACCGCGCGCACGCGGCCGACGCGCCCGTCCGGCACGCGCACGCAATCTCCTACAGCGAAGCGACGTCCCATCGTTGAATCCTCGAGTCGGCTCTGGGGTAGCTCGGCGGCGTGCTGCCCGACCGCCGCCTGAATCCGAGCCCGCGAGCCCGGCCAGCCCACCGATGAACGCTGCCACGAAGCGCGCGCGCGGACGGCGCGATGGAGGTCTCCCATGACTCTGTGCTTGGGGTGTGGCGCACCACGCTCCGATCCAGCGATCCGTCGAGCGTAAGGGTAGGACGCATCGTTCTTGGCGACCACCCCTTGCCTGCCGCACAGGAGCGCGTTAGATACTGAACCATATGGTTCAGTATACGCCCGTCCGGCTCGATACCTCGTTCGCCGCGCTCTCGGACGCCACGCGGCGCGGCGTGCTGGAGCAACTCGGACGATCCGACGCGTCGATCACGGACCTCGCCGAGAAGTTCCACATGACGCTCACGGGCATGAAGAAGCACGTCGGCGTGCTGGAACGCGCGGGACTCGTCACCACACGGAAGATCGGGCGTGTGCGGACGTGCCAGCTGGGTCCGCGCCGGTTGGAGGACGAGGCAGGGTGGCTCGAGCAGTACCGTCAGCGCTGGGACGAACGCTTCGACGAGCTGGAGAAGGTCGTCGACGAACTCACACGAGAGGAGAAGAGCGATGAGCGCAGGAAGCGAAAGTAAGGCCGGCTCCGTGAAGAGCCGCACGACGGTCGAACGGACGTCGGATCGCGAGATGGTCGTCACGCGGACCATCAACGGCCCGGCGCGCATCGTGTTCGACGCATTCACCCGCGCCGAGCTGTTCCAGCGGTGGTGGGTGCCGAAGTCGATGGGAATGACGCTGGTCTCCTGCGAGATGGATGCTCGGGTCGGAGGCAAGTACCGGTTGGCCTTCGACGTCGGCGGCCCCGAGCCTATCGCGTTCTTCGGCACGTACCTCGAAGTCCAGCCGCCCTCGCGCCTCGCGTGGACCAACGAGGAAAGCGGTGAGGGCGGGTCGGTCACCACGGTGACCTTCGAGGAGCAGGGCGGCAGGACGCAGGTGGTCCTGCGCGAGAAGTATCCGTCGAAGGAAGCGCTCGACGCGGCCGGTACCGGCGCATCCGAGGGGATGGGCGAGTCGTTCGACCAGCTCGACGAGCTGCTCGTCGCCCTGGGCGAGAGCTCGGGCCAGTAACGGCGACGGGGATCTCGCGAAGGTCGTCCGATGGTCCCGGCTCGCGCGAGCCGGGACCTACGCCACACGCCGCGGATCGACTGCTCTCACATCACCTTCGCGGCGGTGCCGTGTGTGTCGCTCGCGGGCGGTCTTCGAAGCGCCCGTCGGCTGCAGCGCCGTTTCACGTAGGCGCTCCGCGACCACCGGAACGCTGCCACAGCCAGACCGCCGTGAGAAGCACGGGCGGCACGAGGACCGCCACGACGGCCCACCGCAGTTCCGAGCCGGCGTAGGAAATGACGACATCCGAGTGTCGACCGGACAAGCGCGTCGCCGCTGTCGATTCGAGCCGGTGGACACGCCACAGCACCATGCCGAGCGACGCAACGAGCGCGATCGCGGCGAAGAGGAGCCAGGCGGCCCAGATCACCGCGAGCCGCCGACCGGACCACGAGGTGTGACCTGACATGAGAGCTCTCCTGCGCGCCCGCGCGAACTCGGTTCGCTTGGATCTGATCGTGACAATGGCGGCGGGGAAGACGCCACTCCGGCAAGGACGGTTGTGGCGGACCGACGCCGACGTCGAGCCGCGGGTGGAAACCTGACGCCAAAGCGCTGCGGGGAGCGATGCGCGCGTTCGTCGCCTGCAGCGATGCGATGGCGTGACACGGCGCCGTCAGAGCTGGCCGGGATTGCGCCGCCACACCGCCCAGGTCAGCGCCATCGCGAAGCCCACCCAGGCGAGGTACGGCGCCAGGCACCATGCCGCGGGTCGCCGCACGCGACCGAAGTGCCAGGCCGTCAGCGCGACCGTCAGCCACAAGAGCGCGATCTCCGCGAGCGCCGCTGCGCCCTGCCGCCAGGCGAAGAAGAGCCAGGTCCAGAGCGCGTTCAGCCCGAGTTGAGCGACGAACAGCGTCAGCCCGCGCCGGCGACTGGCGCGCGCCCCGGTCTCCGTCGGCCGTGCGCGCCAGACGAGCCACGCCGCGACGCCCATCAAGAGGTAGAGCGTGGACCACACGGGGCCAAACACCCAGCCCGGCGGCGCCCATGCTGGCTTCGCCAGTCCGCCGTAGAAGCCCGCCGCGTCGCGCGACGCGATCCCGCCGACGGCGCCCGCCCCTGCGGCGAGCGCCAACCACCCCACCAGGGCGCCCCAACTCGACCGCCCCCGTCGCGGTTCCCCACCCCGCTCGCCCGCCTCGCCGTTCTGAACCATGGGTCACCGAAGATGCGTGGGTGTCACCGAGATGCCCGGGCCGGCGATCAGTCGCCGGCCTTCGGCGCTGGGCAGGCCGCAAGCGCGGCAGCGGAGGACGCGATGCGCGAAGCGAGGGATCCGCTCTGTGATGTTGCCACCGATCCTCCTTCTCTGCTCACACGGAGTGCTGCCGTCAACGTTCGAGTTCACCTGGAAGCCGTCGGCTCAATATGCGGCTCGCCTGCTCGAGTGCCCTCGCATCGATCCTTGCGATCAACCGCAATGCGTCGGCTGATGTCGCGCTTGGCAGTTGCGCGCCTCGTTGCGTGGCGATCACTCGCGAGGCGATCGGTCGTCCGCGCCCCACACGCGGAAGAACGCACCGAGCCCGAGACCGCCGCAAAGCCCGAGGAACGCACTGAAGCCGAAGGCCATCGCGGGCGTTGTCGGGTCATCGAGCAGGATCACTCCCCCCATGGTGAGACCGGCGACCATGCCGGCCACGATCCACGACGCATAGTGACCCACCAGATCTGTACGCCAACTCTTCGTCGCCATGAGCGTCAGCGACATCACGGGGCCGAGCAGAGCGCCCGCGCCGAGAGCGAGCCCGAGGGAGATGCGGGTCGACGAGTCTGTGAATCCTGCAGCCTGCTGCGCGTACCCGAGCAGTCCAACCGCGACGCCAGCGACACTTCCGAGCGCGGCGTTCCGGATCACTCGAACAGCGAGGGAGCGCCTTGGAGAATCTTTCGGAAGATCGGGGGAGGCGAGCATCGGGTCGTTCGTTGTCCGTGGAGGGCACGCCACCAACGCTGGAGTGAGCTGCGCGTGAGTCAAATAGGAGCGTCCGCGCCGGCGCGTGCAATTGCGAGAATCGCGACGGCTTCGGCGTTCCTTGAGCCGCTGGCGCGATCTCACCTCTTCACCGGTAATGCGCTGTGTTGCCTGACGCGGTGCCGTCTCCCAGGGCGACATTCTCGTCAGCCCCGAGGATCCCTGCGATCGCCACGACGGTGCTCCACCTCCGCGTCGTCGCTGGAACGCCGAACAGCGCATCAGGCTGGCCGAGATAGCCAATCGTCCTCATGTGCCGGCGGTTCGCGGCAAGGCCGCGACCGCCCTTCGAAGGGCGTCGTGGTGGCCGAGATTGACATCCAGCGTTCAAAGCGCCCTCAGGACGAACAGGATGGTGATAG
Source organism: Gemmatimonadaceae bacterium (assembly GCA_035494615.1). Lineage (GTDB taxonomy): Bacteria > Gemmatimonadota > Gemmatimonadetes > Gemmatimonadales > Gemmatimonadaceae > AG11. The sequence goes on from DATJGU010000035.1 coordinate 29,588, forward strand.
CGGGCCCGCGCCCAAGCTCTGCTGCACGCGGTCGGCAGGGGAGGCCCCCGGCTACCCCGCTCCACTCGACTCGTCCCGCCCCTCGCCTACGATGCCGCCGGTCAGGAACCCTGTGAGGAGCATCGACGCGGGCACGAAAACGACCCCGCTCCAGAGCGGGTCGAAGATGAGGGCGAGCGCCGCCGTGGACCCGTGATTCCCCGTGAAGACGCTGTAATGCGTGGTGACATCTCACGCGAGCGCGACTGCCGCGCCGACGGTCGCCGCGCGGCCGCGCGCGCCCAGGAGGACTGCCAGCACGCACTACCCGTAGGGCAGCATCCCCCAGGCGAACCACCCGAGCGACGGAGGTCGGCTCAGGACGAAGCACTCGTACGCGTGGAGCGCGCTCGCTGCGACGAGGAGGATGACTGCGTAGCGGCGATACGGTCGGGCTGTCATTCGAATCGAGCCGTGCTGCTGGCGAGGCTTGACGAACGCGACTTTGTCATCCGAGGCTGACATCCCGCACGTGTTACCTATGTCCTCAGACCATTCTGTTACCGATGTCCTTGCCCGTTCACACGCTGCGATCCGCTTACCCGGGCCGATCACGCCAGTAGCCGGGTCGACGGCGCAGATGCGCCACCGCCAGGACCTCGAGCACCTCGCCGCGCACGCGGTATACCACTTCGTAGGGGAATCCGTGCACCACGAGGCGGCGCGCTCCCGCCACGCCGTGCTCCGTGCCGCCGCTGGGATGCGCGAGGGGCCAGGTCGGTGGCACGGCGGACGGCCAGAACAAAACGGCTCCCGAGTCCGGGAGCCGCCGCATCGTAGTATTCGGCCGCTGCCCCGAATTCCTCAGCGGCCGCCGGGTGAAACGCGAGCCTCACCGCGCCAACCGGCGCTCGACCTCGGCGAAGACTTCCGCGGCGGGAATCCCGGCGACCTCTCCCCGTTCGAGCGCCGCACCGCGCCGCTCCAGCTCCGCTTCCCAGGCGGCGGGCGCCGTCGCCTCTGTGCCTTCGAGGCTGGCGAGGAGCAGTTCCGCGAGGCGTGCGCGATCGGCGGAGGGTAACGCGAGCAACTGATCGGCGAGTACCGCGGGATTCCGATCAACCATGAGATACCTCGAAGGCTGGTCCCATGAATCTAGCTCCCTCCGCTGCCCGCAACAGCATCGGCCGCGGCCTTGCATCTAGCTCTCGAGAGAAGTTGAGAGCATTCTGATCGGGGCGCCAGCTCGATGCAGCTGATGGCCGCGCGTGAGACCCAAGCTCAGTTTGGGCGCCGCCCGTCCCCATCCGCATGACCACCTGCGCCGACGAGATTCTTCTCGTCACACCCGAGCGCGAACAGAAGCCTGAGCAGCATCTCGAGATCGCCGCGCGGCAGCACCACCACGTCTCAGTTCCCGGAGAGCTGATGCTTGACACCGCACGCCGCTTCACAGAAGCTGCAAGCG
>DATJGU010000036.1:0-4253 GCA_035494615.1 Gemmatimonadaceae bacterium
TTCGCTGCCCAGAGCGCCATCTCGAGGAGCACAGGCGCGAGGTCGAAACCCTTGTCGGTGAGCGCGTAGACCACCTTCCGGCCGTCCGCGGGGTCCGCGCGCCGCTCGACGATGCCGGCTCCCTCGAGCCGGCCGAGCCGATCGGCGAGGATGTTGGTCGCGATGCGCTCGTCCGCTTCGGCGAACTCCTTGAACGTGCAGCGATCGGCGAAGAGCAGATCGCGCACGATGAGCAGCGACCAGCGGTCGCCGAACAGGTCGAGTGAGATGGCGATCGGACAGCCCGATCGCCTGGGCTCTCGTGCCATGATGAGAATCGGGAGAGACGTGCGGACGGCGGCGACTCACGCTTGCAAATCGCAAGGTAGCCGACGCCGTCCGCCGAGGGAATCATACGCGACGCTGCGCGCCGCTCTGCATATCCGCTCCAGGCGCCGACGCGCGCTGGGAGACGTCGGCCTACGAACGCCCCGCCGCCGGGGCGCGGACGGCTCAGCGAGTCGAAGGATCAGAGCCGGTCGAGCCGGCCACCGTCGACGACGAGTGCGGCGCCGTGCACGAACCGCGCATCGTCGGACGCGAGGAAAGCGATCGCCGAGGCGATGTCGGCCGGCGCGCCGACGTCGGCGCGATCGATCACCTCGATCCCCGCCTTCACGTTCGGGTTGTCCCAGAGCATCGGGGTGTCGACGGCGCCGGGCAGCACCGCATTGACGCGGATGCCGCGCGGCTTCGCCTCGAGCGCCGCGGAGCGCGTGAGGGAGACGAGCGCCGCCTTGGCCGCCGCGTATGGCGCGACGAGCGGCTCCGTCTCCACGGCGTGGATGCTCGCGACGTTCACGATCGCGCCGCCCGTCCGCATGTGGCGGAAGCTCTCCTGGATGAAGAAGAAGGCGCCGAGCAGATCGACGGCGAGCACGCGATGCCAGTCGTCGGCGGTGAGAGCGACGATCGACTTGAAGGTCATGAGCCCGGCGTTGTTGACGACGACGTCGAGCGTACCGCCGCGCGCGAGCGCTGCCTGGACGGCGGCGGCGACCTGCGCCTGATCGGAGACGTCGCACACGGCGACGAGCGCGTCCGGCGCCCCGGCCTTCTTCACGGTGTCGACCGCGGCGTGCGCGTGGTCGGCGTCGCGGTCGGCGATCACGACGCGCGCGCCCTCGCTGCCGAACCGCTGGGCGGTGGCGAGTCCGATGCCGCTCGCCGCACCGGTGACGACCACCGTCTTCCCCTCGAAGCGGCTCACCGGTGCGGCTCCGCCGGAACGGCCTGCTTCGGTGGCGGCGGCGCCGTCCCGGCGGACTTCCCGTTCGCGTTCGGCGACGGTGACGACACCGGCGGTGCGTCGCCCTGCGACGACGTGGGACCGGGAGCATCGCCGCCGTGCGCCTGCGCCGCGATCGCGGCGACGAGCGGATCGCGCTGACGGCTCGGTGGAAACGCGGGGACGGCGAGCACGACGCTCTGCGTCGGCAGGACGTCGCGCCACTCGGCGATGAGCTCGCGATAGGCCGATCCCACGGGACGGATGTGGCGGTCGAGATCGAAGAGCCCGCGCGGGTTCACCGTGCCGCGCGTCTCGCGCAACGCGGAATCCCAGTCGACCTGGTCGGTCAGCGAATACCAGGTGAAGCCGACGATCGGGAGACCGTCGTTGCGGACGCGGAGCACGTTGGCCCACTCCTTCCGCAGCCAGCGTACGGCTTCCTTGCCGTCGGGGCCCTGGTCGAGGTTGGTCTCGGTGTGCATCACGGGAAGCCGGTAGCGCCGATGGTATTCGGACGAGATCACGTGGTAGCCGAAGATCTCACCCGACGCTTCGACCGACTTGTCGGCATAGACCATGTGCTCGTTGGTGACGTAGTAGTCGTTCCCCATGATGCAGTGGTGCTTGAGCGGCTGGCCGAGGAAGAACGCGTACTCCTCGGCGGTCATCCCGTTGTCCATGAGATAGACGTACATGTCCGAGTTGACGCGCCGGCCGTAGTTGAGATCCAGCGAGAGGAAGCGGATCTCGTTCATCGTCTCGGCCGTGCCGATCGCCGCGGGGTTCCACGCGTGGAAGTACTCGGACGACTCGCTCTGCACGAAGATCGCGTCGGGGCGCACGCCGAGGATGGCGCGCATGGCGAGGACGTTCGCGCGCACGATGTGCTTGAGCGCGGTGACGAAGCCGCGCTCCGAGGCGAGCTGCTCGTTCCACCAGCCGTAGCGCGCGGAGAAGAGCGCGCAGATGTACATCTCGTTGACGGGCGTGTAGAACTGCACCCAGGGGAACCGCGCGGCGAAGGCGCGCGCGTAGTCGGCGAAGAGGTGCGGGAAGTCCGGATTCTGGAAGTCGCCGATCCAGTCGGGGACCCCGAAGTGGCAGAGGTCGACGATGGGCGTGACGTCGCGGCGGAGGAGATCGCCGAAGGTCTCGTCGGCGAACGCCCAGTCGTAGCGGCCGGCGCCGCGCCACGCGGAGAAGAGCGGCGGGCCGTAGCGGAGGAAGTTGACGCCGAGCTCCTGCACGAGATCGAAGTCCGTCTTCCAGAGGTCGTAGTGCTTGCACCGCGCCATCTCGTCGACCCGCGTTCGGCCGTGATCGATGGTCGGATAGCTGTTCTCCACGCCCGTGGCGAACATGAAGTACGCGTTGCCAGGTGGTCGGCTCATATGCCGACGTCAACAGCCAATCGCGTGCCTCGCCCTTCGCGTATGGCGGAGCCCGGATTGATGCGTACTGGACTCGGTTCGGCGAGCATCGCGACGTGCTCGCCCACTACTGGAGCGCGCTCGACCCGCTACTGCAGTGTGCTCGACCCGCTACCGCAGCGAATTGACCCACTCCCGCAACGTGTTTCCCCGCGCCTCCGCGTGGAATTCCTTGCGCGAGAGGCCGGACCGAGAGCCGTTCTCGACGACGCCGCGCGGAAACACGTTCCGGGAGTGGCGAGTGCTACGACTTCGGCAGCTCCTTCACCTGCACGTTCCGGATCCAGACCTCGCTGCCGAGGTTGTGCTGCTGAAAGGCGAAGTGGCCTTTCGTATAGGTGTGCTTCGCGTCGACGTAGTCGACCGTCACCTTGCCGTTCACCTTGATGGTGATGTGGTTTCCGACCGCGGTGACCTCCTGGGTGAACCAGGTGTTCGGCGGCACGAGCATCTCGGTGACGTTCGCGAAGTTGTAGAGGCTGCCCGTGCGCTTGGGATCGGTGTGGGTGCTGTTGATCTGCGCCTCGTAGCCGCTCGGGAAGCCGTTGCCGAACGCGGTGCGGAAGTATTGGCCACTGTTGCCACCGTCGGAAATCTTCAGCTCGGCGCGGTAGACGAAGTTCTCGTAGTCGCCGCGCGGGCTGAAGATGTGGCTCACGCCGCCCTGGCCGTGGAGCACGCCGTCCGTGAACTCCCAGCTTCCGTCGCGCTTCGGATCGCCGGCGACGACGCGCTTGACGGTGGCGCTCTCTTCCACGCGCGCACTCGGGCTTTCGGGAGCGACCTTCCAGTCCCCGAAGGAGCGCGCGTCGAGGATCGTCACCCAGCCGTCCCCACCCTGCGCGCGCGCCGCCGCCGCGCTGCAGAGGACCAGCGCCGCCAGCATCCACACCTGTCGCAGTCGCATCGCCATCGCTCTCCGTCGAAGCCGGTTGAAGGTCGACGGGAAATATGCAGCGGGACCGCGGGCCGGCAGCCGGCCGCGCCGGGTCATGCCGGGTCATGCCGGGTCATGCCGGGTCATGCCGGGCGACCGCGTCGCGCTCGCTAGCCGCCGAATGGAGACCAGGGCGCCTGGAGGCGGATCGGCACGATGGTCTCGCCCCAGTGGATGCGGAGCACCGCGTTCGCGCGCACGACGGAGGGGAAGTAGATGGCGAGCGACTCCATGTGCGCGCCGTGCTCCGGCGTGACGTCGAACCGGTAGGCGTCGCGCGCCGCGCCGGGATACGGCTTGTGGAACGTGTGGGCCGCTCGGCTGAGGATCACCGTCCAGGGGCGATCGGCGCGCGGGATGAGCCAGAGCGAGTACTCGCCCGCCTTCACCTCGTGCCCCTCGAGCTGCACGGGATGGTCGAGCACGATGCGCGTTGCCGAGTCGGCGCCGGGATGCCAGACGCTGTCCCACGGCACGAGCTTGCCGAACAGCGCGCGACCGCGAGCCACGGGCCGCCCGTATTCGACGGAGATGTGCGTGAACGCCACGTCCTGCGTGACGCTCCCGCGCTGGCTGAATGGATAACCCTGGGCGCCGGCGGATTGGCCGGCGGCGA
>DATJGU010000037.1:0-7085 GCA_035494615.1 Gemmatimonadaceae bacterium
TCGCGGGCGAGGCGCTCCGATGCCTCGCCCGCGGTCAGGCCGCCGTCGTTTTCGTGCATGCGCGCGCCGGCGTGAGCGCGACCGGCGGGCGCGGGACCGCGCGCCGGTGTGCCGCCGACGCGCCCGTCCCCGGTGCTGCTCACGCGGTCGGCGTGAAGGTGAGGACCGTCTGCCCTTCGCCGTGCTTGATGCGAAGGCCGAGATCCTTTCCGTCGGCGCCGCTCGACACGGCCACGGCATCCACGTGCGTGATGCCGCGGGTGAGGTGTGGCGTGCCGCCCTCGGGCGAGCCGAGCATCAGGTCGACGCGCGCGTCGCGCGGGTCGTAGGTCGCGCCGACGAGCGCGTAGCCCGTCTCCTGGATCTGCGCACCGATCTCCGGATCGTCGACCTCGAGGATGGTGCGGCGGCCGCGATTGCGCTGCGCGAACTCGGTGAGCTGGCGCGGCCACTCCTCGTGCGCCATCGTCTCGGAGGTGCCCGTGAGCCGGCGCTGTATCGCATCGAGCTCGGCGAAGCCGGGCTCCGGCGTGACGAGCACCGCGCAGGAGGCGCCCCGGAGCAGCGACGTCGTGACGCTGCCGACGAAGAGGCGGGCCAGCCGGCCGAGCCCGTGACGGCCCGCGACGATGAGATCGGCGCCCTGCGCTTCCGCGAAGGCGAGGATCTGCGGCACGGTCTTCCCCTCGAGCACGTGGTCGGTCACGGCGAAGTCGGCTGGGACGTCGAGCACCTCGCGGAAGCGCGCAAGTCGCGCGCCGAGGCCGGACAGGTACCGCTGCTCCAGCGCGAGCAGCGATGCGTTGGCCGAGTTGGCCGGCTCCCACACGTGCACGAGGTGGAGCGCCGCGCGCGGGGCGGCGAGTGCGAGAGCCGCGCGCGCCGCCAGTGCGCTCTCGGCGCCGAAGTCCGTGGCGACGACGATGTTGCGCGGCAGGGTCGCGAGCTCTCCGGCGACGGCGAGCACGGGGCAGCTCGCGCGGCGAATGATGCGCAACGTCGTCTCGCTCGCGAGGAGGCGATCGATCGGCCGGTGGCGGCCGATTCCCATGAGCAGGAGCCCCGCTTCGAGCGCGCGGGCGCGGTCGGTCACCGTGCTCGCGGGGTCACCGTGGACGACCTCGAGCTGCCAGCCGGAATCCGGTCCCGCCACTTCGCGAAGGAGCGCTTCGAGCGATTGGACGCGCTCCGCATGGCGCTCCTCTTCGAACGAAGGGGGCACGAGGATCGGTTCGCTCTCGAGCACGGCGACCGGAAGCGGCTCGAGCACGGACAAGAGGTGGACTCGCCCGCCGAACGCCGGCGCGAGGGTACGGGCGGCGCGAAGGATGTGCAGGAGCTCGTCGCCGCCCGCGGCGACCACGAGCGGTCCGGTGCGAGAACGCGCCGTCGTGGACGGCGAGGGCTTCACGGCGGTGAGCGTGTCCGGCATGGCGGTCACCATTGAAGGTGGAGGAAGGATGGCTCGTGGCGAGTCGGTTGCGTGGAGAGTGTCCGTGTGGTCCGCGCCGAGACATCAGGCAATCGCGGACAGCAGCTGGGCGTCCGCGTGGTGATTCGTGCGCCGCGGCGGGAGCGGGGAAAGCCCGACAGGACGCGGCGGCGATCCCCGATCACGACTGTCCGCAAGCCGGGCGAGGTTGCAGACTCTGGTCCGCGGGTGCTCCCACTCACGGTGGCGCGCCGGCGGCGATCCGGCTGGAGGGCATCATGAGCGGGCGGGGGAAGGGAGCACGACTCACGAACGTCTCGCGCGAAGAGCCTGCGCGGCCGGGCCTGCACCTGCCGCAGCTGGCGCTCGCGTTCCTCGCCGCTGGGGCGCTGGTGCGTCTCACCTCGGGGCCGAGCGCATCGGCGACGGTCTGGATGGTCGGGCTCGTGGTCACCGGCGCCCCCGTGGTGTGGAAGACGATGCGGAGCGCCGCGTCCGGCCACTTCGCCACCGACCTCGTCGCGACGCTCGCCGTCGTCACCTCGGTCGTTCTCGTCGAGCCGCTCGCCGGCCTCGTCATCGTGCTGATGCAGACGGGCGGCGAGGCGCTCGAGCGCTACGCCGAGGGGCGTGCGTCGTCGGCGGTGCGGGCGCTCGAGGAGGAGGCGCCGCGTATCGCGCATCGCCTGCGGAACGGTGGAACGGCTCCGACGAACGGCGACGCCGAAGACATCGAGGTCGGCGAGATCGTCGTGGGCGATCACCTGCTCGTGCGGCCGGGCGAGATGGTGCCGTGCGACGGCATCGTGATCGACGGCAGCTCACACGTGGACACGTCGCGGCTCACCGGCGAGCCGATTCCCGAGCGCGCGTCGGCCGGCACGACGCTCGCGAGCGGCACGCTCAACCTCGACGGCCCGCTCGTGCTCCGCGCCACCGCGACCGCCGGCGCGAGCCAGTACGCGAGGATCGTCGAGCTGGTGCGGACGGCACAGAGCAGCAAGGCGCCGCTCCAGCGGCTCGCCGACCGCTATGCGGTGTGGTTCACGCCGCTCACGCTCGCGGCGTGCGGGGTGACGTATCTCGCGAGCGGCGACGTGGATCGGGTGCTCGCGGTGCTCGTCGTCGCCACGCCCTGCCCGCTCATTCTCGCCACGCCGATCGCGATCATCGGAGGCGTGAACCGCGCCGCGCGGCGGCTGATCGTCGTGCGCCACGGCGGCGCGTTCGAGCAGCTCGCCGGCGTGACGGCGGCGGTGTTCGACAAGACGGGAACGCTCACCGTCGGCACGCCCTCGGTGAGCGACGTCGTGCCCGCGGCCGGCTGGGACGCCGACGCGGTGCTGGCCACGGCCGCCGCGGTGGAGCACGGCTCCGGGCATCTGCTGGCGCGGTCGGTCGTCGCCGCGGCGGAGGAACGCGGGCTGGCCATCCCCGCCGCCTCGGCGGTGCGCGAAGCGGCGGGCCAGGGGGTCGCGGGCGAGGTCGACGGCCGCGCGGTGTGCGTCGGGTCGCGGAGCTTCGTCGCGGACTGCGGCGCCGCGGATGCACCGGACGAGGAGGGACTACGCGCCCACGTCGCGATCGGCGGCGCGTACGCGGGCGCGATCGAGTTCGCCGATCAGCTTCGCCCGCAGCTTCCCGCGCTCTTCGACGGGCTCGCCGCGCTCGGCATCCGCCGGCGCGTGCTCCTCTCCGGCGATTCGGCGGCGCACACCGCCGCGGTCGCGCGGGCGATCGGCGTGACCGAGGCGCGCGGCGAGCTGCTGCCATCGGACAAGGTGGACGCCGTCGCACGGATGGTGCGCGAGGGCGAGCGTGTCGTCATGGTGGGCGACGGCACCAACGACGCGCCGGCGCTGAGCACGGCGACGGTCGGCGTGGCGCTCGCGGGACACGGCGGCGGCATCACTGCGGAGGCGGCCGACGTCGTCATCCTGAGCGACGACGTCTCGCGCGTCGTCGAAGCGATTCGCATCAGCCGCCGCACGCTGCGCATCGCGCGCCAGAGCATCTGGGTGGGGCTCGGCCTCAGCGGGGCGGCGATGGTCGTCGCCGCGCTGGGTCACATCCCGCCGGCGGTCGGCGCGCTGCTCCAGGAGGGGATCGACGTCGCGGTGATCGTGAACGCGCTGCGGACGAGCGTTCAGCCGCGTGCGTCGGGCGCGTCTACCGAGCGAAGGAACGCGAGCGCCGGCACGGCGCCGAGCACGGCGATCGCGGCGAAGATCGCGACCGCGCCGAGCGACTGGGACGGATCGGCGAGGTGACCGAACCACTGGTCCACCGCGACGCTCACCGCCTCGAGCGTGAGGAACACGAGCATCGCGCCCGAGAGCAGGTAGCCGAGCGAGCGCCGGCGGATCAGCCACACGCCGGCGAGCGCGGCGAGCGGGAGCGTGAAGCCGAAGTCGAGCACCTGGACGACGTTCGTCGGCAGCGTGGTGCCCTGGAGCGAGCGCGGGACGTCGCCGCCGAGCATGGCCGGCACGACGTCGGCGAGCCAGAGCGCCGCGAAGGCGACGCTCGTGGCAACGAGATACACGCCGATCGCGCGGCGCGGCATGCGCGGGGAGACGCGCGCCGGGATCTCCTCGGCGGGGATGCAGCGCACGAGCGCGACGATCGACCAGACGCCGAGCGAGAGCGACGCGACGTAGAGCAGGAAGAGCTCGTTGAAGCGGAGCGAGAAGCTCGCGAGCACGGCCGCGTAGAGCAGGTAGCCGAGGGAGCCGAGCCAGACGAAGTGCGCCCGGAGCGAGCCGCGCACCGCGGCGCGCATCGCCAGCGCGGCGACCGGGAGCGCGAGGGCGAGGATCACGACGTAGGTGCCGAGCGCGTTGCCGGCGAAGGCGGGCGGGTCGCGGAAGAGGCTCGGGGCCAGCACGCTGGCGAGGCCGGCGAGCCCGCTCACCACGAGCAGTGCTCGCGAGAGGCGGAGGGCCAGACGGATCGGCGCGCGGGGAACGACCAGCCGCGGCGCGAGGCGCTGCCGCGGGATCGTGGCGCGGCCGGTGGAGATGGGGTGCGGGAGCAGGCTGGCCATGATCGGCACCGAGAGCGGATCGGGATCGTGTGGAGCGTCGATGGAGGATGGCGCGCCGGGCCGGCGTGCGCCGTCGGGGGAGGCCGCCGCCTTTTCGGGACATCGCCCCACACGCCTCCTCGCCAACTCCCGACACCGCGACCCGCACTCCGCCGCTAGCCTCCTCCCAGGCTCCGAGGGATGTGAACGACGGAGGAATGGCGTCATGACGGCGACATCCGACGACCGCCGAGGCCCGGCGGAGGTCCCCCACGGCACCCTCGCGGAGATCGGGGGCGACCTGGCGGCGCGCCCGTACGCGCGCCGCGGCGTACCCGCGCGTACCGAGCCGATCCGCGTGCTGCTCGTCGACGACCACAACCTCGTGCGCGCCGGCCTCAGGTCGGTGCTGCACGGGTGCGCGGACATCGTCGTCGTCGGGGAGGCAGCCGACGGCGCCGACGCGGTCGCGGCGGCGGTCCGAGCGCATCCCGAGGTGGTGGTGATGGACCTGGACATGCCGGAGATGGACGGGCTGACCGCCACGCGCCGGCTGCTCGAGGCGAGCCGCGACGTCCAGGTGCTCATCGTCACGATGTACGAGGAGCGGGAGAAGCTCCCCGACGTCCTCGGCGCCGGCGCGCGCGGCTACCTCGCGAAGTCGGCGGCCGAGCGCGAGCTGGCGGAGGCGATTCGCGTCGTGGCGTCCGGCGAGGTGTACGTCCGGCCGGCGGTCGCGCGGAAGCTCGCCGAGTCGAGCGTCCCGCCTCCGTCCGGGCGGAGCGACGCGCGCGCGCGGCTCGCGCGGTTGAGCCAGCGCGAGCAGACCGTCGTGCTGCTCACCGCGCAGGGCTACAACGGCCCGGAGATCGGGCGGCAGCTCGGGATCACCGCGAAGACGGTGGACACGTACAAGCAGCGGATCGAGGAGAAGCTCGGGCTCTCGCACCGGTCGGCGTACGTGCGCTTCGCGCTCGAAGCCGATCTGCTCGACGGGCACGGGCACTGAGGGCGGCGGATGCGAGAGGGGCCGGCGCGCGGCGATGCGCGCCGGCCCCTCTCGCGTGCATGGGGATGCTCAGGCGACGACGGACAGCCGGTCGTCGACCGCGGTCACCCCCGACGCACTCCACGCGGCGCGCTCGACTTCGAAGCGTTCCGGCCAGGAGCGGACGGCACCCGTGAGGGTCACCGTTCCGTCGAACGCGGTCACGTGGATCTTCTTCGCGTCCGATTCGGCACTTCGATGCAGCGCGGCCTTGATGTGCTGCTCGACGTCGAACGGAGAGGCGTGCGGCGCGATCGTGACGAGGTTCGACACGCCCTTGATGCCGGCGAGATAGCGCACGGCACGCTCGGCGGCATTCCGCTGATACTGCCATTCGACCGCACCCTCGAGCGTGACCCATCCGTCCTCGACCTTCGCCTTGATCGTCCGATCGGGGACCTCGACGTCCCAGGCCAGCGCGTTGACCACCTGATGCGCGAGCTCGGTGTCCGAGCGCTTCAGGGCGTCGGGCACTCTCACCTGTACCTCCTGCGCGACGGCACGCACGCCGAACACGCGTTCGGCCGCGCGGCCGGCGATGCGCCGCTGCGAATAGTCGGGGACGAACCCGGTGAGGGTGACGACGCCGTCCTTCACGGCGACGCCGATCTCGTCCTCCCGCAGTCTCGGCTCCCACTTCAACTCCGCGGTCACGTCCTTCTGGATCTCCATGTCCGTTCTCATACGCGCCTCCCAGGCCGTGCCTGGCGGAAGCATGGTCGCCTGTGCGTCGCATGCGTGCGCCGGCGACCGGCGGCGTCACGCTCCGCCATCCATGGTGCGCCGCGGGGCGCTCGCGCGCCGTCAGGCATCGGCGGACGAACGCGGGGCGCGCGGCGGGTCGAGGAAGGTGAGGAAGGTGCCGCCGCCATCGCTCTCGATGAACAGCGCGCGGTCGTCGTCGCGCGCGCCGGCCGTCACCGCCACGCTGCGCACGCGTCCGAGGGTGCGGGTGAAGTGCGCCTCGCGCCGCGTGGGCGAGGCGAACATGAGCTCGATCTTCCGCGCGCGTGCATCGTACGTCGCGCCGACGAGCGAGAGCCCCGATTCCAGTACGCGGGCGCCGAGTCCGGGATCGTCGATCTCGAGGCGCGTGCGCCGATCGAGATTGCGCCGCACGAACGATCGGAGCTCGGCGTCCCACTGCTCCGGCTCGTGCACGGCGGCCGATCCGCGCATGTGCCGCACGAGCCGAAGCCGCTCGGTCGGAGGCGGGGGCGGCGCAAGCAGCACGGAGCACCCCGCGCCGCGCAGGAGCGCCGCGGACGTGCTCCCGATGAGCCACCGCTCCACCGCGCCGCGGCCGTGCGTTCCGGCGACGATGAGATCGGCGTTCTGGGCGCGGGCGACGCCGAGCACCAGCTCCGCCGGCGGGCCCTCGAGCAACTTCGTGTGGATCGTGATGTCCGGATGCGCGCCGAGCGCGGTCCGGAACCGGTAGAACGCTTCCGGGATCGACGAGGCGTACTCGTCGTCGAGCGTCGTGAGCCTGGCGTTCTCGAATACCGTGTCGGTGCGCGTCCAGGCGTGCACGAGGTAGAGGACCGCTCCGTCGGCGAGGAGGGGGAGGGCGGCACGCG
>DATJGU010000038.1:0-56974 GCA_035494615.1 Gemmatimonadaceae bacterium
GCCATGGAAGCTGTGAGCGCCCGAAGTCCGTGTCGCAACTCGCAAGAGAGCAAGCGGCCGAAGGCGAGCGCAGTGACTGGGGCGAAGTCGTAACAAGGTAGCCGTAGGGGAACCTGCGGCTGGATCACCTCCTTAACGGACCTCGAGTACGCGGCCTCACCGCCGCTGAAAGAGTTTCCCAGTCGCGCCATCCGCGACACACACACTCGATTTCAACCTCCGAAGCCCCGGCGCAGCTCCCATGCGCCGGGGCTTCGCGCATCCAGATCCGCGCATTTTGCCCGATTTCTGGCGTATTGCACGGCCCGCTTGATCCGCCATCCGGCCTCGGAACGCCAGAGACTGTATGGATCATAGACGGTAAAGACACCCGCCGAGCCGCGCGGGCCCGGGGATGAGCCCGGCCGCGCCCCCGGTGAATCGGTCACGCTGTCCGGCGGATTCGTCGCGGTCCCGATCACCAGGTCCGCAAACGGGGGTCGCTGATTGCCGGATCCGTCAGAGTGTCCGCTCGACCCCCTCCCCGAACGGAATCCAGTCCCCCTCGGCAGGAGCCCCTCGAGCCCGGTGATTGCTGTCACATTCGCCGAGCTGAACCGTAGTGGCACGATCCCCGCTATAGGAGGCTGCCAAGAAAATGATCGACCTGCCCGCAGACCTTCCACAACGCGGGCTCGAGTGCCAGTAAACTCGACACCCCTCCCGGTCGATCCTTCAGATCATCCCACCGCTCTACCACCCCTCCAGGAGTCTCTCGTGAACCGCTCCCTCCGTCTCATCGCCGCGCTCGGCCTCATCGCCGTTCCCTCCCTCGCCAGCGCGCAGTCGATCACCGGTTCCATCGCCGCCTCCGCCGACATCGCCACCGTCTTCTCGTTCGGCGTCCCGAGCCCCCTGAACTTCGGCAGCATCACGCCGGGCACCGCCGCCACGGCGTCGGGCTACATCCCGCTGTCGCGCAACATCGGCGTCATCTACTCGCTCCCCGACGGCGCCACCACGGGCCAGCTCACCGGCCCTGCCGGCACCCTCCAGCCGGCGTACACCTGCGGCGTGGGCAGCACGAACAGCACGATCGTGAGCGCCTTCACGAGCTGCAACACGGCGGGCAACCAGCTCACCCTCGCCGCGCCGACGGGCACGCTGACCGAGTACGTGATCTTCAACGGCTCGCTCGCCGCCGCGCAGACCGACATCGCGCCGGGCACCTACACCGGCACGATCCGCGTCACCGCGACGGGCAACTGATCCCGCTGAACCGCTGGTAGATCACGGGATGATCGACCAATGACGCCGAGGACAGGGTTCCATTCCCTGGTCGCCCTGCTCCTCGCGTCATGGCCGATGCCCGCCACCGCCCAGTCGGCCCAGGCGGTGAGCGTCGTTCCGGTGCAGAGTCTCTCCTTCGGGCTGCTCGTGCCCGGCCGCCGCGAGGCGGTGTCCGTCACCGACGCGGGCCGGCGCGCGGTGGTCGCGCTGTCGGGAAGCGGAGCGATGGACGTGACCCTCGTTCTCCCCTCCGCTCTCGAAACGCCCGCCGGGGATCGGATCCCGCTCCAGTTCTCCGCCGGCGACGCGGTGCTCCTCACCACCGCCGGATCCACCCTCGCGACCCTCGATCCGCTCGAGGTCAACCGGGTGCAGCTCCAAAACGACCGTACGGTTCTGCTCGTCCTCGGGGGAACGGCCGTCACTCCGGCCACGACGCGCCCCGGTCACTACACCGCCCGGGTGGCGCTCCTCCTCAATCCACCGGGAACGTGAATCCTCGCATGCTCACTCTCCCCCAGCTCCCGACCGAGAAGCCGCTCGCCGAGCGCGTGGCGAGCATCCTCGCGCGCGTGCTGGGCGCCGCCCTCGCGGCCGCCGCGCTCATGACGCTCCCCGCGACCGTCGCGCGCGCGATCGCCCGGGCGCTCGGCACCGCGATGTCGGCGCTGCTGGTGCTCGCCCTCTCCGCCGGCGTCGCCCGCGCGGTGACCGTCAGCCCGACCGCCGTCTACATCTCGTCGCGCAACCCCTCGGCGCTGCTCACGCTGATCAACACCGGCACGCGCCCCGAGGAGATCGAGCTCTCGCTCGGCTTCGGCTACCCGGTGTCGGATTCCACGGGCCAGCTCCGCGTCGACATCGTCGAGACGGCGCCGTCCGGCGAGCCGTCCGTCGCGCCGTACCTGCGCGTCTTCCCGCGCCGGCTCGTGCTCCAGCCCGGACAGCGCCAGGTGGTGCGCGTGATGGTGGCGATGCCCGCGGGCGCCGCCGACGGCGAGTACTGGGGCCGCGTGCTCGTGAAGTCGCGCGGCGGCGAGCCGCCGGTGGAGCAGACGCAGGGCAACGTCCGCATGCAGCTCTCGCTCGAGACGACCTTCGCGACGGCCGTCTTCTTCCACAAGGGCGAGGTGAAGACGGGGATCGCGATCCCCAGCGTCGCGGCGCAGCGGGCCGGCGACAGCGTGCAGTTCACGATCGATCTCAAGCGTGAGGGGAACAGCGCGTATCTCGGCCGCGTGCGGGCCGAGCTCCTCGCGCCCAACGGCTCGGTCGTGGCCGAGGTCGAGGACGTGGTCGCCGTCTACCGCGCGCTGCGGCGCCGCTTCGTGCTCCGTACCGGCGCGCCGCTTCCGCCGGGCAAGTACACGGTGCGCTACGTGGTCGACACCGAGCGTCCCGATCTGCCCCCGCAGGGTCCGACGAAGGCCGCGGCCGTCACCGGAAGCGTGGGCGTCGACTGACCATGCGCCGGCTGGTGAGCGCGCTCCGGCGCCCGACGGCGATCCTCGCCCTGCTGCTCGCGGCTCCGGCCGCGAGCGCCGGCGCGCAGATCACGGCGGGCATCATGAGCGTGGCGGACATCCTCGCCGCGCCGCTCACCGGCACGGGCACCCGTGCCCTCAGCTTCGGCGTGATCGTCCCTGGCACGACGACGGTGACCGTCCTGCCGGCGTCCGCCGCCGGCGGAGAGTTCCGGATCACCGGGGTGAAGAACCGCAAGTCGGTGGACATCAGCTTCACCTTGCCGGCGGCGCTCACCGGCCCGGGAGGCGCGACGATCCCGCTGAGCTTCAACGGCAACTTCGTCGGACTGTGCGAGATCGACACCAGCGGCACATGCGTCGCCGCCTCGTACACTTCCTGGAACCCGGTCACGACGCCTTCCTTCCATGATCAGCCGACGCGGTACAAGCCGGGGCGACCGCGCTACACGTTCGACGAGTACCAGCTGTACGTGGGGGGCACCGCTCTGCCCGCGGCGAACCAGCGGCAGGGCACGTACACGGGATCGATCGGCATCCTGCTCGCCATCAACTGAGCGATGAGCGGGGCTCGCGCGCGGACCGCTGCCGGCGGCGCGCGCGCGCGCGCGCTCATCGCGCTGCTCCTGCTGCTCCTGGTCGGAAGCTCCAAAGGGCGCGCCCAGGAGCGCGTGCCCGCCGGGTACGAGGAGGGTCTGTTCGACGTGGCGGCCGCGGGGATCGAGACGCCGTCGCTGCCGGTCCTCGTCTCGCCCGCGGGGAAGTTCCTCGTCCCCGTGCGGCAGCTCCTCGATCCGCTCTCCGTGCCGTACCGGATCGCGGCCGACTCGGGAGTGCTGCACGTCAGCAGACCTGGCGGCGCCGGAACGGCGAGCCTCTACTGGCGCGGCGCGCCGCGCATCGAGCTCGCGGGCACGACTCCGCTCGATTCCGACGACGTCTATGCCGACGGTGAGCGCCTGTTCGTCGCGGCGACCCGGCTCGCGCAGCTGCTGGAGGGCACGGTCGACGTCGACGTCGGCACGCTCACGATCTCCGTGAAGCGCGAGGCGGGGTTTCCGGCACAGATCAAGCTCGACGCGCGGCAACGCCGGCGGATCGAGGCGGAGCAGGCGGCCGCCGAGCTGGCGCTGGGCGACGAACCGCCGGGCGCGGCGCCGTTTCGTGCGCGCACGGGCGCCGGCGTGATGGAGTGGTCGTTCGGTGGCCCGATGCACGGCAGCTCGGCTCCGTCCACGCTCGACCTGCGCGGCGGCATGGGCCTGCAAGGAGGAATGCTCCAGGTGCACGGGATGATGCTCGTCGGCTCCGCCGCCGCAGGCGGTACGGGGATGGCGGATCCCGAGTTCACGTACCGGAGAGTGTTTCCCGGCGGGCGGTGGCTGCAGCAACTGCAGCTCGGGAGCATCTATGGAGAGGGCGGCGAAGCGCGTCCGATGCAGGGCATCTCCCTCACGAACGCGCCGTTCGTGCGCGGTCTTCGGTTCGACGACGTCGCGTTCTCACGGCCGTTGCCGCCCGGGTGGGAGTACGAGGTCTACGAGGGCGGCCGGCTGATCGGCTTCGCCGACGACAGCCGCGCCGGCCCGATGAACGTGCCGCTCCGCTACGGCACGACGCCGCTGCGCATCAAGCTGTACGGACCGGCCGGCGAGATCGTCGAGTCGACCGTGTCGTACGTCATCCCGATCGAGCAGCTTCGCGCGGGCGAGTGGCAGTACGCGGCGGGCGCGGGACGCTGCGCGCAGCTCCAGTGCTCGGGCCTCTGGTACGCGGATCTGCGTCGCGGCCTCACGCGCACGCTCACCGTGCAGGCGGGAGCGGATGCGCAGCGCGACAGCGCCTGGGGCGAAGTGCGCCCGTACGGCGCCGTCAGCTTCCTTCCCGCGCCGGGATGGTCGATGGGCCTCCAGGCCCGGCGCGATTCCTATGTGCGCGCGAGCATCCAGAGCTTCACCGAGGCGCAGGTGAGCGGCGCGGTGACGGGCGGGATCAACCTGCCCGGCGAGGGCGGTGTGGCGGTGACGACGGGAAGCTCGGCGGTCTGGTTCGCGCAGTCGCAGCTGCGCGTGCGCGGGTTGATCCCGAAGATGGCGCCCGAGCGCGCCGTGTTGTTCACCACGCGCATGGAAGGGTCGCGTGACGGCGGGCCGGGACGATGGGACGTCGCGGCCACCGCGCCCGTCCGCGTGGGGATGCTCGAGCTCGGAGTGCAATCGGATCCGTTCGCGCTCCCCATCGCGGGCGCGACGCAGGGACCGCCGCTCGCCCGCATCGCGCCGACGATCCAGCTCGGCTCCGGGATCTTCCGTCGGCTCGCCTACCCGATCGTGCGCCTCGAGGCGGGGCTGCAGAACGGCCAGCTCGTGCAGTGGGAAGCGGCGCTCTCGATGCAGCCGGGCCGCGGCTTCGTGAGCGCCACGCTGCGGCACGCACCGGGACTTGGCGGCAGCCAGCTCACGATCGGTGGATCCTACGCCCTCGGTGTCGGCCGCGTGCTCGGCCGCGTGCTGCAACGCGCCGGACGGATCGACGGCGGCTACTCGGCGAGCGGCGCCGTGGCATTCGGCTCGGTGCGGCACGCCACTCCGCTGGAGTACGGCGGGCTGGGGCTCTCCGGGGTGGAAGGCCACGTCTTCCGCGACGTCGACGGAGACGGAAAGCTCGGCGACCGCGACGAGCCGGTGGCGGGCGCGATCGTGCGCGTCGGCGGGCTCGCGACGCGCACCGGGCCGCACGGCGAGTACTCCGTCTGGAACGTGCTGCCCTACCAGCCGGTGAGCGTGCGCGTCGACACGCTCTCGCTCGAGGACCCGGGGTGGGTTCCCGCGCTGCCGTCACGTGCGCTGCGGCTTTCCCCACAGCAGTACACGAGGGTGGAGTTCGGGCTCGTGCGAACGCGTGAGCTCACGGGATCGCTCCTGCCGGGCGCGAAGGTCGCGACGACCGCCGGCGTGGGCCTCGAGCTGCGCGACGTCACCGGAGGCACGCTGCACACCGCGCGCACGTTCAGCGACGGCGGCTTCTATTTCAGCCGCGTGCGGCCGGGCCGATACACGCTGACGATCGCGCGGTCGTCGGCGACGGCGCTGGGGATCACGGCGCCGCCGACGCTCGACGTCGTCATCGGCGCGGAGGGCGACGACGTGATCGAGCTCGAGCCGGTGACGCTCGAGCGCGGCGCGGAGACCGCGCCGCCGCCGTGAACCTCAGGTTCCCGCGACGGTGAGGTACTGGACCCGGAGCTCGACGGCTCGACCGGCATCGCGGGTCGCGCGCCCGACGTTCAGGCGGTAGCTCAGCCGAGTCGCGTCGTCGGCGCCGGCGACCAGCGCGGGGGCCTGTTCGACCGGCGCGAAACCGCTCGTCGAGCTGGCGACGGTGGCCATCACGAGCTGGGAGGCATGCGCCGTGGTGGGCGCCGTCGTCTCCAGCCGGGCCACGCCGTCCCGGTCGACGCTGAAGCCGGTGACGCGCACGGCCTGCGTCGTGACCGGCTTCAGGATGGTGAGCGACACGCCGAGGGCGCCGCCGACCTGCTGGGCCTGCGCCAGCGCCGGGACCGCGGCCACCGCGAGCCCAGCCGCCAGCGCCATCCGTGCGACGGCGGAGCGGGCGAGCGTAGCGGGGCGCTGGAGAGCGAACATCGGCGGCTGGGGGGGCTGGTGGATTCGGGCAGCTCTTCGATCCTGCACCCTCCAGTGTCGCCTCGGCTGTCGTGGAGCTGTACGATTGTGACAAAAGAGCCCGATCGCGGCAAACTTGGCGCTGGAGCGCGGGAAATGGACAGTGTGTGGGTGCCTTGGTGCGCTGGTGGCGTGGTGGGCGTTGACAGGGGCGTGGGCGGGGTGCGATAGGGAGTGCGTCCTCACGTCCATGGAGAAGTCATGATTCGACGCCGAGCCATCGGCCTTTCGCTGGTCGCTTGCCTGTGTGCCTCCGCGGCGGCGGCGCAGGGGGCGGCGGGGGACTCGATCCCGCTGCCGGAGCATCCGCGGCCGGATCTCGAGCGGGCCGAGTGGCTGAACCTGAACGGGCACTGGGACTTCGCGCTGGATCCGCGAGACGAGGGCGAGCGGGCGGGGTGGTCGTCGGGGACGCTACCGGCACCGCGACGCATCCTCGTGCCCTTCTCGTGGGGATCGCCGCTGTCGGGAGTGCCGGACAGCGCGGACATCGGGTGGTACGCCCGCGCGATCACGATCCCCGAGGCGTGGCGTGGGCGGCGCGTCTATCTGGTCGTCGGCGCTTCGGATTGGCGTACGACCGTCTGGGTGGACGGCGCGAAGCTGGGCGAGCATCAGGGCGGATACACGCCGTTCTCGGTCGAGCTGACGGCGGGCGCGCGCTACGGCCAGCCGCAGCGCGTGGCGCTCCGCGTCGACGATCGGCCGCACCCGTTCAAGCTCGAGGGGAAGCAGGGCTACGGCCAGGCGAAGGGGCTCTGGCAGACCGTGTATCTCGAGGCGCGCGGCGGCGATCCGATCGAGGCGCTGCATTTCACGCCCGATCTCGCGCGCTCGCGCGTCCGCGTCGACGTCCGGCTCGCCGACCCGGCACCGCGCGATCTCACGCTGCGGCTCGCGTTCACGAACCGTGACGGCGCTCCCGTGGCGACGCAGCGCATCCGGCGCGGCGCCCGCTCGGCGCACCTCGACGTGCGTCTTCCGAACCCGCGACTCTGGTCGCTCGACGATCCCTTCCTGCACGAGGTCGCGGCGACCGTTTCGGGGCAGGGCGTCGCGACCGATTCCGTGCGCAGCTACTTCGGCATGCGCTCGATCTCCACGACGCCATTGCCCGGCACGCGTTGGCCGTACGTCGCCATCAACGGCAAGCCGGTCTACCTCGAGCTCGCGCTCGATCAGGCGTACCATCCGACGGGGTTCTACACCTTCCCGTCGGACTCCTTCACGCGCATGGAGATCCTGCGGGCACGCCAGATCGGGCTGAACGGGCTGCGCGAGCACATCAAGATCGAGACGCCGAGGAAGCTGTACTGGGCCGACAAGCTGGGCGTGCTGATCATGGCCGACGTCCCGAACTGGTGGGGCCCGCCGACGGACACCGCGTTCCGCGAGCACGACGAGGCGATGCGCGCGATGATCGACCGCGACTACAACCATCCGGCGATCTTCGCGTGGGTCTCCTACAACGAAGCGTGGGGCCTGCTGTCGAAGGTGAACGGCAAGGACACGTATCTGCCGGAGACGCAGCGCCGCGTGGTGGAATCGGTGCGGCTCGCGAAGTCGCTCGACTCGACGCGCCTCGTGGAGGACAACTCGCCGTGCTGCGGCCGCGGGCACACGGTGACCGACATCAACTCGTGGCACGAGTATCTGCCGGGATGGGAGTGGGCGGACCGGCTGCACGTCATCAGCGACAGCACCTTCGTCGGCTCGCCGTGGAACTTCGAGGAGGGTTACGCGCAGGCGAGCCAGCCGATGATGAACTCCGAGTTCGGCAACGTATGGGGGTACACGGGGAGCACGGGCGACGTCGACTGGAGCTGGGACTATCACCGCGCCGTCGACGCCTTCCGCCGGCATCCCGCGCTGGCGGGGTGGCTCTACACCGAGCATCACGACGTCATCAACGAGTGGAACGGCTACTGGCGGTTCGACCGTTCGCGGAAGGAGACGGGCGTCGGCGACCTCGTTCGCGGGATGTCGCTGCGCGACTTCCAGTCGCCGAACTACCTCGCGGTGGGCGGCGATCTCGCGACGACGGCGCATCCCGATGAGCGCGTGGACGTGCCGCTGTACGCGTCGCTGCTCGGCGGCGATCGCGCCGCGGGCGACACGCTCATCGTGCGGTGGGAGCTGTACGGATGGAACTCGCTCGGCGAGCGCGCCGTGTACGCCGATTCCTCGCGCGCCTTCGCGGCGCAGCCGTATCTCTCCACGGCGCTCGCGCCGATCCGGGTGACGATGCCGTCGGAGCCGTCGGTCGTGGTGCTCGCGGTGCGGCTGGAGGATCGCGGGGGCGCGGTGCTGCACCACAACTTCAC
Source organism: Gemmatimonadaceae bacterium (assembly GCA_035494615.1). Classification (GTDB taxonomy): domain Bacteria; phylum Gemmatimonadota; class Gemmatimonadetes; order Gemmatimonadales; family Gemmatimonadaceae; genus AG11. The sequence continues at coordinate 8,764 of DATJGU010000038.1, forward strand.
GACGTTCGTGGTCGAGGGGTCGGCTCCAGCCGCGCGCCGGCTCGCGGACGGCCGTGCAGCGGTGGTGTCGAGCGTACCGGCTCGAAACGTCGCCGACGCGAAGTGGTCGCTGAAGCGCTGGGACGTGCTCGACGGGCTCAAGGTGAACGGCGCCGGCGCCGGATACTTCGAGTACCGGATCCCGTGGCCGGTGGGCGTCGCGCGTGCCGACGTGGTGGAAGGGACCTTCGTCGTGGAAGCGTCGGCGAAGCGGCTCAATGGGAAGGATCGCGACACGACCGCGGCCGGCGGCGGCGACTACATGCGCGGCGGCGGCCTGCACGATCCGAGCAGGAACCGCAACGCGTATCCGATGACGGGCGAGACACCCTTCCCGAGCGCGGTGACGGTGTGGGCGAACGGCGTGCTCGCGGATCGTCGCGAGCTCGCGGACGATCCGGCCGACTCGCGCGGCATTCTCTCCTGGCATGCGCAGCTGCACGACCGGCTGCTGCGCGAGGCGGGATCGTACGGCGAGCTGCTGCGCGTGCCGCTGCCGCCCGCGGCGCTGGACGAGGGGGCGCGCACGGGGACGGTGACGGTGCGGCTCGCGGTCTCGGATGCGCTGCCGGGCGGGCTCGCGATCTACGGTGCGAAGTTCGGCCGGTATCCGGTGGATCCGACGCTCGTGCTCGTGCTGCGCGGATCGGAGCGGCCGAGCGCGGCGGCGGAGCGCTGAGGAGGCGGCCAGCGCGTTGACGCACGTCGGCGCGCTGGCTAATCTTCGAAGCTCAACCCGAGCCGGGCCTGTAGCTCAGGTGGTTAGAGCGCACGCCTGATAAGCGTGAGGTCGGTAGTTCAACTCTACCCAGGCCCATGACAGTCCAGTGACGGCCGCGTCCATCCGACGCGGCCGTTTTCTGTTCCGAGTTGCCGGTCGGCAGTCGTGACCCTCGAGGCGCGACGGCCGAGCGATTGCGTGCATTCCGCTTGCTGCGCACGAAGCTGACGCACGGCGGGCGGCGGTTCGCCGGACGCCGGAGTCTCGCTCGCCCGACTGCGCGACGCGCGCGGCCGGATCGCGGCAACCCGACAGGAGGACACGATGGAACCGGTGGAGAGGCAGAGAGAAGAGGAGGCTCCTCGGCGCCGCGAGGCGGCGAGGTCGCGCGGCGGGAGCGCCGAGCGAGAGCAATCGGCAGCGGGCGACGGCCGGACGAGCATCGGATCGTCGAGCCTGTCGGCGAGCAGCGCGACGAGCACGTCGGCGGACTCGGCGCGGGATCACGACGAGGAGATCCGCCGGCGCGCGTACGAAATCTACGAAGCGCGCGGCGGCGCGCCGGGCAGCGACGTCGACGATTGGTGCGCCGCGGAGCGCGAGGTGCGCGCGTCGCGCGGACAGCGCGCGGATTGAACGCGCGCGAGGCCAGGTAGGGCGGCGAGCCGACACCGCGGCTCCCGCGACGGCGCGCTCTCGCTGCGACACGAACGGGAGCGCGCCGTTCGCGTACCAGCGCGTGAAGCGCCCGTGCGAGCAGCCGTTCGCGCGCGTCGCCGCATCGCGTCGGCGCCTCCGTGATCCCCGATTCCGCCGCCACCGGAGTTCCGCGTGCGTGAGACGCGGCGCGCGCGCTGCCGCGGGCTCGTCGTTCAACGCGAGCGAGAACGAAGTGCGAGCGGTCATGGCGTTCGCGGCGTGACGGCGCGAGACGATTGCGTGAGGCGCAAAGCGGGGCACCCGACCGCGCGCGGCGTGGCGAGCATGGAACATGCGGGGGAGCCCCCGCAAGTGCCGTAGTCGGTGCATCGGCCGACGCGGCGATGGGCAGTGGGGGAGGCGGAAGGTGCGCGAGCAGGCGAACGGTGCACGAGGGGTGGGGAGAGGGAAGGGACGGACCGCGCGCGAGTCGCCGGCTCACCGTGTCGAACGGCACGGTGCGTGGGGAGCGGCGCTCGCCGCGGCCACCTTCGCCCTCGCGGGTTGCGCGAAGACGCCCGTGCCCGCCGCCGCGCCGCCCGCACCGACACCGAGCGCGCCGGCGCTCATGCCGGCCGGCCTGAATCAACCGGAGAACCTCGTCTACGATTCCGTCGCCGACGTCTTCCTGGTGAGCAACATGGGCGGCGGCGGGAGCACGCACGACGACAACGGCTTCATCAGCCGAGTCGATCCGGCGGGGCGTGTGCTCGAGCTGCGGTGGATCGCGGGCGGTGCCGACGGCGTCCAGCTCGATGCGCCCAAGGGACTCGCCATTCGTGGAGATACGCTGGCCGTGGCGGACCTCGGCGCCGTGCGCCTGTTCGACCGTCGGACGGGAGCGCCGATCCGCTCGATCGCGCTTCCGGGGCTCGTGATGAACGACGTCGCGTTCGGGCGCGACGGCTCGATCTGGATCACCGACACCGGTCCAGCGCGCACTCCGGCGCCGGTGGACACGACGCACGACCTGGACGCGCTGTGGGAAGTGTCGCCGTCGGGGACCGTGCGCGCCGTCGCGCGAGGCTTGCCGCTGAGCCGCCCCGACGGGCTCGTGCTCGACGGAAGCGACGCCCTGATCGCGACGTTCGGTGCGAATCGCATCGAGCGCGTCCACGGCGGAAGCGAGCAAGGGCGCACGATCGTGCAGGTGATGCCCGGCGGGCGGCTCGATGGGCTGCGACGCCTGCGCGACGGCACGCTGCTCGTGTCGAGCTGGGATGCGCAGACCGTCTGGTCGCTCGTGCCGGGCCGGCCGCCTCGCGCCCTGCTCACCGGGGTCGTCTCCCCGGCGGGCATCGCGGTGGACACGCGCCGACAGCGCATGGCGGTCACGTCGATGGAGCGCAACGCGCTCTACGTCGTGCCGCTCGGACAGCGACCGGACGCGGCGAGCTGACGACGACCCGTGCGACGACCCGTGCGACGACAGGTGCATGGCGAGCGAGGACGACGGGCCGGTCGTGGTCCGGTCCGGCCGATGAACGCGGAGGAATCGCGGTGAATGGACGTGGACGACGCGAGGAGCGCGCACGCGGGCGCGAGGTCGTGCGGGGCGCGTGTGCCGCCGCCCTGCTGACGACGATGGCCTGCGGAAGCAAGGAGCACGGCGCACGCACGGCGGAGCTCGCGGCCGCGACCGTGCCGGCGCCGGCGGGGGTCGCCGCGCCGAGCGTGGCGGCGCGAGGCGCCGCCTGGCTTCCCGAGGGCGCGACGGACGGCGACTGGATGATGCCGTCGCGCGACTACGCCGGCACGCGGTACTCGCCGCTCACCGAAGTCGACACGAGCAACGTCGGCACGCTGCAGCTGGCGTGGACGTTCGACGACGGCGAGTCGCACTACGGGCACGAGATGACCCCGCTCGTGCAGGGGAACACGATGTACATCGTGTCGCCCTTCCCCAACCGCGCCTACGCGATCGATCTCTCGAAGCCGGGGGGCCAGGTGAAGTGGAAGTTCGAGCCGAATCCCTCGCCGATCGCCATCGGGAAGGCGTGCTGCGACGCGGTGAATCGTGGCGCCGCCCTCTACGACGGCAAGCTGATCTTCAACCTGCTCGACGATCACACCGTCGCCGTCGACGCGGCAACGGGGAAGGAAGTGTGGCGCACCAAGCTCGCGAACGTGGAGGACGGCACGACGATGACCATGGCGCCTCTCGTCGTCGACGGGAAGGTCTACGTCGGCAACTCGGGCGGCGAGATGGGGGTGAGCGGCTGGCTCGCCGCCCTCGACGCGGGGACGGGGAAGGAGCTGTGGCGTGCCTACAGCGTCGGCCCGGACTCGATGGTTCGCATCGGCAACGAGTTCTCGCCCTTCTACTCCTGGATGCGCGGCAAGGATCTCGGCGTGAAGACGTGGCCGGCGAACGCGTGGAAGCACGGTGCCGGCGCGGTGTGGGGCTGGGTCACGTACGATCCCGAATCGAAGTGGATCTACTACGGCACGAGCAACACCGGCCCATGGAACGCGGCGCAGCGTCCCGGACTGAACCTGTGGACCAGCGGCGTGTTCGCGCGCAACGCGGACGACGGCATGGCGCGCTGGGCGTACGTCTTCACGCCGCACAACGAGTGGGACTACGACGGTGTGAACGAGAACGTGCTCGTCGACCTGCCGATCGACGGACATCCGCGGAAGGTGATGGTGCAGTTCAACCGGAACGGGTTCGCCTACACGATCGATCGCACGACGGGCGAGGTGCTCGTGGCGAAGCCGTTCGGGCACGAGAACTGGGCATCGGGGATCGATCCGAAGACGGCGATGCCGATCGTGAACGAGGCGAAGCACACCGTTCCGCCGGGCCGGTGGGTGCGCGACATCTGTCCGGCCGACATCGGCGTGAAGGACTTCGAGCCGACGGCGTTCTCGCCGAAGACGGGGCTCTTCTACGTGCCCGTGCAGAACGTCTGCATGGACTACAAGGGGCGCGAGGTGAGCTACATCGCCGGCACGCCGTACTGGGGCGCGCACATGTCGCGGCACACGGGGCCGGGCGGGCATCCCGGCTCGTTCATCGCGTTCGACGCGGCGAAGGGGGAAAAGGTCTGGGAGATCCCGGAGGACTTTCTCGTCTACAGCGGCGCGCTGGTCACCGCGGGCGACGTGGTCTTCTACGGCACGATCGAGGGGTGGTTCCGTGCCGCGGACGCGCGCACGGGGAAGGTGTTGTGGTCGCGCAAGCTCGGCTCGGGCATCATCAGCGCGCCGATGGCGTACCGCGCGCCGGACGGCCACGAGTACATCGCCGTCGCGGCGGGCGTGGGCGGCGGTGCGATGACGCAGGCGAGCCAGCCCGGATTCCCGCCGCGCGGCAGCACGTACTACGTCTTCTCGCTCGGGAAGAACGTGCCCGCGGTGCCGCCCCAGACCGGCGCGAAGGGCGAGGGCGGCGCGCCGCAGAAGACCGGAGGCAAGCCGTGAGCGATTCGAGACGCGCGTGGACGGTTCCGGCGGCGCTGTTGATCGCCGCAGCGGTGGGCTGCCGGCAGGATACGCAGGACGTGCGCGGCGGCGCGGTCGGCGATCGTACGCTGCCGCAGTCGCAGCCCGCCGTGCTCCGCGCGGCCGATACGACGGGCCTTCCGGCGGAGGGCGCGTTGGCGCGCGTCGCGATCGGCGACATCGCCGGCGTCGGCAACAACACGCTCGCCACGCAGATGAAGAATCCCTACAGCGGCGACATGGCGGCGATCACGCAGGGGCAGGAGCTGTTCGTCGGCATGAACTGCGCGGCCTGCCACGGGTACGACCTCAAGGGAGGCATGGGGCCGGACCTGACCGACACCTACTGGCGGTACGGCGGCTCACCGGCGGCCATCTACAAGACGATCTTCGAGGGACGCCCGCAGGGGATGCCGGCGTGGGGACGCACGATCCCGCCGGCGCTCATCTGGAAGGTGGCGGCGTACATCGAGTCGAAGGGGGGCGCGTTTCCCGCGCGGCTCGCCGACCGCGGCCGCCAGGGCGATCTCGCCGACGAGGACACGACGGCGGGGAGCACGCTCAAGGGCCGCAACAATGTGTACTGAGCGGGCACGACGCGCCCGTCGCCGATCCGCGCTCGCGGCGCTCACGCTCGTCCCCCTCGCCGCGTGCAACGGCACGACGTCCTACCTCGATGCGCAGGGCGCGTCGGGGCACCCGGCCGCAGTGCTCGGCGTCTGGCTCACCGCGATCTCGGGCGCCGTCGTCGCGATCGTGTGCGTCGCGATCCTCGCCGGGATCTGGCGGCACCGCGGCGAGCACAACGCACCGCAGGTCGAGGACGCGCGCGCGAAGGAGGAGCACGACGGGAGCGCGGGCAGCGCCGCGGCGCGGCGCGAGATCCGCTCGGGCCTGCGATGGATCTACATCGGGATCGGCGCGACCGTGGTCGTGCTGCTCCTCACGTTCGCCGGCACGATGGTCACCCTCGATGCGGCGAGCCGGCCGCGCGAGGTGCCCTCGCTCACGCTGGACGTCACGGGGCACCAGTGGTGGTGGGAGGTCCGGTACAGCGACCTCCACGATCCATCGCTCGGCTTCGTGACGGCCAACGAGGTGCATCTCCCGATCGGCGTGCCAGTCCGCGTGCGCCTGCACTCGGCCGACGTGATCCACAGCTTCTGGCTGCCGCAGATCGCGGGCAAGACGGACGTGATCCCGGGGCAGGTGAACGAGATGTGGCTGCAAGCGGATCACGCGGGGACCTCGCGCGGCAGCTGCGCCGAGTATTGCGGGCTCGGGCACGCCGTGATGGCGCTCGCCGCGACGGCGGAGGCGCCCGCTGCGTTCGCGCGCTGGGCGGCGGCGCGCCGCGCGGAGGCGTCGCCCGCCACGACGCCCGCGCTGCAGGCGGGTGAGCTGGTGTTCGTGCGATCGTGTGGCGCCTGCCACGCGGTGGCCGGCACGAACGCGCTCGGCCGGTACGGCCCCGACCTCACGCACCTCGCGTCGCGGCCGACCATCGGCGCGGGCGCGCTCGCGAACACGCCCGAGAATCTCGCCCGCTGGATTCGCAACGCACCCGCGCTGAAGGAGGGCTCGCGCATGCCCGCGCTCGCCCTCGACGACGCGGACCTCCGAACCGTCGTCGCGTATCTGACGACGCTGCGCTGATCGATTCACCGTCAACGACGAGCCGTCCGTGGCCACGACCATCATCGACCCGCCCACCCTCGAACGGCTGGAACGCACCTGGGAGGCGCCGAGCGGCGTTCGCGGTTGGCTCTCGACGGTGGACCACAAGACGATCGGCATCCGCTATCTGGTGACGTCGATCGTGTTCCTCGTGATCGGCGGGGTGGAGGCGCTGCTCCTGCGCACTCAGCTCGCGGTGGGCGGCGAGCACGTGCTCTCGGCGGGCGCGTACAACCAGCTGTTCAGCATGCACGGCGTCACGATGATCTTCCTCTACGCGGCGCCCGTGCTCTCCGGGTTCAGCAACTATCTGTGGCCGCTGATGCTCGGCTCGCGCGACATGGCGTATCCGCGGCTGAACGCGCTGTCGTACTGGGTCTACCTCGTCGCGGGGATCTTTCTGTACACGAGTCTGCCGCTCGGCGCGATGCCGAACGACGGGTGGTTCGACTACGTGCCGTACGCGAGCCGCGCGTACTCGCCGGGGCTCAACGTCGACTTCTACGCGCTGACGCTCCTGCTGCTCGCCGTCTCGACGACGGTGGGCTCGATCAATTTCATCACGACGCTGTTCAAGACTCGCGCGCCGGGGATGTCGATCAACCGGCTGCCGATCATCGTGTGGGGGACGCTCACGGCGTCGATCGTCAACCTGTTCGCGGTGCCGGCGCTGAGCGCGGCGGCGGTGATGCTGTTCCTCGACCGGCGGTACGGTACGCACTTCTTCGACGCCAGCGCCGGCGGGCATCCGCTCCTCTGGCAGCACCTGTTCTGGATGTTCGGCCATCCGTGGGTGTACGTCGTCGTGCTCCCCGCGATGGGGATCGTGTCCGACGCGCTGCCGACCTTCTGTCGACGGCCGCTCGTCGGCTACACGGCCGTCGCCCTCGCGACGGTGACGACGGGGATTCTCGGGTTCGGCGTGTGGCTGCACCACATGTTCGCCACCGGGATCCCGCCGCTCGCGCTCGCGTTCTTCGGTGCGGCGAGCATCCTGATCACGATCCCCAGCGCGGTGGCGGTGTTCTCCTGGCTCGCGACGCTGTGGGACGGACGGCCGTGGTACCCCGCGGCGATGAAGTTCATGCTCGGCTTCATCGCGCTGTTCGTGATCGGCGGCGTGTCCGGGGTGATGACGGCTGCCGTTCCCTTCGACTGGCAGCTCACGGACACCTACTTCGTCGTCGCGCACCTGCACTACGTGCTGGTCGGGATCAACGTGTTCCCGGTGGTCGCCGGGATCTACTACTGGTTCCCGAAGTTCACCGGCCGGCTGATGGACGAGCGGCTCGGCACGTGGAACTTCTGGACGATGTTCGTGGGCGTGAACGTCCTCTTCTTCCCGATGCACATCGTCGGGCTGCTCGGCATGCCGCGGCGCATCTACACGTATCCCGCGGGGCTCGGGTGGGACAGCTACAATCTCATCGAGACGATCGGCGCCTTCCTGTTCGCGATCGGTGTCGCGCTGTTCGCCTACAACGTGTGGCGCAGCCGGACGCACGGGCGCGAGGCGGGCGCGAACCCGTGGGACGCGCCGACGCTGGAGTGGAGCGTGCCGTCGCCGCCGCCGGTGTACAACTTCGCCGTGCTGCCGACGGTCGGCAGCCGGCATCCCCTCTGGGAGGACCGTCTCGGGGAGGGCTCGACGCGGTCGCGGCTGAACGAGGGGCCGGCGCTGCCGGCGGGGCGCGAGACGTTCGCGACGTCGCCGCTCGACGCGGAGCCGCAGGCGGTGATGCGCATGCCGGAGGACAGCTATGCGCCGCTCGCCCTCGCCGCCGCGCTCGGCGTCGTCGCGTACGGCCTGCTCTTCTCGCTGCTCTGGCTGGCCGTCGCGGGAGCGGCGGTCGCGGCGATCGTCGTGATCGCGTGGCTCTGGCCGGACGCCGCCACGCAGCTCGTGGGTGACGCGGACACGTCGTTCGGCGTGCTGCCCGAAGGCGCGAGCGGCCGGCACGGCGTCGGCTGGTGGGGAATGGTGGGGGTGATCGCCACCGAGGCGTCGTTCTTCGCCTATCTCCTGTTCAGCTACTTCTATCTGGCGTCGCAGTCGCTCAACCCCTGGCCGGCCGAAGGGCCGGGCTTCTGGCTCCCGCTCGTGAACACGCTGATCCTCCTCTCGAGCAGCGTCGCAGTGGCGTGGGGCGAGCGTGGGAGTCGCACCGGCCGCACGGGCCGCACGCGCTGGGGGCTCGGCATCGCGTTGGCGCTAGGCATCGTCTTCCTCGTCCTGCAGGGCGTAGAGTACTCGCGCGAACAGGCGTCGGCGACGCACGACGCGTACGGCTCGCTGTTCTACACGATCACCGGGTTCCACGGCGCGCACGTGCTCGTCGGGCTGATCATGCTCGCGGTGGTGCTGGTGCGCGCGCTGCGCGGGCACTTCGCCGCGGGGCGCGCCGAGGCCGTACGCAACGCGGCGCTCTACTGGCATTTCGTCGACGCGGTGTGGCTCGCGGTGTTCACCTCGCTCTACGTCACGCCGCACCTGAGGTAACGGATGACGAAGCAACCGGCGACGCGCGACACGCAGCGCGCGGTGGAGCAGGAGTCGGCGTCGCACGAGCATCCCGCGCCGGAGCGGGGGCGCGCCGGGCTACCCGCGCTCTGGTTCGGGCTGTTCGGTGCGCCGGTCGCGTGGGCGATCCAGACGCTCGTGAACCTGCCGCTCGCGGCGCACGCCTGCTTCCCCGCGCTCGAGCCGCTCTCGCTGCCCGTCGTCGGCGGACTGCGCGGCATGGTGTTCGGCGTGAGCCTCGTCGTCCTCGTCGTCGCGGCGCTCGCGACTGCGGTGGCGTGGCGGAGCTGGTCGCGCACGCGCGCGGAGCATCAGGCGAGCAGCGGCTCGGGCGCGCGCCACGAGCAGTCGACGGCGGCGCTGGAGACCGGCGAGGGGCGTACGCGATTCATGGCGCTGGCAGGGCTGATGACGAGCGTGACCTTCCTGCTGATCAGCGCGGTGCACATGGCGACGATCTTCATCGTGCATCCCTGCGGACTCTGAGGACTCGCTCAACGTGCTACGGACCGAGGGCGGAGGAGAGGCGGACCCTCCGCGGCCGGCGACGGCTAGCCGACGAGGCGCGCGTAGCCTCGCAGCACGCCCTCGAGACCGTATCGAGCCACGAGCCCGCCGAATGCCGCGGCCAGGAGAACGAGCACGACCACGAGCAGCAGCGTCGGGTGGTGACGGTACCACGGCTGCGTGATGTCCACGAACAGCTTCGGGATCACCACCGGGTCACGCCCGAAGACGTTATGCGGGTCGGGGTGGCGAGTCACGCTGGAGTCGAACCGCGTCGACTCCTCCGAAAGTCGGGTGAACAGGCTCGAGAATGGCTTTCGCATCGCGCCGGCGGGATGAGGGGGTGCCCGCCTAATTGGCCAGCGCCTCGCGCGGTGCGCAAGGGCGGCCTTCGACGCCACGAGCTCCCCGCCGCATTCGCGACGAGGAGCTCGTGTTCGCGTCGCCGGCTCTCGCCGGACGGCGCGTGCTTGGCGCCAGCTACGAGCGGTGGTAGACGCTCTGCGGGTCGCCGCCGAGCGCCGGACCCAAACCTTGCGTGATGTCGCGCAAGGTCCCGAACCGCTGGACTGCAGGCTTCTCGTACATCACGGACTCCTTTGAGAATCGTTGCATGGCGCAAGGCCGGGCTCGGCGATAGGGGCACCGTTGAACAGCAACCCGGCGTTTCACCGGACGGTCGCGAGATGCATGCCACGACCTGTCGCGAAAGGCGACTCCGCGAGCGAGAGCGAGTTTGTGACTTTCCTGCCCCTTGAATAGTTTGGTGCACGGGCGCTCTGCGAGCCGGTGGTCGCCGACTTGCACCGCTCCCGAACCGCTTCAGCCTTCGACGCAGGGGGCCGGCGGGAGTTCGTTCGTGGAGACTTCTAATGATCGATCGTTTGCGTCCTGATGCCGATCTCGTGGGAAGCGTTCAGCTGACGGGTCTCGTTCCCCAGCTCACCGTCCCCTCCCGGCACCACGACGACCTGGTGGACATCTGGTTCGGCGTCGAGTGGAGCGAGCGTAACGCCGAATGGGAAGAGTCGTTCGCTCGCCTCGCCGAAGGATGGCGGCCCGATCCGCGCCACCCGAGCTACTTCGACCTCTTCTCACATCCTGCCAGCAGCGGCCTCATCGCCGCGCGGCAGGTGAGCCCCGACCGGGGCGTCTGGCAGGAGATCGAGGAGGAGGCACGCCTCCTCGTCCGGCGCGTCAACCACGACGTCGCCGAGCGGCGGTCCCCTCCCACGGTGCCGCAGGACGGACAGGGCGGCTGGACGCTGCGTGTGCGCGACGCGTCCGCGGCGCTGCTCGCGTCGCTCCGCTGGATCGGCGAACCGCGGCACGGTCTCTCGTCGGTCGTCTCCGACCTGCCGATCGGCGTCTCGCACGGATCCCCGAGCGGCTCGCGCTGATCCCTGCGGTGTCGCGAGGCGCGCGGCTCGCGCGCCGGCTCAGCGATCCGTCAGCTCGATTTCTCTCGCGCTCCGCGCTTCGGTGCCGTCCGACCGCGTGAGCGCGAGCGAGATCCGGTATTTCCCGGCGTCGAGGTTGCCGAGATCGAGCGTGATCGCGCGGGACAGCGCCTCACCGGGCGCCGCGGGACGTGCGTCGCTCCAGCGCAACTTCAGCGGACTGTCCGGGTCCTCCATCCGCAGCCGCTGACGCACGCCGCGCAGCCAGCTGTGGTCGATCCGCTCCACGGTCACCGACACGTCGAGCGCCTCCCCCTGCTCGGCCACGCCGTACGACTCCCAGTAGATCCCGATCGGCTTGTCGCGCGACACGCTGTCGCCGGGGATCGCCAGATCGAGCGCCGCGGTGAGCGACTCCGGCGCCCCGTGCGCGACGCGGAAGAGCAGGAGGTCGGACACGGCCAGGCCGGAGTCGCGGCCCGGCGGACGGAAGAGCGCACGCGAGCGGGCGAGCGTCGCCGTCGATGAATCTTCCACTTCGACGCCGGCGAGCACCGGAGGCGCCTCGAGCATCAGCGCCGCGGTTCCTGCCACGCCGCTCGCTTCGGCAACGCGCGTGCTCCCGTCCGGGAGCGTGGCCGCGAGCACGGTCGACGTCGGCTCGTACAGCGAATCGTCCGCCACGGTGAACGCCGAGACCACGAGGACGGAATCGCCGCGCCGGAATCGCGCGAGCTGCATCCCCACGTGCGAGACGCGTCGCACGCCGCGCGGCGCAAACCGCGCCTGCGCCTCCTTTGCGCGCAGGTGCCACGCGTCGTCCTGCGCCGAGGCGAGCGAATCGAGCATCTCGTCCACCGGCGCGAAGTCGAAGCTGGGGACCGGATCATGGCCGACGACGTTGGGCTCTCCGATCATCGAGGCGCCCGACTGCTCGCGGCTCCAGGCGACTGGCCATCCGTAGCGCAGCACGAGCTCCTCGGCGTCGCGCCCCCAGCTTCCCGGCTGTGGATTGGCGGACCCCCGTGCGAGACGCGCCTGCACTTTCCTCACGTAGAACTCCGTGCGCCACTCGTTGCCCCCCGCACCGAGCCGCGGCCGGCTGAGGAGCCAGTAGCGGTCCTCGAGCGCGCGCCGCTCGGCGCAGCTCTCCTTCTCGTAGTGGGAGCGAACGTCGCCGGAGAGCAGGACGGACATGTCGCGCCAGCGGCAGGCTTCGTCGGCGGGCATCGAGTCGAGCGCGGCGACGAACGCGGACTCCGCCGCGGCCGACTCGCCCAGCACGTGATCCGCATAGCCGACGAGCGCGAGGCACCACCAGCGAGTCGCACCGCACTCGCGCGCCACCGAATCGGCACCGGCGGCATCCTTGCCGTCGATCCGGTAGTAGACGCGCATTCCGGCGAGCCACTCGTCGCCGGGGTACTGCGCACCGAGCGAATCGAGAGTGCCGAGCAGCTCGCCTCGCTTGCGCGTAATGGCATCCGGCTCGGGCGGGAGCTCGGGCTCGCTCTCGTCGAGCCACCAGCAGTACCGCCCGAGTCGTACGGTGCACGGCCCGGACGAGCCGTAGCGCTGCGGAAGGGAGTATCGGCGCGCGAACTCGAACGCCGTCTGGGCCGAGTGCGCCGCCTTGAGGGCGCGGACCGAATCGGCTGCCTGTGCCGGGTCGCTCCGCTGCAGCGGAGCGTCGTTCGACGCGAGTCCGAGCTGGAACGCGACCGCGAGCAGCGCGACGAGCATCCGACGGTCCTCCCGAGGGTCGATCGACGTCCGCCGCCGGCCGGTTCCGGCAGGCGGGCGCTCAGCGGAAGAAGTACAGCAGCGCTCCCAGCTCGAGCGACGCGGCCACGATCCCGAAGATCAGGGCCGCTCGCAGGTCGCGACGAGTGCGGCGATCCTCGGCGTCGCCGGAGCTGGAGGGCATGGGCAATATGGTAGCGTCGAACGGTCGTGCCGTCGAGCGAGCGCTGCATGCCGCGGGCCGGTCCGCCGATCGCCGGCCGATGTTGCGAATCGCGTCCTCTGCCGATCCTTGAAACAGGCCCCGCCGCCGCCGCCCACTCCCGCCCGCCCAGATGTCATCCGCCGCCCGCCAGCAACAGGAACAGCCATCCGTCGATCCCGAAGCGCTGGCGCGGCTCGAGCGCTTCGGCGGCCAGGTGCTGCTCCGCGAGATGGTCGGGCTCTACCTCGCCAACGCGCCGGAACGCATCGCCGCGGTCGAAGCCGCGCTGGCGGCGGACGACGTGATCGCGGCGGAGAACGCGCTTCATTCCCTCAAATCCAGCTCGGCGCAGCTCGGCGCGATGCGACTGGCGCGCCTCTGCGAGGCGGGAGAGCAGATCACGCGCGGCGGCCGGCTCGCGGGCGTGGCCGACGTGGCCCACGCCGGCCGCTCGGAACTCGAGCGCGTCAGCGCGTGGCTGACCGATGCGCTCGCGCGGAGGACCTCGTGAGCACCATCGCCGTCGTCGAGGACAACGCCGACAACCGGCTGCTCCTCCAGGCGCTGCTTGGCGAACGCTACGACCTCGTGGAGTTCGACAACGGGGTCGACGCGCTCGCCGGACTCTCGGCGTCGCTTCCCGACCTCGTGCTGCTCGACATCTCGCTTCCGGGGATGGACGGCAACGAGATCCTCGCGCGCATCCGCGCCGACGAGCGCCTGCGCGCCCTCCCCGTGATCGCACTCACCGCGCACGCCATGGCGGGGGACCGCGAGAAGTATCTCAACGAGGGGTTCAACGACTACATCACGAAGCCGATCGTCGACGAGACGGTGCTGTTCGACGCGATCGAGCGCCGCCTCGCCGAGGCGTCGTAGCGGGCTGAGGTGCCCCGCACTCCGGGGGGTGGACCTCCTCCGGACGTACCGTGTAGTCTGTCAGGGTGACGCGACACCCGCTCGCGTCGTCTACCCGCAGTAGTGGGCGCTCGGTGCCGTAGCGGCTCGGCTGCATCCACTCCTCCCTCCCGAGAGCCGCGAATCCCGTATGCCGAAGCTTCCCTCGACCGTGCAGCGCCTGATCCTGGCGTTCACGACCGGACTCTTTCTCGCCTGCGCCGCGCACGTGAGCGCGCAGGGCGATACGATCCCGCTCAGCTCGATCGAGCAGTAACCGCGCGTCGGTCCGAACTTCTCGATGGCGGCGCTACGCTTCCCGTAGCGCCGCCATCGGCGTTTCGCGGAACACCTCGCGGCCCGTGAGCAGCCCGATGCTCACCGAGAGCGCGATCATCGCGAGCGCGACGACGAGCGCCGGCAGCACCGCGGGCTGGAAGGGCTGCTTGAACACGAAGCGCATCAGTGCCCACGCGCCCCCGACGCTCAGCACGATCCCGACGAGACTTCCGAGCGCGCCGAGCAGGAGGTACTCGGCGAGCATGATGCGTCCCACCTGCCGACGCGTCGCGCCGAGCACCTTGAGGAGCACGCCTTCGCGCAGCCGCTCGCGGCGCGTCGCGCTCACGGCGCTGAAGAGCACGGGGATGCCGAGCGCGAGGCTGAGCCCCGCCATGAAGCGGATCGCCGCCGTCACCTTGTCGAGCACGCGGCCGACGGTCTGCTGGATGAGCGAGAGGTCGATCGTCGACACGTTGGGGAATCGGCCCACGACCTCGCTCTGCAGCCGCGCGACGGCGTTCGTGCCGCGTACGTCGGCCATGAGCACGAACTGCTTCGGCGCTTCGCTGATCGCGCGCGTCTCGAACACGACGAAGAAGTTCGGCTCGAACCGCGTCCAGTTCACCTCGCGGACGCTCGTGACGCGGGTCGGGATGCGCACGCCCTGCACGTCCCACGCGAGCGTGTCGCCGAGGGAGAGCGCGAGGTCCTCGAACACCGCCTTGTCGACGGAGATCTCGGGGATCGACGCCGGCGCCGAGCCGCCGGTGTGGAACCGTCCGGCGGTCACCTTCTCCGACGGTACGAGGCTGTCGCGATAGGTCGAGCGGTACTCGCGGCGCAGCGCCCATCCGGCGCGGCGACGCCGTTCGTGCGCCGAATCCGCGAGCTGCGCGACGGCCACGCCGTTGATCGACGCGAGCCGCATCGGGACGATCGGCGTGCGCTCGACCACCGTGTATCCCTCGGCACGCACGAGCGAGTCGAGCGGCGCGCCCTGATCCTCCTGCACGTCGAAGAACACCACGTTGGCGCGCGACGCGTCGAGCCGCACCGACACGCTGCGGAGCAGGCTGCGCTGCACCTGGTACACGGTGCTCATGAGAAACACGCCGAAGCCGAGCGCGAGCACCACGGCGCGGGTCTGATTTCCGGGGCGGTACAGGCTCGCGATGCCCTGGCGAAGCACGAACGGCCATCCCGGCCGCACGACGCGGCGCGCCACGTCGCTCAACGCGGTGGCCGCGAGGAAGAGCAGCGTCACCGCGAGCGCGATTGCCGCCGAGAAACCGAGGCCCTGGCGCCAGTTCTCCGCGCGCGCGATCCCGAGACCGACGATGCTCGCGACGATGGCCAGCGCCACGAGGACGCGCGCCGGATCGAACCGCGCACCGCGCAGCGCCTCCGCGTCGCTCTCGCGCCGCAAGGTCTGCAGGGGGCTCACGTTCCGCAGTGCCACGAGTGGACGGAGCGCGAATGCCAGCGCCACCCAGAGCCCGACGACGAGCCCCGTCGCGACCGCGCTCGGCTCGAGCGAGACGCGCACGTCGACGGGCAGGAACTCGGCGAGCACGTGCGGCAGCGCGAGCTGCAGCGCGACGCCGAGCAGTGCGCCCGCCGCCGCGCCGAGCAGACCCATGACCGCGGCCTGCACGAGGTAGATCACGAGTACCTGGCGGCTCGTCGCGCCGAGACAGCGAAGGATCGCCACCGTGTCGATCTTCCGCATGACGAAGGCGTTGACGCCGCTCGCCACGCCGATCCCGCCGAGCAGGAGGGCCACGAGGCCGATCACGCCGAGGAAGTCGCGCAGCTGCTCGATCGAATCAGTGAGCCGCGATTCCGTCTGCGCCGCGGTGCGGTAGCGCACGCGTGCCTCCTCGAGGCGCCCCTTGAACCGGGCGATGAAGCGGTCGGGAGGGAGCGCAGGGGTGAGCTTGAGGACGGTCTCGTGCTCGACCCGGCTGCCGAACAGCAGCAGCGAGGTCTCGGTGAGGAACTTCTCGGGGATGTACACGCGGGGGCCGATCGCCGACGTGACGGCGACGTCGCCCGGCACGCTCACGATCGTGCCGATGATGGCGAACCGGGCGAATCCCAGCGCGAGCGAGTCGCCGACGTGCGCGTGCAGCGCGACGAGCAGCGACGGATCGACGAGCGCGTTGTGCCCTGACTGCAGCCGCGCCCACGCGCCCGCCGGTTCGGTGAGGATCTCGCCGTAGAGCGGATATCTGTCCGTCGCCGCCCGGATCTGCGCGAGGCGCGTCGCGCCCGTGCGCTCGAGCAGCGCCATCGACGCGAACGTCGAGACTTGCGCGAGGCCGACCCCCTCGGCGCTCAACGAGTCGAGCGCATAGACGATCGGCGGCGGATAGTTGGCGAGCCGCGTCGTGAGCGCGATGTCGCCGCCGAGCAGCGCGCGCGACTGCTCGCGCACGCTGCGCTGCGTGTTGCTGGCGAAGGAGTCGATCGCGACGAGGGCGCCGACGCCGAGCGAGATCGACGACATGTAGAGCAGCAGCCGGCGTCGCGCCGTGCGGCTCTCCCGCCACGCCAGCCGGAGCAATCGCGTCGCGTGCAGCGCCATCGCTCAGTCCTCGATCGCCGCGGCCGGCGCCGCCAGCGCGCCGGCGCCGCGTGAGGGGGCGTCGCTCGTCACGGTGCCGTCGGCGAGGCGGATGATGCGTTCGGCGCGTCGCGCGAGCGCGAGATCGTGCGTCACCATCACGATCGTCGTCCCCGATTCGCGGTTCAGCGTCTCGAGCAGCTCGACGATGCGCGTGCCGGTCTCGCTGTCGAGGTTGCCCGTCGGCTCGTCGGCGAAGAGGAGCTTCGGCGCATTGCTGAACGCGCGCGCGATCGCGACGCGCTGCTGCTCGCCCCCCGAGAGCTGATTGGGGAAGTGGTGCGCGCGCTCCCCGAGCCCGACGCGCGCGAGGAGCTCGCGCGCCCGCGCCGGTGCGCCGTCGTCGCCCCGCAGCTCGAGCGGCACCTGCACGTTCTCGAGCGCGGTGAGGGTCGGGATGAGTTGAAAGCTCTGAAACACGAACCCAACTTTCGCGCCGCGGAGCTGGGCGCGCCGATCCTCGCTCAGCCGGCTCAGGTCGTCGCCATCGAGCAGGACGGTGCCGTGCGACGGCACGTCGAGGCCGGCCAGCAGCCCGAGCAGCGTGGTCTTTCCGCTCCCCGATGGACCGACGATGGCGACGAACGCGCCGTCCGGGATCGTGAAGCTCACGTCGCGGAGCACGGCCAGCCGGTGGTCGCCGCTCTGGTATTCCTTCGTCAACTGGCGAGCTTCAAGCATGACGTCTCTGAGAATGGCGGGCGCCGGGCTGCTGGTCGGCCTGACGATGGCGTGCTCCGGATCGGGCGACTCGGCGCGCGGCGGCCCTGCCACCGTGAAGCCGGCCACCCCGGAAGAAAATCCCGCGGACACCGCGCCGGGAAGCGGCGCGCCATCCGGTGCCGTGGCCGCGCGCGGCGAACGGCGCACGATCCTCTTCCTCGGCACCTCGCTCACCGCGGGACTCGGGCTGGATCCGGACAGCGCGTACCCGCAGCGGATTCAGCGCAAGATCGACGCGAGCGGGCTGCCGTACCAGGTCGTGAACGCGGGGGTGAGCGGTGAGACGTCCGCCGGCCTGCTCCGCCGGCTCGATTGGGTGCTGCGGCGCCCCGCCGACGTGATCGTGGTGGAGACGGGGGCGAACGACGGGCTGCGCGGCCTCCCCGTGTCCGCCACCCGCGCGACGATCGGGGACGCCCTCACACGGATCCGGCGCGAGCGGCCCGGCGCCACGGTGCTCCTGGTCCAGATGGAGGCGCCTCCGAACCTCGGCCAGCAGTATACGCGCGACTTCCACGCGATGTTCGGCGATCTCGCGCGCGAGCACGGCGTCACGCTGATTCCGTTCCTGCTCGAGGGGGTGGCCGGCGTGCCGAGGTTGAACCAGGCGGACGGGATCCATCCCAACGACACCGGCGAAGCGATGGTGGCCGACAACGTCTGGCGCGCGCTCCGGCCGGCGCTGTCGCCCTGACGGCTAGCGGGTCGCGAGCGCCGCTCCGGCGAGAACCAGCACGAACCAGAGGGCGCCGCTGGTGAGGGCGCATGTGCGACGCCGGCGCCACAACGCGCCGTCGTTCGCGCCGTCGCGGCGCAACCGCGCGTCGAGCCACGCGGCGAGCACGGCGTTCGCGATCATCGCCAGCACGAGCGACATCTTCGCCCAGAAGATCCACGAGGCGGCGAACGCCTCGACGTCTGCGAGAAAGAGCAGCGCGCCGTTGCCCATCGCCACGGCGAGCGCGAAGGCGACGGGCCGGTGCAGCCGCGCGCGCTCCTCGAGGTGCCGCCGGCGCGCGTCGCCGTCACGCTCGTCGATGCGCAGGGTGGCACGGTTCGCGGCGAGGGACAGGCTCCCCGCCGCGAGCAGCCCGCCGAGGTGCCCGAAGAGCACCAGGGTGGGGAGGATCGCGGAGTGCGCGTACAGGCGCCGCCAGGGTTCGGCGAGGGCATCGAGCCGCCCGAAATCGGGCAGCGCGAGGACGACGCGAAGGAGCATCACGAGAGGGAGGTGGGAGCGTCGTGGAAGACGCCCTCCACGCGGCGATTATTCCTTCGCGGGATCGCTCACGGCAGCCGGTCGAGCAGGGCGAGCAGCTCGCGCGCGGAACCGGCGCGCCGTTCCGGTTCGGGCGCGATCATGCGTGCGATGAGCTCGGCCAGCACGGCTGGCGTGCCGGCGCGCGACGGTCGCGTCGCCGGCAGTGCCGCCGCGTCGCCCGCGCCCTCGCTGCCGCCGAGCTTCTGCGCGAGGAAGGCGAGCGGCGAATCGGTACGGAAGGGGGTCCTCCCCGTGACGCACTCGTAGAGCACGACGCCGGCGGCGTAGAGATCGGCGCGCGCCGTCGCCGCTTCGCCGATGAGCTGCTCGGGCGCCATGTACTCGGGCGTGCCGACCGTGGCGCCGGCGAGCTGCGGCACCGCGCCCCCCTGCGCGTCGCGCAGCGATCGCACCCCGCCGCGCGCACTGCGCTCGACGCGCGCGAGCGCGAAGTCGCCGACGCGAAGGACGCCGTCGTGGCCGAGCAGGATCTGGCGCGGTGCGAGGCTGCCGTGCACGACGCCGCACGACTCCGCCGCGGCGAGAGCGCGACAGAGCTGGCGTGCGATCGCCACCACGGCCTCGTCGTCGAGCGAGCCCGACGCCTCGAGCAGCGCCGCGAGCGAGATGCCGTCGACGTAATCCATCGTCACGAAGGCGACCCCGGCATCCTCGCCCGCGTCGTGCACGCGCACGACGTTCCGGTGCGCCATCCGTCGCGTCTCGCGGAGCTCCTCGCGGAGCGCCGCGACGAACGCCGACGCATCACCGCCGACGCGCGCCTCGCGGAAGCGCTTGAGCGCCACGGTGCGCGCCGCGACGCGATCGCGCGCGCGGTACGTGGTCCCGAGCTCGCCCGTGCCGAGCATCGCCTCGAGGACGTACCGGCCCGCCACGAGATCGCCCGTCTGCAGCTCGTCGCCGGAGCGCGGCTCGCGCGTGCCCGTGGCGAGCCGCATCGCGCGCGCGGGGCCGGACCGCGCCGTGGCCCCCTGCACGCGCTGCATCGTGAGCCCCGACTCGGCCGTCGCCGCGGCGCCGAGGCGCGCCACCTCGGGGAACGCGGCGCCCACGGCGGTGGCGAGCGCCTGCCGGTCGTGCAGGTCGGTCACGAGCTCGTGCACCGCGCCGCGCAGGGCGTCGACCTCGTCGTCGACGCGCGCGGCGGGCGCGGGCATCGGCTCGGCGGTGCCCTCGTTGCCGCGCACCGCGCGCCGCGCCTCGGCGGTGAGCACCGCGAGCGGCCGCGCGACGCGCGCGCGCACCCCCGCCGCGGCGAGCCAGGCGAGCACGAGCCCCGCCGCGCCCGCGAGCAGCACCGCGCGGCGCACGTCGGCGATCTCGGCGCTCGCCGCGTCGCGAGCGCTGAGCACGACGTACCCGCCGACGATGTCGCCGCCCGCCGTCGCGACCGCGGCGCCCTGCGTGGCGTAGCGCGTGCCGGCGATCACCGCGTGTGCGCGCGGATGCTCCGTCACCTCGGCGCTCAGCCGCTCGCCGAGCGGCGCGGCGAACGAAGTGGCCGCGATGCGCGGTCCGCCGGTGTCGCGCACGAAGAAGACGATCTCCGACGACGTCGCCGCCTTCACGTCGCGCGCGAGGGGCGCGTCCACGAGCTTGGTGGCGACGAGCGCGCCGAGCGGCGCACCGCCCGGAACGGCGATCGGCACCGCCACCGCCTGGAAGAGCAACGAATCGCGCGACACGCCGAATCCGGTCGTCATCCGTCCCTGCAGCGCGCCGGCCACGAGCGGCACGCTGCTCATGTCCCCGCCCGAGGCCCCCGGCTCGTCGCTCTTGGCCAGCAGCGTGCCGCGGTCGTCGACGATGAACACCCAGTCGGCGCCGAGCTGCTCGGCGGCCTCGAACGTCTGATCGAGAATGTCGTCGCGCCGATGCCCGCCGACGATCGCGCGGAAGTACGGCCCCTGCACGAAGACACGCGCGCCGCCGGCGAGGCTGCGCTGCCGGCCGCTCAGGAACTGCGCGACGAGATCGGCCGACTGCTCCAGCTCGCGCTGCACGGCGGCGTCGCCGCTCCGGCGCGCCGAGCGCGCGAGCAGCGCGAAGGTGAGCACGAGCACGAGCGCGACGATCGCCGCGCCGGCGAGAAAGGCCCGCGTCGTGAGCGCGCGCACGCCGGGCACGATCGTCGGCACGCGCACCTCAGTAGCGGTCCACGCGGGTCGCGGCGTACGGCAGCCCGAACTTGTTGAGGTGTGGCCCCACCACGTAGGCGCGCGTGTCGAGCACGACACGTTCGCCGGTGAGGCCGCCGGGGGGCACTTCGACCGGCCGCGTCACCTCGTCGCCGGCGCGCTCGTGCCACGCGTGCAGCACGTAGCTCCCCGGCGGCACGTCGGCGATGGCGAACCGGCCGTCGGGCGCCACCGTCGCGATGTACGGCGTCGGCACGGCGATGACGAAGCTCACCATCCGCGAGTGGATGTTGCAGTACACCGGATAGATGCCGGGGCGCGCGAAGGTGACGGCGCGGCTCACGCCGCGGCGATAGAGGCCGAGATCGAACGGGCCCGCCTCGGCGTTCGAGAACACGTTGTGGCTGAACGGATCCTTGTTCGGGAACGACACGCTCCCGCCGGCGAGGATCGTCCGCACGTGCGGCACGAACTCGCGGCCCGTCATCGCGATCGACGTCTCGCGAAGCGACGGCCGCGCCGACGCGGGCGCGATGATCCGGCCGCGCGCCTCGAGGAACACCACCGCGGTGCCGAGGTCGCCGCGCGGCGCGCCCTGCCGCTCGATGAGCGCGATCTGTCCCGTGACCGACCCCTGCGCGTGCGCCGGCGCGAGCGCGGCGAGCGTCGACGCGATCAGCGCGAGCGCGACGCGCGCCCGCGAGCGGCGCCGCGGCTCAGAGCTCAAAGCCGATCCCCAGGTTGACGTGCGTCGCGCGCCCCACCGCGCCCGTGTCGAACTCCGTCGCGATGCGTCGCAGCTCGAGGCCGACGACGATCGGCTCCGAGGGACGCCAGAGCAGGTGGCCCATGCAGACGCTGTTGCGGCGGCGTGCCGGGCGATCGGCCCCCTCCACGACGTCCACGCCGCAGCCGGCGCCGGCGAGCAGCGTCATGTGGAGCTGCGCGTTGAGCTGAGCCCATCCCGCCTGGTCGTCGAGCGGCGGCGCGTAGTACCCTCCGGGGAGCGGCACGCCGTACGCCTGGCCGATCGCTCCGCCGCCGAGCCCGCGGACGAGCCGGCCCGCGTACGCTTCGCCGCGCAGCTCGAGACGCGGCAGGATCGAGATGCGCGCATCCACCGTGACCGCGCGGCTCGTCTCGAGGCCGCCGACGCCGTTCGCGATCCACCCGTGGTGGACGCCCACGCCGATCTCTCCGCCCCCTTCGGCGATGGACACGTCCGACGCGCCGGCGAGGGTCGTGTCGCCCCACTGCGCGCGAAGGCGTCCCTCGAAGGCGGGGCGGGTCGAGAGCTCGCCCTCGTCGGCGGAATCCGTGTCGCCCGGATACTGCGAGCCGGCGTACGGCGTCATCACGGCGCCCTGCACGGCCCACCGCACCGGCGTGCCGGCAAGCCGCGTCGTCGCCACCGACTGCGTGAGGCGGAGCTGCGAGAGCCAGTTCCACAGATTGCCCGCGCCGGAGAAGTCCGGGATCGAGCTCGCGGCCACGCTCACCGGGTTGAGCTGCGACACGAGCGGCGCGTCCGAGCCGACGAGCAGCTCGGTGCGCGACCAGCGGAGGACCGCGCGGAGCGTGCGAAGCCGCGGCTCGGGGAAGAGCCGGCGATCGCCGGGTCCGTTCTGCACGCCGCCGAAGAAGTCGACGTCGACGTCGCCGATGAAGGTGCCGCCGAGTACCTGCGTGACCGTCACCACGCCACCGATGCGCGTCTGGCGCGCCGTGGCGCCGAACGAGTCCGTCTCGACCGCGTCGCTCGGCGCGAGCGCGGTGAGCGGCAGGTCGACGTTGTTCGTGCGGCCGAAGGTGAGGAAGGCGTTCGTGAGGATCCGTCCGGTCAGCTCCATCTGCAGCCGGGAGCGCGTGTGCACGGTGGATTGCGATTCGGTGGCGAGCTGCTGGCGCAGCGCTTCGATCGCGGCCTCGGCGCGGGCGAGGCGCGCGGCGAGCGAATCGGGGGAGAGCGAGTCGGCGCGCACCGAATCAGTCGCCGCCGGAGTCTGTGCGTGCGCGCCGCGCGCGCCGGCGCCCCCGAGCAGCAGGGCCAGCGAGAGGACGAGGAACGGGACACGGGACCGCGACGACGAATTCGGCGAACGCCGGATCAGCGAGAGCTCTCCATGCGCCAGATGGTGTGAAGCCAGTCGGGAGGCACGTCGCCGATCAGCACCGTGCCCGTGGACGACGCCTCGGGCCAGGCGACGATGGCACGGCCGCCGCTCGCGGCCTCGAGCAGGTGGTGATCCGCCACCGCCGCACGGACCGCCGGATGCTTGAAGAACGCGTCCTCCGCGAACAGGTACTGCACGACCAGCCGGTCGTCCAGTCGGTAGGCGAGCACCGCGGCCGGCTCGCCGCGGACCTGGGCCGTCCACGCGGCGAGCAGCCGGAGGTTGGGGGCGTGCAGCGGCTCGATGGGGAAGGGCACCGCGGCGCGCACGGCCGAGAGGTCGCGGGCGCGGCCCGGCAGCTCGCCGTGGCTGACGCGCGCGTAGTCCTCGGCCACTCCGCTGAGGAGCGGCACGGAGGCAACGGGCGCCGCGATGCGGCGCGTCTCGCGGCGAAGCGGCTGGAAGCCGGCGCGCTCGGCGAGAAGCACGAACGCGAGGGCGATCGCGATGGCCCAACCGGCGACGGCGAGCCAGGCGAGCCGCGCCGAGCGTGCGCCACGGACCTGGGCGACGTCGACCGCTGGAGCGACGACCGGCGCCGGGGCGGCATCGATCGCCTCGGCGATCCGGGCGCGGAGGGCGGGCGATGCCGCGACGATGGGCTCCGTCGCCAGGCGAGCGCCGAGCGTGGCATGGACCTCGAGCGCGCGCCGGCACTCGCCGCAGCCGACGAGATGCGCGTCGATCTGGGCCATCGTCTCGGGGGGGAGCTCACGGTCGGCGTAGGCGCCGAGGAGCTCGCGGAGCACCTCGTGACGCGACTCGCGCGCCGCGGCCTCTTCGGCGGCGCCGAGCTGCGAGGCGAGCATGGAACGGTCGTCGCTCATCGGGGACCTCCGCGCTGCGCGCGCCGCTCGGCCGCGGCGTCGATGGATTCGAGCTGGGCGACGCCGCCGCGCGCGGCGACGATCGCGCCGGCGAGCAGCTTGCGGCCGCGCGAGATGCGGCTCATGACCGTGCCGATCGGCACGCCGACGATCTCGGCGATCTCCGCGTACTTGAAGCCATCGATGTCGTGGAGCTCGACGGCGGCGGCGAAGTCCTCCGGGATCTCGCGGAGGGCTTTGCGCACCGCTTCGGCGTCGAGGCGGGCGACGACCTCCGAGAAGACCGCGTCGTGCTCGCCGCCGACCAGCTCGTCGTGGGCGTCCTCGAGCCGGGTGATGTAGACGAGCTGTTGGCGGCGGCCGGTCTTTTCGCGGGCGTCGCTGAGGACCGTGCGGAGGATGCGGTAGATCCAGGCGCGCGCGCTGGAGTCGTCGCGCAGGTCGGCGAAGTTGATCCACGCGCGGACGCAGGCTTCCTGGACCGCGTCTTCGGCGTCGGCGACCGAGTCGCACCGGCGGACGGCGAAGGCAAGGAGCCGGTCCAGGTGCGGCAGGATCACCGCTTCGAAGCGGGGCCTGAGGTCGACGGCGGGCGGAGCCGAGGGCGAGTTGGGCATTCGCGGCAAGGCGATGGCGGCAAGGGGGCGCCGCCAGGAGCCAGTATAGCGCGCGCAGCGGCGGGGGGCGATACGGAATGGGAGACGGGGTGAGGGGGCGGGATATTCCGGAAGGCGGTGTGTTGGTGTGTCAGTGTGTTGGTGCGTTGGTCACGACACGGCCTCGGGAGGCAGGGGCTTCTCGAGGCCGGTCACCAACACACCAACAGACCAGCACACCCACGCACCGCCTTGCCCGCCCCCTCTCCGTCTGCTAAATTCCAAGGCTGTCCTACTTTACGCCAATTCACGTCGGGGTCATTTATGGCAGTTCCTGCCACGCAGATTCGTCGCGGCATGGTGATCGTGTTCGAGGGGGAGCCGGTGCGGGTGCTGGAGTTCCGGCATCACACGCCGGGGAACCTGCGCGCGATGGTGCAGGCGAAGCTCAAGAGCTTGCGGACGGGCACGAGCTTCGAGCACCGGTTCCGCGCGGCCGATTCGATCGAGCCGGCGTCGATGGAGACGCACGAGCTCGAGTACATGTACGACTCGGCCGGCACGTACCACTTCATGAACACGTCCAACTACGATCAGATCGAGCTGGACGAGGAAGCGCTGGGCGACAACGCGCCGTGGATGCAGCCGGGGATGAAGATCCAGGCGGAGTTCTACGATGGCCGGCCGATCGGCGTGCGTCTTCCGAATTCGTTGACGCTGGAGATCGTGGAGACGAACCCCGTGATGAAGACGGCGACGAAGACCGCGTCGACCAAGCCGGCGAAGCTCGAGAACGGGGTGACGGTGAACGTGCCGGAGTTCGTGGCGACGGGCGACAAGGTTCGCGTGAATCCGACGACGGGCGAGTATATCGAGCGCGCGAAGTAGCATCGGCGGACGACGTCGCGACGCGTGTCGCGGCGCCGCCGTGGAAGGTGGTCGAGCCCGCAATCGTGCGCGGTTGATATGACGTGTCGGGCCGATTACACTCCAAGCTCTCTACGCGTTGCGTAGCGAGCCGCGCAGGGCGGCGGTGACCACGGTGACTGTAGCTCAATTGGTTAGAGCACCGGACTGTGGCTCCGGGGGTTGCGGGTTCAATTCCCGTCAGTCACCCCTGACTGTGCGAGGGGGCATCGCCGGTGCGGTCGGCTGGCGACGGCTCCCGACGGTTTAGGTCCGTAGCTCAATTGGTAGAGCACCGGTCTCCAAAACCGGCGGTTGGGGGTTCGATTCCCTCCGGGCCTGCGTGAGCGAGCGCAGGGATGTTTGAGACGTCGATTGGGAAGGGCACGCGGCGGTATCGTCTAGGGGACTAGGACACAGCCCTCTCAAGGCTGGAACACGGGTTCGAATCCCGTTACCGCTATCGGTACGTGGCCCGTTCGTCTATCGGTTAGGACGGCACCCTTTCACGGTGCAGAGAGGGGTTCGATTCCCCTACGGGCTATACGTAGGGATGGGCCGATGATGGGACGTGGTTGTGGGTGTGTGGGTGTGTGGGTGTGTGGGTGTGTGGGTGTGTAGGGGTGTGAGTCCGCGGTGACGCGCGGCGATGGATCGAAGCAGGTGCAGGAGATCGGATTCGGTGGCGGGGTGGGTGCGCCACGCGAGCCCCGATTGAGCAAGGGGCCGTAGCTCAGTTTGGTTAGAGCACTCGACTGTCACTCGAGAGGTCGCGGGTTCGAGCCCCGTCGGCCCCGTTGAACCGGTGAGTTGGTGAGTTGGCTCGTTGGTGACTCGGACGTGTCCAGCACGGCAGCGACCAACGAGTCACGAACGCATCAGAGTCACGAAGTCACCGAAGTTCCTCGCCCTGGTGGTGAAACTGGTAGACACGCCATCTTGAGGGGGTGGTGCCGAAAGGCGTCGCGGTTCGAATCCGCGCCAGGGCATTCCTCGACCTTCGTTGCCACTGTAGCTCAGGGGTAGAGCACTCGATTCGTAATCGAGCGGTCGTCGGTTCAAATCCGACCAGTGGCTCTCTGGTCGCTTCAGTGGACCGAGCGACCGGTATCTGCGGGCGTAATTCAGTTGGTAGAATGCCAGCTTCCCAAGCTGGACGTCGCCGGTTCGAGTCCGGTCGCCCGCTCCTTCTCGGTCTCCAGTCTTCGCGCCGCCGGAATCCTTCGATTCTGGCGGCGTCGTCGTTCATGGGAGGCCGACGAACGCGACGCGCATGCTCGCGTCGCACGCGCCGCCCCGGCGTCGCCGCTCGGTATCACTCACGTGGCCCACTCGGGCATGCGCGCGGGCGCGTCGTCCACGCCCTTCCTCGACGCCGCCCAGGCGACGATCGCGGCGAGGCGAGGGAGGGACACCTCGTGAGCGTAGCGTGCGGCGACGTGCTCGCGCGCGGCGGCTCCCATGCGCGCCGCCATGCGCGGATCGCGCGCTAGCGCGACCATATTGCGCGCCATCCCCTCGACGTCGCATTCCTCGACGAGCAGGCCCGTCACGCCGTGCGCGACGGCCTCCGAGATGCCGGCGTGGTCGGTGCTGACGACGGGCAGCCCGCTCGCTGCCGCCTCCAGCACTGCGACGGGAGTGCCCTCGGAATCGCCGTCGCTCGTCGTCACGGAATGCTGAACGAACCCGCGCGACTGCTGCATCAGCGTGGCGACCTGCGCGTGCGACAGCACGCCGGGGAACTCGATGGCGTGCGCGATGCCGAGACTGCGCGCCATCACCTTGCATGCCTCGAGCAAGGGACCGTCTGCCGCCAGCACCAGGCGCGCCTCGGGGCACTGGCGAAGCACTTCACGGAACGCGAGCACGGTCAGCTGCGGAGCCTTCTTGTCGACGAACCGGCCGACGCCGAGGAATCGAGGGGGCGCGCTCGCCGGATCGGACGGGGCGAACGACGCGAGGTCGACCGAGCAGGGAACGTAGAAGATCTTCTCCGCGGGGGCGCCGATCTTCTCCAGTTGCCGACACATCCGGCCCGACACGGCGACGATCGCCGACGCGTACGCGAACATCCGCTGGTACCGCTCGCCATACTCGCGCAGGGCCTGGTGCTTGTGCGCGTCGGCGCCGTGAAAGTGGACGACCAACGGCACGCCGGTCCGGCGGCACGCCTCGGTGATCCCCGCGCCGACCATTCCGTATTCCGCGAGGGCGACGTCGACATGGTGCACCTCCAGCGCGCGCGCGAGTGCCCTCGCCGGCATTCGCTCGATCGCGCCGCGCAAGCCGGCGGGGAGATGCTCCCGGTAGTGATGCAGCACGCGGGCGAGCGGGGACAGCAGCGCCCTTCCGTTCGCCTTCGTCGGTACGAAGCCGTCGGTGAGCACCAGCTTCTCTCCGGGCAAACCGTCCACGTGAGCGCGGATGAAGGTCTCGGTGTATCGGCCTTCGGCTGGATATGCGACGGCGAGTTTCATCGTGGCTGGGAGATGGGGCGCCCGTCGATCGGACGGATCGGCGAACCGGGATGCAGGCAAGTGGCAAGAAGCGGTTCAGCGATCTCTCGGCGCGCCCTCCGCGCACTGTACCGCGCAGGATGCCGAGGTACCAGGGCTGGACCACATCGTGCACGAGCGTTCGGCATCGCCGCCCTCGTTCGCGGGACCCGCGCGCGACGAGCCCCCGCCACTCGGACCGCGATCGATGGCGGCCCGTTCATTGCTGAAGTCGGCTCGCCCACGCATTCAGACCCCACCCCGTCATCGTCGCAGATCCCATCTCGCAACGTCCCTCTCCCCCAGCATCCGCCACGCCGTCTCCGAGTCCCGCGCCCTCGCCAGAGACCAGCTCTCCCCGCGCGCGGGGAACTCGGCCCGTGAAAGGCGACCGCGACGCCTACTTCAGCACCGAGCATCTGCGCGACCGCGTAGGGAGCCGCGTCATTCGCGGGGGCGCCCTCACGCTCATCGCCCAGGCGGCGCAATTCATCCTCTCCATGGCCGGCACCGTGGTCCTCGCGCGGCTGCTCACGCCGCAGGACTACGGCCTCATCGGCATGGTGACCGTCGTCACCGGGTTTCTCACCCTGTTCAAGGATCTGGGGCTCTCGCAGGCCACCGTGCAGCGTGAGGAGCTCACCCACGGCCAGACGACGAATCTCTTCTGGGTGAATGTGGGCGCGAGCACGCTGATCGCGCTGGTCGCGGCGTCGCTCGCGCCGTTGATCGCCCGCTTCTACGGGGAGCCGAGGCTCACGTCGATCACGATGGTCCTGGCGCTGGGATTCGTCTTCGGCGGGTTCACGGTGCAGCATCAGGCCCTGTTGACGCGACAGATGCGGTTCGGACTTCTCGCCGCGAGCTCCGTCATCGCGGCGATCCTCGGGCTCGCGGTCGGAATCGTTCTCGCCTGGCGCGGCGCGAGCTACTGGGCGCTCGTGGGCCAGCAGCTGACGGTGGCGCTGGTGACGGCCGCGGCGGCGTGGATCTTCTGCGACTGGCGTCCCGGCCTTCCGTCGCGCGGCAGCGGCGTCCGGGAGCTGGTCGCCTTCGGCGGGAACATCACCGGCTTCAACGTCGTGAACTACTTCGCGCGGAACGGCGACAATCTCCTCATCGGAAAGGTGTGGGGGCCGGCGGCCCTCGGCCTGTACGCGAAAGCATATCAGCTACTGCTGCTGCCCCTGACGCAGATCAACTATCCCGTCGCCGCCGTGCTCGTGCCCACGCTGAGCCGGTTGGCGAACGATCCGGCGCGGTACCGCGCCGCCTTCGTGCGCACGCTCGAGAAGTTGCTCATGGTCACGATGCCGGGCATCGTCTTTCTCATGGTCACGGCCGACTGGGCGGTGCGGGTGGTGCTCGGACCACAGTGGACGGAAGCGGCAACGATCTTCAGCTGGCTCGCGGTGGCGGGATTCCTTCAGCCCGTGGGGACGACGACGGGTTGGCTGTTCGTGAGCCAGAACCGCACGCGCGCCATGTTCAAGTGGGGTGTGATCGGCTCGACGATGGCGATCGCGTCGATCCTCATCGGTCTCCCATGGGGCGCGGTGGGGGTGGCCATGTCGTACGGCGTGAGCGGACTGCTCATCCGCACGCCGGTCGGGCTCTGGTACGTGGGCCGAGAGGGACCGGTTCGCACGCGCGACTTCTACGTCACGATGGCGCCGTTCGCGATCGCCGCGATCTGTTCCGGGCTCGCGGTGCTCGGCTATCGTTGCGTCGGGTCTCCATCGGGACCGCTCGTGGGTCTCGTCACCAGCTTCGCGATCGCCGCGCCGGTCGCACTCGGTGTGATGGCGCTCACCCGTGCGGGGCGCGCGGCCATCCGCGACATGATCCATTCGCTGTCGCACCTCCGTCCGTCTCGCGGAGCGACGGCATGAGCGCGCGAGTTCCCTCGGAGCACGCCGCCGCTGCGACGGCGGCCGAGCGGGAGAGCGGCTCGGCGCCGCCGAGGCGGACCATTCACGGTCTCCGCGAGTACCGGCTCGGGCGGCTCCCCTTCACCCTCGCGGGCGAGGGCGAGTGCGCACGCTATCTCGAGACGGAGCTCGAGTCGGTTCGCGACCCCGCACCTCAGCGCGACGCCCCGCGCATCGCGTTCGAGATCGTCCCCGCGCTTCCCCCGCTCGCCGACTACACCGCGACGCAACCGGCGTACGCGATGGCGGGCGCGTTTCGCGTGGCGCACAACGACGTCACCTATCACGTGAGCGAGCTCGATGCGGAGGTGCACGACGAGCGGTCGCTTCCGCGAACGACGGTGCACGGCGAGGCTGGCGGCCAGCGGAGCGGGGCGCTGCTTCCCGCCGGCGGTTTGCGAGTCGCGGTGCGCCGCGACGACAATGGCCGCCGCTATCGCTGGTTCTCCGCCTACTACCGGGCGCGCGACTGGACCTTTCTCTCGGGCGAGGAGAACCGCGCGAAGAACTTCATGTACGGCGTGTTCGACTACCTGACGCAGATCGCGCAGCTCGAGCTCGGGCAGTCGTACTTTCACGCGAGCAGCGTGGAGCGGGGTGGCGAAGGGACGGCGATCGTGGCGTGGGGCGGGATCGGCAAGACGTCCGCGGCGCTCAAGCTCATTACCGAGCACGGCTTCCGCTTTCTGAGCGACGACCTCGGCCTGGTCGACGAATCGGGAACGCTCTGGCGCACGCCGAAGCGGCTGCAGGTGTACGCGTACAACGTGGCCGGAGAGGAGCGGCTCCGCTCGATGCTCCTCGAGGGACGTTCGGCGCTGGATCGCGGGGCGTGGGCGTGGAAGCTCCGTCGGCGCGGCGCCAAAGGCGTGCGGCGGCGCGTCTCGGCCGAGCAGCTGTTCGGCGCGGAAGCCGTGGCGCATCGCGCGCCGTTGCGGCGGGTCTTCTGCCTCGAGCGTGGAGACGCGCGTGACTTCGAGGCGCATGCGATCTCCGCGGAGGAGCTGGCACGCCGAGCCGCCGAAGTGGTGATGCAGGAGATCGAGCCGTTCGGTCTCATCAGTCGCGCGCTGCACAGCGGGCATCGCGCGCCGCTGCTGCCGACGCAGGACGACGTGATCGCGGCGACGCGCGCGGTGCTGCGCCGCGCGTTCGATGGAATCCCGGTGTCGAACGTGCGGATCCCGGTTGGTGCGTCGCCGGGGGCCCTGGCGTCCTACCTGCTGGCGCAGATGCAGACGTAGGAACCGACGGGGCTCAGCGGTCGGCCAGCCGAGCGACCGGAGTGCCCGCCGTTCGGTCGCTCTCGATCATCTCGAAGATCCATCGCTCGAGCAGATCGATGCGGCGGTCCCAGCTGTTCTTCAGGGCGACGGCGCGGCGTTCCGCCGGCGTACCGACACCGCCGGAGGAGAGCGCCCGCTCGATCGCGGCCATCCACTCCTCGTGCGTCCGCACGGCGTCGAGCACGTGCGCGAAGGGACGTACGGCATCGAGCGCAGCTCCCACGACCGGGCGGCCGACGGCGAGCTGCTCGTGCAGCTTCAGCGGAGAGCCGCGCAGCCACCATCCGTTGCCGTCGATGCGGTAGCACATGACGTTCACGTCGGCGTGATGGAGGTATGCGGGGAGCTCCTTCGCATCCTTTCCATCGAGATGGTGCACGTTGGGGAGCGCGATGCACGACTGCCAGTCCTGGAGCGATTCGGCGTCGTCGTCCAGCTGCACGCGGCCGATGAAGACCCAGTGCCAGTCGGGTCTCGCTCGCGCGAGGTCGGCGACCATCTCGAAGTCGAGCTTTCGATTGATCGCGCCGGCGTAGACGATCCGGGGGTGTGGAATGGCGGCCAGGTCGTCGGGGCAGGCGCAGCCATCGGCCGCCGTGAACAGCTCCACGTCGGCGCCGTTCGGGAGCTCGCGAACGGTGGATCGTACGTCGTCGGGGAACGAGAGCGCCATGCGTGAGAACGACGCGACGCACAGGTCCGCGCGCCGAGCGAGGCGCGCCTGGTCGAGCGCGAGCTCCTCGTTCCAGTCCGGCGTCAGGTCGAACGCATCGTAGGCGTGGAACACGACGAAGCGCGGGCGGAGCTGCTCGACGTAGGGCCAGAACGACGGATGAAACACGTACGCGATGAGCGGGGACGCGGCGTCGTCGAGGGTGGACTTGAGCCACCTGACGTGATCGCGGATCGCGAGGCGGTCCCACGTGCGGTGGGTGGGCCAGCGCGGCATCCAGCGGGAGGACCGATCCACGTGCACGCCCTCGATGACGTCGGCGCCGCGCAACCAACCCGCCTGCTCCCAGCGCGAGCTGAACCGATCCCACACGGAGAGGGCTCCCGTGGAATAGTGCACGGGCCAGCCACGCTCGGCGAGACGCGAGAGGATGTGCTGGCGGTTCATGCGCGGCCCCTGCCACGCGTTCGGCGCGAACGCCATGATCGTCGGGCGACGTGCGCGCGGAACCGCGTCGGCGAGATCGCGCGCATCGCTTCTCAGTTTGATGCGGCCGTCGTCGATCGCGACGTCGGCCGGGCCGCGCAGGATGTCCGCGCGTGTCGACGGGAGTGCAAGCGCGTCGGATTGGCGGCGCCAGAAGGGAAGAGACAGAGTCACCACTGTGTGGGAGAGCGGTGTGGACGGCGTCTCGAAAGCCCGCAATTTTCCGTCGCTGTCGTTACATGGACGGTACAGAACGACCACCAACGCACAATTGACGCCAGCAGCTTCGCGGCGCTCGCCGCAGGTGCGAGGAAGGCGCGGCTGCGCGGCTCGACGTGCGCCGGATCACAGAGTCGCACGCCTTCACGCGGGGCACACCACTCGGCGGCATTCACCTAACGGCTGTGTTCGATAGCTCCGGACGAGCCGCTCGGGTGGCAGGAGTTGTGCGAGCGCCCTGCTGCTTCGCGGGGAGCATCAGCGGCGACGCTCCCGAAACTCGGACCTGGAGCGGGAGATGAACACGTACACGGTCGGCTACTTCGTCGGCAGCCTCGCGCGAGAATCGATCAACCGCAAGCTCGCTCTCGCGCTCACGCGCCTCGCGCCGACGGAGCTCCGCATGCGCGAGATCCCGATCGGCGAGCTGCCGTTGTACAGCTACGACTACGACGCGGACTACCCGCCGACGGCCCGCGCGCTGAAGGAGGCGATCGCCGCGGTGGACGCCGTCCTGTTCGTGACGCCCGAGTACAACCGCTCGATTCCGGGCGCGCTCAAGAACGCGATCGACTGGGGGAGCCGGCCCTGGGGGAGAAATTCGTTCACCCGGAAGCCGTCGGGGGTGATCGGGACCTCGCCCGGCAAGATCGGCACGGCCGTCGGCCAGCAGCACCTCCGAAGCATCATGGCGTTCTGCAACTCGCCGCTGATGAACGCGATCGAAGCCTACATTCAATTCACGCCGGGGCTCATCGCCGACGATGGCGAGGTCACCGTCGAGTCCACGCGCGAGTTCCTGCGGGAATACATGGCCGCGTTCCACGGATTCATCACGCGGGTGTACACCGCGCTGCCGAGGGAATGACGCTCGAACGCGAGCGCACCCTCGTCCGTCGGTGACCCACTCCTCCACCGAGGTTCACATGAGAGGCTTGTCCGGGAAGGTCGCGATCGTCACCGGAGGCGGGTCGGGGCTCGGAGAGTCGATCGGCAAGGCGCTGGCGGGATACGGCGTGAAGGTCGTGCTCTCGGACATCAAGCTCGAGGGCGCCGAACGCGTCGCGCAGGAGATCGCGAGCGCGGGAGGCGCCGCGAGCACGATCCAGCAGGACGTGGCGCGGCCGGCGGATTCGGAGCGCGTGGTCGCGCACGCGGTCAAGACCTACGGCGCGCTGCACTTCGCGGTGAACAACGCGGGCATCGGCGGCGCGCAGGCGCCGGCGGGCGAGGTGGACATCGCGGACTGGGAGCGCGTGATCGACATCAACCTGAACGGCGTGCTGTACGGCATGCGCTACGAGATTCCGGCGATGCTCGAGGCGGGCGCGCGAGGCTGCGCGATCGTGAACATGGCGTCGATCCACGGCACCGTGGCGGCACTGGGAAACGGCGCATACACGGCGGCGAAGCACGGCGTCGTAGGGCTCACGAAGAACGCGGCGGCCGAATACGGGCCACAGGGGCTCCGCATCAACTGCGTCGGGCCGGCGTACATCGAGACGCCGCTGCTGGCGAACCTTCCCGCGGACGTCCGGAAGGCACTCGTCGCACGTCATCCGCTCGGCCGGCTCGGCACGCCCGACGAGGTCGCGCCGCTGGTGTGCTTCCTCCTCTCGGACGAAGCCTCGTTCATGACGGGCGGCTACTACCTCATCGACGGCGGATACACGACGGTCTGACCGATCGTACGGGGGC
Organism: Gemmatimonadaceae bacterium; assembly: GCA_035494615.1. GTDB lineage: Bacteria > Gemmatimonadota > Gemmatimonadetes > Gemmatimonadales > Gemmatimonadaceae > AG11. The sequence goes on from DATJGU010000038.1 coordinate 42,965, forward strand.
GCTCTCGAGCGGGCTCGCGCCGCCCGCGCGTCAGCCGCCGGCGTCGCTCGGCGGTGCGGATTCCGGGCCGCCGGTCGACTCGCCCGCCGCGGCGTTCGGCTCGTGCCAGTGCTCGGCGCGGCAGCTGTTGTCGCAGAAAGGCGCGTGCGCGCTGAGCGCGCACCGGCAGAGCGACACGCGCGTGTCGCGCCGCACGGCGCTCCCGTCGAGCGCGCGGATCTCGAGGTCGCCGCGCGCGTAGAGGGGACCGTCGCGGATCGGCGTGAGCGTGGCGGGCCGGTCGGGCGCTTCCTGCGCGCCGCCGTCGTGGCGCACGAAGTGGAGCGCGCCCGAGGGACAGCGGAGGATCGCCGCGGCGATCTCGTCGGGGCTCGCCGCGGCCGGCTCGACCCACGGGCGCCGCTTCGGATCGAACACGCGGTGCAGGGCCCGGACGCAGTTCGCGCTGTGGATGCAGCGCGAGGCGTACCACTGGACGGTGATGTCCGCGGTGCCGTACTCACGGGTCAGGTCGGGCGCGCGGTTCGGCGCGTGCGGCTCGGGAGGCGCGCCAGTGCCGCCCGCGTTGGCGCGGACTTCGTCGGAGCTCATGGTCTGAGAGTGAAAGAGATGGCGACGCCGATTCCAGCGTCGCCCGCACGCACCGAGGATGCCGCCGCGCGCGGCGAGTGTCCGGCGCGCCACGCCTTCGAGTGCGGAGAGTGCACGGTCTCGCCATCGCAAGGCTTCGACGGTTAGCAAACAGGCGACACCGGCATTCTGCCTTTTGACAGGTTCCATTCGCGGAAGCGCGCCAATGTGACGTGGATCACAGTAACGGCTGTGCTCGGTAGCTAGCCTCGGGGTGCCTGGCGACGCGGCCGCGCCCCACCGACCAGTTCCCGCGTGCTCCCGTGCAGATGTCGTATCACGCCCTCCTCGCCGCACCCCCACTTCCCACACTCGTGCAGCCGGCGCTCCGCGCCGGGGCCGAGCGCTGCTCGCTCGAGCCAGGGGTGCACGGACTCGGCGGCCCGGCCGCCGACGCCATCGCGCTGACGCCGCTCGCGCGCCAGCCGCGGGCCGCCATTCTCATGGTTTCCGGAGACGGGACGACGACGCTGCAGCGCACCACGGCGTCGGTGATGGTGCGGATCGACGGGAAGACGATCGGCATCGCCGCCGTCGTGCTGCACCACGGCGCGACGATCGAGTTCGGCGACTGCCGGCTGGTCTACGAGTGCGAGTCCGCGCCGAGGAGCACCCCGGAACCCGCCGAGTCGCCCGCGGTCGCCGCGGACGTCACGCCGAGGGCGCGGCCCCTCGCCCTGGTGATGGACGGCGGCCGTGCGGGAGACACGCGGCCGGCGCCGCACGCCTCCACGCATGCGCGCGCCGCCGGCCGAGCCGAGGATCGCGTCCCGTCGGCCGCGCTGGTCGTCGCGCGCTCGGGGATCCGGCATCCGCTGCCGGAGCGGCGGATCTACATCGGCCGCGACGACGGGTGCGACATCGTCGTGCGCGGGAGCAGCGTGTCGCGCCGGCATGCGTCGATCGCCCCGGTGGTCGGCGGCTTCATGCTGCGCGACGAGAGCGCGAACGGCACGCTGGTGAACGGCGTGCGCGTCGTCGGCACGTATCTGCTCGGCCACGGCGACGTGGTGCGCATCCAGGACGACGAGCTCCGCGTGGAGCTCGACGCCTCGGCGCCGCGTCCCGTCGTGCGCGAGGAGCAGGCGACGATGCTCGATCTCGCGCAGATCGCTCCCGGTGTCACGGAGCAGCGTGCGCGCGAGGTGGCGAAGCGCGTTCCGACGGCGAGTCTCGAGATCGTGCGCGGGCGGTTCGCCGGGGCCTGCTTCCAGATCGAGCGCGCCGTATGCTCGCTCGGGCGTGGAGAGGACAACGACGTGCGCATCCGCGACGACACCGTCTCGCTGACCCACGCGACGCTGCTCCGCAAGCGGGGCGCGTGGTTCGTCGTCGACCTGCGTTCGATGAACGGCACGTACGTCGACGGCTCGCGCGTGTCGGGCGAGCGCGAGCTCCATCCCGGCGCGCGGCTGCGACTCGGCGGCGTGGAGCTCGCGTTCCGCGCGATCGAAGTGGAGGAGCGGCCGCCGGTCGAGCCGCCACGCCCCGGGGTCTGGTCGCGCGTGCGCGACCTGCTCGGGATCTTCGCGCCGCCAGGAGCGCGCCGGCCGCACTAGCCCGGCGGCGCGGGCATGGAGCCGAGCGACGTCAGCCGATGCGGCTCGTCTCGCTCGGCTCGGCGCGCTCCCGCAGAAAGGACTCGACCTCGCGGCGCGTCGGGAGGCCAGCCTGCGCGCCGAGCTTCGTCGTCTTCAACGCCGCGGTCGCACTGGCGAAGCGGCCGGCTTCGTCGAGCGGACGACCTTCGGCGAGCATGACGGCGAGGGCGGCGGCGAACGCATCGCCAGCGCCGGTGGCGTCGACGGAGCGCACGTCGAAGTGCGGAAGCCAGCACTCGTGCAGCGTGTCGCCGTCGCGCGAGAGCATGAGGTCACCGGCCGATCCGGCCTGCACCACGGCGACGGCGGGGCCACGATCGAGCAGGGCATGCGCGGCGGCGCGTGCCGAGTCACGATCGTGGACGTGGACTCCGGTCATCGCCGTCGCCTCCTCGGAGTTGGGACGCACGAGCGAGACGAAGCGGAGGGTCTCGTCGGACAAGGGCGCGGGCGGCGCTGGGTCGAGGACCACCCGCACACCCGCGGAGTGTGCGATGCGCACGGCGGCGTCGATCACGTGCACGGGCGGCTCGAGCTGCAGCAGCAGCACCTTCGCGCGCGCGATGACGTCGCGGGATGCGTCGACGTCCGCGACGGAGAGCTTTCCATTGGCGCCCGTCGTGGCGAGAATCTGCTTCTCGCCCCGACCGCCGACCTGAATGAGCGCGACGCCCGTCGCGACCTCGTCGTCGCGCACGACGTGCCGGTGGTCGACGCCTTCCGAGCGCAGTCGCTCGAGGATCCGGGTGCCCTGCTCGTCCGTTCCGACACGGGCCACGAGCGCGACGCGCGCGCCGAGTCGCGCGGCGGCGACAGCCTGGTTCGCTCCTTTGCCGCCGGGCGCTTCCTGGAACTCGTCGCCGCGCACCGTTCCGCCGGGCGCCGGCAGGGTCGCTCCGCGGATCAGATAGTCCCAGTTCGCTCCACCGACGACGACGATGTCCGTTCGTCGCTCGGTCACGGGCACTCCGCACCTGGTGACACCGAGCGCGCGCTGCAGTGCGCGCGCTCCGGCTTCGGACAGCTTACTTCCGCGCGATCCGGACGCGCCACTCCTCCGGCCCCTCCGCCTCGTAGGTCCAGTCGAAGGTGTCGGGACGCTCGGCGGCGAGCTGGTAGCGCAGTGGGCGCGGGTCGTGGTCGTTGACGATCACGAGCGCCTGGCCGTGCTCGAGGGAGTCGAAGGCGCGGAAGATCGACGGGTGCTTCTCGCGGGGGGGGATGACGCGGACGTCGAGCTCGATCGGCTGCAGTGCCATCTCGGAATCTCCTGTGGTGGTGACGGACGAGGCGGCGAGATGCCGCCGGTCCAACGGTGAGAGTGGCGCTCGCGCGCTCACTCCCGGTGACGAATGCGCACGAGCACGCGGTCGGGCGCGGAGTCGTCGAGAGTGAAGGTGAAGCCGCGCTCGCCGAGCATGGGGAGCAGGAACATCGGCGCGCGCGAGTTCAGCTGCACCAGCGTGCGGCCGCGCTCGAGCGTCTCGAGCGCCGCGAGGGTGCGCACCATGGGCTCGGGGGGCTCGAGGCCGCGGACGTCGAGCCAGATCTCGTCGGGCGCGGCAGTCGGCGCGGTCGGCTCCGGCGCGCTCGGCTCCGGCGCGCTCGCGTCGGCGGCGGGCGCGGCGGGCGCGGACGCCGAATCGCGCCAGAACCAGACGGACCAGTCCTCGGGCGCCCACTCCTTCGACTCGTGGTGAAAGCCGCGTGCGCCGAGAACGCGGAAGAGCGGCGCGGGCTCGAAGATCGCGCGCAGGTGCAGCACGGCGTCGTCGGGGAGCTCGGCGATGGCGGCCATGATCCGCGAGAAGGGCTCGCGTCCGGCGCGGAGATCCTCACGCACGTCGACTTCGACTTCGGGTGCACCGATGGGATGTTGCGCGGCGAGGGAGGCGGTGGCGGCGCCCGCAGCGCCGGGCCGGAAGGTGCGGCCGCCGACGTGAAATTCCTGGCTCATTTCGATTCTCCCGCCGGCCGCCCGAAGGCGACGCGTGCGATCTGGACGGTGAAGAGGAGGACGCCGGCGGACCAGACGACGGCGCCGGCGCGGACGCAGTGGACGTGACCGGCGAGGGTTCCGCCGCCCATCGCCGCGACGCCGAGCGTCATGGCGGCGAGCTGCGCGTAGGCGACGCGCGCCGAGAAGGTCGCCGCGACGGTGGGCACGGCGCCGCGACCGAGGCGGTCGCGATAGCGTACGGTCCACGCGAGGAGCGGCACGATCTTGTAGAAGTGCCCGACGACGTACAACACGATCCCACCGAGCAGCCCGACGAGCACGTACGCCGTGGCGAGCCGCGTGTGCGCGACGCCGAGCGCGAGGAGCGTGACGCCGAGCGCGGTGGCGAGCAGGAGAAACCCGACGGCGAGCATGACGAAGCGCATGCCGACGTCGAGCTTGCGGCGGACGCGCGCGCGGAAGAACATCGCGGCCTGCGTGACGAAGCAGCCGACGCCGGCGACGAGCAGCGCGCCGCCCGTCCAGGCAAGCGGGCCGCTCGCCGTCGCGATGCCGGTGCCGAGCACGGGGACGCCCACCGTCAGCAGCGCGAGCGCGCGCTTCGTCCAGCGCGTGTCGGCGTTGTGCGCGAGGAGGAACATCGGCAGGAGCCGATGCGACACACCGACGATCATCACGAGCGCCCAGCCGACGAGTGCGACGTGCAGGTGCACGGCGAGCACGCGCAGCCGGTCCTCGCCGAGGAAGCCGGTGTGGATGTTGTGCAGGAGCACGACGCCGAGCACGAGCGTCGACGCGAGAAAGGCGAGCGCGATCGTGATGCCGGCCCACGTGACGTCGCGCGCGCGCGAGCGCGCGAGCGAGGCGACGACGTTCGTGACGAGGAGCACGATGCCGACGGTCAGCAAACCGATGCCGGCATGGTGGAGCGCGGTCTTCCCCGTGGCGATGCCGCCGGCGAAGAGCGCGACGCCCGGCACGAAGCTCCAGAAGCTCGCGTGCCCGAGCCGCGGCCAGCGCGGCGCGGCGCCGAGCGCGACGGGGAGGAGCTGGTAGAGCGCGCCGAAGATCGTCGTCGTGAGCCAGCCAAGGGTGAAGAGGTGCGTGACGGCGGCGACGCGCGGCTGCGGGTAGAGTCCGGCGGCGAGATCGGGGGCGATCCAGACGAGGCACGCGCTGCCGACGAGCAGGTAGAGGATCGCCGCGGCGAAGTGCTCACCGGCGAGGGCGAGCGAGCCCACCGCGGGTGTCGGCGTGCCGAAAGCGCGCGGGGGCGCCGCGGGAGGCGCGGCGCTCGCGTCGCCGGCGTGCAGGGCGGGCGCGCTCACGAGACGAGCATCTCCACGACGTCGGCCGCGGTGTACGCGGGCCGCGCGGCGAACAGTCCGGCGAGCGCGAGGAGGTCGTCGCCGCTCGTGACGAGCGGAAGCTCGGCGCCGCTCCCGGTGTCGGAGGCGTCGCGCGACTGCGCGAGCCCGATGGTGGCGGAGAGGCCGTTGCACAGGCAGCGGCGGCCTTCCGCGTCGGCCGCATCGCCGCCCTTCGCGACGTAATCGTCGACCGGCTCGGCGGAGCAGCGATAGACGGTGCGCCCGTCGGCGAGGCGCACCGCGACGCGCAGATAGCCGAGGTCGCACACGCGGGTGCGCCGCGCGGCGCGATCGGCGTCGCCGGGAAGCTCGACGATCTTGAAGGGATAGCCCGTGGGCGACGCGCGCGGATCGGTGCGGAGCGTCGCCTCGCCGCGCACGACGGCGTCACGCACGCGCTCGCGCAGCGACGGCTCGATCCCCGACTCTTCGGCGTAGGCGAAGAGCGTCCCGACCTGCACGCCGATCGCGCCGGCGTCGAGCGCGCGGCGAAGCCCGCTCGCCGAGCCGACGCCGCCGGCGAGCCAGAAGGGAAGGCCGAGCTCGCGGATCTTCGCGAGATCGACCGCGTCGCGGTCGCCGTAGAGGGGCTGGCCGCGCTCGTCGAGGCGCAGCTCGCCGCGCGGGGGCGCGTTGTGGCCGCCCGCGGTCGGGCCTTCGACGACGAAGCCGTCGACGCGGCCGGTCGACTTGCGGGCGAGCGTCGTGGCGAGCGAGGTGGCCGACACGACCGCGAGGAAGCGCGGGCGCGCGAGCGCGTCGGGGACGACGCGCTGGGGCCAGTGCGCGGCGGGATCGAAGTCGAGCCACTGCTCCTCGTCGCGCGCGAGGCCGTCGACGTCGAAGCGCAGGCGAGCGGGGCGATGCTCGGCGAGCGCGTCGAGCACGCCGGGGATCTCGCGCGGAATGCCGGCGCCCATGATCACGTACCCGACTCCCGCGAGCATCGCGCCGTAGAGCGACGCGAGGTTCGGCATCTGGACCTTGGTGAGCAGGTTGATGCCGACGGGATTGTCGTGGCCTTCGCGCGCGAGCCAGACCTCGACGAAGTTGGCGAGTACGGTGACGCGCTGGCGCGCGTCGCTGACGTGTTGCCGGTACATCGAGAGCAGCCGGTACGAGGCGCCGGGCGCGCGGCCGCCGGCGCGGTACCATCGGCGCAGCACGTCGTCCGCCACTCCAGGAATGGGACAGTGAGCGGCGGCGCGGCGCACGTGTCCGCCGGGATCACCGTCCTGCAGTCGGCGCACGAGCACGGTGTCGAGCAGCGAGCCGGAGACGACGCCGAGCTGGCCGGTGCGCGCGACCGCGCTGGCGAGCCGCCAACCGGAGACGCCGACGCCCATGCCGCCCTGGATGATGCGCGGGAGCCGATCCGCCGCGGCCGCCGTCACGCGGCGGGCTCCAGGCGCGACCAGCCGAGCGCCGCGGCGACGCGTTCCGCGACGACGTCGAAGCGGCGCGCGGCGAGGCTCGACGGGCGCGCGACCATCGTCGGGACGCCGGCGTCGCCGTCGCGCACGATCGATTCGTCGAAGGGGACGTCGCCGAGGAAGGGGACGTCGAGCTCCGAGGCGATGGCGATGCCGGCGCCATGGCCGAAGGGACCGGACATGTTCTCGACGACGCCGAGCACGGGGACGTCGAGCGAGGTGAACATGCGCGCCGCCTTGAGCGCCTCGGCGGCGGCGACGCGCGGCGGCTGGGTGACGACGATCGCGCCGGACAGCTCTACCGCCTGCGCGAGACTGAGCGGCACGTCGCCGGTGCCGGGCGGGAGGTCGACGACGAGGACGTCGAGCTCGGGCCAGGCGACGCCGCGCGCGAACTGCTTCACCGCCTTGGATACCATCGGCCCGCGCCAGATGGCGGGCGACGATTCGCCGAGGAAGAATCCGAAGCTGATCATCGGCAGCCCGTGCGCGACGAGCGGCACGATGAACTTCTCGGGGGTCATGCGCGCCTGCGCGGCGCCGTCCTCGATGCCGAGGAGGATCGGGAGGCTCGGGCCGTAGATGTCGGCGTCGAGGAGACCGGCGCGGAGGCCTTCGCGCGCGAGCGACAGCGCGAGGTTCACCGCGACGGTGCTCTTGCCGACGCCGCCCTTGCCCGCGCCGACGGCGACCACGTGGCGTACCGCCGCGAGGCGCACGCGATCGGCCCACGGGTCCGGCGTGCCGCGCGCGACGGGGGACGCGTTCCGCGGCTCGCCGATGGTCACGACGACGTCGCGCGCACCGAGAGTGGCGAGCCGCTCGCGCACCTGCCGCTCGACGCGCGGAGGGATCGATGCGTCGCTGGTGCGGATCGCGAGATCGACGCGGACGCGTCCGTCGCACGCGGCGACGTGATCGACCATGCCGAGCGCGACGAGATCGCGCGTCAACCCGGGATAGTGGACGTCGCGAAGCGCCGCGCGGACGGCATCGACGGTGAGCATGGATTCCGGCGCATGCTCCGACTCCGCCACGCGCGTGCGCGGCTCCTCGAGCGACGGCATGATCAACGGCTCCTCGGCAGATGGATGTAGCCAAGGTCGCCGGCGCGGACCGGACGAGGTGTGACGGTTGTCGCAGAGCGGGCGGGGCAGGAAGGGGCCTCTGCCGGGACGTGCGCGATTCCTCGACTTCGCGCGTGCTCCGCACGCGCTCCGCTCGGAATGACGGGCGGCTACAAGCGCGGGCGCTCGCCGGGGGCGGCGATCGTGCGAAGGCGATCGACGTCGGGGATGACGACGTGGTCGCGCTCGACGGTGCCGAGCAGCCCCTTGCGCTGGAGCTGCTTGAGGGCGCGCGACACCGACTCGCGCGCGGCGCCGATCTCCATCGCGAGCTCCTCCTGCGTGCGATCGAGCGGGACCTCGACGCCGTCCGCCGTGGGCCGGCCGGCGCGGTCGGCGTAGCCGACGAGGAGGAGGGCGAGCCGCGCGGCCACGTCGCGAAAGGCGAGCGTCTGGGTGACGTGCACGAGGTGGCGGAGCCGCTTGCCGAGCGCGGTGATGATCGCGTGTGCCGCGTCGGGGCTCGAGCGGTAGAGCTGCTCGAATTCGGCGCGGGGGAGGAAGACGAGACGCGAATCCTCGACGGTGACGGCAGAGGCGGGATACGGACCTTCGTCGAGCAACGGGAGCTCGGCCACCGCTTCGCCCGCGCCCTGCACGTGCAGGACCTGCTCGCGGCCGTCGGAGCTCACGCGGTAGATGCGAACGCGGCCCTCGGCGACGATGTAGAGCCCGCGGCAGAGCTCGCCCGTGCGAAAGAGCAGGGTGCCCGCGGGCGCGGCACGCATCACGCAGCGCGCCGCGAGGCGGCGCAGCGAGTCGGCGTCGAGGCCGGCGAAGAGCTGGACGCCGCGCAGGAGCGCGGGGATCTCGTGCTCGGTCATGCCGAATGATCGCCGCGTGGCCGCCGGTGTGACAACAGTCACGCCCGTGACTGGCTCGGCGGGAGAGCTTCCGGGCACGACGGTCCGCACGCCCTCACGAGCATCATCGAGGAGCATCGAAGAGGATCATGGAGCACAGCGACCCACGGCTCGACGCGCTCTGGCAGGCATTGCGCACGGTGATCGACCCCGAGATCGGGCTCGACATCGTGACGCTCGGCCTCGTCTACGACGCGACGATCACGGACGACGTCGCACGGATCACGCACACGCTCACGACACCGGGCTGCCCGATGGAGCGACTGATCACGGACGGGATCCGCAGCGCCGCCTCGATGGTGAGCGGCGTGGCGGGCGTGGAGACGCGGCTCGTCTGGGATCCCGGCTGGCACCCCGGCATGATCGCGCAGGGCGCGCTGCCGGGCTGACGTTCACCGATACGACGGAGAGGTTACGAGATGCCGACCACCACGCGGGCGCACGATGCGCCCACCGCCGAGATGACGGTGAACGAGATCGTCGCCCGCTTTCCGGCGACGGTGACCGTGTTCAACGAGCTCGGTGTGGACACCTGTTGCGGGGGCGGCGTGCCGCTGCAACTCGCCGCGGAGCGCGACGGGCTGGACCCCGACGCGCTGCTCGCCGCCGTGAAGGCGGCGAGCGCGCGGGGCTGACCGCAAGTCAGAAGTCGTAGGCGACGCTGAGCTGCACGGTGCGCGGCATGATGCCGAGCCCCGTGGTGAAACGGCTCGTCGTCGTCGTGCCGGCGTCCGGACCGGTGGTGACGAGCGAGACCGCGCTGCCGTCGGCGTTCACGCTCAGAATGTCCTCGCCGGTGCGCTGCGCCATCTGCTGCACTGCCTGGGTGTTGAGCAGGTTGAGCGCCTGGAGCCGCATGCTCGTGCGGCCGACGCGATAGCCGACGCCGCCGTTGACTTCGCCGAACGCCGGGATGGTGACGGTGTTCGGGCGATTCGCGAACCGCTTGCCGTTGTAGCGGTAGTCGCCGAAGAGCTCGGCCGACTTCCACGTGTACGTCCCGCCGACGTCACCGAGCAGGGACGCGACGTCGTTGAGCCGGTTGCCCGAGTAGTCGCGGGTCTGCGGCCCGCTCATCGGGTTGTTGCCCGGCACGAAGAAGTCGTAGGTGAAGCGCGTGAACCGCGGATCCTGCACGGTCGCGATCGCGCGAAGCTGCAGGCCGTCGAAGGGCGAGAGCGCGCCCTCGATCTCGGCGCCGACGGTGCGCGTGTCGGAGCTGATCGGGAGGAAGGCGAAGCCGCCGTTGGCCTGGCCGCGGTCGAGCGTGACGAGCATCCCCTTGCTCGTGCCGTAGAAGCCCGTGAGCAGGAGCGACCACCGCTCGGCGGAGGTCTTCACGCCGAGCTCGGCCTGCGTGGTGGTCTCGACGTCGCCGCGCTTCGTGTCGCCGGTGACCTGGCTGCCGTCGGTGGTCTGGAAGGTCCACTGCTGCGGCGTCGGCATGCGCGAGCCGCGGCTGAAGCGGCCGTACAGCGCGGAGCGCTCGCCGATGCGATAGTTCGCGCCGAGGGACGCGCTCCACGTGCCGAAGGTGTAGTCCCAGGTGCGGTAGATGCCGCTGCCGAACATGCCCGCGCGCGACTGCTCCGGCGTCGGCGTGAAGGCGGGATAGCCGGCGGGCACTTCCTGCCCGACGACCACGCCGCCCTCGTCCTGGCCAGGCACGACGGGGCGCTCGTTGCGGCCATTGCTGCCGTTGTGGTCGACGCGCGCGCCGAGATCGACGGTGAACCGGTCGGTGGCGCGCCACGAATCGCCGAGGTAGAGCGAGGCGATCGTCGTGCGGTTGCGCAGATTCCAGAAGCCCGCGTTGTAGCCGGCGAAGCCGTCGGGTGGCGTGAGGCCGATGAACTCACCGCCCGGTCCCGGCATGCCGACCTGCACGAGGCGGGGGTTGTCGGCGACCTCGACGAAGACGCCCTCCTGCACGATCTGGAGGCGCGTGCGGTACGAGCTCACGTACACGCCGCCGGTGAGATCGTGGCGCGCACCCTGGCGCGCGAGCTCGAGGTTGACGATGCCGTTCGTCACCGGCTGATGGATGAATGCGAGCCCCTGCACGGTCATGAGCCCGTTGCCGTTGAGGTTCGCGACCTGGTCGGGGTCGGTGAGCGTCTGGCCGGTGGTGACGTAGCGGAGCTGGCGCGGACCCGGCGGGCCGACGACGGCGATCGGGAAGGGATCGGCGACGTCGACCATCAGATTGGTCTCGTTGTCGGAGTGCAGCAGCTTGCCGCGCAGCGACATGGTCCATCCGCGCGCGAGGTCGCGCTCGACGTCGGCGCCGAACATGCCGTAGCGGGTCGTGTTGCCGTTGAGGTCGTGCGTCACCATCTGTCCCGGGTTGTACGCGTCGGGGATGGTGAGCTTGCGGCGCTCCTCGGCGAACATCGTTCCGGCGCCGACGGCGGGCCCGCCGGCGATCGCTTCCGGATCGCGGTAGTTCTGGATCGGGATGCCGAGGTACCAGACGTCGCGCTCGTCGAGGTACTTGCCGTAGAACCGCACGCGGCCCGCGGTGAAATCGCGCGTCACGTTCGCGCGAAGCTGGCCGCCCTCGTTGGCGGGGAAGCCCGGATGACGGAGGCCGCGATCGAAGCGCCAGTAGCCGCCCGTGTTGTAGCGCCACGATTCGGTGAGCGGGCCGCCGACGTTGAGATCGACGCGCTGCATCCCCTGCGCGCCGGTGGTGCTGCGCACCGTGCCGGCGAAGGTGGGGCCGCCCGTCTTGCTGATCAGGTTCACGATGCCGCCCGGCGTGCTCGAGCCGAAGACCGCGGCGCTGCCCCCGCGCACGGCTTCGACGCGCGCGACCGTCTCGTCGAGCCGCGCCATCGCGTCGGGGAAGGCGAAGATGAGGTTCGACGGCTCGAAGACGGGCAGCCCGTCTTCCTGGAGGCTCACGTAGCGGAAGGAGCTCTGTTCGGCGACGGGGAGGCCGCGCACCGTGACGTCGGCGCCGGTCTCGCCGGAGTTGCTCATCACCTGGAATCCGGGGGCGCCCTTGAGCAGCTCGGCGGTGCCGCGCGGCGCCTGATGCTGCAGCTCGCGCTCGGAGAAGGTGGTGACGGCGGTGCTCGACTCGAGCTTCGACGCCGGATTGTGCGTGCCCGAGACGACGACGGCATCGAGGGCGAGCGGATCGGACGCGAGCACGAAGCGCACGACGCGGACGTCGCCCGCGGTCACGACGACCGACTGCGCGGCGACGTGAAAGCCGATGCGCTGGGCGCGGACGGTGCGCGCGCCGGCGGGCACGGCACGCAGCTCGAAGGTGCCGTCGGTGCGCGATTCGCTCGCGAGCGACGTTCCGACGACGCTCACGCGCGCGTCGGGGACCGGACGACCGGCGGCATCGGCGACGCTGCCGCGTACGATGCCCGTCTGCGCCGAGAGGGGCGCGGTCGCGGCCAGCAGCATGCAGGCGGCGACGTGAAAGTGAAGGAGGCGCAGCATGCGGTTCGACCGGTGGGGTGCGGAGGGGAGGGGGGATACGAGCTCGCCCGCCGTTCGCAACGAAGGCAAGCGATGGGAAGGGGGGCGCGGCGTGGGAAAATTTGTATACCACCGGCCCGATCTGCCAGGCTACGAGGGCGAAGCACCCCATGTCGGGTCGTTTCGTCACACGGTTGCGCGCATGACGTGGCACGCTAGACTTGCCGCGCGGTTCCCGCTGGTCCCTTACCCGCTGACTTCCGCATGGCCTGGATCCGAACCACACCCCTCGAGGGCGACATCGAGGCGTTGGCGCGTGCGCGCGAGATGCAGCGCGCGCTCTATCCCGCGATGTACGGCGAGCGCGGTCCCTCCGAGCTCGCCGACGAATCGATCGTCTCGTCGCACAGCCTGATCCCGGAGGCGCTGTACCACGCGTTCGCGACCTTCGGCGTGCTGATGTCGCCGGAGCTGCCGCTCGAGCGGCGGCATCACGAGATGATCGCGACGATGGTCTCGGTGACGAACCGATGCCGGTATTGAATGGTCTCGCACGCAGAGTTTCTGCGTAAGGTGACGCTCGACGACGCGCTGGTGGAGGCGCTCCGCACCGATTGGCGGACGGCTCCCATCAGCGATGCGGAGCGCGTGATGGTCGAGTACGTGGTCCAGCTCACGGAGGACGCGACGTGCATCACCCCGATTCACCACGAGCGGCTTCGAGCCGCGGGCTTCGACGATCGGGGGATCCTGCAGATCACGCTGATCGCGAGCTGGTTCAATTACATCAACAAGGTCGCGGACTCGCTGGGCGTGGGGCGCGGCTGAGTCCCGAGTCCGACCGCGCCACGCCGGCGATGCCGTGGCGCGCGTCGCTGCTGCTCGGCGGCGGTACCTTCGTCGTCGGCGCGGTCTCGCCGCTGTACGACTCGTACGTGCCGCCGCTGCTCGCGAAGCATCTCGGCAGCAGCGCGTGGATCGGCGCGGCGATGGGGATCGACAACGTGCTGGCGCTCTGCCTCGTGCCGGTGATCGGCGCGCTATCGGACGCCACGCGCACGCGGCTCGGGCGGCGCGTGCCCTACCTGCTCGCGGCGCTGCCGGTGACGGCGCTCGCGCTCGCGGCGATCCCGTTCGCCGACCGCCGCGGGCTGATCGCGCTGCTGCTGGCGATGATCGTCGTCGACCTCGCCCTCGCGGTCTGGCGCGCGCCGTTCCTCGCGCTGCTGGCCGAGCTGGTGCCGTCGGTGCATCGCCCGAAGACCGAAGGCATCCTCGGCGTGTCGATGTGCCTCGCGGCGATGGTGGTGCTCGGCGGCGCACGCAGTCTCAGCGCGCGACATCCCGATCTGCCCTTCGTGCTCGCGGGCGTGCTGGTCGCCGCGGTGTGGCTGCTGTACGTCGCCGTGCTGCGCGAGCCGCCGCATCGCGAGGGCGAGGGCGCGGAGGCACGCGCGGGGGTCGCGCCCTTCCGATCGCTGCGCGGGGCGCTCACCGCGGAGGGAGGACTCGCGCTGCGGTTCTTCGCGGCGTGCCTGTTCTTCCACATGGCGTTCCAGTCGTTCTCGAGCTGGTTCACGCTGCACGG
>DATJGU010000039.1:0-103342 GCA_035494615.1 Gemmatimonadaceae bacterium
CCGCGCGGCGTGCGCACCGTGCGCGGCAAGGAGAAGGACCCGGTGTGGACACCTCCCGAGTGGCACTACGCGGAGGTGGCCCTCGAGCACGGCCTCAAGCTCCGGTCGATGTCCGCCGGCCAGCGCATCAAGCTGAAGGACGGCACCATCCTCACGTCCAAGGGTGACGAAGTCGGGATCATCCGGCCCGGCACCAAGACGTTCGTGCCCCTCGTGCTCGACGAGCATGTGGTGTTCGACAACACGCTGTTCATCCCCCCGCAGGGGACCAAGCATCGCACCATCAAGGGCGAGCTCGGACACTATCGCCTCGACCTGGGCGACGGCTACCTGCTCCACGGGACGCCGTACGCGCGCTCGATCGGCGCCGCGGTGACGCACGGGTGCGTGCGCCTGCACGACGACGACATCGAGTGGCTGTACGAGAACGTCCCCGTCGGAACGAAGGTCTACATCTACTAGAACAGCGGGGTCGCGAGACCGCCGGCATCCTCGTAGAAGCGCACGCGCCCCGGCGCGTAGCGCTTCGCGAGCAGGATGATCTGCCCCGTGTGCATGGAGAAGTGCTCGACGACGTGATACACGGCGTCGAGCACGGTCACGTCGCGACCCTGGATCGTCACCGGCTGGAGGAGACGCTCGGCATCGAGCGCGGCGAGCACGGCGTCGGCTTCGTCCAGCGTGCCGCGCAGCCGGGCCATGAGCGTCGCGGCGTCGTCACCCTCGCGCGCGTCGAACTCCGCGCTGCGCAGCCTCGCATCGCGCGCGCCGCCGACACCGCTGACGATCCATTGACAGACGTTGCCGGAGAGGTGGAGCAGCAGGTTGCCGACGCTGTTCTCCGTGGAGTCGTCGCGACGCCAGAGCGCCGCGGCGGGGAGCACGGCGAGGCAGCGCTCGATCTTGGCGGGATATTCCGAAGCGAGATGGTATCGCGAGCGCGCGACGAACGCGGTGGCCAGATCCATGGCGAGCCAACTCCGTACGGCGGTTCGAGGTTCCACGGCGTGCGCCTCGCCATCCGGTCAGGCGAAGCGGGTCACGCTCCGCGCTCGGAGTGGCCGAGGGGCCGGTCGGGAGCGACCCGGTCGCGGACGCGCTGCTTCAGCTCCTTGAGCTCGGGGAAGCGTCCTTCGGTGTGCCGCGACCAGACCGTCTCGCCGTCGACGTCGATCTGGAAGACGCCTTCCTCGCCCGGCCGGAGCGCCACCTCGGTGAGCTCGCGCTCGAAGGTGACGAGAAGCTCCTGAGCCATCCACGCCGCGCGAAGGAGCCAGCGGCAGCGCGGGCAGTAGGTGATTCTGACGCTCGCCACGCCAGAGCTACGGCTTGATCTGCACGGGCGTGCCGTCGGGGACGGCGCGCCAGATCTCCTCGATCTCCTGGTTCGACAGGGCGATGCAGCCGTTGGTCCAGTCGTTCTGGAGGTGCTGCTTGCCCGCGGCGGAGTACTCGGGCGAGAGGCCGTGGATCATGATGTCGCCGCCCGGATCGACCCCGAGCGCCGCGGCCCGCGCGCGATGCGCGTCGTCCGGATAGGAGATGCGCAGCGCGAGGTGATACTTGCTCGCCGGGTTGTGCGCGTTGATGCGGAACAGCCCTTCCGGCGTGCGCCGGTCGCCAGCCTGCACCTTGTCCCCGACCGGCTTGCTGCCGAGGGCGACGAAGTAGCTGCGGACCGGAACGCCGCGATAGTAGAGGGTGAGCGTCCGCTCGTGCTTGTAGACTACGATGCTGTCCGCGATGGACGGCGCGGGGACGCGAAGTCCGGCGGCGGGGATCGGGACGGCGTAGAGGGGCGCCGTGGTCACGGAGCTCTTCACGCTCACGACCGTGCGCGCATCGATGCGCGTGCTGGTGGGGCCGGCGCTCGGCGCAGCCACCGCCGACGCATCGGCGGGAACGGCGGCCGGCGCCGGAACCGGCGTGAGGCTGACGGGCGCGGTGCTCTTCGACGGCGCCAAGGCGACCGTGCTGGAGACCGGTGCCGGCGTCTGCGCGACCGGGCGGGAGCTCGACGACTGCTGGACGACCACCGCGCGCGGGGCCGGTTCTCCGGCGCTACGCACCGGGATCTCGCGAACGTGCTGCACGATGCTCGTCACCGGCGCGGCGGGCGCGACGATCAGGGGCGCGGGCGCCGGAGGCGCCGAGATCGCGGGCGTGGGCAGCGTCAGCAGCGTCGTGTCCGGACGTGCCGTACCGGCCCGATTTGCCGGACGCACGCTGTCGGCCGGGAGGACCGGCGTGACGGACAGAGCTGTCGCGAAAAGGACGTGCAGCATGGAAGCCGTGTGGCAGCAGGGAGAGGTGACTACGCCGGACCAGGTCCGCCGTTCCATCGGATCCCGTTAGTTGGACGATCCGGCGGCGCCTCGGTCTCGACGGGTGCTGCGCGAATGAATTCTCGTGCATCGGCGCCGCGAACGCCAGTGCGTCGCCGACGTACTCCGGCTTTCACCTTCCGTGCCGGTCGGAAACGCACCGACCAGGCCCCGAAACGGCGAGTGCTTGCGAGCGAAGAAGCGTGCCGCGGCCGATGCGGCATGCAACCACGAGTGAACTCTCGCAAAACGCATCGACGCTCGAGTGCTGCGGACGCGCGCCGGCTACTTCCGCGGCTCGGGGCGGCCGTTCGGGTTCCACCGTGGTGCGGGTCCGTCGGCGAGGAGGCGCGCCGCCGCGGCGCCCGCCCGGATCACCGCGGTCATGTGCGCGATGTCGACATGCGCCAGATCGTCGCTCGGTTTGTGATAGTCGTCGTGCATGCCGTACGAGGAGAGCGTGTGCGCCGGAACGCCCTGGCGCGCGAAGGCGACGTTGTCGCTGCGCTCGAAGAAGTGCTGGTCGAGTCGCTTGTCGGCGACGATCGGGAGGCCGGCCTGCGCGAACATCTCGCCCATCGTGGAGCGATCGAAGCCGGTGAGCCACCCGCGGCCGGGACCGCCCGCCGCCGAATCGGGGCGGCCGATCATCTCGATCTCCATGTTCGCGCTCATCTGCGCGATCGGCACGACCGGATGCCGCAGGTACCACCGCGTGCCGAGGAGCCCGACCTCCTCGCCCGTCGTCGCGGCGAAGATGACCGTGCGGCGCGGAGCCGGCCCTCCGGCGAGCGCTCGCGCGATCTCGAGCACGGCGACGACTCCGGACGCGTCGTCGTCCGCGCCGTTGTAGATCGAGTCGCCGCCCACGGGCGCCCCGATCCCGAGGTGGTCGTAGTGCGCGTCGATGAGAACGGCCGAATCGCGCACCGCGGCATCGGAGCCTCGGAGCACGCCCACGACGTTGACCGCGGGCGGCCGGCGGCTGGCGGGCAGCGAATCGAGCGCGGCGAAGCCGTCGAAGAGCACGGGCCGCGTCGCGCCGCCGGCCGAGACCAGGCCGACGGGCACCCGCTGGAAGTAGCCGCTGTCGCCCGCCGGCTGGAGGCCGATACGGCGCATCTCCTCGGCGATGATGGCGGCGGCGCGCGCCGAGCCGCGGCTGGCGGTCATGCGGCCCTCGAGCGAGTCGTCGCTCAGCGCGGCGATGAGGCGGTGGACGTCGCTCTCCGTGACGCGCTCGCCCGCGGGGCCCGCGGCGGCGCCCGCGGACCCAGGCCGCGCGCACGCAACGGAGAGGAGAAGGGCCGAGCCGACGAGAAGGCAGGCGGCGCGCCGGAGCACGGCGGCCTCGACGGAGGCACGTGAGTTGCCCCTCGTCGGCGTCTCACCCGGGCCGGAGACTGGCATGAGCTTACTCACATGGATCATCGTCGGACTGATCGCCGGCGTGCTCGCGTCGCTCGTGATGGGCGGAACGGGATACGGCCTGATCGGCGACATCATCATCGGCATCGTCGGCGCGTTCGTTGGCGGCTGGGTATTCAGCCGGCTCGGCGTCAGTTCGCCGTTCGGCGGAATGGCGGGAGTGGTCTTCACCGCGTTCATCGGCGCGGTGGTGCTGCTGTTCCTCCTGCGACTGGTCCGGCGGGCCACGGCGCCATAGCGGGAGCGTCGCGCCGGAGGGCGGTCAGTCGGCGGAGGTGAAGGTGATGTCGGTGTCGATCGGCTTGCCGTGGAGCCAGACGCCGGTGCCGGACTTCGGCGGCGTGACGGCCTCGAAACGCACTTCGAGCAGTTGCGGCTCCGTCGCGAAGGTCGGGCGAAGGTCCTCGAGCACGGCCGTGTAGGCCGCCTCGTGGTCGCGCGCCGACACGAGCCCGACGTGGATGGGATGCGCGAAGCGCTGCATCTCCATGGCGCCGGGTATCTTCTCGGCGATGTAGTACACGTAAGTCTGCATCGTCACTCGGTGTGGGTGGCTCGGGACATCATCGACGGAAGATCGTGCGGCGCGCGGCGGAGATGTGCTCCGCCGCGCGCACGATGATATAACCGACCCGGGCCGGCTGGCCAGCGGACCCGGTCACTGGGTGGCGACGAGGTCCACGGTGAAGACGAGGGTCGAATTGGGCGGAATCTCTCCGTTCGCCACGTTGCCGTATCCGAGGGCGGGGGGAATGACGAGCTGCCGACGGCCGCCGACCTTCATGCCGATGACCCCCTCGTCGAATCCCGGAATGACCTGGAGCGGCGTGGCGCTCACGGTGAACAGGAGCGCGGGTGCGGCGTCGTTTCGCTCGTCGAACTTCGTGCCGTCGGTGAGACAGCCGGAGTAGCGGACCGCGACGCGCTGGCCGGCGGCCACGGTCGGGCCGGTGCCGACGAGCTGGTCGCGATACTTCAACCCGCTCGCCGTCGTGGTGAGCGTCGGCTCGCTCGCGGCGAGCGTGGTCGCGAGCGTCTCGCAGTCGATGGGGGTGCCGAGAATCGGGTTCGTGATCGTGTCATTGCCAAGGCAGGCGACGAAGAGCAGGGCCGGCGCGGCGATGGCGAGTGAGCGGAAGGGACGCATGAGGATTCCTCGAGCTATTGAGCGACGTCTGATCGGCTTCGAGGAAGCTAGCCGGGCGCACCGAGGGGCGTCCATCACGCGCCGCCAGGCTCGCGATCGCGCCTGACCGGCACGCGCCGCCCTTTGATCGTGGTGGCGCGCAGGCTCCCGATGATGTCGTCGGCGATCTCGTCGGGGACTTCGACGAGCGAGAAGCGGTCGGTGATCTGGATCGCGCCGATGGCTCGCGGATCGACACCGGCCTCGTTGACGATCGCGCCGACGAGGTCGGCCGGCCGAACGTTGGCGCGGCGGCCGGCGCCGACATAGAGCCGCGCGACGTTCCACTCGGGAGTGATCGGCTCGCGCTTGCCGCGCCGGGGACGGCCGGCGGCGGTGTCCTTCCCCGCCGGCGCCCTCTCTCGTCCCGGCCTGGCTGCGCCTCGTGCGGAGCGTTCCGGACGCAGGGCCACGTCGGGGATCTCCTCCTCGTCGCGACCGCCCTCGCGCGCGTCGGCGAGCCGCACCGCCGCGGCCGCGACGTCCATCACGTCGAACTCCTGGGCGAGCGAGTCGACGACGACGCGGAACCGCTCGAGATCGCCCGCGAGGAGGGTCTCACGAATGGAGGCGCGCGTCAGCTCGAGGCGGCGCGCGTGGAGGTCCGCCACCGTCGGCACGGTGGCGATCTCGATCTTCTGCTTCGTCTGCTGCTCGATGTTGCGGAGCAGCCGGTGCTCGCGCGGCTCGGCGAGGGTGATGGCCACGCCCTCGCGTCCGGCGCGGCCCGTGCGGCCGATGCGGTGCACGTAGGCTTCCGCGGCGCTGGGCACGTCGTAGTTGACGACGTGCGAGACGTGCTGCACGTCGAGCCCGCGGGCGGCGACGTCGGTGGCGACGAGGAGATCCGTCGTATTCGCGCGGAACCGCTTCATCACGCGATCACGCTGCTCCTGGCTCATGCCGCCGTGCAGCGCTTCGGCGCGGTAGCCGCGTCCATTGAGCGATTCGGTGAGCTCGTCGACCTCGGTGCGCGTGCGGCAGAACACGATCGCCGAGGTCGGGTTCTCGACGTCGAGCACGCGGCCGAGGGTGGCGATCTTGTGTGCACGTCCGACGATGTACGCCACCTGGCGCACGCGCGGCGCGGCGCCGGCGGGGACGACCTCGCGATCGATCCGCACGCGGACGGGATCCCGCAGATGCGCATTCGCGATCTCGGCGATGCGCGGCGGCAGCGTGGCGGAGAAGAGCGCGGTCTGCCGCTCGGCGGGCGTGGCGGCGAGGATCGCCTCGAGGTCCTCGGCGAATCCCATGTCGAGCATCTCGTCGGCCTCGTCGAGCACGACGATCTTCACGGCATCGAGGCGCAACGTGCGGCGGCGGATGTGGTCGAGTGCGCGGCCCGGCGTGGCGACGACGACGTCGACGCCGCGCTTCAGCATGCGAAGCTGCGACTCCATGGGGGCACCCCCGTAGATCGGCACCGCGCAGACGCCGAGCGCCTTGCCGTAGCGGTGCACGGCCTCGGCGACCTGCATGGCGAGCTCGCGAGTCGGCACGAGGATGAGCGCCGTGGTGCGCTCTCTCGGCTCCGCGTCGGGGGTGATGCGATGCAGGAGGGGCAGCGCGAAGGCGGCGGTCTTCCCGGTGCCGGTGGCGGCCTGGCCGAGCACGTCGTGACCGGCGAGGAGGGGCGGGATCGCTTCGCGCTGCACCGGCGTGGGCTCCTCGTAGCCGAGCGCGCCGAGCGCCTCGACGAGCCGCGGGTCCAGCCCCAGCGCGGCGAAACCGGGAGCCGGCTGGTCGGTGCCGGACGTACTGGAGCGTGGCGTCATTGAGTGTGTGAGTGGGTGCGCCGGCGCAGCGCGCCGTCGTTCTATCTTAACGGGGATGCCGACCCAGCCGCCGTTCGAGATCCGTGCGTCGTCCGTGCACGGGCTGGGCGCGTTCGCGACGCGCCGCATCCCCGCCGGCACACGGCTGATCGAGTACGCCGGTGAACGGCTCACGCCGGAACAGGCGGAGGAGCGCTATCCCGACGTCCCCGGCGAGCGGCATCACACCTTCCTGTTCGCGATCGACGACGACGTCGTGATCGACGCGGCGGTGGAAGGCAACGACGCGCGATTCATCAATCACTCGTGCGATCCGAACTGCGACGCCGTGATCGATGACGGACGGATCTGGATCGAGACGATCCGTGACGTCGCGCGGGGCGAGGAGCTGGCGTACGACTACGCGTACGTGCTCGAGGAGCGTCACACGCTCGCGGCCAAGCGGCGGTACCCGTGCTCGTGCGGCGCGACGAACTGTCGCGGGACGATCCTGGCGAAGAAGCGGTAGATCACCCCGGCGCGGAGGTGCGCCGCGGCGGCCGGGCGCTCGTGCGCACTACTTGCTGGCGCAGAGGTACTTCAGCGCGACGTCGCCGAGGGAGCCGCCGATGATGGCGCCGTATCCCGGCACCTTGTTCACCTTGCGCTCGACGATCTTCGTCTCGCGGGCGTCGCCGTAGACGATGTTCTCCTTCGCGGCGAGCTTCTTCTTCGCGCAGTCGAAGGTGGCGTGGGTGCGGGTGCTCATCCACGTGCCTGAGGGCGTCTTGACGGGCTCGGTGAACACGACGCGCACCGTGGCCTCGACGAGGGCGCCCGTACGCCTCACCGATTTCGCGTCGACGTACACCCTGTTGCCGGCGGACGTGGTGCCGATCGGGGTCCACTTCTTCTGCGCGAACGAGGGGACGGCGAGGAGGAGGAGCAGCGGAACGAGGCGCATGGCGGTGTCGACGGAGTCGTTGCGGATGGGCGCGACCAGCGCGCCGTGCTCAACGTGCCGCGACGCCGCGGGTTCTGCCAGTCGGAGCGCGCCGGTCAGCGCTGGCGCGCGAGGAGCGGGGCCCAGTAGCGACCCATCTGCCCGCGGCCTTCCATGGCGGCGGGTTCGGGTCGCGCCGCGCGCCATGCGTCGGCGCCCGCCGCGGAGGCGAGCGCGACGAGCGGCACGCTCGCGCCGTAGAGCTCGAGCACGCTCGGGCCGAGCGCGTGGTAGTGACCGAGCATCCAGCGAAGCTCGGGGTCGGCGGCGTCGCGCCGCGCGAGCGCGTCGAGCTCGTCGATCACGACGCGAATCGTACCGTCGGGGAGCGAGGCGATCCCGCTCTCGGCCGGCGGCGCCATCGCGCCGCGCCACACGAGGAAGTATGCGCGCTTGAGCGCCTCGAGCGCCGTGTCCGGATCGGGGAAATGCTCGACGTACGCATTCACGATCGCCGGATACTCGCCGTAGAGTCCCGATCGCTCGATCTGGGCGTCGCGCTCGTCGGGTGTGCCGCTCGCGCCGGCGATGCTCGCGAGCACGGCGTTCTCCCATCCGGCGAGCGAGTTCAGACCGAGCATCGTCGCCTCAGGCGGCCGAGAGCCGAAGCGCGGTGCCCCAGGGATCTTCGACGAGCCAGCTGCCGCCGTCCTCGCGCGCCGCGTGGCCGGCGGCACGAGCGCGGTCGGCGACGACGCGCGCGTCGTCGGGCGAGGGCAGCACGATCCGCCACTCGAGCAGGCGCGCTTCGTCGTCGCCGGCGCGCGGCGCCCGACCGGCCCATGTGTTCACGCCGAGGTGATGGTGATAGCCCCCGGCGGAGAGGAAGAGCGCACCCGGATACGACCACACGGTACGATCCAGGCCGAGCACGTCGTGATAGAAGCGGGAGGCGTCGTCGAGTTCGCCGACGTGGAGGTGGAGATGGCCCATCGTGGTGCCGCGCGGCATGCCGCTCCACGGTTCGCCGCGCGCCGCGTCGATCACCGACGCCGTGTCGAGCGGCTCGGTGGTCATCAGCAGTTCGGCGCCGGCGTGGCGCCACGCCGACCGCGGCCGGTCGGCGTAGACCTCGATGCCGAGGCCGTCCGGGTCGCGCAGATAGATCGCCTCGCTCACGAGATGATCGGCGGCACCGAGTCGCGTGCCGGTGCGCGCGAGGTGGCCGACAAAGCGGCCGAGCGCGGGGCGATCGGGAAGGAGGATCGCGAAGTGGTAGAGACCGAGCCGGCTGTTCGCGCGAACGGGGGCCGCGCCGGCGCGTTCCAGGAGCACGACGAGCGGCTCGGATTCGTCGCGTGCGTGGAGGGACCCCGAGGCGGGCGTCCGCTCGCGCAGCTCGAGCCCCAGGACCTTCGTGTAGTACTCGAGCGACCGTTCGAGGTCGCCCACCTGCAGGTGCACGGGCCCGAGCCGGAGCGCGTCGGGAAGTCGCGGCGCGGTGCCGGCGGCGGAGAGTGCGCCGGCAGGCGCAGAGGGGCGATCGCTGCTCTCGGTCATAGGTGGCTCCCGGATGGTGGCGTTGGGCGAACGCCCGCGCACGTGCTCCGCGTCAGGAAAACGTGGTACTGCACGGAGAGTTCCGCGACGTTCGGCAGGGTCGGCGTGTACTGGCGCGCCGAGCAGGCGGCCTGTATCGTCGTGGCGGGCCAGGGCGGCGCGAGCTCCGGCGCAAACGAGGCGTCCGTCGTGATCGGACGCGAGGCATCTTCGCGGTGCCTGGTCTCGAGTGAACCGCATGCCAGGACCGAGCGAGGCGCGACGAGCAGCGGAGTCCGAGCTCGCGCGCGCGGTCGACCGATCGCCCCACACCGAAGACGCGGCCACGCGCCAGGCGCTGCACGCCTTCGTGGACGAGTTGGTGCGGGAAGGTCTGACGCCGGAAGCGGCGGTCATCGCCGTCAAGGACGTGCTCGTGCGCTCGCGCGTCCTCTACCGGTTCGAGCCCGAGATGCGCACGAGCGTCCGCGCCGCAATGGTGTCGGAGTGCATCCAGCGCTATTTCGCCGTGCGCCAAGCCGACGACTTCTCCGCCCCGCGGTCGGCGCTCGACGTCACGCCACCGATCGTCGAGCGACCCCACCGCGCGCCCGACGCGCCGACCTGACGAAGGTCGTCGGCATCGGGCGGCCACGCAGGCGGCGCGTCAGAGCAGCAAGTCGACGCGAACGAGCTGGCGCGCGTTCCACCAGAGCGCGCCGAGCACGTTGGAGCGGGCGAGCTCCACGCTCGCCTCACCCGCCGCGCCGGAACGCCACGCGTCGGCGACGGAACGGCGCACCCGCGCTTCGACGGCGCCGTCGCCGGGTCGCCCACCGGTGCCGCCCGAGGAGACGTCGGCGACGCGCGTCGTGAGCGGCGCCGCGGGATCGGCGAAGGAGACGAGGTGCACGACCTGTCCCGCGCGCACGCGCGTCGCGCCGGCGCCGGCGAGCGCGATCCGCACCTCGACCGAATCCGCGGAGGCGAGCGAGAGCAGCGTGTCGCCCGCTGCGACGCGCCGGCCCACGAGCTCCTCGGCGTGAGAAGTGAGCACGACGCCGCCGTCGGTGGCGCGAAGGGTCAGCGCAGCCGTCCGCCGGTCGAGAGTCTCCAGCAACGCGAGCGCCTCGCCCCGCTCCGCCTCGAGCCGGCTGGCCTCGCCGGTCCGGCCGGCGGACCGCGCGGCGGACTCCGCGAGGGCGAGCGAGTCGACGACGCCGGCGGCGTCGATGCGCCGGCGGTCGAGCGCGCGATCGACGATGCGCAGCAGCGGTGCCCCCGCGACGACACGCATCCCCTCGGCGACGAAGAGCTGCGCCACGACGCCGCTGTCCGCCGCCGTGACGGCACGCGCGGCAACGGGACCCACGACGAAGCGTCCGGAGCTGGTGAGCGTCCACGGCACCAGCAGCAGAAGGAGCACGAGCACCGCGGCGGCGATCCTCGCGGGCCGGCGCGCGCGGCGCAGCGCGTCGCGCCGTGCGCGCAGCACCAGCATGATCGCCTGCCCCGCTTCGGCGATCCGCCGCCGCAGCAGCACGAGCAGGGTGAGCGTCACGAGGACGGCGCCGAGCGTGCCCCACGCGGCGCGCGCCCACCCGACCAGCATCGCGGCGAGGATGCCGAACAGCACGATCGCGTACAGGACGGCGAGGCCGCCGTAGAGGAGAAAGACGCGCCGCTCGCGCGGCGAGGCGTCGGGCTCCGGCTCATCGAGACGCAGCACGATGCGGCGTACCCACCACCGGAAGTGCGCGAACGCGCGCAGCCGGAGATTGGGAATCTCGAGCCAGTCGGTGAGCGCGAAGTATCCGTCGAGCGGGAGGAGCGGGTTGGCGTTCGTGAGAATCGTCGTCGCGCCCCCGACGAGCATCGCGGCGACGGCGACGTCGGCGGCGAGGGTGCCCGGCGCGGCCACCCAGAAGACGAGCGCGGCCAGGCTCGCGACCACGAGCTGGATCCAGCCGCCCGCCGCCGTCACCCAGAGGCGCGCGCGGCGTTCGGGAAAGCTCCAGGCATCGGACACGTTGCAGTAGAACGCCGGCTGGAAGTAGATGAGCATGAAGCCGAGCTCGCGCACCTCGCCGCCGTAGTGCTTGCACGCGTAGCCGTGGCCCAGCTCGTGGATGAGGATCACGAGCGCGCCCGTGAGCCAGAGCACCGCCACGCTGCCGAGCGTGAGCGCGTGCCAGGAGTACGTGCCGACGAGCGCGGCACCGAACTCGTCCCAGCGCGCGGCGAGGATGCCGAGATAGAGCAGGAACACGGCGACCGACGCCACGACGAACCCGCGCGTGAACATCCAGTCGAGGTACGGCAGGGTGCGCGCGAGCAGCGCGTCCGGATCGCCGAACGACCAGCGCATGCGGAGGAGCTCGCCGCGAAAGAGCTGCGGGCGCCGGCGCCCGCGGCGCTCGGCGCGAAGCCGTTCGAGCTGCAGCGTGGTACGCTCGCCGAGCGCCCGTTCGATGAATCCGGCGTTCGCCATGCTGCGCGCGAAGGCATCGACCGCCGCCGCGGACACGCGCACGCCTTCGGCGCCGAGCATGGCGGCGATCTCCGCGGGCGTGTGCCGTCCGTCGAAGGCCCGGAGGACGCGCACCTCCGCCGCGCCGAAGCGGAAATACTTCTGCGCGGCGAGATCCTTCACGACGTAGCTCTTCTCGCCGCGGTAGGTCTGCTCGATGATGGAGACGTCGGCGCGCAGGCGCGGGGCGCCGGGCCGGGCGTCCACGGTCAGCGCGCCGCCCGCGCGAGCCGCTCGCCGGGCGAGAGGCCGCTGAGGATCTCGACGCGGCCATCGCCGAGGTCGCGGCCGACGGTGACCGGGCGGAGGGTGCTGTGTCCGTTGTCGACGACGATGGCGTAGCCGTCGGCGGCGATGGCGGCGCGCGGCGCCGTGGTGACGGTGCGCATGTCCCGTCCGAGCCGCACGGCGACCGTGCTGCCGGCGAGGAGCGTGCCGCCGGGCCGGAGCACCTGCACGACGAGCTCGCGCGTGCCGCTGGCGGCGTCGATGAACGGCGCGGCGTGCACGATCCGCGCGGAATAGCCGGCACCGCCGCCCGCCGCGACGGTGGCGGAGTCGCCGACGCGGAGCTGGCGTCCAGCCGCCTCCGGCACGCGCACGCGCGCGTAGAGCGGCGCCGACTCGGTGACGCGGAAGAGCGTGTCGCCGACGACAACGTAGCGGCTCGGCCTCGCCATGCGCGCGGTGACGACGCCGGCGAAGGGCGCGGTGATGCGCGTGAGCGCGACGTCGCGCTCCGCCTTTCTTCGATCCACCTCGGCCTGGCGGAGCTGGAACTCCACCTGCTCCGAATCGGCGGCGGTCGCACCACCGCCCTTCTTGAGGAGTCGCGTGCGCGCCGCCACGCGCGTGAGACTCTCGTAGGAGGCCTGCGCGCCGGCGAGGGCGAGGGTCTGATCGGTGCTCTCGAGCCGCGCGAGCAGCTGCCCCGGGCCGACGCGATCGCCGAGCTCCGCGTAGAGCCCCTCGATCACGCCGGCGGAGCGCGCCACGACGACGGCGTCGTGCTCGACGTAGAGTTGCGCGGGCAGCTCGAGCGGGAGCCGCACGGTGCTCGTGTCGACGGCGAACTCGGCGACCGGCGTCGCGCCGCTCACCGGGGCCCCGGCCTGCCGGAGCGCGGGCGCGTGCTCCTCGCTCGCGCACGCGAGCAGCACCAGCGCGATCGTGGAAGCGGCGAGCACGGGATACGCGCGGGCTCGGCGATCGTTCGTCATGCGGTGTGAACTCACGACCAGAACCTCCACCAGCCGAGGCGCACTGCACGGACGGGCGCGCGCGCGAGACGCCACGCAACCGACGCGGGCTCGGTGAGCACGCGCGCGTACGCGGCCATGCCGGGTCGCAGCAGCCCGTCGGGGTTCGCGACGACGGCGCGCACGGGGAACTCCACGCGCGAGCCGTCCGACGAGGACGTGGCGCCGATGGAGGAGACGCGACCGGCGAAGGTGCGCTGTGGGAGGGCCGCGACGCGGAGTCGCACGTCGTCGCCGGCCCGCACGCGCGTGATGTCCCGTTCTCCGACGCCGAACTCGAGCTCCAGCGAATCGGTGCGACCGATCACGGCGATCAGGTCCCCGGCGTCGGCGTGGGATCCGACGCGCTCGTCGGGCCGCGGCGTGAGCACGACGCCGCGCACGGGCGAGCGCAGGGTGCTGGATCGAAGCTGCTCGTCGAGCAGGTCGACGTCGCGCTGGAGCACGCCGACGCGGAGGCGCTGCAGCCGCTCCTCGGCGGCATCGCCGCGCGCGGCGGCCATCGCGGCGGCGCGGTCGGCCGCGGAGACTGCCGCGGCCGCGGCGTCGCGCGATGCGCGCAGCTCGTCGTCGCGCAGGTGGGCTACCGGTGCACCCCGATCGACGAGCATCCCCTCGCGCACGAAGACGCGGTCGATCACGCCGGAGATCGTGGGCCGGACGTCCGCGCGAACGAGCGGCCGGAAAACGGGGTCGTCGCCCGACACGCGCATGGGCCAGCGCACGAGCGTGAGCAGCGCGACGACCGCGAGCGCGATCCCGGCGTAGGTGGCGCGGCGGCGTGCGGGGAGCTCGAGGAAGGCTTCCTTCCTCGCGCCGAGGGCCCCGAGCGCGTTGACGAGCGGCACCTGACGATAGAGCCGCGCGTTGCGCACGGCCACCGTGCTCTGGTTCGCGAGGATCTCGGCGAGATCGCGCTCGCGCGCCGTGGCGAAATCGGAGCGGGCCGACTCGAAGAGCAGAATGCCGACGATCCCCTCCTCGTCCTTCAGCGGGAGATAGAGCCCGCTCATCGCGCCGTCGCGCTCGAGATCGTCGCCGAAGATCTGCACGAAGGTGCGCTCGGCGTCGGAGCCGGGATCGGTGCGCTCGGAGAGATAGAACGACTCGCCGAGGCCGGCGGCCCAGGCGGCGCGCACGGCGAGGTCCTGGAGCGCGGGATCCCTGGCGTCGATGCCTTCCGCGCCGGCGACGGCGCGGACGTCGCACACGCCGTGCTCGTAGAGTGCCACGGCGCCGCGATCGAACGAGAGCGCCTTGGCCGCGAGGTTGACGACGGTGCGCAGGACGCGATCGAGATCGAGCGTGGAAGTGATCTCGCGGCTCATCTCCGTGATGAGCGCGAGCTCGCGCGCCGTGGCTTCGGCATCGCGCTGGCTCGCGGCGAGCCGGTTGGCCGCGGCGAGTGCCGCTGCCGCCGAGCCGGCGAGACGCTGGAGCGCCTCGCGCTCGGCGGGCGCGAAGTCGCCGAGGGGGGCGAGCGGGCGAGCGACGCGCAGGACGGCGACCGTGCGATCCCCGGCGGCGATCTCGGCGGCGGCGACGGCGGTATCCGGCTCGTCGCCGAACGGTCCTGAAACGGCGAGGGCCGGCGCGGACATTCCGGTGAGCCGCGCCCGTCCTTCACCGACCGCGCCGCGACAGACGAGCGTCTCGCCGCTGGGCACCCAGATGGAGCAGCTCTCGGCCGCCACGACGCGACCGGCGAGCGCGAGCGCGCGTCCGGCGACGGCGCCGGGGTCGTCCGCGGCGAACAGCTCGAGGGTGGCTTCGTGCAGGGCGTCGGCGGGGCCCGGCACGCGGGGGGTGCCGAACGGCGGCGTCGCCGTCAAAGTGGTGGATTCCACGCCTGCCACCGGCGCTCCGAGTGGAGTGGGCGGCTAACGTGCGCCGGCCCGCCGACCTTCGCAAGGTCGCACGCGATGGTTCGCGCGGAGAGGTCGATGAGGGAAAAAGAGCGCGCCGCACGGGCTGACTGCTCCACGTGCGGCGCCGTCCCGGGAGGGACCCGGTTTCCCTCTCAGTAGAGCATCTTGGGCGCGATGCGGGATTCCAGCTCCTGCACCGTCAGCTCGATGGCCTCGGCGGACCGCTCGGTCACCGCCTTGACCTGCTCCTTCTGCTCTTCCGTCAGATCGATGCGAACGATCTCGGTTTCCTTGTTGTCGGACATGGATGTCTCGGTTCGGGTAGGGTCGTAGAAAGGCGGGCGTGAATCAGTCGATCGGGAACGGCACACGCGGCGCGATGCGGGACTCGAGCTCCTGGACGGTCAGCTCGATCGCTTCGGCGCTCTTCTCGGTGAGGGCCTTCACCTGCTCCTTCTGCTCGTCCGTGAGGTCGATGCGGACGAACTCCTTCTCGTTCGGGCTGGACATGGTGATGTCTCCTGGAGGTGTGCCGACTGATTACGGGGGGCAAGCTGCGGAGCCATCGTGAATGCATCGTGAATGGCCTTTCACGGATCGTGAGCGGGAGCTATGTTCGCCCCCTCACTCCCTCCGGAGCGTGCCGACGCTGGCTCTCCGATTGTGCGGCGACGTGGTGCTGACGTCCGATGGCGGCGCCCGCGCGGGGGCGCCGCTCGGCGCGAAGACGCTCGCGCTGCTCGCGTTCCTCGCGCTCGAGCCGGGCGCCCATCGGCGCGAGCGGGTGACCGCGCTGCTGTGGGGCGATTCGCCGGAGGAGAAGGCGCGCGCCTCGCTTCGCCAGGCGCTGAGCCACCTGCGCGACGCGCTGGGCGAGCTGCTGCGGGTGGATCGGAGCACCGTGGAGCTGGCCGGCCCGCTCGCGTGCGACGTGACCGAGTTCCTCCGGCGCGCGAGCGAGGACCCGGCGAGTGCGCTCGAGATCGACGTGTCGGCTTTTCTCGAGTCGCTCACGATCCGCAACTGCCGCGCATTCGAGGAGTGGGCCGACGAGCGTCGCGCGGGTCTGGTCGCGCGCTGGGTCGACCTCGTCGGGACACTGGCCCGCGACGCGATGGCGCGCCGCTCGTGGCTCGAGGCGGCGACGCTCGCCGAGCGCTGGGCGCGCCTCGCGCCGCTCGCCGACGAGCCGATCGCCGTGCAGATGGAAGCGCGGTTTCTCGCCGGCGATCGCGCCGGGGCGCTGGCACTCCATGCGAGGCACCTCGCACGACTGGAGGCCGACGGGGCGGGCGGAGCGGGGCGCGCGCTCGCTGCCCTCGCGCTGCGCATCGAGCGGTCGCCGGCGAAGGGGGCGGGGCGCCGCGCGACGGAGAGCTGGTACGAGCAGGCGCCGACGTTCGACGCGAGCCTCGTCGGCCGCGAGCGCGAGTGGGAGGTGCTCAAGCGCGCGTGGGAGTCGCTCGGCGAGGGCGGGAGCCGGGTGGTGGTCGTCGAAGGCGAGCCCGGCGTGGGGAAGTCGCGACTCGCCGACGACTTCCTGCGATGGGTGACGTCGCGCGGCGGCGTCGTGCTGCGCGGCCGCGGCTACGACGCGCGCGCCGGCGCGCCGTTCGGCGCGGTGATGGAATCGCTGCGCGGGACGCTCGACGCGCCCGGTCTCGCGGGGGTCGACGCCGACTGGCTCGCCGAAGTGGCGCGGGTGCTTCCCGAGCTCCGGCGGAGATTTCCCGGGCTCCCCGACGCGAGCGCGAAGGTCGCCCCGGCGGACGGCTGGCGGCTGTACGAAGCGGTCGCGCAGGTGCTGCTCGCGCTGGCCGAGGAGACGCCCATCGCGTTGATGATCGACGATCTGCAATGGTGCGACGCCGACAGCTGCGCCCTGTTGCACTTTCTCGTGCGCCGGCTCTCCGACTCGCCCGTCCTCTGGTGCGCGACGTACACGCTCGGCGAGGTGGAGCGCGACGCGCCGGCGGCTCGGCTGGCGCGCGCGCTGCGCGCGGGACGGGGCGCACAGGCGATCGCGCTCACGCCGCTCAGCGAGCAGGAGGTGTGGCAGCTCATCCGGGAGCTCGGTCGCGTGGATGCGCCCGACGGCGCACGGCGGCTGGCCGCGCGGATCCACGAGGTCACGGCGGGGAATCCGTTCTACGTCGTGGAGCTGCTCAAGACGCTGTTCGCGCAGGAGCTGCTCACGGTCGATCCCGCGACGCGCGCGTGGATCGTCGCGCCGTCGGCGGGCACGAACGCCGCGTCGCCCACGTACGCGCCGACCGTGCACGACGCGATCGCCGACCGCATCGAGTGCCTGCCGGACGAGCTCCATGCGGTGCTCATCACGGTGGCCTGCACGGGGCGCGGCTGCCGCGCCGAGGTGCTCTCACACGTGCACGGCATCTCGCGGCTGCGCGCCGCCACGCTCGGCGACGCCCTCGTGGACCGGCACCTCGCCGTCGACGAGGATGGCGTGTACCGATGCGCGCACCCGACCATCGCCGCGGTCGTACGGATGCGGCTCACGACGTCGCGGCGGCGCGAGGTGCATCGCGCCCTGGCCTACGCGCTCGAGCAGGTGCTGCCGGACCGAGGACGCGCCGGCGCGGAAGCCGGGGAGATCGCGTCGCACGCGGACCACGCGGGGGACCGGCCGATGGCGTTCCGCTTCGCGCTGCTCGCGAGCCAGTCGGCGGGTGCGCGGTGCGCGTACGACGAAGCGCTCTCGTGGCTCGATCTCGCGTCGTCCGCGGCGAGCACCCACGAGGAGCGCGAGACGGTGGACCGCACGACGGCACGCGTGCTCGAGGAAGCGGGATGGCGCGAGGCGCCGCCCGTTCGCGCGCGCGTGTCGCTCGCGATGCGCCGCGTCGAACAGGACGATCTGGATCTTCCGCTGCGCGCCTGACCGCGGCGCGTCGTTCAGCGCGCGCCGCCGGTGGTCTCGGGAAGCGCGGTGACGCGAACCCAGTCCACGAGCACCGCGGCATCGCCGGCGCGGATGCGGCGGACGGTGGAGTCGGGGAGCCCGACGTACGGCGGTCCCTTCGTGCCGTTGACCGAGCGCGGATAGCCGCCGCCGAGGGCGAGGTTGAGGATGAGGAACTTCGGGTTGTCGAAGGCCCACCGGCCGTACGGCGCGACCATGGCCCTCGTCACGCGGTAGGTCTCGCGGTCGTCGACGCGGAAGATCAGCTCGTCGGGCCGCCACTCCACGGCGTACACGTGCCAGCCCGTCGCGTCCTGGCCGGCGGGAAAGCGGTCGCGCTGGACGAGCGGCGTGTTTCCGGAGTAGCCCGGGCCGTGCATCGCGGCGCTGACCCACGAGGGATCGCCGACGTTCTCCATGACGTCGATCTCGCCGGTGGCGGGCCAGGGTCCGGTGCCGAGCACCCAGAAGGCGGGCCAGAAGCCGTCGCCGGCGGGGAGGCGCATGCGCGCTGCGGCGATGCCGTAGGTGAACTCCACCTTGCCGCGCGTGTCGAGCCGTCCCGACACGAAGTCGAACCGGTTGCCTTCCGGCGTGCGATGCCCGGGACGGCTGCGCCCGCGAATCTCGAGCGCGCCGCCCTCCGCGCCGCGCGCCGCGGCGCCGTGGACGATGCGGAGCGTCGTCGAGTCGTCGACGTACGCCTGCTGCTCCTCGTTCACCGTGCGGCCGGTGACGCGCACGGTCCAGCGCGCGCGGTCGAGCGCGTCGCCGTCGAATTCGTCGGCGAAGACGATCCGTCCCCCCGCTGGCATGCCGGTGCGCGCATCGGTGCTCGCGCCGTGCGCCGTCATCGGATCGCGACCGTGCGCGATCGCGTCGAGCCAGGCGGCCGAGCGCATGGTGTAGCCGCGCTCCGACTCGGGCGAGGCGTAGTTGTTGTGCGGCGACGCGGGCATCGGCACCGCTTCCTTGCGGCCGCGGATGCCGTTGAACACCGACCACACGCCGGCGGGGGCCGAGATGTCGTCGATGAACCCCATGGCGACGAGCGATTGCGCCGTGATGCGCGACGCGAAGTTCGCCGTGTCGAAGTATCGGGCGGTGGTGAGCACGTCGGGGCGCGTCACGTCCCAGTTCGGGTAGCTCGGCCATCGGCGGTGGAGCGCGGCGGTGACGTCCGCGCCCGCCGGGACGTTCACGATGAGATGCGTGACACGCGGATTGAGCCCCGCCGTCGCGAAGCTCTGCTGGCCGCCCATGCTCGTGCCCATCACGACCATCGTGCGGCCGTCCCACTCGGGGCGGCTCGCGAGATACTCGACGGCGCGATAGTCGCCGAGGTACATGCGAAGGAAGTAGCTGTCGTCGCGACTCGTCTGGCCGATCGTGTTGTACTGCTTGATCAGCGCGGGCAGCGCGTCGTAGAACGCCTGCGGCATGTCGGACGGCACGTCGTGCGGCTCGACGTTGAGCGCGAGATAGCCCTGGGCGGCGAGATCCGTGACCCACTGCTTCTGGAGCGGATAGGGCGGACTCGCCCACTGGAGCACGAGGATCGCCGGGAACTTCCCTTCGCGCGCCGGCTTCGCGAGCTGGCCGTAGACGTGCGAGCCCTTCACGTTGCCGAGCCTCACGGTGGCGTACTCGATGCCGGGCGCCCCGCTCTCGCCCCGCTTCACGACCGGATCCATCGGCACGGAGTCGAGCGCGCGGAGCTTCGCGGCCCAGAATGCGTCGAAGTCGGCTGGCTTCGGCTCGGCGGCGCGGAGCTTCGTGGGATCGACGGCGGCACCGAGCAGCACGTGGCCTTTCCCGCCGGTGGCGGCGCTTCCGAAGTCGGAGACGCCGGGCGGAGGGGTGACGTCGACGATGAGCATGGCCGGCGCGGCGAGCGACGTCTCGATGCGCGCGCGACCGCGCCGGAGGTCGAGCGTCCCCGCGGCGAGGGACTCCGCGCCGAAGCGGCGGATCGTGTAGGAGTACACGCCGGCCACGGGCGCATTCGGCGGGAGCGTGACCGTCCAGCCGATGCGCTCGCCCGGGGCGTAGATGCCGTCGGCGCGATCGGGGGTGAAGATCGGCTGCTGGGCGTGCGCCGCCGGCGCGGCGACGAGGACGGCCGCGACGAGCGCGGCGCGCGCGCCGCGGCGCGAGGGGCATACGACGGGACGCATGTCGGTAGCGAACTGGTGATGCGGCGGTCGGCTCAGAACAACGTCGACGCGCTCGCGCCGCCTCGCCACTGCTGGAAGGACACCGCGCCGTTCCACAGATGCTCGAGCGCGGCGAAGCTCTCGGTCATCTGCGCTTCGGTGGCCTGCGACCAGTGGCAGGAGAGGGCGCGGCGCGCGGCTTCGCGATCCTCCGCGTCGTAGACGACGCGCGCGGTGAGATACTCGGGCGCGGTGGCGTACACCTTCATCCCGTACCAGCGCGGGGCGTTCGCGACACGCTCGGGTGCGAAGCCGGGATAGTAGAGCTTCGTCGACGCGGGCACGGCGCCGGACTGGAACACCTGCGTCACGACGTCGCCGACGAGCCGATGATCCTGATGCCCGTAGCCGCCCTCGGCGCCCCACGTGATCACGGCATCGGGATGCAGGTCGGCGAGGGTGGTCTTCAGGCGCTCGAACAATCGATCGAGCGGCTCGCCGGGCCATGGGCTGAGCACGGCGAGGCCGGCGTCCTCGAAGCCGAGCAGGACCGGCGGCTGGGCGCCGAGTGCCTTCGCAGAGCAGCGCGCCTCGCCGGCGCGGACCTTGGCGAGGCTGTCGCCGGCAGGGATGTGCGCGTGCGCGGACACACCCTTGCGTCCGTCGGTGGCGACGACGACGTACACCTTCGCGCCGGCGCGCGCGTAGTGCGCGAGCGCGGGGGAGACGATGGTCTCGTCGTCGGGATGCGCAAAGACGGCGACGAGCGTGCCCGAGCCGGCGGGCGCGCCGGGCGCAGGCGCATGCGCAGCGCAGGCGACGCCGAGGGTGGCGCCGAGCGGCGCGAGGAGACGGGTTCGTGCGAGCCTGAAGCAGGCCCGCGCGACCGCACGGAGATCCGACGTCGGCATCGCTCTCGAGATCGAGGGAAGACTACGGCGCATCCGGCCTGCGAGGGCACGCCGGCGCGACCGCTCGCGAATATCGTGGGGGTCCGGCGACGTCGCCAGAGCGTCGCAACGGGGGCTGATCGGGTTGGCACACGTTCTCATCACCGAGTATGCACCCGCTACGCGGAAGGCCGTGAGGAGTGACGGCAGATGTCGGAGCGCCCGGAGCATCCGCGAGCGCCGCGCGGCCGGGCGGATGGGTGCTCGGATATGCACCCGTCCGCCGGCCGTCCGACGCTCACGACGTGTGACTCAGAATCCGACGCGGAGCTGCGAGTAGAGCCACGTGCGGTTGGTGCCGTCCGGCCCGAGGCCGAGCGGCACGCCGGCGGAGCCGGTGTGGAACAGCGCCGCGCCGAGCTCCAGGGTCGCGAACTGGGTGATGCGAATCGGCGCGGCGAGATCCGCTTCGGTGCCGAAATCGCGGTCGGGGCCCGTGGCGAGGCTGAAGCGGTGAAGCTCCGCGTGGGGCGCGAAGTTCGGCGTCGCGGCCACGGTGAGCATGGCGAAGACGTCGCGCAGGCCGCGCTCGCGCGTCGTCGCGGCGGGATCGCCGATCAGATCGAGCAGGCCGTAAAAGGGATGACCCGATCCGTACGCGTTGCCGAACGCGGTGTACGTGCCGTCGGTCGGCGTGTCGTCGCCGGAGAGGAGATCGGCGCCGATGAGCGGCGTCACCTTTCCGAACGCGCGCTGGAGCCGCCCGCCGAGAAGCCAGGCGCGCACGCTCTGGCCGGCCTGGACGTCGCCGGGCAGCACGACCGACTGCGAGCCGGTCTGCGCGGCGCCCTCGACCTCGACGCGGAATCCGAGCGGGAGGGGCGTCCACCCGCGCAGATCCGTCGTCAGACGGTCGGAGTTCACGTATGCGCGGTAGCGCGCGCCGACGTCGTACAGCAGCGTGAGATCGGCGCCGGCGCGTGGCGCGCCGACGCGCCCATACGCGCCGAACAGTCCGTGGTCGGGTGGGCGCGTGACGCCCGCAACCGTGGTACCGAATCGTCGGCCGTTCTCGTTGACGACGGTGCCGAAGAGCGTGGCATCCCACTTCGGCGCGCCAGCCGCAGTTGGGCCGGCGAGGATGACGCGCGCGCCATCGAAGCTGCGGGCAAAGTTGCTCCAGTCGCCCGGGCCGACGAGACGTTGGTTGCCGAGCGCGATCTCCTGACGGCCGGCGCGGAGCGTGAGCTTCGCCGCGTGCCACGGCGTCTCGAGCTGCGCATAGCCCTGATGCAGGTCGAAGAGATCAACGGTGGCCGGCGCGGCGCCCTCCGTGCCGAGCACTCGGCTGTCCTGCACCTGCACGAAGAGCGAGACGCCGGGCGCCGGATCGACGCGCACGCCGAAGCGCGAGCGCAGGAGGGTGAAGACGTCGCGTTCCTGCCCGCCGCCCGGCGCGTCGGCCTCCGCGCGCACGCGCACCTCGCCCGAGAAGGCGATCGGGAGCGACGTGACGGTCCCGGACGAGGACCCGCCCTGACCGCGCAGCGGCGCGGCCAGGGCGA
This sequence comes from Gemmatimonadaceae bacterium, assembly GCA_035494615.1. GTDB lineage: Bacteria > Gemmatimonadota > Gemmatimonadetes > Gemmatimonadales > Gemmatimonadaceae > AG11. The sequence goes on from DATJGU010000039.1 coordinate 22,369, forward strand.
GAAGAAGAGCGAGTGAGACGGAAGTGGTGGGATGGACTCGCATGTGGGGGAGTGCGGGTTCCGTCAGTGGCCGCCCGCCACGATCCCCTTCACCGTCGCAAAGACCTTGGGATTGTCTTCACCGGTGACGTGGAGCATGCCGAGGGCGCCCTTGTTGAAGGCACGGAAGATGGAGTGGTCGACGAGGATCAGATCGCCCGCCTTCTCGACGCCGAACTCCACGATCGCGGAGCCGCCGGCGGGAATGAGGGTCGTCCCGACGTTGTGCTGCGTGGCCTCGGAGCCGCCTTCCGTGTAGACGTTGTCGAACACTTCACCGATCACGTGAAAGGAGCTGGTGAGGTTCGGGCCAGCGTCGCCCACGAAGAGGCGCACCCGCTCACCGACCTTCGCTTGGAGCGCATGGTCACCGGTGAGGGCTCCGACGGACCCGTTGAACACCACGTAGGTGGGCTTCTCGTCGATTCCCTTCTCCATGTCGAACGCCTGGTGACCCTTGTCGCCGTACTTGCCGGCCGTGTAGAACTCGCTCTGCATCACGTAGTACTCGCGGTCGACCTTCGGGAGGCCCGCCTTCGGCTCGACGAGGATCATCCCGTACATGCCGTTGGCCATGTGGACCGGCACGGGCGACGTGGCGCAGTGGTAGACGAAGAGACCGGGGTTCATCGCGGCGAAGGTGAAGACGGACTCGCCGCCGGGGAGCGTGAGGGAGCTCTTCGCGCCGCCGCCCGGGCCGGTGACCGCGTGCAGGTCGATGTTGTGCGGCATCGTGCTCGACTTGTCGTTCCTGAGGTGCAGCTCGACCTGGTCGCCCTCGCGGACGCGGATGAACGAGCCGGGCACGGAGCCGCCGAACGTCCACATCGTGTAGTCGACGCCGTCGGCGAGGCGCATCGTCTTCTCGATGACATCGAGGTTGACGATGACCTTCGTGGCGTGGGTTCGGGTGATCTGCGGCGGCACGTTGGGCGCGGTCGTCACGACGGCGACTTCCTCACCGATGATCTCGTCGTTCGCGGCACGCACCGGTACGGCGTTGCGGTCGCCCGTGGGCGCGGCGTCGGCGATGCGGCTGCAGCCGGCGATCGAGAAGGTGAGGAGGAGCGCGAGGAGCGCGAAGACCAGCGCGAGCGCGGTCTGCGCGGCGGTGGGTCGGCTGGTACGATAGGTGACGAGCGACATGGTTCGCGGAGGTGGTATGGGAAGACACGGTGATCGGCGCGACGCGAATCCGTCGGCGATGCGCGCGAGCGTGAGCTCGGGTATGAAGGTCGCCCTGGGAGGGGTCGACACCCGTCGGGAGAGACGTGGAATGTCGGAGGGGGCTCCACGGCCCTCGTGTCGGGGGATTCCCGACACCCGGGCCGGGGGGGCTGGCTCGGTCCGGCCTCGGCCGTCCGCGAGCGGGCCCGGTCCCAACTCGGCTAGTGCGCGTCGCCGGGCGCGCTGGCGCCCCGGCCTCGACCGAGCAGGAGGATGGCGGGCGAGACGAGGGTGAACACCAGGAGGATGAACAACCAGGAATCGTTGAAGGCCAGCATCGATGCCTGCTGCATGACCTGGGCGTCGAGGGCCTCGAGCGCGGCACGCTGTGCCTCGAAGGCGGGCATCCCGCGCGCGGTGAAGGCGTGGGTCAGCATCTGCACGCGCTGCTCGGTCAGCGGGTTCCCGGCGATCACGTTGCTGACCAGATCGGCGCGGTGATACTCGATGTGCCTGGTAACGTAGTTGAGCAGGACGGCGATGCCGAACGACCCGCCGAGCTGGCGCGACAGGTTGATGAGCCCCGCGGCCTGCTGCGCCTCGTGCGGCTCGAGGCTGGCGTAGGCGACGTTGTTGATCGGCGTGAAGAGCATGCCGAGCCCGAAGCCGCGCACGAGCAACGCGTTGCGGACGTCGATCTCACCGGCGACCGTGGTGAGGTGCCCCATCTTCCACATGGAGATGCCGAACAGGAGCACGCCGAAGGCGATGAGGATGCGGGCGTCGACGAGGGGCCGGCGGCCGTTGAGCAGCTTTCCGCAGAGCAGCGCGCTCGCGCCGGTGGCCACCCCGCCGGGCAGCATCGCGAGCCCCGTCTCGGTAGGCGTGAAGCGCAGGATCCCTTGGGCGAAGAGCGGAAAGAGGATCACGCCGCCATAGAGCCCGAAGCCGAGGGCGACGAAGAGGAAGATCGACGCGGCGAGCGGCCGATTGTGGAGCACGCGCAGATCGACGACGGGGTGCTCGTTGCGCCGGCTGAGCTCCCACCAGAGCATCCCGAGCAGGCACGCGGTGGAGAGGATCGCGAGCCGAAGGATGAGGACGTTCGAGAACCAGTCCTTCGAGTTCCCTTCCTCGAGCACGTACTGGAGCCCGCCGACGCCGACGGTGAGCAGCCCGATGCCGAGCCAGTCCACCGGCGTGCGCGCCCGCGCGACGTTCGGCGGATCCTGCAGGAAGGTGCTGACGAGGAACATCGACACGATGCCGATGGGCACGTTGATGAAGAAGCACCAGTTCCACGTGTAGTTGTCGGTGATCCAGCCGCCGAGCGTCGGGCCGAGCGTCGGCGCGACGATGACGCCGAGCATGAACACGGCCTGCACCATCCCCTGCTCCTCGCGCGGGAAGATCTGGCGGAGCGTGGCCTGCGCGGTGGAGAGAAGGGCGGCGCCGCCGGCGCCCTGCAGCACGCGCCAGAGCACGAGCTCGACGAGCGAGTGGGACGTGCCGCAGAAGAACGACGAGACGATGAACAGCAGGATGGAGAACGTCAGGTAGTTCCGCCGGCCGAACCGCGCCGTGAAGAACGCGGTCATGGGCAGGAAGATGACGTTCGACAGGATGTAGCCGGTGGAGACCCAGCCGATCTCCTCCTGCGTCGCGCCGAGATTCCCCGCCATCTGCGGCAGCGCGACGTTGATGATGGTGGTGTCGAGCACCTCCATGACCGCGGCCGTGATGAGGCCGGCCATGATCCACCACCGATGCCGCCGCACGAAGTCGGCGGCTTGCTGGGCTCGGTGCTGGCCGGTCTCGGTGAGCGCGGCTGGGCGGGCGGAGGTAGCGGACATCCGGTGTGTCGGTGCGTTGGTGCGTTGGTGCGTTGGTGTGTTGGTGTGTTTGACGATGGGGGGGACGCGTCCGTCGAGGCGGCGCTGCGCCGGGGCTACGCGTCGACGAGGGAGGCTTTCCGTCGCCGGCTTTCGAACACATGTGCCTGACACCCGGATCCCTTGACGACTCCTCCGGGCTGGCGAGATTCGCGCCGTTCGGCCGCCGTCAACTCGTCACCGCACGGAGGGAGCGATGTACGTCGTCCGCGAGATCATGAACTGCAAGCCTGGCAAGGTTCGGCCGCTGGTGGAGAAGTTCAAGACGATGGACCGGATCGGCACGAAGTACGCGATGCCGAAGATGCGCATCATGACGGACTTCTGCGCCGAGCAGTACTGGACGGTCGTCGCGGAGCTGGAGATCGCCGACTTTCAGGAGTTCGAGCGCATGATGCAGATGCCGGACATGGACAGCGAGGACGCGAAGGCCTTTCAGGAGATCATGAAGGACTATCACGATCTCGTGGACCACGGGCGGCGGGAGATCTACAAGCTCGAGAACTGAATGATACGCGTGCGCTCCGGCCGCTCAGCGCCGGAGCACGCGCGCGGCGTACTCGCGCACGGTGCAGAGAGGAAGCGCGAGCTCGCGCTGCATCGGCGAATCGATCGGATCGCCCTGGGCCACCTGCGCGCCGAGCGACATGCCGGAAGCGATGCGCTCGTCGAACAGCTCGACGACGGGGGCGAGCACCGCGAGCAGCGCCCGCGGCACGCGCAGCGCGCGATAGGGCCGGCCCGACTCCTCCTCGAAGATCCGGCGCACGTCGTTCGCCGGCAGCGCCTGCGGGCCGCGCAGTGGCACGTCGCAATCGGCGAGGCGCGGATCGTCGAGCGCACGGATCGCGTGCTCGGCCACGTCGCCGATCGCGATCCACGGCACGGGCACCGCGCCCGAGCCGACGATGGTCGCGCGGCCGGTGACGACGTCCCACCCGAGCGTCGGCCCGAACCACACCTCCATCAACGCGGAGGGCTGCAGGATCGTCCAGCGCATGCCGCTCGCGCGGAGCGCGCGCTCCACCTGGCGCTTGTAGCGCACGAGCGGCGCGCTCGGCCTGAGCGTCGGCGAGGCGGAGACGTACACGAACTTCGGCACGCGGGAGTCGCGCGCGACGCGCACGAGCCTGAGCTGGCCGGCGCGATCCACCGTCTGGAGGGTGAGCGCTCGCCCCGTCGCGCTCATCGCGGTCGCGGTGGAGATCACCGCGTCGACGCCCCGGCACGCCGCCTCGAGCGATTCGCGGGCGCGCAGGTCGCCGACGGCGATCTCGACGCCGAGCGCTCGGACGGCGGCCGCGCGCGGAGATCCCTCGCGCACGAGCGCTCGCACCGGCCGGCCGCGCTCGTGCAGGCGGCGGCAGATCTCCGAGCCGAGCAGGCCGGTCGCGCCGACGACGAGGATCATTGGGCGAGGAGTGAGACGGCGGCGATCCCGCGCGCATGCGGTAGTGGCGCGAGGCGACGGAGAATGAACCCGGCGCCACCCAGCCTGCGCAAGCGGGTCACCCGGTGCGCCGCGCCCGTGCCGAGAGCACGAGTCCGACGCCAGCCAGCACCGCGGCACCCGAGACGACGAGCCGCACGCCGAGCGATTCGCCGAGCAGCGCGACGGCGCCGAGCGCCGCGATGACCGGTACGCTGAGCTGCGCGACGGCCGCCTGGGTCACCGTGATGCGCGGCAGCGCGCGATACCAGATCGCGTAGCCGAGCCCCGAGGTGACCGCGCCCGAGACGAGCGCGAGCACGAACCCGCGCACGGTGGTCGCGTCGTGCGCTCCGCCCGCGACGCGGATTGCGAGCGCGGTCGCGATCGCGAGTGGCGCGCTCCAGAGGAAGCTTCGCGCGTTGGCGGCGAGCGGATCGGAGCGCGTGCGTCCGACCAGCGTGTAGACCGCCCACGCGACGCCGGCCACCGCCATGAGCAGCACGCCGAGCGGATCGGGGCGCGTGACGGAGGGCGCGGCGAGCGCCGCGAGCCCACCCGCGGCGAGCACCAGCCCGAGCCAGATCGCCGGCGTCGGATGCTCGCCGCGGACGAGCGCGTACCCGATCATGGTGAGCTGGACCACGCCGAACAGCACGAGCGCGCCGACGGCCGCGCCGATCCGCCCGTACGCGAACGAGAAGGGGGCCGCGTAGGCGAACAGGGCGAGCGGGCCGGCGATTCCCGCGCCGCGCAGCGGCGCGAGGCCGCGTGCGCCGGCTCCCGTGAGGATGCCGAGCGTCACGGCGCCCGCCGCGAGGCGGATGGCCGTGAACGTGGCCGCATCGAGCTGGTGCGTGCCGAGCGCGAGCCGCGTCAGGAGCGAGTTGGAGGCGAAGGCGACGAGCGCGAGCACCGTGAGCGCGATCGTGCCGGCGCCGGCGGGGGTGTCGCGCCCGATCGCGCGCACTAGGCGAGCCGCATGCGCTGGAGGAGCGCGCGAAAGCGCGGATGCGCGCGCAGGGGAGCGACGAGGAATGAGCCCTTGATGCTGTACACGGGACCGGTGCGCTGCTCCACGGCGCTCTCGAGGAGATCGAGCGCACCCTCCGCGTCGCCGAGCCCGACGCGCACGTACGCGAGGTAGTACGGCGAGATCCAGCGCGAGCGCGCCTGATCCTCCAGCTCGCGCAGCACGTCGCGGGCGCGCTTCGACTTGCCCGCCAACCCGTACGCCTCGCCGAGCTGCGCGAGCCACATCGGGTTTTCCGGCGAGGTCGCGACGGCACGCTCGAGCTCCGCGATGCCCTCGCGGTGCCGGCCGGCGAGGAAGTACGCCCAGCCCAGCGTCGCGCTCGCCCGATCGCCGGGATTCACCTCGGTCGCCTCTTCGGCGCGCGCGATCCCCTCCTCGAGACGGCCGGCGCGCAGGAGCGTGGTAGCGAGATCGATGCGATGGGTGAGCGGATCGAGCTCGCTCGCGCGCTGCAGCATGGAGATCGCCTCGTCGAACCGGGCGACACCGGCGAGGAAGCGCCCGTACAGATCGTAGCAGTCGGCGCTTCCCGGACTCAGCTCGAGCGCGCGACGAAACGCCGCCTCGGCGCCTTCCCAGTCGAACTCGCGCACCGCCTTGAGCATGCCGAGGGTGACGTACGCGGCCCCGAGCTCCGGGTCGAGCTGCAATGCGCTCTCGATCGCCGCGCGTGCGCGCGCGTACGCGGCGTCGGGGGCGATCGTGCCGCCTTCCGCGAGCTCCACCGTCACCAGCCCGAGCGTCGCGTGCGCGAGCGCGAAGCCGGGGTCGCGCGCGATCGCCCGCTCGAAGAACCGCACCGCGCCGAGCATGGCGGGCACGGTGTAGGGCGTGAGCAGCTGCCGCCCCTGCAGGAAGAGCTGATACGCGAGCACGTCCATCGTGAGACGCCGGTGCACGCGCGTCCGCTCCTCGGCGGTGAGCTCCGCCTCGAGCGCCGAGGTGATGCGCAGTGCGACCTCCGTCTGGATGGCGAAGATGTCGGTGATCTGCCGGTCGAACGTCTCCGTCCAGAGGGTGCGTTCGGGGTCGAGCGCGACGAGCTGGACGACGATGCGCACGCGCGATTCCGCGCGCCGCACGCTGCCGTCGAGCAGCGCCGTGGCGCCGAGCGCGGCGCCGATCTCGCGGAGCGCTCGCTCGCGCGTCCGGAACCGATTCGCCGAGGTCCGCGAGATGACCTTGAGCGAGCGGATCTTCGAGAGCTGCGCGATCACGTCCTCCGTGATGCCATCGGCGAAGCAGGCGTTCTCGGGATCGGTGCTGAGGTTGCGAAAGGGGAGCACCGCGACGGTCGGCATCGCCGGTTCGTCGACGGCCCGGAAGCTCGGTCGGGCCGGCGCCACACGCAGCCGGTCGGCGAACGCGGCCACCGACGGGTCGGGCTCGACCTCGAGATCGGTGCGCACCCGATTCGCATATTCGACCGCATGCTGGCGTGCGCCAGCGCGGTCGCCCGCGGCATCGAGCGCGCGCATGAGGGCGAGGGCATACGCGGCCGAATGCGGATCGGCGGCCACGAGCTTGCGGCAGGTGCCGACGCGGCCGTGGACGTCGCCCTCGCGCTCCTGGCGCTCGGTCACCGTGAGCAGCGCCCCGACGTACGCGTGCGCGAGCGCCGAACGATGCTCGTCGAGCCAGTAGCCGAACTCCATCGACTCGTCGAGGTGAAAGCCGTCGAGCAGCGGGCCGGCGTACAGCCGCGTGATGCGATCGGCGTCGTCGTCCGCGATGGCGGTGCGAAGCGCGTGCAGATCGCAGGAGATGCGTTGGGGGTCGAGGACGAGCCCGTCACCGGCCGATGCGATGGCGCGGTCGCCGAGCGCGGAGCGGAGGACGTGCACCGACAGGTTGAGCAGGCGCCGCGCGCTCGCGGTGTCGCGCTCCGGCCAGAGGAGCGCCATGGCACGGTCGCGCGACAGGGGCTGCGGCCACGAGGACGCCACGAGCGCAAGGAGGGCAATGCGGTGCCGCTGCGCGGGAGGCCCCGCGATCGCGGCGTCCCCCGAGCGCAGGCTGGCGCCTCCGAGCAGCTGAACCCTGATCATCGCCTCTCGTCCGACTGGCTAATTCACAGCTAATCCCCGACGCACGAAGCAGCTAAGCGCGCCGGCTCATCTTCCGCGGCGTCCAAAATTCACCCTCATCACACGAGGCCACAATGAGAGGAACCGCGATCATCCTGACTGGACTCACCCTGCTCGCCGCCTGCGGCGACCAGGCGACCACGCGCGAGCCGGCGGGCCCGCGGCCGAGCGCTGCCGCGGAGGCACGCGGCGCGAGCTCGGCGGAGAATCAGGCGCTGGCGACGCTGCGCGCGACGATCGCGCCCCTGCACCGCTTCGAGCTGGCGGGCCCGAAGGGCTGGGACAACCAGTTCCCGGCGGGCTGCATGTTCGACCCGGACAGCGGCGGGATGGGACTGCATTACCTGAACGCCAACAACATGGGCGTGCTCGATCCGGCTCGCCCGCAGCTCGTGATCTACGAGCCGGAGAAGAACGGCCAGATGCGACTCGTCGGCGTGGAGTTCATCCTGCCCGGCAGCCCGTCGGACACGCCGCCCGTGCTGTTCGAGCAGCCCTTCACCTACAACTTCACCTTCAGCGTCTGGGCGCTCCACGTGTGGGCGGCCGACAACAATCCGAGCGGCCTCTACGCGAACTGGAATCCGCGGGTGAGCTGCCAGTACGCGACGACGCTCGCGGCGCACGCCCACCACTAGCCCACGGCGACGCCGAGGAAGGACGGACCAATGCCGAAGTACGTGATCGAGCGCGAGATCCCGAACGCGGGCGCGCTCTCGAGGGCCGAGCTGGTGGTGATCTCGCAGCGCTCGTGCGGCGTGCTGCACCAGCTCGGGCCGAGCATCCAATGGGTGCAGAGCTACGTGACGGAGGACAAGATCACCTGCGTGTACATCGCGCCGAACGCGGACATCATTCGCGAGCACGCCCGCCTCGGCGGGTTCCCCGCCGACCGGGTGTTGCAGGTGTCGGAGGTGATCGATCCGACGACGGCGGAGAGCGAGGCCATGGCGGGACGTGCGTAGATGCAACGAGTGGTGTGTGGGTGTGTGGGTGTGTGGGTGCGTGGGTCCGTGCATGACGGCGACGGCGTCGAGAGGCAGGTGCGTCCCGCGGTCTGTCACACACACACGCACACACTCGCCGACTCACACACCGCTCGTCGGCCCCAAATCGCGATAGAAATACGTCGTACTACAGAACGCCCCATCCGGCATCAGCGCGAACCGGGGGACCACCCCGACGCGGGTCCAGCCGAGGCGTTCGTAGAGGCGCTCGGCGTCGCCGCCGGTGACGGCGTCGAGGACGAGCAGCGTGCGGCCACAGTCGAGCGCCATCGACTCGGCCGCACGCATCAGGGCCGCCGCGAGGCCCTGCCGCCGTGCGCGGCGGTGGACGAGCATCTTCGCCAGGTCGGCGCGATGCGGCTGGTTCTCGGGGAGATCGAGCACGAGCTGCACCGTGCCGCAGATCCCCAGCGCGTCTTCCGCCACGAGCAGCGCACGCTCGCCGGCGGCGACCCCGCTCGCGACGCGCCGCCAGAACCGGGCGGCGCGCTCGCGGCTGAGCGGGTGCATGAAGCTCACCGAGGCACCGCCCTCGACGCAGTCGACGAGGAGGTCGGCGAGGCCGTCGATCTCGGCGTCGGTCACCCGATGCAGCCGGCGCAGGGTCCAGCGGGGAGCGCTCATCGTCGCGCGGGGATCTCCGGCGCGGTGACGACGGCATAGCGCGCCGTCCTGCGCGTCGGGTTGTGGAACATCGTCGGCGCGCCGAGCTGCATCGCGAGGCAGTCGCCGGTGCGGAGGCGGTGGCGGGTGTCGCCGACGGTGACGTCGATCGTGCCGTCGAGCACCCACACCTGCTGGTACACGCGCTGGTCGCGCGGACCGGACTCGAATGCCACGCGGGCGCGCGGAGGAAACTCGACCTCGACGAGCTGCATCGGATGCGACGTTCCGGACGGGGAGACGTTGCGCCGCAGGTAGCCGGACGCCGGATCGCGCCACGCGGGCTGCTCGGCGCGCCGGGCCACCGGGCCGCCGGTCGACGCACTCGGAGGGTCGAACAGCGCGGCGAGGGTGACGTCGAGGCCAGCGGCGAGCTTCTCGAGCACGACGGCGGTGGCGCTGCCGCGGCCGCGCTCGATGACGGAGATCATCGAGCGGCTCACGCCGCTGCGAGCGGCGAGGGCATCGAGGGAGAGGGCGCGCGCGGCGCGGAGCTCGCGGACGCGTCCGGCGATCCGCGCGTCGAGGCCGGGGGAGGTTTCCTTCATGCTGGACGTCAATGTCCATCATATTGGAGGCGCCGTCAAGCGGCGCGCCCCGGCGTGCGGCCCGCGCGCGGCGTGGAACGATTGGTGCGAGCCGCCGGCGCCATGGCTCGATCCGCGCTCGACACCCCGCCGTGACGGACGTCGTGATCGTCGGCGCCGGCGCCGCCGGCCTGTTCGCCGCGCGCGAGCTCGTGCGCGCCGGACGCAGCGTGGTCGTGCTCGAGGCGAGCACGCGCGTCGGTGGACGGATGCTCACCGACCTCGAGTCGGGGGCGGGACGTCCGATCGAGCTCGGGGCGGAGTTCGTCCACGGCGATGCGCCCGAGACGACGAGGCTTCTCGACGAGGCGCGGCTCGCCACCGTCCCGGTGACGGGACGGCACTACCGCTCCGACCGGGGCCAGCTCTCACCGCAGGGACCGGTGTGGGCGCGCATGGGCCGCGTGTTCGCGCGCATGAGCAGGCATCGCGCGCACGACCGCTCGTTCCAGGACTTTCTCGACACGAAGCCCGGTGGCGCGGCGCTGCGAGCCGAGCGCGAGCTGGCGCGCGGGTTCGTGCAGGGGTTCAACGGCGCCGATCCGGGGCGCATCAGCGAGCGGTCGCTCGCCGAGCAGGGAAATCCGACCGAAGGCGCCGCGGAGGCGCGGCGGATCGTCGACGGCTACGCGGCGCTCGTGGCGCATCTCGAGCGCGAGGTCGCCGGCGTCGTCCGACGCGGCGTCCGCGTGACCCGGATCGTGTGGAGCGAGCAGGGGGTGCGCGTCGCCGACGCCGCGGGCGGCGAGCACCAGGCGCGCGCGGCGATCGTCACCGTGCCACTGCCGATGCTCCAGAACGAGTCGCTGCTTCGCCTCGAGCCGGAGATTCCGGCGCTGCGCGCCGCGGCGCGGCGGCTCGTCATGGGGCACGTGCTGCGCGTCGTCCTCGCCGTGCGCGAACGGTTCTGGGAGCGGACGACGACGGAGCTGTCGTTCGTGCACACGCCGACGCGCGCGCTCACGGTGTGGTGGACGCAGCATCCCGTCGCCGCGCCGATCCTCACCGGCTGGGCCGGCGGTCCGCCCGCCCTGGCACTGACGCGCGACGGCGACGTGGAGTCGACGACGCTCGCCGAGCTCGCGCACGCGTTCCGCCTGCGGCGTGCGCGCGTGGACGCGATCGTCGACTCGCTCCACTGGCACGACTGGTCGAGCGATCCGAACGCGCTCGGCGCGTACAGCTACACCGGCGTCGGCGGCACGAGCGCGGCGCGGACGCTCGCCCGCGCGCACGGTCGCGCGCTCTGGTTCGCCGGCGAGGCGACCGAGGCCGAGACGCAGGGCACGGTGGAAGGCGCGCTCGCGAGCGCGACGCGGTCCGTACGCGCCGTGCTGCGCCGCCTCGGCGAGTAGCGCCACCGCGCACCGTCGACGCTCCGGCGGCCCGCGGCTAGCTTGCGTTCGACGCCACCGACTCGCCCATCCTCGCAGGAGTCATCCCACTGAAGGTCAATCGCCCCGCCGCCATCGTCTGCGACATGGACGGCCTCCTCGTCGACAGCGAGCGTCTCGTCCGGCGCGTGTGGCAGACGACGGCCCGCGACCGCGGCGTCGAGCTCTCGGACGCACAGTTCGCCTCCTTCGTCGGCCATTCGGCGGACGTCTGCAACCGCCTCCTCGGCGAGTATTTCGGTTCGACGTTCGACATTCCCGGATTCCACGCCGCGTGCGACGTGCACATGCGCCTGGTGGTGGAGGCGGAAGGCGTGGGGCTGCGGCCAGGCGCGCGCGAGTGGCTCGCGTTCGTGGCGGAGCTCGGGATCCCGCTCGGGCTCGCGACGGCGAGCGGTCCGGTCGCCGCGCGCGAGCGGCTCGGCGAGCTGCTCGCGGACTTCGATGCCGTGGTGACGCGGGCCGACGTCGAGCGCGGGAAGCCCTTTCCCGATCTCTACCTCGAGGCGGCCGCGCGGCTCGGCGTCGCGCCCGCCGATGCGCTCGCGCTCGAGGATTCGCCGACGGGCGCGCGCGCGGCGATCGCCGCCGGCATGCCGGTGCTCGTCGTCCCCGATCTCGTGACCACGCCGCCCGAGATCGTGGCGGTGGCCGTCGGCGTGTACGACTCGCTCGACGCGGTGCGCGATGCGGCGGCGCGCGCGTGGGTGTCGGACCGCACGCGCACCGCGAGCGCGACGACGACGCGGGACGACGCCCAGCGCTGATGGATCTCGGCCTGCGCGACCGCGTGGCGCTGGTCACGGGCGCGTCGGGTGGGATCGGCTCGGCCACCGCGCGGCTGCTCGCGGCCGAGGGCGCCGACGTCGCCGTCGCGTACGGCCGGCGCGCCGACGCCGCCGAGCGAGTCGCGGCCGACGTCCGCGCCGCGGGGCGCCGCGCGTGGTGCGTGGCGGTGGACGTCGCCGACGCGGCGTCCGTCGCTCGGGCGATGAGCGAGATCGGCGACGCCGTCGGCGGAGGACTCGACGTCGTCGTGCTGAACGCCGGCCGCAACGTCGTCACCCCGCTCGACACGCTGGATCCCGCCGAGTGGGACGACGTGGTGCGGACGAATCTCGGCGGCACCTTCCACACCCTGCGCGCGGTTCGTCCGTTGCTGCGGCCGGGCGCCTCCGTGGTGACCGTGGCGAGCGTGGCCGCGCAGACGGGCGCGCGCCAGCACGCGCACTACGCGGCCGCGAAAGCGGGGATCGTGAATTTGACGAAGAGCGTGGCGCGCGACCTCGCGCCCGACGTGCGCGTCAATTGCGTCGCGCCGGGGCTCACCCGGACGGCCATGGGAACGGCCACGGTCGCGGACCGCGGCGAGCGGGATGCCACGAAGAAGCTGCTCGCGGGACGACTCGCGGCACCGGAAGAGATCGCGCGGGTGATCGTCTTCGTCGCGAGCCCGGCGGCGTCGTTCATGTACGGCGCGACGATCGACGTGAACGGCGGCCGCGAGCTGCGCTGAGCTCGCGGCTCGTCGGGTCACCCACGCTTCCGGCGTCCCTTGCCCTTCCGCGCCCCCTTCGCGCGCTGCGCCACCTCGATCGACCGTTGCGTCCAGGTGCGCAAGGCATCGGCATCCTCGAGCACCTCTTCCGGGAGCTGCGAGTAGTTCATCGACGTCATCCCCTCGTACGGACGGAAGGGCGGCATCCCGCGCGCCTCGAACTCGCCGCGCGTGGCGTCGTCCACCTTGAGGTACAGCGTATCGTCGTCGACGATGGCGAAGAACAGGTCGCCGGCGTAGAGGCCGATGCCGCCGAACATGCGCCGCGCGCGCACCTCCGGCACCACGACGCGAAGCTGATCCAGCACGAAGTCGAGGTAGCCGTCGCTGACGGGCATGGGAGGCTAGGCCGGCTGCATCGCCGCGCGCGGCGCGCCGGTCCGGCCGCGATACGCCAGCCAGAGCATGATGCTGCTGATGACGACGTGCGGTAGGTTCAGGCCGACGTTCTGGGCGATCGGCGAGCGCTGCAGGACGCCGGTGACCAGGTAGATGACCGCGTCGTATGCGTAGTACCACCCGAATGCCGTGAGCGCGAGCCGCGACGCACGCGCCGAGTGCAGCGCCGCCACGAGGAACAGGAGCGCGCTCAGCCCGTGCGTCACGTCGTCGAGAAGACTGATCGTGTAGAGCCCGAGCATCGTGTGCGAGCCCGGCTCCATCGGCATTCCGGTGTGATGCACGTGTGGCGTCGCGTTGAGCCCCGGGATGTAGCCGAGGGCGACGACGACGGCGAAGAACAGCGCGAAGACGAACGCCCCTCCCCGAACGGCTCTGTCAGATGGCATCGATGGGCTCCCTGAAGAAGCAGCGACGTTCCAAGGCCAACCTTCCGACGCCGGCCCGGCGTCCGACGATCCTACGCCGGGCAGCGACGGTTGGGAAGCGCGTCGGCATCGTCGTCGCCGGTCTCGTCCTGTTCGGCGTCGCCGTGAGCGCGATCTCGCTCGCGCGCACGCCGGCCGTGCAGGTCGCGGCGATCCCGGACGGCAGCGTACGGATCGACGAGGTGACGCGGCTCTTCCCCGTGACGATGGCTCGTGTCGTTCGGCCGCGAACGGTCGAGGACATCGCCGCCGCGGTCCGCGCCACGCCGGGCCCCGTCTCGATCGGCGGCGGGCGATACAGCATGGGCGGCCAGACGGCGACGCCCGACGGCACGCAGCTCGACATGCGCGACTACCACGGCGTCGTCGCGCTCGACACCGCGGCGCGCACGGTGACGGTCCGGTCGGGGACGCGCTGGCGCGAGCTGCAGGAGGTGCTCGACCCGCACGGGCTCGCCGTGAAGCTCATGCAGACGTACAACACGTTCACCGTCGGCGGGGCGCTGTCGGTGAACGCGCACGGCCGGTACATCGGCCAGGGGCCGCTCGTGCGCTCGGTGCGCGCGCTCACGCTCGTACTCGCGGACGGCAGCGTCGTCACCGCGAGCCCGACGGTGAACCCGGACCTCTTCTACGGCGTGGTCGGCGGCTACGGCGCACTCGGCGTGGTGGCGGACGTCACGCTCGACGTCGTGCCGAACACGCGGGTGCGGCGCGACGACGAGACGATCCCGGTCGCCGAGTACCTCGACTACTTCCGCCGCCACGTCCGCGACGACTCGGCCGTCGTCTTCCACAACGGCGATCTCTATCCGCCGGCGTACGAGCGCGTGCACGTCGTGTCCTATCGGCGGACCGACGAGCCGGTGACGGTGCCCGACCGACTGCTCCCGCAGGACCAATCGGCCTGGACGCACCGGACCGCGTATGCGGTGATCGCCGGCTGGCCGAAGGGGAAGTGGATGCGCGAGCACCTCCTCGACCCCGTGATCTTCCGCGGCCATCCGGTGACGTGGCGGAACTACGAGGCGAGCTACGACGTGAGCGAGCTCGAGCCGGCATCGCGCGACCGGGAGACGTACGTGCTCCAGGAGTACTTCATCCCGGTCGACAGCATCATGACGTTCGTGCCACGCATGCGCGCGATTCTCCAGGCGCACGACGTGAACATGGTGAACGTCTCGATCCGGCACGCGCTGCCCGACCCCGGCACGTACCTCGCCTGGGCGCCGAACGAGGTGTTCGCGTTCGTGATGTACTACCGGCAGCGCACGGATCCCGCCGCGAAGCGCGAGGTGGCGCGCTGGACGCGAGCGCTGATCGACGCGGCGATCGCGTGCGGCGGCCGGTACTACCTCCCCTATCAGCCCGTCGCGACGCGCGCCGAGTTCACCGCGGCGTATCCGCGCGCGACGGAGCTGTTCGCGGTGAAGCGGCGCGTCGATCCCACGGGCAAGTTCACGAACGCGCTCTGGGATCTGTATCAGCCCGCCGCCGGCGACACCGTGCCCGTGATGGCGGCGCAGCACATGGCGGCGAACCTTCCGGCCGAGGCACGCATCGCGCTCGATTCGCTGTCCGCGTACGCGCGCGACGAAGCGCGCGAGTTTCTCACCCATCCGGAATGGGACCTCGTGTACTCGAGCGAGGCGTACGCGCGCTGGCTCGAGCAGGGGAAGCGGCCCAGTCGCTTTCCCTACGTCGGATCGGTGGGGACCTTCTGGCGCTCGTACCTCGGCACCTGGCGCGCGGCGAAGGACCGATATGACGTCGCCGCCGGCACGCACGTCATGCTCGGGGTGATCGGCGTGAGCACGGCGATCGAGTACGGGGTGAAGGGACTGTACGAGAACACCATGGGCCGGCTTTCCGAGCTGGACATGCCGAGCGGCGGCACGGCGGAAGACCGCTACGCGGCGCGCGTCGCGCGAGACTACGCCCGGCTCATCGCGACGAGGGGCTGGTACGAGTTCCCGTTCATGCACGCCGTTCGCGGTCTGTGGACGGAAGTGCCGATCGGCGGGCCGGGATTCTTCCGGAAGTGGGAGCGGCGAGGGGCGCTGAGCGCGGAGTATCTCGCGAAGGCGGCGTACGCGTCGCTGATCGGGGCCGGCACGGCCGCCGGCTACGCCCCGGACGAGCTCACGCGATACGTCGTCGCCGCAGGGTGGAGCGACTCGCTCCGCACGGGTGACTCCGCGGTCGCCGCCATGCGTACCGTCCGGACCCTCGATCGCGGCTACACGCTGCTGTCGGTCGCGCGCTACGATCCCTATCGTGACGCGCTGCTCGCGCTCTCGGATCGCGCCGACCGCGTGCGGCTGGCGGAAGTGTCGGGCGCCGACGTCGTCACGGTGAGTGGAACGGCGCCGGCCGGCTGGCGCACGCCACCCCGCTCGTCGGTGGTCGTGGCGTACCGGATGCCCGACGATCCCGCGCGGACGCGGATGCTGCTGCGGGTGCAGACGAGGGATCTACTCGACGTACTGCATCGGCTCCGCGCGGATCGGTCGTTCGAGGTGGAGCACGTGTACGACTACTGAGTGCGTTGGTGTGTCGGGGTGTCGGTGTGTTGGTGAGAGCAGGGGTGGTCCAGTCGCGCCCTATCGCTTCGCCAGTGCCTGCAGCACCTCGTCGAGCGAGCGTACGCGGCCCATCGTCGGCAGGATGCGCCGCACGGTGTGCTCGTGGAGGTCGGCCTCGCGCGCGGCCATGACGTCGGACACGAACACCTGCTCGTAGCCGCGCTCGTGCGCCGCGCGGGCGGTGCTCTCGACGCCGACGTTGGTGGAGATCCCGCCGAGCACGATCGTGCGGATGCCGCGCCGCGCGA
The DNA here is from genome assembly GCA_035494615.1 of Gemmatimonadaceae bacterium. GTDB lineage: Bacteria > Gemmatimonadota > Gemmatimonadetes > Gemmatimonadales > Gemmatimonadaceae > AG11. The sequence goes on from DATJGU010000039.1 coordinate 38,888, forward strand.
GCTGCACCTCGAGATCGGTGCCGTAGAAGGCGTTCGGTTGATGCTTCGTCACCACCACGTCGCTCGGCGCGCGTCCGAGCTCGGGCACCAGCTCGGCGAAGTCGGGCGCCGGCCGCAACGGTGGACGCGGCTGGTCCGCCTGCGGCCGCGGAAAGAGTACCCCCTCGGGACCGGGGTCCACGTGAACGAGCACGACGGGCACGCCGCGCGCGCGGCACGCCGCGGCCAGCGTCGCTGCGCGCGCGACGACGTCGGCGGCCGCGTACGGGACCGTCGTCCCGGCCGTGATGCCGCGCTGCAGGTCGATCAGCACGAGCGCGGTGGTCGCGGGCTCGAGGGTCAGCGGCTCGCCGGTCATGGAGCCGGGCTCATTTGCACCGCTCTCGCGAGCGCGATCCGCGGCACCTCCCACACGCGCGGGCCGCCGACGTCGTCCGGAGGATGCTCCACCGCTTCGACGAGCGCACCGACCATCTGTGCGAGGGTGACGAGACCGAGCCGCCGCGCGCCTTCGCGCGTGGAAGGATTGAGACGCGCGAGCGCGTAGACCGGCGCGAGCAACTGCGGCCAGCGATGGCCCGGCCCGAGCACGTACCACGGCCGCAGGATCGTGGCGGTGAGCCACGAGCGCGCGCACGCCTCGCGGATGCGCGACTCGACCGACGCCCGTGCGGTGACGTACGCCCTCATCACCGGCGCCGGCTGCGCGACGCTGACGTAGACGAGATGCCGCACGCGCGCCCCCATCGCCGCCTCCACGGCGGCCAGCCCCGCGGGAAGATCGACGCGCGCATACTCCGCCGACTTGCCGGGCCCCGGTCGCGGAGTGCCGACGAGCTGCACGAGCGTGTCGGCGGGTGGGATCTCGCGCACGTACGTGGACGCATCCAGCGCATCGCCGACGACGTACGCCACGCCGGGCGCGAGCCGCGACGACCCCCCGGGGCGGACGAGCGCCGTCACGGTGTGCCCACGCGTGACGAGCGCCTCGAGCAACGCGCGGCCGATGTAGCCGGTGCCGCCGGTGACGAACACGCGTCGTGCGAGCGGTGCGGGCATCGCGCGCCTCTCCTCCGCCTAGCGTCCCGCCGGACGACGACGCGCCGCGGGCTCTCGCGCGGGCAGTGCTGGCAGCGCGTCGGTGAGCACGGGCGCGAGTATGCAAAGACGACGAAGCAGGGCGCAAGTGGCGGCCTCGAGCGCGATGGCCCCTGTCCCGCGGCCGGCGCGAGAAATACCCTTGCTTCACATCTCACCCGCTCTTCACGACGAGGGAGTCATGTATCGACCACTCTGGTCCCTGCTCGCCACCGCGCTCTTCGCCACGACCGTGCACGCCCAGACCCGCACCATCGCCGAACGCCTCGGCTATCCCGCCAACGCCAAGCTGCTCATCCTCCACGCCGACGATCTCGGCGTCGCGCACTCCGAGGACTCCGCGAGCTTCGACGCGCTCGAGAAGGGCGTGATCAACTCCGCGAGCATCATGATGCCGACGCCGTGGGTCACCGAGGTCGCGCGCTACGCCAGGGCGCATCCCGACGCCGACCTCGGACTGCACCTGACGCTCACGAGCGAATGGGACACCTATCGCTGGGGACCCGTCGCGCCGAGCGACCAGGTCACGAGCCTGCTCGATCCGGACGGCACGATGCCGCGCCAGGTCCAGACCGTGATCGCGCGCGCGAAGCTCGACGAGGTGGAGCGCGAGCTCCGGGCGCAGGTCGAGCTCGCGCTCGCGATGGGGATCCGTCCGACGCATCTCGACAGCCACATGGGCACGCTGTTCACGACGCCCGGCCTCATGGCGACGTACGTGAAGGTCGCGCGGGCGTACAAGCTCCCCTTCCTCGGCTTCATCGGCACGCCGAACACCGGAACCGAGACCGGCGTGATGAAGACCGACCTCTATCCCGACACGGTGCTGATCGCCGACGAGCGAATCCCCGTCGCCCAGTGGAAGCAGTTCTACCTGGATGCGGTGAAGAACCTCAAGCCCGGCCTCACGGAGCTCATCGTCCACCTTGGATACAACGACTCGGAGCTCAAGGCGGTGATGACCGAGCACGGGGCGTACGGCGCCGCCTGGCGCCAGCGGGACTACGACGTGCTCAATAGCGCCGAGTTCAAGCAGGCGCTCGAGGACAACGACGTGAAGCTCGTCCGCTGGCGCGATCTGCAGAAGCTGATCGGGCCCACCCCCTGAACCGCCTCGCCCGACCGCGAATTGACGCGCCTCCAGGGACGCTCTAAGGTTGATCTCCCCTTTCCCCTCGGAGGCGACGTCATATGCGTCGTCACGTGATCGGTCGGTACGTGGTTCCTGCCCTACTCGTCGTGTCCATTCTGCCTCGCGACGCGAGCGCACAGGCGAAGACGCAGCCGGACGCCAAGCAGGCCGGCGCCCCGAAGGCGACGGCGGCGCTCTCGCCGGAGCTGCTCGCCACTCGCACCGCGCTCGAGAAGTACAAGGATCCCATCGTGGCCATCAGGGACGGCTACCTCTCGACGCTGGCGTGCATCGACTTCTCGAAGCAGACGGTCGACGGGCCCGTCACCTATCCGCCCGGCGCGATGGGCGTGCACTTGTTGAACCCGTCGAACATCGGCCCGAAGCTCGACCCGGCCAAGCCGCAGGTGTTGCTCTACGAGAACGTCGACGGGAAGCTCGTGCTCGCCGGCGCGGAGTGGTTCATGCCCGCCGCCGTCGCCGGGAACCAGGCCCCGACGATCTTCGGCCAGAAGCTGGCCGGCCCGATGGACGGCCACGAGCCGATCATTCCGGCGTCACTCAGGCACTACGATCTGCACGTCTGGCTGTGGAAGGCCAATCCCCGCGGCATGTACACGTCCACGAACGCGGCGGTGAAGTGCGATCCGAAGTCGCCCTACACCATCGACCTGGCCGCACACCACCACTGATCGCCCGAGCGGTGACGAACGCGCCCGGCCGCACGTGCGGCCGGGCGCGTTCACGTTCGCCGGCTGACGTCGGCGCGTCGGGCGTCCCCCCTCAGCCCGGCGCGGCCTCGCGCAAGAACGGCCACCGGGCGGAGCGCCACGACCAGAGCAGGAACGCCACGCAGCCGAGCGCGAGGACGCCGACGCCGAACAGAATCACGCGCAGGTCGGTCGTCGCGAACACGAAGATCCACCCGAGCAGCGCGACGAGCGCGGGCACCGGATAGAGCCACATGCGATACGGCCGCGGCATGTCCGGCCGGCGCTTGCGCAGCAGCGCGAGGCCGACCACCTGCCCCATGAACTGCACGAGGATCCGCGTCACGATCAGCGCGTCGATCACCGTGCCGAGCGAGAAGAACCCCGCCACGATCGAGATGGCACCGAGGACGAGCAGCGACACGTAGGGAAAGCCCTTCGTGGGATGCAGCTTGCCGAACGTGCGAAAGAAGTAGCCGCTCTGGGCGGCGGCGTACGGGATGCGCGAGTAGCCGAGCAGCAGCGCGAACACCGAGCCGAACGCGGTCCACAGCACGAGCAGGGTGAAGGCCGCGGCCACCTTCGAGCCGTACACCGTCTGCATGAAGATCGAGACGATGAACGCCGACTCCGCATGCTCGCTCGCCGGCACGAAGCTGCGCCATGGCACCACGCCGATGATGGCGAGGTTGATCCCGAGGTAGATCGCCGCGACGGCGGCGGTGCTGATGAGGATCGAGCGCGGAATCACGCGGCCCGGATCGCGCACCTCGTCGCCGATGTAGCAGACGTCGTAGTAGCCGAGGTAGTCGTAGATCCCGATCCGCGCGGCGGCGCCGAGCCCGAGGAAGAAGCCGAACGAGAGGTTGAACGCGCCCGGTGGGAAATCGAACGCGATCCTCGGATCGAAGTGGAACGCGCCGGTGACGATCACGGCGACCGCGGTCACGATGGTACCGATCCACAGCGACACGGTGATCTTCGCGAGCGAGTGGATGCGGCGATAGAGCAGGACGACGTTCAGCACGCCGACCGCGACGACCAACGCGATCGTACCGCCGCGCCCCAGTCCCTTCCACACGTAGCTCGCGTAGCTGGCGAAGCCGATGTAGCCCGACGCGATCTCGAGCGGTCCGCTGAGCACGAACTGCCAGACGAACAGGAACGCCATCAGCCGTCCGAATCGCTCGCGGCCGAACGCCTCGCGGAGATACTGGAACGATCCTCCCGACCCCGGCATCGCCGCGCCCAGCTCGGCCCACACCATCCCGTCGCAGACGACGATGGCGAGCGCCACGAGCCAGCCGAGCAGCGCCTGCGGGCCGCCGAGCGCCGTCATGAGCAGCGGGATCGTGATGAACGGGCCGACGCCGACCATGTTGGTCATGTTTAGCGCGGTCGCCGAGAGGAGGCCGAAGCGGCCGTGCGACTCGGTGCTCGAGCGGGACGGCGCCGTCATGGGATTCCCACCGTGCCCTCGGGGTGAACGGACGAGCCTACTTAACCCGCGCGCCGGCGCAGGTCCAGGGCGTCGGCGCGCGGCCCGCGCGTTCGCGTTCGCTCCCTCGCGGCGTATATTGGCGCCCTCGGCCCACGCACTCCCCGCACGTCATGGCGAAGCCCGTCATTCTCACCGTCGACGACGACCCGAACGTCCTCGGCGCCATCGAGCGCGACCTGCGCCAACGCTACCGGACCGAATACCGCGTCATGAAGGCGGGCTCGGGTGCGCAGGGGCTCGAGGTGGCACGGGCGCTCGCCGCGCGCAACACGCCGCTCGCGCTCTTCCTCGTCGATCAGAAGATGCCCGGCATGACCGGGATCGAGATGCTGCGCGAGGCGATGAAGCTGCATCCCGGCTCGCGGCGCGTGCTGCTCACGGCGTACGCCGACACCGACGTCGCGATCGCCGGGATCAACGAGATCGGGCTCGACCACTACCTCATGAAGCCGTGGGACCCGCCGGAGCAGCGGCTCTATCCGGTGCTCGACGACCTGCTCGGCGAGTGGCGGGCGCGGCATCCGCCCGCGTTCGAGGGGATTCGCGTGCTCGGCTCGCAGTGGTCGCCGCAGTCGCACGCGACGCGCGAGTTCCTCTCGCGCAATCGCGTCCCGTACGAGTGGGTGGACATCGATCAGGACGCGCCGGCGCGCGCGCTGGCCGAATCGCTCGCCGGCGATCTCACGCACCTGCCCGTCGTCGTCTTCCGCGACGGATCGCATCTCGCCGCGCCGACCACCGCGCAGCTCGCCGAGCACGCGGGGATGCAGACGCACGCGAAGAACCCGTTCTACGACGTGATCGTCGTGGGGGGCGGGCCGGCGGGCCTCGCGAACGCCGTGTACGCGGCGTCGGAGGGGCTGCGGACGGTGCTCGTCGAGTCGCAGGCGGCGGGCGGCCAGGCGGGCACCAGCTCGCTGATCGAGAACTACCTCGGCTTTCCCGCCGGGGTCACGGGCGCGGACCTCGCGCAGCGCGCGACGATGCAGGCGAAGCGGTTCGGCGCCGAGCTCCTCACCGGACAGGAGGTCGTCTCGCTCCGGCGTGAGGATCCCTATCGCATCGTCAAGCTCGGTGACGGCAGCGAGCTGTCGGCGTACACCGTGGTGATCACGACGGGGATGAGCGCGCGCACGCTCGACGCGCCCGGTGTCGCGCCGCTCCACGGACTCGGCGTGTACTACGGCGCGGCGATGACGGAAGCGGCGCGCTGCCGCGGCAAGGAGATCATCGTCGTCGGCGGCGCCAACTCGGCGGGCCAGGGCGCGTTGTTCTTCTCGCGCTACGCGAGCCGCATCATCATGCTGATCCGGGCGAACGATCTGCAGCCGATGATGTCACGCTATCTCGTCGACCGCATCCGCGCGACACCGAACATCGACGTCTACTGCGGCGTCGAGGTGGCGCGCGCGACGGGCGAGACCTCCCTCGAGACCGTCGTGGTGAAGTCCATCGCGACGGGCGAGGAGCGCGAGCACGCCGTCGCGGCAATGTTCATCTTCATCGGCGTGCAGCCGCACACCGAGGCCTTCGCCGGGATCCTCGACCGCGACGAAGCGGGGTTCATCCTCACCGGCGCCGAGCTGCCGCGGGAGAACGGCCGGCCGCGCGGCTGGACGCTCGAGCGGGATCCGCTGATGTTCGAGACGAGCATTCCCGGCGTCTTCGCCGCCGGCGACGTTCGCGCCGGCGCGAACCGACGGGTCGCGGCCGCGGTCGGCGAGGGCTCGGCGGCGATCTATTCCGTCCACCGCTACCTGCGCACGGTATGACGCCCTCCACGGCGGTCGATGACGGGCTCGTGGCCCGGCTCGCGCAGCACCGCGCGCTGGGCCACGCGCCCCGCCACGAGCACGAGTGGCTGGTGGCGCACGGGCACCTGCACCGCTACCTCGCCGGCGAGGTCGCCACGCCGAAGGGAGAGCAGTCGACCCACATGCTCATCCTCTTCGCGGGGCACGTCGTCATTCGCGGGGATCGGGGCGCCGGTGGGCACAAGATCTTCGAGTGGAAGCCCGGCGACGTCGGCGGCGCGATGCCCTACTCGCGCGGCGCCTCGCCCCCCGCGGACGCCGTGGCCGAGGAGGACTCGGACGTCCTCATGGTCGCGAAGGAGTCGTTCCCCGAGATGATCCGCGAGTGCCCCGTCGTGACGACGGCGCTCGTCCACATCACGATCGATCGGGCGCGCACGTTCACCACGAGCAGCCTGCACGACGAGAAGCTCGTGTCGCTCGGCCGGCTCGCGGCGGGACTCGCGCACGAGCTGAACAACCCGGCGAGCGCCGCGGTCCGGAGCAGCAAGCTGTTGCTCTCGAGCCTCAACGACGCCGAGCAGGCGTCGCGCATCCTCGCGAGCGCGCACCTCTCGGAGGCGCAGTTCGCCGCGATCGACCGCGCGCGCGAGATGTGCGAGACCTCGGCCGCAGCCGCGCCGCGCACGCCGATCGAGCGCGCCGACCGCGAGGACGCGCTCACCGACTGGCTCGTCGACCACAGCGCGACGCAGGAGTACGCGATCCCGCTCGCCGACACCGGCGTCACGCCGAACGCGCTCGATCTGCTCGCGCAGAACGTCCAGGGGGACGCGCTCGAGGCGGCGCTCGGGTGGATCTCCGCCTGCTGCACCGTGCGCGTCCTCGCGGGAGAGATCGAGCGCGCCTCGGTCCGCATCCACGAGCTCGTCGGCGCGGTGAAGGGATTCTCGTACATGGACCACGCGCCGAGCGCCGAGCCGGTGGACATCCGGCAGGGGATCTCCGACACGCTCAAGATGCTCGGCGCGAAGACGCGTGCGAAGTCGGTGAGCGTGGCCCTCGAGCTGCCGGACGATCTCCCGCGCGCGCAGGGCGTGGGCGTGGAGCTCAATCAGGTGTGGATGAACCTGATCGACAACGCGCTCGATGCCGCGCCGAATGGCGGTCACGTGGCCGTGATCGCGTCGCGCGAGCTCGATCGCGTCGTCGTGCGGGTCGTGGACGACGGCGCCGGCATGACCCCCGAGGTCAAGCAGCACGTCTTCGAGCCGTTCTTCACCACGAAGGAGGTCGGCAAGGGCACGGGCCTCGGGCTCGACACGGCGAAGCGGCTGCTGCATCGCCACGACGGCGAGATCGACGTGGAGTCCGCGCCGGGCCGCACGGTGTTCGAGGTCCGGCTTCCGATCGCGCGGTGAGGCGCGGACGTCCTCGTACGCCGTTGCGTCAACGACAACTGCCCGTAGGTGGTAGGAGGTAGCGAGTACCTGGGAGCGAGTACGCGCGCCGCTCGTCGGTACCCGCTACCCACGACCTCCTACCCGCGACTCCCTGCTCGCCGTCGTCGTGACTATGGAGCCACCAGCGTCCCCGAGATCGGCTTCCCCGTCGGCCGTTCCTCGCGCTTGAAGAGATACGCCGCCTCGACGCGGCGCGGGCCCTGGGCGTCGCAGACGGCGAAGTGCCCGCCGCCGTATGACGTGGCGCCGGCGAACTCGCCCTTCTTGTTGATCGCATAATACTCGAGATCGAAGTACGGACGCCCCCTTTCGTCGAGCAGGCGCTTCTCGGTCATCGCGATCACGCGCTCCATCACCTTCATGAGCGCCGCCTCGGGCGACATCCCCATCCGCATGAACTCCACGGCGAGGAAGGCGCCGCACACCTTGATGTTCGCCTCGCCGCGTCCCGTCGACCCCGCCGCGCCGACCTCGTTGTCGCAGTACTGCCCCGCGCCGATGATCGGACTGTCGCCGATCCGGCCGGGGATCTTCCACGAGAGCCCGCTCGTCGTCGTCACCGAGCCGACGTCCCCCGACGCGGTCACCGCGTTGATGTTCACCGTGCCGTACGTGTGCGGCACGCCGCGCTCGTCGAACCAGAGGTGCGAGTCCGGATCGGGACGCCACGACGAGCGCGGCGGCGCGACGGGCTTCGCGACCTTCACGTCGTCCTTGTGGTCGAGCCAGTTGTCGTCGGGATTGAGGTTCGCCTTCCACCGCACGTAGTACTGCCGGCTCTTCTCGGTGAGCAGGTTCTGCGGCTCGAACCCCATCTCGATCGCGAACCGGCGGGCGCCCGGTCCGACGAGCATGATGTGATCGGTGTAGTCCATCACCGCCTTCGCCACGAGCGACGGCGTGGCGATGTCCTCGAGCGCCGCCACCGCGCCCGCGCGCTTCGACGGTCCGTGCATCACGCTCGCGTCGAGCTGCACGACGCCGTCGGCGTTCGGCAGCCCGCCGAGCCCGACCGACTGGTCCTCGGGATCGAGCTCCTGGATGTTCGCGCCGGCGATCGCGGCGTCGAGGGGATCGGCGCCGGCGACGATGCGATCGTAAGCGACCTTCACGCCGCGGATCGCGTTCGCGCTGGCGATGACGGCCGGTCGTCCGGCGAACGTGCTCGCGCGCAGTGCATCGGCGCGCTCGGTCACGCGGATCACCGGCGCGGCACCGGCGCGGCGCGGCAGCACGATGCCGGCCGCCGCGGCGGCGCTCGTGGTCAGGAACTCTCGACGCGTGGTGGACAAGCGGCTCTCCTCTCTGCGGTGAAGGAAGTGCGGCCGCCTGATGCGGTCAGCCGCGGTCGACGATGCGTCCCGAGCGAACGACTTCGGACAGCTCGGCCGAGAGCGACTCCGCGAGCTGCGGCCGGCCGTCGAACCGCGCCGGAGTGTTCTGGAAGAGCGCGATGCGCGGCGCGCCACCCTCGAGGACGGCGACGAGGGTCTGGATCGCGTTCCGCTCCGGGTTGAGCTGCGACGCGCCCGGCGGAACCATGCCGGCGACGGCGCGCAGGAGCGCCACGCCCGGCGAGAGCTCGCGCACCTCGCGCACGCGCGCGACGTACGTGGCCGGCGTATGATGCCGGAAGATCGCCTCGAGCGTGTCGTGGATCTCGGCGCGCCCGTTCATCGGCGAGCCGTCGTACCCGATCGCGCTCCCGTGCTCGGCGAACGTTTCGGCGAACGCGCGCGCGTCGCGGGAGTTCCACGCCTCGAGCAGCCGAGCGTACAGCGCGACGACCGCGTCACGGGAGATGTCCGTGCTCATGCCATGCGTACGGGTGACGTCGGCCGCGCGGTTGACAGCGGCCGCGGCCGCGATGCTCCTTCCCAATATGCCCAGCACTCGCGCGCCGGCGGTAGCCGCCTGCTCCCCGGCGGGAACCGAACGTTGAGCGTGCTCGTCGAGGCGGCCGTGGAGTCGCTCGACGACGCACGCGCCGCGGTCGAGGGCGGCGCCGGCCGGCTCGAGCTCTGCGCGCGGCTGGATCTCGGCGGCACCACGCCGGATCTCGCCCTGCTGCAGTCGGTCGTGGCGACGGCGTCCGTGCCGGTGCTGGCGATGATCCGCCCGCGCGGCGGCGATTTCGTCTACTCGGCCGCGGAGATCGAGGGCATGCATGCCGGCGTCGGCGCCGCGCTGCGCGCCGGCGCGTCGGGCGTCGTGCTCGGCGCGCTCGACGCCACGAGCGGCATCGACGTGGCCGCGACGCGCTCGCTCGTGCGCGCGGCGCGCGGCGCGCCGGTCACCTTCCATCGGGCGATCGACGAGACGCCCGATCCCCTCGCGGCGCTCGACCTGCTGATCGACCTCGGCGTCGCGCGCGTGCTCACGTCGGGAGGCGCGACGTCGGCCGAGCGGGGCATCGACGGGCTCGCCGCGCTCGTGCGGCGCGCCGCCGGCCGCATCGCGATCGTCGCCGGCGGCGGCGTACGCGGCGGCAACGCGCGACGCATCGCGGAGCGCACCGGCGTTGGCGAGGTCCATGCGCGGTGCGCGGGCGATGCCTCGCGGATCCGCGCGATCAGGGACGCCGTGGGTTGACACGACCACGGCAACGGCATCGGCAACCGCGACGAACAGCGCCACGAACGCAACGGCAACGACGATGACCCAGCCCTTCGTCGTCGTTCCGAACGCGCGGAATGACACCTTCGCCAGCGGCCGCGTCCGTCAGTCGAGCGACGCGGCACACCATGTGCGCCCCTCGATCGCACACCTATACGGAGGGTTCGATGACCGATCGAGACGACAGGCGCGACGAGGACGTGATCAGGCGCAGCGAGGACGAGGACGTCCGCCGCGAGGCGCGGGAGCGGCGCGAGCTCGGCGAGACGATCGGGCGCGGCATGACGTCCCCCGACTCCACCGAGGTCCCGCTCTCCGCCGAGACCGGCGAGCCCGACGAGCGCGCGCGGGGCGACCGCGACCTCGACTCCGACTCGCGTCGCTGAGCTCGAAGCTTCGCGCCGGTCGGCCGACCGGCGCGGAGGCGCCGCTCACTCCCAGCGAAACCAGCGCGCCGAGATGGCGATGCACGCGGCGAAGATCGTCGCGAGCGCCGCCACCGTCGTCCGTTGCGCCGACCAGCCTTCGCCCGCCCACACGCCCTGCATCAGCGAGACGGCGTGCGTGGTCGGGAGCACGGCCGCGAGCGCCCGGAGCGGCGCCGGCAGCCGGGAGATCGGGAAGAACAGCCCCGACAGGGCGATCATCGGATAGAGCACCGCCGCGCTGATCGGCTGCGCGAACCGTGCGGTCGGGACGAGACTCGCCAGCACGAACCCGAGCGCGAGGATGCTCAGCGTACCGAGCAGCACGGCGACGGAGAAGCTCACCGCGTTCGGCGGCAGCGCGCCGGGCAGCACGCGCTTGCCCGCGACGATCAGCAGGACGAGGCTCGCCAGCGTGAGCGCGAGCTTCACGAGCACGTGCGCGCCGAGGATGGTCACCGGGGAGAGTGGTGTCGCACGCAGGCGCTTGAGGATGCCCCCCTCGCGGTAGATCGCCATGATCGCGATCAGCGACTGCACGCTCCCGAGCGCGATGAGCAGCGCCGAAACGATCGTGATGTTGAACGGGAGCCGCGCGAGCACCGCCGACGGGCGCGGCACGCCGCGCAGCATCCGCCCGAAGATGAGGAAGAGCAGCACCGGCATGCCGAGCGAGCCGATCACCCCGAGCGGCTCGCGCAGGAAGATCTTCGTCTCGATCCAGCTCAGCTCGAGCAGCCCGCGCAGCGCGCGCACCTCGTCAGTCCCTGATCCCGTGGCCGGTGAGCTTGAGGAACACGTCCTCGAGCGTCGGCATCTCGGTGCGGAAGCGGCGCACGCGCGTCCCGTCGCGCGCGATGCGGTTGATCACGTCGGTCACGAAGTCGTCGCCCTCGCCCCGCAGCTCGTGCACCTCTTCCGCGCCATCGTCTCCGGTGCTGTAGACGACGCGCCGCTCGGGACAATGGCGCGCCACGAGCTCGGCGGGGGTGCCGACCTCGATGGTGCGCCCGTGCTCCATGATCGCCACGCGGTCGCACAGCCGCTCGGCTTCCTCCATCAGGTGCGTCGTGAGGAACACGGTCGTGCCGCGGGCGCGGATGTCGCGCACGAGTCCCCAGATCGCGCGCCGCGCCTGCGGGTCCAGCCCGGTCGTCAGCTCGTCGAGGAACACGACCTCCGGCTGGTGGATGAGCGCGAGGGCGATGAACAGCCGCTGCTTCTGTCCGCCGGAGAGCGTCATGAACCAGGCGTCGCGCTTCGCGGCGAGCCCGAGCCGCTCGAGCAGCGCATCGGCGTCGGCGACGCGTGCACGATCGTACAGCGATGCCCACAGCTCCACCGCTTCGCCGACCTTGATCCGCTTCTGGAGCTGCGCTTCCTGGTGCTGTACGCCGATCCGCTCGCGCAGCCGCCGCGCGTCGCGGCGCGGGTCGAGTCCGAGCACCGACATCGTCCCCGCATCGGGCCGTCGCAGCCCTTCGATGCACTCCATCGTCGTCGTCTTCCCCGCCCCGTTCGGTCCGATGAGGCCGAAGATCTCCCCCTCGTACACGTCGAGGGAGACGTCGGCGACGGCGAGCGTCTTTCGGTAGCGCTTCGCCAGCGAGCGGACGGAGATGACGGGCGCGGGCATGGCGGAAGATATCGCGCCGGTGCCGCATTGCCGCGCGCCCACGGCTCGGCTATCATTGCCGCCCCGCGTGTCCCAGCGCCCGCCTCACACGACCGCCATGCCCAATCGCGCCGTCCGGCTTCGCGCCCACGCGCGTCGCGCGCTCGCAGTTCGCGCCTTCGTGCTCATCGCCGCCGCGCTCCTCGCCGGGTCCCCGCCGCGCGCCGACGCCCAATCGCTTCGCGAACGGATCTCGCAGCTCTTCATCTTCGGCGAGGGGCAGGAACCGCTCTTTCTCGCCGGCTCCGGCGATCCGAACAATCCGATGTCGCTGCAGGTGCACGGGATGCACTTCATCCCGTCGTCGAGCGCGGAGAACGGCGCCCTGATCTCCTTCATCGGCGACGCGCTCGGCTCGAGCATCAGCAGCATCCCGATCGGCTCCACGAGCGGCAGCGAGAGCTTCCACTTCGTCGGCGGCGTGCCGTCGCGCACCTCGACCTCGGCGGGACCGATCTTCGCCGAGCGCGCGCAGACGCTCGGCGCCGGCCGCGCGCTCGTCGGCATCAGCCGCACCGGCTTCCGCTTCGCCACGCTGCGCGGCGTCGACATGCACGATCTCCAGCTCACCTTCACCCATCAGAACGTCAACTTCCCCGGCTGTGACGCGCAGGTCGGGGGCGACTGCTCGAAGTACGGGATTCCGAGTGTCGAGAACGACGTGATCGACGTCGGGTTGTCGATGGATCTCGACGTCCGCGTCACGTCGATGTACGTGACGTACGGCGTCACCGACCGCGTCGACGTCGGGCTCGTGCTGCCGGTGGTGCAGGCGCAGTTCCGCGGCGAGAGCAACGCACAGATCGTCCCCTTCGGCGGCACGGAGAGCCTGCACTTCTTCGCGGGCACGCCGACCAATCCCGTGCTCACCGCGTCGCGCCAGAGCCTCGGCTCCTCGGCGGGACTCGGCGACGTCGCCATCCGTGCGAAGGTCAACGTCCGCGACGCGCCGGAGGCGAGCGTCGCCCTGCTGTTCGACGCGCGGTTCCCCACGGGAAGCGAGGACGATCTGCTCGGCTCCGGGAAGTTCGCCGGCCGCGCGCTCGCCATCCTCAACTCCCGCCTCGGCGATTTCTCTCCGCACGTGAACGTCGGCTACCTGCACCACGCCGGGAAGCAGCAGAACGACGCGGTGCTCGGCACCGCGGGATTCGATCAACGGATGTCGGAGAGCGTGACGCTCGCCGCGGATCTCGTGAGCGAGCTGCAGGTGGGAGACAGCAAGCTGCCGTTGCCCGGCATCGTCACCTACGACTCGCCGTTCCGGCGCACGTTGAACCCCACCAACATCCCCGACGTGCGCGACGACGTCGTGAACGGATCCTTCGGGTTCAAGATCGCCCCCGCGCGCCGCACGATCATCGTGGTGAACGCGCTCTTCCCCCTCAACCGGGGCGGGCTGCGACCGAACTTCGTCTACACCGCCGCGATCGAGCGCACCTTCTAGGCGGGCTCGAGCCCGGGTGGAACAATCGGCGCCGTGAAGCGTCCTACCAGGGAGAGGACGAACGGCCGAGCCCGCATGGTCGGCGGTCGTCCACCTGTCCGTGGACGTTCACCCAGCAGCCGAAGCAGATGCGATCATCGGGGGAGACCGAAGCCGTCACCGACGGCGAGGAGCCCACGGGCGACGACGCCCGGCCCACGACTCCCGCGGAGGGCGGGCGAAGGACGCCGACCCCTCCGCGCCCCTACCCGATCTGGACGAAGGTCGAGGCGGGAAAGCGCCGGCTGCCGCCGATGCCGTCCACCGTCTCGCGTGCCTCGTGGGCGCGGCTCTCCCGCCAGGTGTCGCGGTCGCTGCGGCGCCGGCTCGCCGGGGCGGTGAGCCTCCGCGACGCGGTTCGCGCCGTGAACGCGGAGATGCTTCTGGCCGGCGCGACGCATGCGGACATCGAGATCGCGCTGCGTGTCGCCGTGCGGGAGCATCCCGAGCTCAATACGCTCGACCGCGTGAACGTCGTGACCCGCCGTCTCGCGTCGGAAGAGCTGCTCGAGCACATGCTCACGCTGGTCGAGTAGCGCCGCGCGACGCGGCTCGCGTCAGTGCACCGACACGAGCCGCCAGCTTCCCCCCTCGCGCCGCAGCGTGGCCTGGAAGCTCACCGGCTGCCGCTCGGTGCGTCCGGCGGAGCTCTCGTACTGATACGCTCCCGTCACGCGCGCCTCGGCCGTCGTCGCCGTGCCCTCGACACCCGTCACGCGGAAGGTGACGTCGATGCGGCGCGCCGATTCGAAGAACTGCTGGAAGCCGCGCTGCTGGTCGGCGCTGAGGCCCGGGTACACGCGGCGCACGGCGCCGACGTCGCGCGATTCGATGGCACGCGCGTAGGCCTCGATCACCGGGGCGACGTCCGCCGCCGTCGCCGGCGCGGCCACCGGTGCGGACGGCGGCGCGTTCGCGGGAGCGTTCGCGGCAGCGTTCGTGGGCGCACTCGACACTGGTGCCGTCGGCGCCGGGGCGACGAGCGGTCGCGAGGTCGCGCTTCCCTGCTGGATCGTCGGCTCGGCGGAGGGCACCGGCCGGCCGCTCGCGGGTTGTGGCGACGTGAGCTGCGCGGGCGCGTCCGCCACGGTACGCGGAGGTGGGGCAGCGGGCGTGCGGTCGGGCGTCGCCGTCCGCGGCGGAGGCGCGTTCGTCGTCGTCCGCTGCGCTTCGCGCCGCGGCGCCGTGGGCGCGCGTGCGGGCTCCCTCGTCGCCACTCGAGAGGGCTCGCTACCCGCGCTGGACGGCTGCGGCGCCGGCTGCGCGGCGCGCGCGCCTTGCGTCGCGGAGCTCGAGGGTGGCGTCCCGACGCCCGCCGGGGCCGCCGGCTGCGACGTGCTGTCGGCCGGCGTCGATCCGGACGACGCGGCGAGGCTCGGTGGCGCCGCGGCGATCGCCGCGCTGTCGAACGCGGCGCGCGCGGCGCCGCCACGCTTCGCCTGCGTCCAGACCAGCGCCGAGAGCGCGGCGACCGCGAGCACGCCGCCGCCGAGGGCGAGCTCGCGCTTGCGCGTGCGAGACCGCGTCGCCGCGCGCGAGCGCCGGATCGCGTGTTCCACCGTCGCGCTGAGCGACACGGAGCTCGGGTACGACGACGAGCCCTCGATCGCCGACCGCACCCCGCTCAGGTCGTTCGCCATCTCGAGTGCGCTCTGATATCGCTTCGGCGCGTCCTTCGCCATCGCCTTCTCGACGATGTGATCGAGCGCGGAGGGGATGTCCGGGACGATCTCGCGGACGGGACGCGGCTTGTCGGTGAGGATCTTGAAGAAGAGCGCCTGGAGCGTCGGCGCCTCGAACGGCTTCACACCCGTGAGCAGCTCGTAGAGCACCGCGCCTACCGCGAAGACGTCCGTCGCCGGCGTCGCCTTGCCGCCGGTGATCTGCTCGGGCGACATGTACACCGGCGTGCCGAGCGAGGCGCCCGTGCTCGTGAGGTTGGACGACGCGAGGTGCGCGACGCCGAAGTCCATGAGCTTCGCGCGGCCGTCCTCGGCGATGCGGATGTTTGCCGGCTTGATGTCGCGATGGACGATGCCGCGCTTGTGCGTGAAGGCGAGGCCGGAGAGCACGTCGATCGCGATGTCGAGCTTCTCCTGGAGCGTGAGGGGAGTGCCCGACTTCATGAGCTGCTCGAGGTCGGCGCCGTGCACGAACTCCATCGCGATGTAGAGGTGGCCGTCCACCTCGCCGAGGTCGTAGATGCTGACGACGTTCGGGTGCTGGAGCGACGCGGCGGCCTGCGCCTCGCGGAGGAACCGGCTCCGCAGCTCCTCCTGCCGCGCGATGGCGTCGTTCATGACCTTGATCGCGACCGTCCGATTGAGGACGGTGTCGACGGCCTTGTAGACCACGCCCATCGCCCCCTCGCCCACGAGCTCGAGGATGCGGTATTTGCCGATGTCCGGGATTGCGGGATCGGTCATGGGCTGCTCGCGGCGACGGCGGGCGGGAGGAGCAGAATAAACGTCAGGCGGCGCGGGAGGGCAACAGCCGCCGGCGCACGCCCGACGCTGCCGCGCCGCAGCACGAAAATGCTCAGCGCTGCCCCGGCACCGTACACTCCCAGCGCGCCGAGACCGCGCACCCCTGCACCACCGAGGCGTCCTCGAACGCCACCTCCATGGCTTTCGCCGCGGCGGATCTGAGCTGCCGGCGCTCGTCGTCGAGAAAGACGCGCCGCGCCGCGTCGGCCGCGCGCAGCGCGAACGCCATCTGCTCCTCCTCCGTCCAGCGCGACCCGCCGAGCCGGCGAAAGGTGAGCGTCGTCCGGCCGTTCTTGACCACGCAGTCCGGCGCCGGATCGACGCCGAGCACCTGCGCGATCGTTCGGGCGGCGGATCGGAATCGAAAGACCTCGAGCGGGTTGGCCATGGGCGAGGCACGGGAGCGGAGCCGGGCGGTCGTCCCATCGACCTGCGGCCCGGGCCGCTCGTCACGCTCGCGGAAGCGGCGCACGTGGTATGCCTCATGAAATGTTCGACGTCGGCCGCTCCGTGGCGGCCTCGCGGACCGCGTGTGCGCTGCGTCACCGCCGCCGGCGTCGCCGCGGGGCGGAGATATCCGGCGAGGCGGACCCAGCCGTTGCATGGCCGCTCCGATCCACCGTTCACCCGAGGTTCCCGTGCTTCGCATCCGCTCCATGCGCGTCGCGGCGGTCGCGGCGATCGCGCTGCTCGCCGCCTGCGATACGGCGCTCCCGACCAAGCCGTCCGTCCAGCCGCAGGTGATCAATCTCCGCAACGACTTCGCCTTCCAGGCGGCGTCGCTCGTCGACGTGTCCGGTGATCTGGTCTACGACTTCGTGAACGACGGAACCGCGGCGACGGTGGACCAGTCGCCCACGCTGCTGACCGGCGAAGCCACGCTCTTCGTGCTCGACGGCTCGGGGGTGCAGGTCTATCAGCGGTCGCTCACCGAGAACGGGAGCTTCGCGACCACCGCGGGGACGCCCGGCACGTGGACGGTCCGCGTGCACTTCGCGAACGCGGACGGCGGCATCGGGTTCCGCGTGCAGAAGCAGTAGCGCCGCACCTCCGGGGGCCGCGCGTGTTGGCGCGCGCCGCCGGCCGGCATTAGCGTTGGGGCCGCGCGACGCATGTCCGCGTGTCCCCCACCATGCGCCTCCGGAGGTGTCCGATGAGCAGACGAAGCGAGGTGCTCGCCGAGCGGCTCGAGCAGGGAGTCCACGAGCTCGCGGAGCTCACGAGACGGCTCACCGACGACGAGTGGCAGACCCGCGTGCCGGGCGACGGCCGGAAGATCGGCGTCGTGGTGCATCACGTCGCGACGATGTATCCGATCGAGATCGAGCTCGCGCTGAAGCTCGCCGCCGGCCAGCCGGTGGAAGGCGTGACCTGGCAGGCGGTGCACGTGATGAACGCGACGCACGCCGGAGAGTACGACGGCGTGACGAAGGGCGAGGCGCTCGCGCTCCTGATGCGGAACAGCATGGACGCCGCCGCGGCGATCCGCCGGCTCACCGACGAGGAGCTCGATCGCGCGGCGCCGCTCTCGCTCAACGCCGACGGACCGCGCACCTGCCAGTTCATGCTCGAGGATCACGCGGTCGGCCACGCGTGGCATCACCTCGGGAAGATCACGCGAGCCCTCGGCTCGCGGCAGCCGGCGATGGCGTAGCGCGCGCCCTCAGCCCCCGAACGCGACGGGCTTCGACGACACCAGCCGTTCGAATCGTGCGTCGCCCCTGAGCGGGCCGAACGCCGGGTCGATGCGCAGCCACGCCGGCGAGAGATAGTACGGCATCCGCAGCAGCGGCTCGAGCTGGTCGAGCGCCTTCCCGCGCTGGCCGGCGATCATGTAGATCCGTGCGAGCTGGTGCTGCAGGTACGGGCCGTTCGTCGCCGTCCACTTCCGGCGCGCCTGCACCATGCCGCGCTCGCCGGCCGCGATCGCGTCGGCGGAGCGGCCGAGCGTGGCGAGCACGAGCCCGCGCACGACCTGGCGCTGCGCGTCGTCGGGGTTGGCGCGAAGCTGCTCGTCGGCGGCGGCGAGCGCGGTGTCCGCGTACGCGCGCGCCCGCGCGAGGTCGCCGCGCACGGTCGACATCTGCGACAGCGACCACGCCCACGAGAGCCGGTCGCCGTCGAACGCATCGGGGCCGAGCGCGAGCAGCCGGCGCTGGTCGGCCTCGTCGAGTGCCCACGGCAGGTCGTAGTACATCGCGACGGCGGCGGCGAGCGCGCCGCGGTCGACCGACGCGGGCACCGAGGCGAGCACGCGCCGCGCACCGGCGAGGTCGCCCTGCGCGAGCGAGATCATCGCGCGGTTCTCGATCATCTCGGAGACGTCCGGCGCGAGCGCGAGCGCGCGGTCCGCCGCATCGCGCGCCTCGTCGTAGCGCCGCGCCCAGAGCAGCGCGTCACCGAGCAGGTGCACCGTGATCGCGTTGCGCGGATCGCGCTCCGCGGCGATGCGCATGTCGCGCAGCGATTCCTCGACGCGCCCCTGCTGCCGTTCGGCGATGGCGAGCGGCCGCATCAGCTCCGGATCGCCGGGCGAGAGCGTGCGCGCCCGCTGCGCCGCCTCGAGCGCGCGCGCCGGATCCTGCTCGACGAGGTTGCGATACGTGGCGAGCACGCCGTAGCCCTCGCCCCGCAGCGGCGCGAGTGCGATCGCACGGTCGACCGACAGCTTCGCCTCGCGCGCGAGCGCGGGATCGGGGACGCCGTTGGAGTAGAGGATCGACGCGACGCGCGCGCGCTCGACCCACGCGAGCATGAACGAGGAATCGAGCGCCACGGCACGCTGGAAGAAGCGCAGCCGCCGGCGGAGATCGACCGGATCGGTGCGCTGGATCTCGCGGCCGCGGAGATACGCGTCGTACGCGGCCGGATCCTTCGTCGGCGCGGCGGCGAGCTGCGCGCGGGCGCCGCCGCCGAGCGCGACGTTCATCGCCCCGGTCACGCGGCTCGCGATGTCGGCCTGCATCGCGAACACGTCGGCCATCGTGGCGTCGAGCGTCTGCGTCCATCGGCTCACCGGGGCCGCGCCGCCCGCCGTCACCTCCACCAGCTCCGGCGCGACGCGCACGCGCTCGCCTGCGCTCGCCGTTCGCTCCGAGCGCACCGTGCCGGTGAGCAGGTAGCGCACGCCGAGCTCGCGCGCGACGTCCTGCAGCGGCTTGCGCGTGCCGCGGTACTGGTTCGAGCTCGCGCGCGCGATCACCTGCAGGCCGGGCACTCCGGCGAGCTTGCTCCGGATCTCGTCGGTGATCCCGTCGACGACGTACGCCTGCTCCGGCGCACCGAGATTCTCGAACGGCAGCACGGCGAGCCGGGGTCCAGCCGCGACGGGCGTCGTGGCTGCCGACGGTGCCGCGCTCGACGCCCGCCCCGCGCGACGCGCGAGCGCCACCGCGACGGCGGCGACGACGACCAGCGCGACGGCGGCGACGACCCACGGCGCGCGGGACCGGCGCGGCGCGGCGTGAACGCGGCCGGTGGCCGGCTTCTCCCCGCTCGGCGTCCGCGCGCCGTACGGTCCCGACGTGCTCAGTGGAACATCGAGCGCGGCGGCGAGCTCCGCGGCGAACTCGGTCGGATCGGCGTAGCGCTGCTCGGCGCGCGCCCCGAGCGCGCGGTCGAGCACCGGCTGCACGGCGTCGCGCCACGGCGCCTCGCGCGCCGAGAGCACGTCGGCCACGCGGCGTGCGCTGCCCATCAACCGCTCGGCGATGAGCTGGCGCGGATCGGTCGCGTCGAACGCGGGTTGGCCGGTGAGCGCCTCGAACGCGACCAAACCGAGCGCGTACACGTCGGAGCGCGCATCGAGCGGTTCGCCGGCGAGCTGCTCCGGGCTCGCGTACGCCGGAGTGCCGAGCACCATCCCCGTGCCGGTGAGCGACGGCGCGATGGTACCCGCTTCCGTCGGGCGGACCTCGCCCATGATCGAGCGCGCGATGCCGAAGTCGACGAGCTTCACCGTGCCGACGGCGAAGCGATCCTGCTCGACGCCGGCCTGGCATTCGCTGGCGAGCATGATGTTCGCCGGCTTGAGGTCGCGGTGCAGGATCCCGCGCCGGTGCGCCGCGGCGAGGCCTGCCGCCGCGCCGGCGATGATGTGCGCGGCGTCGGTGGGGCTCAGGCGCCCTTCGCGCCTGATGCGATCGGCGAGCGACTCGCCCTCGATGAACTCCATGGCGAGGAAGACGAGACCGTCCTCCGTCTCGCCGAAGTCGTAGATCGCGCCGACGTTCGGATGGGCGATCCGGCTCGCCTGCTCGGCCTCGCGCCTGAATCGCGCCAGCGCGGACGCGTCCCCACCGAGCGCGGGGCGCATGAACTTGAGCGCGGTGGGCCGCTTGAGGCCGACGTGCTCGGCGCGGTACACCTCTCCCATGCCGCCGCTGCCGACGAGCGCCAGCACGCGATAGCGGCCGGCGACGAGTCGGCCGAGGACGCGGTCGGCCGGAGAGGTCATGGCGCGGGGATCGGAAGACGGTGGGACCGACGGGGCGAATCTAGGGGGGAGGCGGGGTGGGTCAATGAGGCAAGTACCAGTAGGTGGTAGGCGGTAGGTGGTAGGTGGTAGCGATCGTGGTCTGGCCTCGCGCGCCTGGCCCGATCGCTACCGGTTACCCACGACTCGCTACCAGCTGCCGCCTAC
Source organism: Gemmatimonadaceae bacterium (assembly GCA_035494615.1). Classification (GTDB taxonomy): domain Bacteria; phylum Gemmatimonadota; class Gemmatimonadetes; order Gemmatimonadales; family Gemmatimonadaceae; genus AG11. Next base: position 59,876 of record DATJGU010000039.1, read on the forward strand.
TGGCAGTTGTCGTTTCGTTCGCGACGCGCCTGTCGAGCCACGCCGGGACGCGCGCCACGCGCGTCGTGCTCAGGGTGCACGCGGGGATGGCGACGACGTCGCTCGGCATCCGGACCGCGGGACCGACAGCACCTCGACACCGAGCGCCGAATCGGGGGCGAGCGACGGCTCCGGCGTGGCGCCGGGACAGAGGGACTCGATGCCGCGCACGCCGACGAGATAGGCCGGCATGGTCGCGTGCACGACGTTCTTGGCTGGGCCGCTCGTGTCGGCGTACGAGGGGGGCGCACCGGCCCCAGCCCAGTAGATCGTTGCGCGCTCCTGCAGCCAGAACTTCGCGTACCAGGCGAGCATCTGCATCGGCGGCGCGTCCTCGCGCGCCACGAGGGTCACGAGCGCGCCGCTCGGCGTCCGCCTCTCCAGCGCATCCACCGTGCGCACGATCGGCTGGAGCATCGCCTGGATGTGGTAGACGAACAGATACCATCCCACGTTCAGCACCAGCAGCGGCGCGGCGATCCATGCGGCGCGGCGCAGCGTCGGGCGACGGCCGCCCTCGCGCCGCGCCCCCCGGCACACCACCGCCGCCCCGGCGCCCACGAGCAACGCGAGCACGACCCCGCTGCCGACGCGATCGCGCAGGAGCCAGGGGAGCGTGAGGCTCGGCGCGGTGATCCACGCGTTGTCGCGCAGTGCGAAACGGTCGAGAATGGCGAGTATCGCGGCGAGCAGCGCGCAGCCGACGGCGATCGTCGTGGCGTGCCGCAGCGGACGTGCGTCGGCGGTGAGGAAGAGCGCGATGAACAGCGGCGCCACGGCGAACACGTACCGCTCGTGGATCTTCGGCATCTGGTTGAGCAGCAGCGTGTGACGCGCCGCGGCGAGCGCGTACACGGCGGCGATCGCGAGGGCGAGCACCGTGAGCCAGAGCCGCCGCCGGTCCGCGAGGCGCTCCCGCCAGCCGCCGAGCATCGCCACGGCGGGCGCGACGCCCGCGCCCAGCGCGAGCGCGAGCACGAGCGAGAGCACCACCTTCACGAGCGGCACGAGCGGCGGCAGGAGCGGACCGCCCATCTCCTCGGCGTAGAACCGGCCGAGCACCACGCTTCCCTGCTCCGCGGCGGGTGCGCCGCGGGTGCTCAGGGCGTGCCGAACGAGCAGCATCGCGCCGAACGCGACGACCGGCGCGGCGCGGATCGCGAGCCCCGCGAGCGACGGTCCCTCCTCGCGCGACGGCGCGCGCCACGCGACGAGCGCCCAGAGCACGACCACGCCGGCGTACGCCGCGACGAGCGGCACGGCGAGCGGCTTCGCGAAGTAGGTCAGCACGAGCGCCACCGCGCACGCGGCTGCGTCGCGCATCTCTCCGCGTGCGAGCACGCGCAGCCCGAGCCAGCAGCTCAGCACGAACAGCGGGTAGTAGAGGTTCTCCTCCATGATGAGCGCCGAGTAGGCGCCCGCTGGCACGAGCGCCGCGAGCGCACCGACGGCGAGCGCTGCGCGGTGACCGCCGAGCTCGCGCGCGAGCGCGTACGCGGAGAGCGCCACCGCGCTGAACATCAACGCGTTGAGCAACTGCGCGACGTGAAAGGCGGCGTGCGGGTTCGGCGCGAGGAAGGCCGGACCGAGGAGCGAGGGATAGAGCACGGCGGGATAATCGGCCGCCTGCCCCGACACGAGAAACGCCTTGCCGAGCGCGAACGATCGCGCGAGCTGCCAGTGCAGCAGCTCGTCGCGAAAGATCCTCGGCTGATTCAGCGGCAGCGCGGCGAGCCAGCGCAGCATGGCGAGCGCCAGCCAGACGCCGGTGAGCTGCGCGGTCTCGCGTCTCGTCAGGTTCATCGCCTCGGCTCCTCGCCCGCGGGCGCCGTCGCCAGCGCGGCACTCCGCGCGGCGGCGCCGAGCGGGTGGCGCATCGAGACGAGGAAGCCGACGAGCATCTGCTCCACGACCAGGACGAGGAAGAGCGCCGAGAGCGCGAGTGCGCGTTCGGACCCGTAGCCGTAGTGCGTCAGCACGGCGACGAGCACGACGTCGCGCACGCCGATGCCGGAGACGCTGATCGGCAGCGTCTGCAGGATGGAGATGAGCGCACTGGACGACACGAGCACCATCACGGGAACGGCGACGTCGAGGGCGCGGAACAGCAGCCACCACCGCACCATCACCACGGCGGTAGCGACGGCCGTCGCCAGGAGGAGCATCGCCACGAGCGCGACACGGGCGTCGAGCGCGTCGAGCTGGTCCTGCCACCGGGTCATCCGTTCGCGCGCTCCGCGCGGCGCGAGCGCGCGCACTCGCCCGAGCAGCCATCCGCGCGGCCGGCGCGCCATGAGCGCCGGGATCGCGAGCGCCATCGCGGCGGCGAAGCCGAGCGTCGCCGTGCCGATCGAGGGACGGAGCGCCGGTGGAAACAGGTCGAGGAACGCGACGAGACCCAGCAGTGCCACGAGCGCCAGGATGAGGAAGTCGAACATCCGGTCGAGGAGGATGCTGAACAGGGCGGAGGAGAGCGGACTGCCCTGCTCGCGCAGATACCATGCGCGGACGAAGTCGCCGGACTGTCCGGGCGTCGCCCCGCCGGCGAACTGGCCGATCATGAACAGCAGCGTGGCGCGCCCGACCGAGGGCACGGGCATGTCCAGCTCGCGGATGAGCATCGTCCACCGCCACGCCTTGGCGACGGCGAGCGCCGGAAACAGCGCGAGCGAGAGCGCGAGCGGCGCCCAGTGCACCTCGCGGAGGTGCGCGCCGATGCGGTGCAGGTCCGTCGTGAGGAGGAAGTACGCGAGCACGGCGGGCCCGAGAAGCCGGGTCGCCCAGCGCGCCTTCCGGTTCATTCGCGCGACGGCCCGACGGTGAGCCAGCTCTCCGGCGAGCGGAAGCGCAGGCTCGCGATCTGTTCCGAGATCAGGCCGAAGAAGAGGAGCACCAGCCCGCCGAGGAAGAACATCACCGTCGACGGCGGCAGATGCAGCCAGGGCCCGCCGCGCGCGATCGACCACGCATACGCCGCCACCGACAGCAACTCGAGGAGCAGGAAGATCGGGAAGAAGATCCGCAGTGGGCTGAACAGCGTGGCGATGCGGAGTACGATGAGCACGAACTTCACGCCGTTGGGAAACAGCTTCTGCGTGCTGCGTCCCGTCTCGCGCCGGCGCATGGCGATCGGCTCGAAGCGCAGATGGTAGCCCGCCTTGGCGAACGCCAGCGCGCTCGTGGTCGGCCAGGAGAACTGGTTCGGCAGGAGATGGAGCAGGTCGAGCATCACGTGCCGGCGCATCGCGCGGAATCCCGACGTGAGATCCCGCATCGGGACGCCGACGAGGTACGAGCCGAGCCGGTTGAGCGCCGCGTTGCCGAGCCAGCGGATCGTGTTCTGCTGGCCGGCGCGGTCACGCGCCCCGATGACCATGTCATACGGCCCGATGAGATCGAGCAGGCGCGGGACGTCCGCCGGATCGTGCTGGCCGTCGCCGTCCATGATCACCACGACCTCGCCCGCCGTGGCGCGGAGCCCCGTCTTCACTCCGGCACCGTTGCCGAGATTGTACGGCCGCCGGATCACGCGCGCCCCCGCCGACTCGGCCTGCGCGGCGGTGTCGTCGGCGGAGCAGTCGTCGACGACGACGAGCTCGGCCTCCGGACAGACCTCGCGCGCGCGGCGCACGACGTCGGCGATCGTTTCCGCCTCGTTGAACGCGGGGATCACGATGCTGACCGTGAACGGCCAACGTCCGCGCTCGCCGAGCGACTCGCTCGGCGCCGCCTGGCTCGTGGTGCTGCGCACGCTCGTCACGACCGCCGCGGCTACCGGCGCGCCGGCCCGAAGTTCCAGGCGAGCGTCAAAAGGAAGGTGGAGGTGGCACCTTCGGAGCCGAGCGGGATCGACACCGCCGGCAGCAGCGTGAGGCGCCGGTCGAGCACGAATCCCGCGCCGAGCTCGATCTGTCCCGCGTCTTCGGTGTCGGACTGCTCGGTTCCCTGCGCGGTTTCGAGCGTCCCGCGCGTCGCGACGTACGCGGCGCCCGCGAAGGGCACGAAGTCGAGACGCGGCGTCACCTGCACCGAACCGCCGAGCGACGCGCCGACCTGCGACGCCCGCAGCGAGGTCTTCACCGTGCCGAACCCCGTATCGATGTCGGGGCCGCTCTGCCGCACGTGCGTGATGTGCGGGCAGAACTGGACGTGACCGGCCGGCGCGACTTCGATCGCGAATCCCACGCCGATCGAGACGGCGGTGGCGTCGGCATCGCTGTCGTCGAAATCCGAGCGCGCGACCGCGAGGTCGGCGAACGGCCCCGTCGGCGCGCCGACCGCCGCCTGGCCTCCATACGCTTTCCCGCCACTGGTGGTGGCGAACGTCGCCCCGACGCGCACCATCCCCGCGCCGAAGGGCGCGGTGCCGAGACAGGTCTGCGCGGAGGCGCGACCGACCGGAAGCAACGTGGCTAGCGCGAGGAGCACCGGAGCGAGGTGGCGCACGACGTCACCTGAGAGGGAGGGTCCGATCGGGGATCGCTTCGCGCCGAACGCTTCGCCGCGCCGCGCGCAGCAACCTATGACGAGGCAGAAGGGGTCGCCAGCGCGGCGCCGTGCTCCTACTCGGCCGATCCCGTCCTCGGCAGCTTGAGCGTGAACACCGAGCCGTGGCCGACGTCGCTCCGCACCCGGAGGTCACCGCCCATCCCGCGCGCCCACGCCCGGCTCGCCGCGAGACCGGGCGCCGCGTCCGCGCGCGGCTCCGCGCCGCGCGGGGCGTCGAAGATCGCCTGCTGCCGCTCGAGCGGGATGCCGCAGCCGTTGTCGCCGACGCGGAGGAGGACGACGTCCGCCGGCATCTCGATCGGGTAGCCGACGTCCACCATCACGTGGCCCCCCGGGCCGCTGTATTGAATGGCGTTGGAGAGCAGCGTGAGGAGGATGCCGCGCAGCCACGCCGGATCGGCGGCGACGAGGATGCCCGGCTCGATGTCGGCGACGGAATCCAGCCGCTTGGCGACCAGCCGCGGCTCGAGCGCGCGCAGCACCTCCCCCACCGCGTTCCGCACGTCGACCGCCTGAATGTTCGCGCCCATCGCTCGCTCCGTGTCGCGGGCTTTCTGCCGGCCCAGCCGGACGTCGCTCCACTCTCTGAAAGACGTCGGCGAGCGCGCGAGGTCACCGTCCCGGCTCCTTCGGTGATCCGGAACGTGATGCAGAATGCGAGACGACCCCGCTCGCGTGCGAGCGGGGTCGTCGTGGGCAGGTGATTCGCCGCGATCAGTCGTTCGGGCCGCGGCAGTTCGCGTGGTACTGCATGTTGCCCTGATCGATGTACTGGCCCGCGCTCGCGAGCGTCACGACGCCGTCCAGCTTCACGTAGACGATGTCCGTGCCCTTGCCCGGCTCGCCGCCGTCCCACAGGCGAAGCTCGACGGCCACGCCGTTCTTGGCGGTGCCGGTGACGATGCGCGAGTTCGTGAGCGTGGAGAGCGGTCCGCTCGTGATGGGACCGTAGGTGTCGATGTCGGCGACGTGATTGTCCACGCCGTTCGCCTCGATGTGGAACTCACCGAGGATGCCGCCGCCGGGCTTGCTGCCGCCGGCGTTGCCGCTGATCACCACCTTGTCCGTGCCGACGGACGTGACGAGCCGCCCGAACGTGATGAAGTCGCATACCGGTGGAACGTCGACGTGGTTCAGGAAGGTGACGGTGTTGGCGTGATAGATGTTGACGAACGCCGTGGCGCCGTTGCTGAACGGTCCCGAGCTGAAGGTGGGCGGAGAGCCGTCGACGTGCGCGTCGATGCGGTCCTGCGTCGCGCTGACGAATCCTTGCGACGTCTGGGTGATGGTGACGTCGGAGCCGACCTGATCGCCGCCCGCATCTTCGGCGAGCACGACGCACGCGCCCGGCGCGAGCGAGGTCGCGGCGAGCACGGTCCCACTACTGGCCCCGATGGCGATCCGGCTGGCGGTGAAGTCGCCGGTCACGCTGCTGAGGTTCGAGTTGCAGAGCTTGATCTTTCCGAGCTCCGGTGTCGCGTCCGCGGGTACGTCTCCCACGGTGAAGCGAGGAGAGCTGGGCGCGGCGATCGAGCTGGGCGCGCGGTCGCCTCCACAGGCTGCGAGTCCCACCAATACTGCGACGGCCAGCGGAGCGAGGTGTCGAGGTGAGGGGGGCGCCATGACGGCTCCTGGGCAGAGGATGGGGTCGTGCAGGGAAGCCGACCGCCGCCGCAACCGACATACCTTCGGTGGGTTTTCTGACGTTCATATTCGACAACGGGTTAGCAGGCAGACTGAGCCTCGTTCCGTTGCGCGGTTCCTACAACAGTGTCGTGATTTGCGACACATTATTTTGGTGATCCATATCATGATTCCCTTCCACGAAGAGCGCTCTCTTCGGGGAGGGCAGTTCGTGGCTGAGGGCGCAGGGAGGTCGCGCCGGCGCCGCGGAAGGTGGGCCAGTGGCCTGCGGCGATGCCGTCGTCTAACTTCGGCGGGATGATTATCGTTCGCGCGCGGCGCCTCGGCGCCGCGCTTCTGCTGGCCGCGTGCTCGAAGTCCGCTCCCCCCGCCGCCGCTCCCCCGCCCCCCGAAGTCCGAGTCGTCAAGGTCGCCACCGAGCCGATCGCGGACGTGATCGAGCTGCCTGGCCGGTTGCAGGCCGTGCGCATCTCGGAGGTGCGCGCGCGCGTCGACGGAATCGTGCAGCGCCGTCTCTACACCGAGGGCACCGACGTACGCGCCGGCCAGCCCTTGTTCGCGATCGATCCGCGCGAGCTGCGCGCCCGGTTGAGCGCCGCCGAGGCGACACTCGCGCGCGCGGAAGCGACGGCGTCGAACGCCCAGCAGGACGTCACGCGGTACAAGGGACTCGTCGCGCAGCAGGCGCTCAGCCAGCAGGAGTACGACGCGGCCATCGCGCGGCTGCGCACGGCGCAGGCCGACGTGGCGCAGGCGCGCGCCCAGGTCGCCGCCGCGCGACTCAGCCTCGGCTACACCACCGTGACCGCGCCGATCTCCGGCCGCGCTGGCCGCGCCATGGTCACCGAGGGCGCACTCGTCAGCGGATCGGGCGCCACGCTGCTCACGCGTATCGAACAGATCGATCCCATCTACGCCAACTTCTCGCAGTCGAGCGCCGACGTGCTCGCGCTGCGCAACCGGATCGCGACCGGGGCGCTGAAGGTCGGCGAGCTGCGCCAGGTGCCCGTGCACCTCGTGCTGGAGGACGGGACGACGTACCGCATGCCCGGCACGCTCGACTTCGTCGATCTCAGCATCGACGAGGCGACGGGCACCGCCGCGCTCCGCGCCGAATTTCCGAACCCGCAGCGCACGCTGCTCCCCGGTCAGTTCGTGCGCGTGCGCGTCGAGACCGGCATGCAGGCCACCGGCGTCCGCGTGCCGCAGCGCGCGGTGACGGTGACGCCGCAGGGGGCGAACGTGCTCGTGGTCGGCGCGAAGGACGTCGTGGAGAGCCGCCCCGTGAAGATGGGCGAGCTCGAAGGCGGGACGTGGATCGTGTTGAGCGGCCTGCGAGCGGGCGAGCGGGTGATCGTCGACGGCCTGCAGAAGGCGCAGCCGGGCCAGCCGGTGAAGCCCGTGCTCGCGAGCATGACGCCCTCCGCGGTCCCCGCCGACACGGCGGCGCCCGCGCGCGCGGCGGCGTCGGCGAGAAGCTGAGCGTCGCGCGATGACGCCACGCTTCTTCATCGATCGCCCCGTCTTCTCGTGGGTGATCGCGCTCGCCATCCTGTTCGCCGGATTCCTGGCGATGCGGTCGCTGCCGATCGAGCAGTATCCGACGATCGCGCCGCCGTCGCTCACGATCAGCGCGTTCTATCCCGGCGCGGACGCGAGCGTGCTCGCGAGCAACGTCACGCAGCCGATCGAGCAGGAGCTGAACGGCGTCGAGGGGTTCCAGTACATGTCGTCGTCGAGCCAGTCCAACGGCACGGCGAGCATCGCGGTCACCTTCCGCTCGGGGACGGACATCAACGTCGCCCTGATGGAAGTGCAGAACCGGCTGCGGCGCGTCGAGGCGCGGCTTCCCGAGGACGTGCGGCGGCAGGGCGTGCAGGTGGTGAAGGCGAACGCCGGCTTCCTCATGATCGTCGCGCTCACGTCGAAGAGCCGGCAGATGTCGACGCTCGAGCTGGGGAACTTCGCCGTCGCGCGCGTCGTCGACGAGCTGCGGCGCATCCCGGGCGTGGGCGACGTCCGCTCGTTCTCCTCCGAATACGCGATGCGGATCTGGCTCGACCCGCAGAAGCTCGCCGCGTTCGGCCTCGCGCCCTCCGACGCGCTCGCCGCCGTGCAGGAGCAGAACAGCCAATCGAGCGGCGGATCGCTCGGCGACCGGCCGCTGGCGAACGGCACGGAGCTCAACGCGGCGATCCTGACCCAGAGCCGGTTCACGACCCCGGAGCAGTTCGCCAACATCATCCTGCGCGCCGATCCGGACGGCTCGGTGATCCGGCTCGGCGACGTCGCGCGCGTGGAGCTGGGCGCGGCGAGCTACGGCTTCGACCTCGAGATGAACGGCGAGCCCGCCGCGGGGATGGCGATCCAGCTCACCCCGGGCGCCAACGCGCTCGCCGTCGCCGACGCGGTGAAGGCGCGCATGGCGGAGCTCGCGCAGGGCTTCCCGTCCGACATCGCGTGGACCGTGCCGTACGATTCGACGCCGTTCGTGAGTGCGTCGGTGGCGTCGGTGGTGGAGACGCTGATCGAGGCGATGATCCTCGTCTTCCTCGTGATGTTCCTCTTCCTCCAGAACTGGCGCGCGACGCTCATCCCGACGATCGTCGTGCCGATCGCGCTCGCCGGCGCCTGCCTCGGCCTCTGGCTGCTCGGCTTCTCGATCAACGTGCTCACGCTGTTCGCGATGGTGATGGCCATCGGCATTCTCGTCGACGACGCGATCGTCGTGATCGAGAACGTCGAGCGCATCATGCACGAGGAGCACCTCTCGCCGTACGACGCGACCGTGAAGGCGATGACGCAGATCACGTCGGCGGTCGTCGGGATCACGCTCGTGCTCGTATCGGTGTTCGTGCCGATGGCGTTCTTCCCCGGCACGACGGGCGCGATCTACCGGCAGTTCGCCGTCACGCTCGCGATCTCCATCGCCTTCTCTGCGCTGATGGCGCTGACGCTGACGCCCGCGCTCTGCGCGACGCTGCTCAAGCCCGTCGAGCGCGACGCGTCGAAGGCCCGCACGCGGTTCGGCGCGACCGTCGCGCGCGTGTTCGGCGGATTCAACGCGTGGTTCGCGCGGACGACCGGCCGGTACCAGGGCCTCGTGCGCCAGATCCTCGGCCGGCCCCTCCGCTTCCTCGCGATCTTCGGCTGCCTCGTGCTGATCACGGTGCTGCTCTTCCGCCGCCTGCCGGGAAGCTTCCTCCCCGTGGAGGACCAGGGGAGCGTGCTGACCGTGGTGCAGGCACCGCCAGGCGCGACGACGGAGCGCACGAACGTCGCCGTCGAGCAGGTGAAGGCGTTCTACCGCGCGCAGCCGGAAGTGTCGACGGTCATCTTCGTGCACGGGTTCAGCTTCTACGGACAGGGCCAGGCGAACGCGATGGCGTTCGTGCGGCTCAAGCCCTGGGACGAGCGTCCCGGGGCCGAGCACACCGCGATGGCGATCGTGAACAAGGCGCTCCGCCAGCTCTCGGGGATCAAGGAAGCGATGGTCTTCGCCATCAACCCCCCGGCGATCCAGGGGCTCGGCGTGGCGAGCGGATTCAACTTCGTGCTCGAGGACCGCAGCGGACACACGCTCGAGGAGCTGCGCGCGGCGCGCAACCAGCTCCTCGGCGCGGCGACGAAGAGTCCCGTGCTCGTCGGCGTGCGACCGGAGGGGCAGGAGGACGCGCCGCAGCTTCGCGTGATCGTCGACCGGATCAAGGCGCGCGCGCTCGGACTGTCCGTGGCGAGCATCAACGGCACGCTGGCGATCGCGTTCGGCAGCGCGTACGCGAACGACTTCAGCCGGGGCGGCCGCATCCTCCGCGTGTATCTCGCCGCCGACGCGCCGTACCGCATGACGCCGCAGGACGTGCTCGAGCTCAAGGTGCGCAACGCGCAGGGCGAGATGGTGCCCTTCGGCGCGTTCACCACCGTGAGCTGGACGGCAGGGCCGCCGCAGATCCAGCGGTACAACGGCTATCCGTCGATGAACATCTCCGGCATGGCCGCGCCCGGCCGCTCGACCGGCGAGGCGATGGCCGAGATGGAACGGCTGTCGCACGACCTGCCGCCGGGGTTCGGGTTCGACTGGACCGGTCTCTCGTTCGAGGAGCAGCAGGCCGCCGGCCAGAACGTGTCGTTGATGATGGTGTCGCTCATCGTCGTGTTCCTGCTGCTCGCCGCGCTGTACGAGAGCTGGTCGGTCCCGATCTCCGTCCTCCTCGTCGTGCCGCTCGGCGTGCTCGGCTCGATCCTGTTCACGATGCTGCGCGGGCTCTCGGCCGACGTCTACTTCAACGTCGGGCTCGTGACGATCATCGGTCTCGCGGCGAAGAACGCGATCCTCATCGTGGAGTTCGCGATCGAGGAGGAGGGGCACGGCAAGAGCACCGTCGACGCGACGCTCGCCGCGGTGCGGCTCCGGCTGCGGCCGATCATCATGACGTCGCTCGCGTTCGTGCTCGGCATGGTGCCCCTGCTCGTCGCGCGCGGCGCGGGCGCGGCGAGCCGCATCGCGGTCGGCACCGGCGTGGCGGGAGGGATGCTCGCCGCGACGGCGTTCGGAATCTTCTTCATCCCGCTGTTCTATCTCTCGGTTCGCCGGTGGGTGAGCCGCAAGCGGCCGCCGACGCCCGAGGAGATCGCGCATCATCAGGCACACGGCGCCGCGCCGTCGCATGCGTAGAGGGCTCGCGCTGCTCGTGCTGCCGTTGGTCGCCGGATGCTCGTTCGCGCCGCGGCATGCGCGTCCCCCGATGCCGACGCCGGCGAGCTACGGCCCCGTCGCCGGCGACGACCGCGCGGGCGTGCTCGCGACGGAGCTCGGCTGGCGGGAGTTCCTCCCCGATCCGCGGCTCGACGCCCTGATCGAGGCGGCGCTCGCGCACAACCGCGACCTCACCGTCGCCGTGCAGCGCATCGAGGTCGCGCGCGGGCTGTATCGCATCCAGGGCGCGGACCGGTTTCCCACGCCGGTCGTGTCGGCGGGCGCGACGAGGAGCCACGCCGGTGCGAACGCGTCCGGGTTCCAGGGCGCGGGCGACGTCACCACCGACCGTGCGTCGATCGGCGTGAGCGCCTCCGCGTTCGAGCTCGATTTCTGGGGGCGCGTGCGCAACCTCACCGAGGCGGCGCGCTCGGACTATCTCGCGACGGTCCAGGCGCAGCGCGCCTTCCGGCTCTCGCTCATCCAGGACGTCGCGGCGACGTATCTCGCGGCGATCGAGACGGCGGAGCAGATCCGGCTCGCCGACACCACCGTGGCGAGCCGGCGCGAGGGGGTGCGCATCGCGCAGGTGCGCGCGCGCGCCGGCATCACGTCCGCGCTCGACCTGCATCAGGCGGAATCGCTTCTCGCGCAGGCGGAGGCGGCGCTCGCGAGCCTGCGGCTCACGCAGGTGCAGGTGAACAATCAGCTGATGGTGCTCGTCGGCGGTCCGGTCGCGGGGCCGCTCCCCGATCCGCTCTCGCTCGAGCGTCAGACGAGCGCCGCCGCGCTCGCGGCGGGGGTGCCGTCTCAGGTGCTGCTCGAGCGGCCCGACGTGCTCGCGGCGGAGGAGCGGCTGCGCTCCGCCGAAGCGAGCGTCGGCGCGGCACGTGCCGCCTTCTTTCCGAACATCTCGCTCACCGGCGCCCTCGGCTTCGCGTCGAACGCGCTCAACTCGCTGGTCGGCAACGACGGACTCACCTGGAGCTACGGCCCGTCGCTCACCGCGCCGCTGCTCAATCGCGGGCGCCTGCGCGGCAACGCGACCGTCGCGCGCGCCCAGCAGCGGATCGCGCTCGCCGAGTACGAGCGCACGATCCAGGTCGCGTTCCAGGAGGTGTCGAACGCGCTCGCGGGGCGGCGCTTCCTCGCCGACCAGGTAGCGGCGCAGGAGCGCGGCACGATCGCCCAGCGCCAGATCGCCGCGCTCGCGCGGACGCGGTACCTCGAGGGGGTCGTGAGCTACATCGAGGTGCTCGACGCCGAGCGGAACCTGTTCGCGGCGGAGCAGCAGCTGCTCCGGCTGCGGCGGGCGAACGCGGAGAATCTCGTGGCGCTGTACGTGGCGCTCGGCGGAGGGATGGTCGAGCGGCGCTGAGTGGCGTCAGTCGTCTCCCGTCATTCCCAGCGGGGCGAGCACGCAGTGGCTCGCGCGGTCCTGTCATTCCGAGCGGAGCGAGCACGCAGTGGCCGCGCGGCGCTGTCATTCCGAGCGGAGCGAGCACGCAGTGCTCGCGCGGCGCTGTCATTCCGAGCGGAGCGAGCACGCAGTGGCTCGCGCGGTCCTGTCATTCCGAGCGGAGCGAGCACGCAGTGCTCGCGTAGTCGAGGAACCGCGCGCCTCCTGACAGAGCGCCTCTATCGGGACGATCGCGATTCCTCGACGTCGGGCCTCCGGCCCTCCGCTCGGAATGACGTCGGCTCCGGGGCTCCTGCCCTTCGCTCGGAATGACGTCGGCTCCCGCCCTTCGCTCGGAATGACGGAGTGCTCAGCGCGCTCCGCGAACGGCGGCTCATTGACAATCGGCTCTGGACCGGCAGGATTGTTCTCTTCCCTCCCCCGACAGGCGAGTCATGTACTCCCTCGCGCTGCACCTGCTGGTCGCGGTTGCGCCGCTGATGCAGGACGCCGTGATCCCCCCACCGCCACGCGTTTCGCTCCCGCGACCGGTCGCCGGTGCGCCGCTCGCGACGGTGAATCAGAACCTCGCGTCCGCGGGACGCCTCGACGGCAAGACGCTCGTCGTCGCGCTCGACGTCGTCGATGCGGCGTATCAGCCCGAAGGCGCCGACGATCCGGTCGTTCCCATCTTCGCGCTGGCCGAGCGCGGGAAGGCGCCGCAGGTGCCCGCACCCCTGCTCCGCGCGCCGGTCGGCACGACGGTGCGGCTCACGCTGCGCAACCGCACCGACTCGGCGCTCACGTTCAGCGGATTTCGCCGGGCGCTCGCGCTGCTCGACGACACGCTGCAGCTCGCGGCGGGTGCCACACGCGAGCTGACGTTCACGCTCGACGCCGTCGGCACGCAGCCGTACTTCGGCATGTTGAAGGGGCTCACGGACTATCGGCAACGCGACTGGCTCGACTCGCAGCTCAGCGGCGCGATCGTCGCCGATCCGGCCGGTGCGCCGAGCGCGCGCGACCGGATCTTCGTGATCACGGAGTGGTTCCACAACTACCCCGATCGCCCGTTCGAGAGCGCGCTCGTGTTCAACGGCAAGGCGTGGCCGAACAACGAACGCATCACGCTTCCGCAGGGCGACTCGGTGCACTGGCGCTTCGTCAACCTCGCGGCGATCGAGCACCCGCTGCACCTGCACGGCTTCTACTACCGCGTCGAACGGCTCGGCGGCGAGCGCGGCGACAGCGCGGTCCCGCCCGAGCAGCAGTTCCTGCAGAACATGCAGACGATGCCGATGGGCGGGACGATGTCGATCGCGTGGGTGCCGACGACGCCGGGCAACTGGGTGTTCCACTGCCACTTCGCGTCGCACGTCGGGGAGACGGTGACGCTGCACGGCTCACCCGACCCGTACGTCGTGCACCTCGCCGGCGCGCCGACGACGGCCGCGCACACGATGCACGCCGGCCATCAGATGCGCGGGCTCGTGATCGGCATCCACGTGACGCCGTCGCCGGGCTATCACGAGCCCGTCGTCGCCGAGCGTCGCACGCTGCATCTGTACGCGCAGAAGAAGCCGGGACGACTGGTGGGGCGGCAGACCGCCTACGGCTTCGTGCTCCAGCACGGCGATTCCGCGCCCGCACGCGACTCCGTGACGATTCCCGGCCCCGTACTCGAGCTGCGTCGTGGCCAGCCGGTGCGGATCGTCGTGATGAACACGATGGACGAGCCCACGGGCGTGCACTGGCATGGCCTCGAGATCGAGAGCTATCCCGACGGCGTGCCGAACGTGAGCGGGATGGGAGCGCACGTCATGCGGCCGATCGCCCCGGGCGATTCGTTCGCCGCCGAGTTCACGCCGCCGCGGAGCGGGACGTTTCCCTACCACGCGCACCTCGACGAGCTGCGCCAGATCGGCTCGGGGATGTACGGCGCGATCGTCGTCACCGACGGACCACGCGATCCGGCGCGCGATCACGTCATCGTCGCCGGCGGCGGGGGCGTGCCCGTCTTCGCGAAAGCCGGCCCCGCGTTCCTGCTCGTGAACGGCCGCGTGAACCCGCGACCGCTGCACATGACGGTGGGCGACACGAACCGGCTGCGCGTCGTCAGCATCCACAGCGACGAGCTGCTCGGCTTCCGGCTCGGCGACGATTCCACCGTGGCGCGCTGGACGCCGATCGCGCGCGACGGCGCGGATCTGCCGGAGGCGCTGCGCCGCCCGGGCGCCGCGACGATCGTGATGGGTCCGGGGCAGACGGCGGATTTTCTCTACGTGCCCGAGCGTCCGGGCGAGCAGCGGCTCGAGGTGTGGTTCGCCACGGACGGCTCGATCGCGACGCGGGTGGCACTGCCGATCGTCGTCGAACCGAGACTGCGGTGACTTGGTGACTTGGTGACTTGGTGACTTGGTGACTTGGGGACTTCGGGACTTGGGGACTTGGGACTACCTGAGCGCAGCTCCCATGTCATTCCGAGCGAGCGCAGCGAGTCGAGGAATCGCGATCGTCCTGGCAGGGGGGCCTTTACCGGGAGGTGCGCGATTCCTCGACTGCGGGCCTTCGGCCCTCCGCTCGGAATGACATCCGTGGCGGGCCTGTGGCCCGCCGGTCTGAACCGCTACCTGATCCGGCGCGATCCTGGCGAGAACTCGGCGGCGCCGTTCGTGGCGGCGGACAGCGCCCCGCCGGCGCCGAGCGTCGCCGCGGCCTGCTCGGGTGTCACGACCGATCCCTTCGGCGCGAACACCTCGACGGAGAAGGTGAAGGTGCGCCCCTCACCGGGTTGCAGCGCACCGACACCCACGATGTGGCGGCCGATCTCCTCGCCGCGGTCGTTGGCGATCGTGATGACCGCCGAATACTCCCACGCCTCCCCAGCGTCGGGGTGGCGCACGGAGCCCTCGATGCGCAGCGGGGAGGCGGTGGGGACGACGGCGTCCCCACCCGAGCCGACCCGCAGGTGCTTGCGGCACGACGGACAGACCGCCGCGCTCTGGAGGATGACCGCGCGGCAGTGCGGGCAGGTGCGCGTGGCACCCGCCGGCGAGCGCCGAACGGTGCTCACGAGACGTGCAGATTCCCGTGTGTGTTGCCCGAGAACGACTCGTCCTTCCAGCCGAACTCCATGCGGCCGCGCATCCGCGAGCCCGACGCGACGGTGAGCGTGCCCGCCTTGAGATCGCCGTTCAGGATGCCGGTGGCCATCAGCTCGACCTTCTGCGCGCTCTCGATGTTCCCCTCGACCTCGCCGGCGATCGTCACCGACTCGGCCCGGATGCTCCCCGTCAGCTTCGCGCCCTGCTCGACCGTGAGGTCACCCTGGATGTTGACGTCGCCCTCGAACCGGCCGGCGATGCGGACGTGCCCCGCGCCGTCGATCTTGCCCGTGATCGTGATCTCCGCGGCGATCACCGACTCCTTCATCTCACGCGACGTGCGGCGCGACGCCGAGGGAGCGATGTCGGGGGTGTAGTCGGAGTGCTTGACGGCAGCTTCGGCGGGAGGAGTCATCGTGGCGGCGTCCTTCGTGGAGGCGGGAGGGGTGGCAGTGGCGGTGCCGGATGCGGCATTGTCTTTCCAGAGTGCCATGGGCCTGTCCTGTGTGAGGGGTCCCGGATCGTATGCGAGAGGTGGACGGCTCGCTGTCACATGCGTCACGAAGCACGAGTCCGCGAAGCGAGCTCGGCGGACGGCGCCGCCATGGGGAATCAGGGCAGTTCGCTCGACGTCGAGACTCGCCTGAAGTACTCGGTCCTCGAGCCGCCGTTGGTCAGGCGCACCAACTCGGCGTTCAGAATCTGCAGCGAGTCGGGCACGGTGCTGACGGCGTGCGCCAACGTCAGCCAACCGCCTCGCCGTGCCCACATCGCCTGGGAGCCGAACCCGGCGAGCACGAGGAGCGGCACGTTCCGAGTGTGCCACGCGCGACCGTCCTCGCTCACGACCAGCGTGTCGTACAGGTTGGGAAGCTGCGACGGCGGCAGACCACTGATCGCCGTCATGACCCACGTGCCGACGAGCCCCGAGGGAAGGGGCCTGAAGTGCCGCAGCGACAACGGCCGATCCACTCCGGTGAAGCGCTCCTGGGTCGAGAGCACGCCCCGATTCAGGGTGCCCGTCACCCGCATCGGCGGCACGTCCTGCAGCTCGAGACGTCGATACAGCGAGAGGTCGACCGATCCGTTGGCGATGGTTCCCCGAACGGTGAACACCTCGTAGACGATGCTCGGGACGCCCGTCGACGTCAGCACGCCGAACCCCGTGACCTCGGAGCCCTTCTGCGTCAGCGCGACGGCGATGGAGTCGTCGGGGGTGACGAGCGCGATGTGTCCGCCCCACAGGCCCGTGAGCGCTCCCTGCGGCCGCGTGACGTCGCACGCGGCTGCGACGAGCAGGATCGGAAGGACGAGCGAGCGCACCGCGCACGCAGGCCCGCGCGCGATGCGTGCAGCGCCTGCGCTCACAGCGCCGCTCTCGCCAGCTCGGGCTGCTTCCAGAGATCGATCGGCTTCTCGATCCTGCTGGGCCGGAAGGGCAGCTCGATCTTCTGCCCCAAGCCCGCCGACGCGTACGCAGCGTAGAGCACCTCCTGCACGACGCGTCCCGTCTCGCCGTCGGAGATCGGCGTCTCCTTGCCGCGCACGCAGCGCGCGAAGTGCCGCATCTCCTGCGGGAAGCCGTAGTTCCAGTGCTCCTCGAACACGGGATAGGTCCACCCCTTCGTGCTCCCTGCCTTCTCCACCGCGTAGCCGAAGCCGACCTCGGAATACGTCGGCAGGGCATTGCCCATCAGCATGTCGGCGTACGTCTGGCCCTTGTCGCCGAACACCTCGATGCTGTCGTCCATCCCCCCCGGGCGGTTCCAGCTGTTCTCGACCAGGCCGGTCGCGCCGCCGTCGAACTCGATGATCGTGATCGCCTCGTCGTCGCCCTGCGTCCGCGCGCCGTGCACCTGGGTGGAGAGCTGCGCGTACACGCTCTTCACGCGCGGCTTGCCGAGGAACCACCAGCAGAAGGCGATGCCGTGGCAGCCGAGGTCCATCAGCGCGCCGCCGCCGGACTGGTTCACGTCCCAGAACCAGTCGGAGTGCGGTCCCGAGTGCTTCTCGCCCTGCTTCACCAGATGCACGCGGCCGAACGCGCCCTCGTCGGCCATCTGCTTCGCCTTCACGTACTTCGGCGCGAAGAACAGCTCCTCGGCGTAGAGCAGCAGCACGCCGGCCTTCGTGCACGCGTCGATCATCGCGTCCGCCTCCTCGAGCGTGACGCAGAGCGGCTTCTCGCAGACGACGTGCTTCCCTGCGCGCGCGGCTTCGATGGTGATCGGGGCGTGCAACCGGTTGGGCGCGGTGACGGACACCAGCTCGATCGCCGGATCGCGCAGCATCTCGCGGTAGTCCGTGTAGTGCGATGCGATGCCGTGCCGGCGCGCGAAGGCCTCGGCGTTGCCCGGCGACGGCGACGCGACGGCGACGACCTCCGCCTCCTCCGGCATCGCGGCCACGGACGCGGCGATGCAGTCGGCCTGGAAGCGCGAGCCGACGATTCCGATCTTCACCTTCGACACGTATGCGTTCGTCCGGTCAGGGGTGGTGCGGCGTCACGCCAGCGCGGTCACGCCCACGCGGGCTGGCCCGGCGCGAGCGGCACGCAGCCGACCCACTTGCCGGGCTCGAACATGTAGCGCCGCGCCTTCGTCATGCCGGTCTCGGACGAGAAGTAGGAGCGGAGCGCGAGCTCGCGCACGAGCCCGAAGTAATGGGTGTCGCGCGCCTTCTGCGCTTCGGCGTCCACGGCGCGCACGACCTGCTCCCGCTCGCTCGGCGACAGGCTGGCGAAGGGGCGTCCGCGGAGCTCGTCGCAGGTCCGGCGAAACGCGGCGAGCCCGTCGACGACGCGCTTCTGGTCCGCCGGCTCGTAGCAGTCGGTGAGCACGAGATTGATGAAGGCGCCGGCGCCCGCGGCCTTCGCGCCCGGCGAGCGCGGCGTCGTGGGAAGCAGCGTGTCGGCGACGTCCTCGATCAACGTCTGGTCCTCGTCGGAGAGCGCCTTTCCGTTCGCCGACGCGGTCGCGCGCTGCGGCTCGCTCTCGCGCGAGCATCCGGCCAGCGCGCCGCTCGACGTCAGCAGCACGCCGCCGACCACGGCGGCCGTCGTCTTCACCGCCTCGCGCCGGTTCATGGGATTCATCGTCGCGCCTCGCTCAGAGATTGCGCCGCTTCAGCTCGGACGCCGCGTGATCGACCGCGCGCGCCGTGAGTGCCATGTAGAGCAGCGACGGGCTCTGGTTGCCCGTCGACGTCATGCAGGCGCCGTCGGTGACGAACACGTTGGGACACGCGTGCATCTGGTTCCACTCGTTGAGCAGCGACGTCTTCGGGTCGCGGCCCATGCGCACGCCGCCCATCTCGTGGATGTCGAGCCCGGGCGCCTGGTGGTTGTCGCGCGTTTCGACGTCGTGGCACCCCGCGACCTCGAGCATCGCCTTCGCCTCGGCGCGCCAGTCGCGGATCATCCGCTCGTCGTTGTCGTCGTAGCGCACCGACGTCACGAGCAGCGGGATCCCCCACTGGTCCTTCTGCGTGGGGTGCAGCCGCACGTGGTTCGACTGCTTGGGGATCGTCTCCCCCTGCATGTACATGTAGATCCCCCACGGGCCCGGCTGCGCGATCCCGTCCTTGTACGCGCCGCCGACCCGCTCCGCCGGCTGCCCTTCCTCGCGATATGCGCCGGTGAACGTCGTGTAGCCGCCGACGAAGTCCGTGTCCTGCTTCCCGAGGTTGCGGAAGTTGGCGAGGATGCACTCGGTCGGGTTGTGGCCGAAGAAGTACTGGTCCTCGAACCCCGCGATCCGTCCGTTCGCCGACGCGCGGTAGTCGTGGTGGCAGACGTAGTGGCCGAGGAGGCCGTTGTCGTTGCCGAGGCCGTGCGGGAAGCGCGCCGACGTCGAGTTGAGGAGGATGAGATTCGTGTTGAGCGCCGACGCGTTGACGAAGATGACGCGCGCGCTGAACTCGTGCGTCTCGTGCGAGTGCGCGTCGATCACGCGCACGCCGCTCGCGCGACCGGTCTTCTCGTCGTAGAGGATCGAGTGGACGACGGAGTCCGGTCGCATCGTGAGGTGGCCCGACTTCGCCGCCCACGGGATGGTGGACGCGTTCGAGCTGAAGTAGCCGCCGTACGGGCAGCCGCGCATGCAGAGGTTGCGCGCCTGACAGGTGCCGCGGCCCTGCTGGAGGTGGATCTCCTTCGGCTTCGAGAGGTGCGCCCAGCGCCCCTGCACGACGTAGCGGTTGCCGTAGTGCGACCTCACGGCGTCGCTGAGATGCTTCTCGACGCAGTTGAAGTCGAAGGGCGGGAGGTATTCGCCGTCGGGCATCGCCTCGATCCCGTCGCGGTTGCCGCAGACGCCGATGAACTGCTCGACGTGCGAGTACCACGGGGCGACGTCGTCGTAGCCGATCGGCCACGCCATGCCGTAGCCGAGCTTCTCGGGGGCGACGAACTCGTGCTTGCTCCACCGCTGGCATGCGCGACCCCAGATGAGCGACTTCCCCCCGACCTGGTAGCCGCGGATCCAGTCGAAGGGCGCCTCCTGCACGTAGGGGTGGTCGCGATCCTTGATGAAGAAGTGCTGCGTGTCCTCGCCGTAGCCCGCCGCCTTGCTGATGAGCGGGTTCTCCTTGAGCTGCTGCCGCGCGACGGCACCGCGATGGGGGAGCTCCCACGGACGCAGGTTCATCGTGGGATAGTCCTTGATGTGCTCGACGGTGCGTCCCCGCTCGAGCACGAGGGTTTTGAGGCCCTTCTCGCACAGCTCCTTCGCCGCCCAGCCGCCGGAGATTCCGGACCCGATCACGATCGCGTCGTAGGTGGAGTCGACGGGGGGCACGATGTGCTTGCTCCTGGGTTTCCGGTGCGATGCGGGGCGCTCGGTCGGATACTGGGACGCGGGGCGCGATTGCGCAAATGCGGGCCGTGCGCTCGGCGCCGATCTCGGCCGAGGGACGACGCCACCATCGAGTGGCGCGACGCGCGGCATCACCGCCCGGCGTCACCGCCGGCCTGCCAGCCCGGTGAGCTGCCCCTGCGCGAACCGCCACCGCTGCGCCGCCAGCACGGTGGCCGGCTGCGCCATCGTGACGCGCGCGCGCACGTCGTGCGCCGCGTCGAGCGTCGTCGCCCCGCCGGCCACCACGACGAGCCGCACGAACCCGGTCTCCTCCGTCACCGATCCCTCCGGCAGCCGCAGCGTCGAGACCGCGCCGGGCTCGACGCGGCCGAGCAGCCACTCGCGCTTCTGTCCCACGACGTACACGTGCACGTACTCGCGCCCCTCGTTGTCGAACCGGATCGACAGCGGCCGAGCCTGCATCGGCTCGACCTCGGCGGGAGCGGTCCGCACGGGCGCTCGAACGCATGCGCCGAGGGAGAGCGTCGCTCCCACTGTGGCGGCGAGTGAAACGAAGGCACGGATCCGCTGCGTAGTCATGGCATCCTCCGGATGGGGAACGGGCGACGTCTGGCGTCTCTCCCCATAGCGCGCAGAATCCACGGCAACCCAATCACGACTCGCGCTGTCCTACGCGTGAGCGACCCGTTCCCTCGCCCGCGAGCGACGATGCCCCACGATCCGCCCGACGGCGTCTCGCCTCCGTCGACGGCCATTCCGGCCGCCGGCGGCTCGGGGCATGCCGTCACCGAGCTGCTGCGCGCATGGGGCGCCGGCGACGTCGAGGCGAGCGACTCGCTCGTCCGCCTCGTCTACGGCGAGCTACGGCGGCAGGCGGGGCTCGCGCTCCGCCGCGAGGGCGTCGGCCACACGCTGCAACCCACGGCGCTCGTGCACGAGGCGTGGCTGCGCCTCGGCGACCAGCACGACGTCCGCTGGGAGAGCCGCACGCAGTTCTTCGCCATCGCCGCGCAGGCGATGCGGCGCATCCTGCTCGATCACGCGCGCACGCGTCGCGCGCGCAAGCGGGGCGGGGGCGCCGTCCAGGTCACTCTCGCCGACGCCGATGCGAGCGCACCGTCGGCCGACGGCGCGGCGCTCGACGCGGTCGACGTGATCGCGCTCGACGATGCGCTCGCGCGGCTCGCCCTCATGGACCCGCAGAAGGCGCGGCTCGTCGACCTCCGCTACTTCGCGGGACTCAGCATTCCCGAAGCAGCCGAGGTGCTCGGCGTCTCGCCCGCCACCGTCGTGCGCGAATGGGCGGTCGCGCGCATGTGGCTCCGCCGCGAGCTCGACGCATGACGTCCCCCGCTCACGACCGGCGCGACGACGCGGTCGGCGCGGCGCCCCCCATGTCGCCCGAGCGGTGGCGCGTCCTCGACGCCGTGCTGCAATCCGTGCTCGCCGCGGAGCCGGCGCGCCGCGAGGCGATCATCGCCGAGGCGTGCCGGAGCGACGAGGCACTGCGCCGCGACGTCGAGTCGCTCCTCGCCGCGCACGCGCGCGCCGGAGACGGTTTTCTCGAGCGACCCGCGGCCGAATCGCTCGGCGGCTCGGAGGCGCCGCGGACGCTCGCCGAGCGGCTCGCCATCGCGCTCGCCGGCCGCTACGAGATCGTGCGCGAGATCGCACGCGGCGGCATGGCCGTCGTTCACCTCGCGCGCGACGTGCGCCACGACAGGCGCGTCGCGATCAAGGTCGTGCGCCAGGAGCTCGCCGCGGCCGTCGGCGCGGAGCGCTTCCTCGAGGAGATCCGCGTCACGGCGTCGCTGCAGCATCCGCACGTGCTCCCGCTGTTCGACTCCGGCAGCGCGGACGACATGCTCTGGTACGTCATGCCGTTCGCCGAAGGGGAGACGCTGCGGTCGCGGCTCGAGCGCGAGGGGCGCATGCCGGTGGACGTCGCCCTCCGGCTCGCGCGGGAGATGGCCGACGCGCTCGAGTACGCGCACCGTCACGGCGTGGTGCATCGCGACGTGAAGCCGGAGAACGTGCTGCTCCAGAGCGGGCACGCGATGGTCGCCGACTTCGGGATCGCGCTCGCGCTCGAGCACGCCGGCGGCGCGCGCCTCACGAACACCGGGATCATGCTCGGCACGCCGCAGTACATGGCGCCGGAGCAGGCGGCGGGGGAGCGTACGATCGACGCGCGCACGGACATCTACGCGCTCGGCGCCGTGGTGCACGAGATGCTCGCCGGCGAGCCGCCGTTCGCGGCCGCGTCGCAGCAGGCCCTGCTGCGGCAGGTGGTGAGCGAGCGGCCGGCGTCGCTCACGACGCGGCGCGCCGACGTGCCCGCGGAGCTCGATGCCGCGGTGCGGCGCGCGCTCGCCAAGCGTCCCGACGACCGCTTCCCGAGCGCGGCGGCGTTCGCGTCGGCGCTCGGCGTGCCGCTCGACGGCGCCGAGCCGGCGCCGGGGCGTGCGTCGCGAAGCGGCGCTCGCACCGTGACGACCAACACCACGCGGAGCGCGCCGCGCGAACGACGCGTGTCGGCGCGCGCGGCGACGTACGCCGCGGGCGCAATGCTCGTGCTGGGACTCGCGGCCGGCTGGGGACTCTCGCGCTCGGCGGTGCTCGCGCGACTCACGTCGATGGTCCATCGGGAGGACCCGGCGCCGAACCTGCGCGCCGAATGGGCCGCCATGCGAGCGGCGCGCGGTGCGCTCGGCATCGTCACGCCGTCGGCCGCGGCGGCCGCGGCGGGGGCGGCGACGGAGATGTCGCTCGCGATCCTGGACCGCACGGGACGTCCGTTGCGCGTCATCCCCGCCGACCGGCCGTGGACACCGCGCATCTCGCCCGACGGCACACGCGTGGCCTACGGCGCCTTCGGGGACGGGCGCTCGACGAGCGACCTCTGGATCACGAATCTCGACGACGACGCCACGCGCCGGCTCACCGACGACGACGCCGACAACAACGATCCCCAGTGGAGTCCCGACGGATCGATGCTCGCGTATTCGGCGAGCGCGGCCGGGGGCAAGGACATCATGGTCCGGAACGTCGACGCCACCGCCGGCAGCTCGCGCGTGCTCGCGGTCCGCGACGGCGTTCAGTTCGCGAGCGACTGGCTGCCCGACGGCGGCGCGCTGCTCGTGACCGACCAATCATCGGAGAGCGGTCACGACGTCATCGTGCAGCCCGCCGACGGATCGCCGCCGGCGGCGTACGTCGCCACGGACGCCGACGAGACGGCGGCGCGCGTCTCGCCGGACGGACGGTGGATCGCCTACACCTCGGACCAGTCGGGCCAGTCGGAGGTGTACCTCGATTCGTATCCGAAGCGCGGCGAGCGCGTGACCGTCTCGAAGGGTGGCGGCATTCACCCCGTGTGGCGGGGCGACGGGCACGAGCTGTTCTACTGGAGCCGAGGCGTGCTGATGTCGGTCCGGATCGGCGCGTCGGCCATCGGCGGCTCGCCGACGATCGGCCCGCTCACCAAGCTGTTCCGCGCGCCCTACCACTCCGGGCCGAACACGATGTACGACGTCTCTCCCGACGGAAAACGTTTCGTCATCGTGCTCGGCGGCGGCGACTGATCGCGCGAGGGCGTGCGCGTCAGCGCGCGCGCAGTGCTTCGTCGATCACTTCGTGGAACTCGTCGGAGCCCTGCCACTCGGCCACGTCGGGTGCGACGTGCGCGCCCGCGTCGATCAGCATCCGCGCGATCTCGGCGTACTCCCCGTGCGGATTGCCGCGGTTCACCGAGCCGTGGCCGCACCAGTGCAGCGGCGTGCCGTGAAAGCGCGGGTCGTGCACCTCGAGCAGTGCGCGCCCCGACGGATGCCGCAGGATCGCGGCGACGCACGCGGCCGAGCCCTGCCAGGCGGCGCAGTGGAGCGCCGTGCCGCCGTTGTGGGTCGTGGGGCTGATCGCGCCGGGATCGAAGCCGAGGTCCAGCATCAGGGCGACCGCGGGTGCGTTCGTCGCCCATGCCTCGTCGGTGAGCGCGGCGCGGTCCGTCGCTCCGAGCCCCGCAACGATGCCCGGGTGCTCGGCGATCACCGCGCGCGCGGCGTCGCCGTCGCCGCGGTGGCAGGCGACGAGCAGCCGGTCCACCGGGCTCGCGAACCGCTCCATCGCGGCGAGCGTCTCGAGCTGCCCGAACGTCGCCGCGGCGTGGAGGGGCGAGCGGTGCCCGCCGATGGTCCATTCGTAGATGTGCGCCGCGCTCGGCGGCTGCGGCGCGTAGTCGCCCTCGCTGGTGCGGAGCCGGAGCAACGAGGGATCCGCGCCGAGCATCGCGCGCACGCGGTCGGTGAGGCCGAGCGCCGCGGCGAGGAAGATGTCGACGGAGGCGCCGCGGTCGACGAGATGCCGTGCGAGCGCGTGGCGCGGCGAGCCGGCGCCGTCGCCGATCATCCACTGCGCCGGCGTCGCGCGATGATCGACGTCGCGCGCATCGAGATCGGCGCCGGCGGCGATCAGCACATCGGCGACGGCGCGGGAGCGCGCGAAGTGGAGCGGCGTCTGGCCGTCGCCTCCGCGCTCGTGCACGCGCGAGGGATCACGCGCGAGCAGCGCGGCGAGCAGGTCGGCGCGGTCGAGGTTCGCCGCGGCGCACGCGTCGGGCACCGCGCCGGCGGCGAGGAGCCGTTCCGCCGCGGCACCGCGCACCACGTGCAGCGGATGGAACCCGCCGGCCCACCAGTCGCTCCGCCGGTTGGGATCCGCGCCGAACTCGAGCAGCGCGTCGACGACCTCCGGATGTTCGTCGGACGCGACGACGAGCGCGGGGGAGTCGAACGCGAAGATCGGCGCGTTCACCTGGGCGCGGACATCGGCGTGATCGCGGAGCAGCGCGCGCACCGTGCGTGCGTCGCCGCGCGGGACCGCCAGCCGGAACCGCTCGAGCGGCGGCCTGGCGTCGGCGGCGGACTTCTCGATGCGCTCCTTCAGCTCCCGCCAGCTGCGAAAGCCGTACTCCCGTGCGAGGGCGAACTGCGCGTCGGCGAGCGAGAGCTCGGCCTTGTCCGGCAGCACGGCGCGCATGCGCGCGATCGCCTCGCGATCGCCGGCGCGGAAGGCGTGCAGCAGCTCCTTCGCGAGCGTCTTCTGCTGGTCGAGGTCGGGACGGACGGGGAGGGTGCGACGGAACTCGGACGACATGAATGGCCTCCTTCGTAGTGGCCGGCGTCCGCACGGCGGCCCGAAGAAGGTCAGACCATCGAGCTGGTACTTCCTGAGGTGGGCGCTGCCCTTTCCGCGGACCGGAGGCGTCCTCGACGCGCGGACGGAAGCTACGGCGAGTTGCGCATTCCGCACAACCCGCTCAGGTTCACTCCTTCACCTCGGCCCTGTCGGGAGCCCTCCCATGAAGATCGCGCGCGCGCTCATCCTCTCGCTCGTCGTCCCCGTCGGTCTCGCCGCACAGCAGCAACCCGCCGCCAAGAGCGCGAACGTCATCACCGACGTGTTCCGCGGCCGCACGATGTCGCTCCAGCACAACCTCGCGCAGGCGTTCGACTCGATCCCGGCGAACAAGTTCGACTACAAGCCGACGCCGGCGCAGCTCACGATCGGCCACATCGCCGAGCATCTCGCGAACGACAACTACTTCTTCTGCGATCAGTTCGGCGCGATGAAGGGGCAGCGCACCGCGGAGGAGACGTCGACGCCGGATTCGGTGAAGGCGACGTGGGCGAAGGAGAAGCTCGTGACGCAGCTCAAGGCGTCGTTCGACTTCTGCGAGAAGGCGTTCGCGCAGCTCAGCGACGCGACGCTCACCGACGACGTGACGATGTCGTACGGCGGCAACTCGCGGCAGGTCCCACGCGTGGCGATGGTGCTCATCCACGTGCAGGACATGACGGACCACTACAGCCAGATCGCGAACTACATGCGCCTGAACGGCCTCCTGCCGCCGACGGCGCTACCGCGGGGCAACGCGCACTAGCAGACGCGCGCCGACGCTGGGGCCGGCCGCTACGGCCCCAGCAGCGCGTCGAGCAGTCCCTGGCGGAAGGTGAGCGTCGCCGGATCGTACACCCCGAATCCCGACGCGAACTCCCAGTACGCCCACGTCATCCCGCGTGCCTCGATCGCGTCGCGCATCGTGCGGTTGAACGTGATGCGCGACGCGCTGTCGGCCCTGGAGTACGCGCCGAACTCGCCGACGTACACCGGATAACGCTTCGCCGCCGCCCACGTCTTCGCGACGTCGAGCGGCGCGGTCATGTCGGCCGTCTGGGCCGCGCTGCAGCAGGTCACGCCCACGGGGAGCGTCGGGGTCACCCACTCGGCGCCCTGGTGGGTGAAGGTGAACGGGTTGTAGTCGTGGATCGTGACGACGAGGTTCGCGTCGTTCGGCAGCGAGAGCTGCGCGAGGTCGCCGGCCGAGTTCCAGTGCGTGGGCCCGATGATCACGACACGGCCGGGGTTCGTCTTCCGCACGACGCCGAGCGCCCGTGCCGCGAGCACGTTCCACGGCGATCCGTTCTGCCGGCCGTGCGGCTCGTTGTACAGCTCGAAGACGAGCCGGTCGCTCGCGCCCTGGAATTTGGCCGCGATCTGCTCCCAGAGCCGCACGAAGCGGACGTCGACGACGGCGGTCGACACCGGCGCCTCGCCGGCGTCGAGCGGATCGCCGTCGAGCTGCCGGTAGTGATGCACGTTCAGCACGACGGTGAGATTGCGCGCCAGCAGCTTGTTGACGACGGTCTCCACCCGCGCCATGAACGCGGGATCGATCGTGTACGGCGCCTCGGGCAGCGCATGGTTGCTCCAGCGCACCGGGACGCGCACCGAGGTGAACCCCGCCGACGCCGCCTTCGCGACGAAGTCGTCGGTGACGGAAAGTCCCCACGCGCCTTCGGTCGGCGCCTCGAGCATGTTGCCGAAGTTCACGCCGCGGCCGAGCGTCTTCGCGATGGAATCGGCATGCGCCGAAGCGCCCGGCGGCGAGCCGCTCGCCATCGGCGGGTAGGCCTCGATCTCGGGGAGCGACGGCGCCGTGGTGGCCGACGTCGTGGTGCCGCCGGCGCAGGCGGCGAGGAGCAGCGCCCCGAGGAGGCAGGAGGTGGCGGGGATTCTCGGAACCAGGCCGTGCATCATGCGCTGCCGACGCGCCGCACGGCGGTCGCCTCGCGTGAAGGGGAGCCGACGCGCCGCGCATGCTCTGCCGGCGTGACGCCGACGATCGAGCGATAGGCGGCGATGAGGTGCGGTTGGTCGTAGTACCCGAGCTCGAGCGCGAGCCGGCTCCACTCGACGTCGTCACCGGCCATGACGCGCGCCGCCGCCTGCTGCAGCCGCGCGCGGCAGATCACCCACTTCGGACTGACGCCGACGCGATCGGAGAACAGTCGCTGGAGGGTGCGGACACCGACCCCGAGCTCGAGCGCGAGATCGTCGACGCGCGCGATGCGGGCATCAGATGCCACGAGCTCCATCGCTCGCGTCACCAGCGCGAGCCCCTCGTCCGCGCGAGGAGATCTCGAGCGAACGAATGCCTCGGCGAGCGTCACGAGGGTCGCGTCGTCGTCCGGAGCATCCAGCACGGCGCGCTCGTACTCCGCACCGTCGTGGCCGAACGCGGCGTCGAGCGGGACGATGCGCCCCGTGATCGCGCGCAGCGGCCGCGGCCAGATCGCCGCGAAGCCTCCGGGGCGGAACCGGATTGCCGCCGCGCGGCCGCGACCGCGGATGCGCCTGCGGAAGGGGCCGAGCACGATGCCGAACACCCCCGACGCGCCCTGCTCGACGACGAGATGCACGCACGGATGCGGCAGCGTCTCCGCCACGTGCTCCGCGCCGGCGTCGACGTTCCACCGCACGATCCAGTGGTGCTCGACGAACGGCACGAGGTCGCTGGACGGCTCGTAGCGCGCGAGCCCGCCCGGATCGGCGAGCGGCCGCAGCAGTCCGACGGCGCTGCTGTGCATGGCTCGAAGCGTCACGGGATGTCTGTCGCGTTTTTCCTAGTGAGGCGTTCGGTGCGACGGTAAGATGCGCTCGCGCCAGGGCGCCGGGAATCCCGAGGCACCATCACCGCAGACATCCAACGAATGACCGCCACCATCTCCGAGCTGTTCCCCGACCTGGAGCCCGAGCTCGCCGCCACGCGCCGCGTGCTCGAGCGCGTGCCGTTCGACCATTGGGACTGGAAGCCACACGAGAAGTCGTACACGCTCGGCCGGCTCGCCACGCATCTCGCCGAGCTGCCGAGCTTCGCCGAGATCATCGCGACGTCGGACGAGCTGGACCTCGGCGCGACGCCGTACCGCTCGCCCACCGTCGGCGACCTCGGCGAGCTGCTCGCGCTGTTCGACCGGACCAGCGCGAGCTTCCGTGAATCGCTCGCCGCGCTCGATCCGGCGCGCCTCGCGGCGCACTGGACGATGCGCATGGGCGACACGCCGATCTTCCGCGAGCCGCGCGCGTTGCTGCTCCGCCAGCACGGGATCAGCCATCCCGCGCATCATCGCGCGCAGCTCGGCGTGTATCTCCGTCTGCTGGGCATCCGCGTGCCCGGCGTGTACGGGCCCTCCGCCGACGAGATGTGAACGCGTCGCGTTGCGCACGCCGACGCATCGAGGCATCAGGGCCGCGGAGCATCCGGCGGCTCCGGCGGTTCCGGGACGATCGGGTGTCCGGCGTGTACGCCGCCCCGTGGGCGCGCCTCGGGCACGACCACACTCGGCGCCTCGGCGCGGGGCGCCATCGTCCAGCGCGCGATCTTCCACGTCACCAGCGCGGTCGCCGCGACGAGGGCGATCGCGCCGGCGAGCAGCACGCCGCGCATCGACGCGACCACGCGGCGGCGCACTTCGGCGAGATGGATCGTCGAGGACGCGACGAGCGCCCACAGCTCAGGCGGCGCGCTCACGGCCACTCGCTCGCGCCCGGCGAGCGCGAGCATCTCGCGCGTGTCGCCGACGAGGCGCCGGCACCGCTCGCACGTCGCGAGATGCGCCTCCGCCGCCGCGTGCGCTGCGGGGTCCATGACGCCGTCGACGTAGTCGTCGAGCCGCTCGTCGGTGAGGTGGACCGCCTCGCGCGCGCTCATCGCAGCGTCTCCCGCATCAGGGCGCGCGCGCGGTGCAGGTGTGCGCGCACCGTGCCCTCGGCGACGCCGAGCATCTCGGCGATCTCCGGACCGGCGAAGCCCTCGACGTCATGAAGCACGAACACCTCGCGCGCGCGGCCTGGTAGTCCGGCGATGGCGGCGTCGAGGGAGAGCCGGCGGACGGGCAGCGGCGTACCGAGCTGCGCGCGCTCGAGCAGTGCCGGCTCCGCCACCGGCGCCACCCGCGCGTGACGCCGCCGCTCGGCGCGCATCGCGTTCAGGACGACGTTCGTCGCCAGCCGCCAGAGCCACGCTCCCGCGTCTCCGTCGGAGCGCAAGCGGTCGAGCTGCTCCCACGCGCGGACGAACACGTCCTGCGCCAGCTCGGTAGCGCGCACGCGGTCGCCGCTCATGCGGAGGCACAATCCATAGATGCGGTCGGCGTGGTCGCGGTAGAGCCGCTCGAGCAGCGCCGCGCGCGACTCCTCGGCGGCGGTTCGCGCCGGCGCCGTGACGGCGCGGCGCGACGCGGCCGAGGTGAAGCCAGACCGGAGCGTGGTGAGGAAGGACACGCCGGAAGATTTCTTCGCGGGCGACTAAACGCCATCGGGGCGGCCGGTGTTGTGAGGGGGAAGGATCGACCCGACCCGCACTCGAGCCCTCCCATGAGACCTCGCATTCTCGCAATCGCCCTCGCGGCCGCGATGCCGGCCGTCGCCCTGGCCCAGACCACCGTTCGGCCGGGCGACAGCCCGCCGGCGGCAGCCGAGCCGCTTCCCGACACGCCCATCGGCAAGCTCGGCCAGCAATTCCTCGACGCGGTCGGTGCCGGCGACTCGGCCACCGTCGCGCGGTTCGTCGCGGAGCATTGGAGCCGCGACGTGCGCGGGCGCTCGCCGGAGAAGATCGCGAACATGCTCGCGACGCTGCACGCGCAGAGCGGCGGCCTGCGCGTCCAGCATTTCGAGATGGCCGGCAGCGCGCTCCGGATGATGACGCGAGCCGCGAACGAGACGAAGTGGCTGGCGATGGAGATCGAGCCGGCCGCGGGCGACGCGAGCCGGATCGCGAACATCACGCTCGTACCGCTCGACCAGCCGCGCATGGGCGGTCCGCGGAAGCCGTGGGCCGAAGGCCAGCTCACCGACGACCGCATCGCCGAGGTGATCCGCGCGAAGGTGAAGGAAGCGGCGGACTCCGACCGGTTCTCCGGGATCGTGCTCGTCGCGCACGACGACCGCGTGCTCGTCGACGACGCCTACGGCTTCGCCGACCGCGAACATGGCAGGGCGAACACGAAGGACACTCCGTTCGCGACGTATTCGATGGGGAAGATGTTCACGAGCGTCGCCATCGCGCAGCTCGTCGCGCAGGGCAAGCTGTCCTGGGACGACACGCTCGCGAAAGTGCTGCCGAGCTACCCGAACCGGGAGGCGGCGAAGACGATCACCATCCGCCAGCTCCTGACGCATACGGCGGGGGTTCCCGACGTCTTCCTCTCACCGAAGTTCGACCTGAAGAAGAACTACGCCTCGCACGAGGCGATGCTGCCGGACTTTGCCGATGCGCCGCTCAACGCGAACCACGGAAAGAGCTTCGACTACAGCAACGGCAACTTCGCCGTGCTGGCAGCGGTGGTGGAGCATCTGAGCGGCCTCCGGTACGACGAGTATCTGGCGCGCAACGTGTTCGCCCCAGCGGGGGTGAGGCGGCCCGACGTGCCCGACGCCGTCGGCTACGCGCGGTTCACCGAGTTCGATCCGCTCGGCGTCGAGCCGCGCCGGCCGGAGAGCGTGCGCGGAGGCGGTGCGGGCGTCGCGACGTCGCGCCCGCTCGGCTTCGGCGGCGGCTCGTACACCGCGGAGGATCTCTACCGGTTCGCTCGTGCGCTGCGCACCGGCGCGCTCGTCCCGCCGGCGATCGCCGACAGCATCACGAAGGGCGAGGTCTCGATGGGCGGGCCGGTGCAGTACGCACTCGGCTTCTTCGACCGGCCGATGAACGGGCGCCGCGTCGTCGGCCACTCGGGCTCGAACCCCGACACGGGACACGACGCCGACCTGCAGATGCTGTGGGACGACGGGTGGACGGTGGTCGTGCTGTCGAACTACGACGCGCCGGCGGGGATGATGATCGAGATGCCGATCCTCGACCTGATCGCTTCGAGCTCGGGCCGGCGGTAGGGCGTTTCGTGCACGGCGCTGGAAGACGGCTGGCGATTCCTCGACTCCGCGCTGCGCGCTGCGCTCGGAATGACGGCAGGGGGGCGCTGCGCGCTGCGCTCGGAATGACGTCGGCCAGCCGTCATTCCGAGCGAGCGGAGCGAGTCGAGGAATCTCCATCCACGCACCGACGAGTCGAATGAATCACTCCCTCAGAACGATGTTCTTCGCCGCCGCCGCACTCGCGTACGCAGCGGCGGCAGACGGCCAGGCTCCGCGTCCGACGGGCGCATACGCCGTGGGCAGGCGGTTCCAGGTCTGGACCGACTCGGCACGGCGCGATCCCGCGGACAGCACGAGATCGCGCGCGCTGGCCGTGTGGATCTGGTATCCGGCCGGTCCGTCGGCGCGCACGGAGGAGGCGCCCGTTCTCCCGTCCGAGTGGCGCGAGCGCCGGATCGCGACGCTCGCCGCGAAGCTCGGCCCCGACGTCGCACGCGCGGCGGGAACGCTTCGGGTCCATGCACGCGCCGACGCGCCGATCGCGCCCGCGGCGCGCGCTCTGCCCGTGCTGCTGTTCACGCCGGGACTCGGCTGGCTCGCGAGCGACTACAGCGTGATGCTCGAGGAGCTCGCGAGCCACGGATATGTCGTCGTCGGCATCGCGTCGCCCGGCTTCGCCGACGTCGTCCGCTTCCCGGACGGCCGGGACGTGACGCGCACGCTCGGCATCGGCGAGAGGATCGGCGCCGATCAGGCGCACGTGCAGGCGGACGCAGCGTTCGCGCTGCGGCGCCTCCGCGCGCTCGCCGAGGATCCATCGAGCTTCCTCCGCGCGCGTGTCGACGTCGCGCGGCTCGGTGCGTTCGGCCACTCGCTCGGCGGTACGACCTCGCTCGTCCTCGCCGCGCGCGATCCGGGAGTGCGCGCCGCGGTGAACATCGACGGCGACCCGATGGGCGACGTCGTCTCCATCAGACCGACGCAGCCGCTGCTCCTCGTCAGCTCGGAGAATCCGACGATCGCCGAAGCGCCTCCGGGCAAGCCGGCGCGATTTCTCGAGCTCACACGCGCGGGCCTCGAACGGAGCGAGCGGCGTCGTACGAGCGACTGGCTCGGCATCGCCTCGCGCGCCCGCGAGGCGTACCGCGTGCGCATCGCCGGAACGCATCACCTCAACTTCGAGGATGCCGCGCTCTCGTCGTCGATGCTCGTCGGCCCGGAACAGCGCTGGATGCGCGTCGGTCCGATCGACGGCGCGCGCGGGCTCGCCGTAACGGCCGAGCTCGTGCGCGCGTTCTTCGACTGCACGCTGCGGGAGGGCGGCGACACGCGCTCCTTTCTCGCCGCCGCCGCACGACTCCCGGAAGTCAGCGTCGAGCGCCCGCCGGCGACGCGGTGAACGGTGTCAGGTGCGCGCGCTGTTCGGGGGCTCGGCAGCGCCCGCGATGGCGTCGATGCCGCGGCGTGCGTCGTCGCCCAGCTCGCGCACCTGCGACCGCAGCGCGTTCGTCGCCTTCGACACGAGTCCGCTCGACGCCGGCGAGTCGCCCGCGCCGTTCGCCCCGTTGCCGGAGTCGCCGCTCACCCGCTCCGCGAGCTGCGAGACGCCGGACTTCGTCGCGTCCACCGCCTGCGCGACCCGGCGCTTCGTCGCGTCGGGCGCCCGCTTCGCCGCGCGCACCGTGGCGTCCGCCGCCCGGCGATCGGCGCCGGTGGCCGCGAGCGCGAGGCCGGCGGCAAACGCGATCGTCAGCGCCGGCCACGGATGTTGCCGCGCGTGCTCCATCACGTTCACCGTGCGCTTCGCCTCACCGACCGCGCCCGACACGCGTTGCTCGAGCTCGGTGACGGTGCTGGCCATCCGCTCTCGCGTCTCCGCGATGTCCCGCTTCGCGGCCTCGGTCGAGTCCGGCGCGATACTTCCTCGATCCTGGAGTTCTCCGTCCATCGGTGCTGCCTCCGCTGCGGTCACCTCGGCGCAGGCGCAGGCGCCGTGCCGGTACGTCGGTGGCGGCGCGAGGTCTGCGCGCGCAGTGGAGGAATCGCGAGCGTCCCGGAAGAGACGCCCGTCTACGGAGAGGAGCGCGATTCCTCGACTGCGCGAGCACTGGGTGCTCGCTCCACTCGGAATGACACGGCTGCGCGAGCGCTGGGTGCTCGCTCCGCTCGGAATGACACGGCTGCGCGAGCACTGCGGGCTCGCTCCCGCGGTCGTCAGGGGAGCTCCCGGATCCGGATCGCCTGCCCTCCGCCCGGTGCGAGCGACACGGTGAGCCGCGTCGCCGACGTCACCGCGCGCCGGCTGATCGAGATCGCCAGCGGGTTGTCGCGCCAGCTCGCGCCGGGTCCGTCGGCGTAGATCTCCGCCTCGTACCGCTTGCCCGGCGTGAGGAAGTCGAGCGGCACGGTGAACGTGCGCGCCAGCTCGTCGGTGATCGCGCCGACGAACCAGGTCGGCGCGCCGCGCTGGCGCCGCGCGACGAGCACGTAGTCCCCGACCGCGCCCTGGAGCACGCGCGTCGTGTCCCAGTCGACGGCGACGTCGCGGATGAACTGGAACGCCGGCTGGTTCGCGTAGTTCTCCGGCAGGTCCGCGGCCATCTGCAGCGGCGAATACAGCACGACGTAGAGGGCGAGCTGCTTCGCGAGCGTCGTACGCGGCCGAGACTGCTCGGGCGTGCGCGCGCCCTGCCCCGCGCTCTTCATGAGCAGGTCGAAGATCCCCGGCGTGAAGTCCATCGGGCCGGCGAGCATCCGCGTGAAGAACAGCATCGACTCGTGCTCCGGCGGATTGCCGCCCTCCGCGCCCCACGCGTTGTATTCCTGCCCGCGCGCGCCCTCGCGCGACATCATGTTCGGCCACGTGCGCCGCTCGCCCGTGTCGTGGATCGGCTCGTGCGCGTCGACCATGATGCCGTGGCGCGCCGCCGTCTCGATCACCTTGCGGTGATGTCGCACGGCGAACTGGCCGTAGTGCGACTGCCCGCCGCCCACGGTGTCGGCCACGTAGCCGGTCTTGATCGCATGGATGCCGAGCGACTGGTAGAGCGTGTACGCATTTTCCATCTGCCGCTCGTAGTTCTCGATCCCGCCCGACGTCTCGTTGTGCGCGATCAGTCCGACCCCTTTCGACTTCGCATACGCCGCGAGGCCACGCAGATCGTAGTCCGGATACGGCTGCGTGAACGAGAACGCGTTCTTGTTCTGGATCCAGTCGCCGTCCCAGCCGGTGTTCCACCCCTCGACGAGCACTCCCTTGAACCCGTTGGCCGCGGCGAAGTCGATGTACCTCTTCGTGTTCTCCGTCGTCGCGCCGTGCTTCGGCCCGGACGACCAGGTCATCGTGCCGAGGTGCATCCCCCACCAGATGCCGACGTACTTCTGCGGCTGGATCCAGCTCGAGTCGCCGAGCCGGCTCGGCGGGTTGAGGTTGAGCGTGAGGGTCTGCGGCTGGAGTCGTTCGATCCGGTCGGCGATCTGGATCGTGCGCCACGGCGTCACGAGCGGCGTGCGGCCGCGCACCTTCACGCCGTCGGCCCACGGCGCGAGCGCGGCACGCAGCGTACGGCTCTCCATCCGTGGGCCGGCGAGGAACATCCGCGGGTAGTCCACGAGGTTCGCTTCGTGGATCACCACGTACGTGCCGTTCGACATCTTCATCGTGAGGGGGGTCTGCACGCTGTCGAGCGTGCTCACCGGTCCCTCGGAGTAGAGCTGCTCCGAGCGGTCGAGCCGTGGACGGTTCGACGCGATCCACCATGCGCTCGCGTTGTCGGCGAGGGCGAACTCGGTGAGCTCGTCGGACACTTCGTAGTTCGTCAGCGCGGGCTGATCCGGGATCTCGTAGCGGAAGCCGAGCCCGTCGTCGAACACGCGGAAGGTCACGGTGAACCGGCGCCCGGGCTGCTTCGACTCGGCGACGTCCACCTGGAGCTCGTTGTGATGATCGCGCACCCGCGCCACTTCTCCCCACGGCTGTGTCCACGTCGAGTCGTACGTCGCTCGCCGACTGGCGACGAACCGCAGGCTATCGCCGAGCAGCGGCGCGCCGCGGAAGGCGAAGCCGAGCCGGGAGGGGGTGATCACCCACGCGTCGCCATGGCGCACGGTGTAGCGCACGATGCCGCTGTCGACGGCGACGGAGACCACCGTGCGGCCGTCGGGCGACGCGACGGTGAGCGGCGCCTGCGCGAACGTGTGCGGCGCGAGGGCGACGAGGAGCGCCAGCGCGAATGCATGCGTGCGACGATCGAAGCTCATGATGATGCTCAGGAGATGGGAGGGACGACCCGCTGTCGAGAATAATGCAGCGTCGCCGACGGCTCTGGCCTCGACGCCCCGTTCGAGTTATAGTGGCTGGGCTCGCTAGCGCCCTCCCATTCCACCTTGGTGCCCCATGTCCGCAGGACTCCGTCGACCGACCGTCGCGGCCTTCACGGCGATGATGATTCTCGCGGCGTGGGCCTGCAGCGGAAGCGGAGGCGGCGACGCGACGGGAACGGGCGGCGACACAGAGGTCGCAACCGTGATCGTATCCGGCGCGCCTGCGGGTCCCGCGATGGTCGGTGAGACGATCAACCTCGTCGCGACCGCGACGAACGCGTCGGGCGGCGTGATCTCCGGTCCGGCCGTGACCTGGAAGTCCAGCGTGCCGGCGGTCGCGAGCGTCTCGTCCAGCGGAGTCGTGAAAGCGCTGAGCAATGGTCAGACGACGATCACCGCGACCGTCGGCGGCCGCGACGGCAGCGCCACGCTCGACGTCGCGGATGGCTCGACCGTGAACGTTCAGGGTGGCGTCGTCATCGCCGCGGGCGGAAAGGTCAAGCTGGCCGTACCGGCCGGCGGGGTTGCTGGCCCAACGCTCGTGCTCGTGAGTGCGGTGTCCGATCCCCTGTCGGACCCCCGGGTGTGCCCCGGTACGACCTTCGAGATCGGTCCGGCCGGCTCCACGATGCGCGGTACGCTGACCATCGGCTTCGACGTCAGCGCCATCCCGAGCGGGATCGCCGAGGAGAGCCTGCAGCTCTACACACTGTCGGGGAATGCGTGGGTAGTCGTCGCCGGAAGTACGGTCGATCTCACGAACAAGACCGTGTCGGGCGCGATGTACGGAACCGGCACCTACGCGGTACGCAGCACGCCGGTCGAGCGGATCAACGTCGTTGGCGGCTCGGTCGGCGGTGCGCTCTTCGTCGGTCAATCATCGCAACTCTCCGCAACGCTGTTCGACGCCTCGAATCAGGCGCTCCCGAGTCGGCCGATCACGTGGACGAGCTCCGATCCAGCCAAGGTCGCCGTCGATGGCACGGGCAAGGTCACCGCGATCGCTTCAGGGGACGTGACGATCACCGCCTCAACCGACGGTCAGTCGGCCACGGCGGCGATCACGATTCTCGCCCGCGTGACAGCGGATTGGAGCCGAGCGAGCGATTGGACGACCTACCAGGGCGATTCTCGTCATTCCGGCTACCTCGACGCGACGCTCGATGCGGCCGCATTCAAGGACAAGTGGAGCAGAACCGTCGCGGCCAACGGCGTGACGAACGCCCCGACCGTCGGTGGTGGGCAACTCTACGTGACGACGAACTACTACTTCAACGGCCAGACGCTCTTCGCCCTCGATCCGGCCACGGGCGCCCAGCGGTGGCAGCGCGACTTCGGGCCGATCTTCGGCCTCAATCAGCCGACGTACTACGGGGGGAGCGTTTACGTCACGACCGGGGGCCACGAGGACACCTACCTCTACTCGCTGAGCGCCACCGACGGATCGCTGAACTATCAGACGGCATTCGACAGCCAGTGGGAGCATTGGAAGGCCCCCGTCATTGCCGGCGGATACGTGGTGACCGCAGGCGGCTATTACGGCGGGATGTACGGCTTCAACATCGCAACCGGCGCGCAGAGCTTTTTCGACAGCGGCGATCAGGTCGACGGCTGGGGACCGGTCGCCCTCAACTCGACAGTGTACCGAACGGGCAGCTCTGGCCTCCTCGCCGTCGACGCGGCAACGGGTGGGGTCGTCGGGACGCTATCGGACGCACGGCTCAACGCGGTCATCACCCCCGTGGTCGGCGACGCCAACGACCTGTTCGCGATCATCGGCAACCGGTTGATGGCGATCGACCTGGGCTCGATGCAGGTCAAGTGGGATCAGAGCGGCACGTACGTCGGCATGCCGGTCGTCGGCCAGGGCACGGTGTACGGATTCAGCGGCAGTGTCGTGGCCGCGCGGCGGGAGAGCGACGGCACGCTTCTGTGGACTTGGGCGCCCGGCGCACCGTACACGTCCGTGCAGCCGGGAGGTACACAATCCATCGCGCTCACGGACAACCTCCTGTTCGTGAGTCTGGGAGCCGCGAGCTACGGAAGCTCCGGAACGACGTTCGCGATCGATCTCGCGAGCCATCTCACCGTGTGGAGTTACCCGATGGGCGGCGACATCGCCCTCAGCAGCCAAGGCTATCTCTACATCAGCCAGGGCGGAGCGGTCGCCGCGATCGCCGTGAAGTGAACGCGACGCAATCGGCGGTCGCGACGACGCATGAGGCGCGAGCGATACCTGCGCGCTCAGAGCTGCGAGTACGCCGTCGGCCGGAGAATCAGATCCGAGATCGCCGAGACGTTGTCCTTGTACTGCGGATCGCCCGAGAGCTTCTTCCAGTCCGGGTCCGCGCTGAACGCCTTCCACGCCGCGTCGCGCGCCGTCATGTCGGCGAACGTCAGCATGTAGTTGAGGCTCGGCATCTTCTCGCCGAGGAGCGTCTCGCCGAAGAACACCGGCGCGAGGCCGGTGCGGCGGAAGATCGGCACCTCGCCCGCGTTGAACATCGCGAGCTTGTTCAGCGCGGCCCTGTCGCTGTGGCTCTCGTAGGTGCGGAGCTCGACGATGCGCGGGCCCGCGGTGCTCGCCGGCCCCTCGACCTTCGGCATCGCGGCGAACGCGCGCAGAAGGGTGCTCTCGACGCGGATGAACGCGGGATCGGCCATCGGCGCGTCGAGGATCGCGGCGCCGGCGCTCCCGTACGCGGCGTCCGCCGCGAGGCGGTCGCGCAGCGTCACCACGGAGTCGAGCGTGTCGTGCGCGAGGACGAGCAGCAGCGTCGGCGCGTTCTGCCCGTACACGACGGTGAACGCGCCCACCTTGCTCACCCCCGCGCGGTTCATCGCCGGAACGGCCGCCTGGCCGACGAAATCGATGAACGCGCGCTGCTTGGGGCCCGGAATGAGATGATAACGGCGCAGCTCGATATACTGCCGGGCGGGCGCCTGGGCTGGAGACCCGAGCTTCTCGAGTGTCGGCAGGGGAGCCGCGGCGGCGACGGCCGATGCGGCGAGGAATTCACGTCTGTGCATGGGACTCGGTTGGAGAGTGGCGACTGGTCACGGGCGGGATCGCCGCAATATGCGCCGCGCACTCCCGACCGGGGAGGCCGGACGACGAACCCGCTCACGCCACCATTGCGCGTGCCGACGCCGGCTCCCTATTTCGCGGTCCGACCTGAACCGCCAGGAACACCACCGCAGTGACCGCGGACTGATCACTCGCCATGCCCACCTCGCGTCGCCGTTCCCGTGTTCTCCCGGCAGTCGTCGTGCTTCCCGCGGCGGGTCTCCTCGCGCTCACGGTCCCTCGAGCGCCGCATGCGGCCCACGCGCCGCTCCCGACGATGGTCGTCGTCCACGTCGTCGATTCGGCGTCGCGCTTCCCGCTGCCGAACGCCGACGTCTCCGCGCCGCCGACGCATCGGCTCACCGACGGCGACGGCAACGCGCGCTTCCCGTGGCCCGCGAGCGGCCGCCTGAGGATCCGTGTCCGGCAGCTCGGCTTCCGCTACGCGGAGCGCACGCTGCATCGCGGAACGTCGGCCACCGCGCGGGAGGACACGGTCGTCGTCGCGCTGCAGCCTGCCGCGTTCGCGCTGCCGCAGGTGGTCACGCAGGCCGAGGCGCGCTGCGACCCGATGGCCGATTCGTCGCTGCTCGCGCTGTCGCTGTCGACGATGGAGCTGTTGCGCTTCGGCGCCGAACAGTACGACGCGTTCCGGGCGGCGTATCCGTTCTACGTGACGCTCGCGCGCCGCACCGTGCGCAGCGCGGCGCTGAGCGGGCCGCGCGTCGAAGAGGTCAAGGAGGCGGCCGAGTCGGAGACCTACGGTGACGAGTACCATCCGGGACAGGTGCTGCTGCGCATCCCGAACGGCTACTACGTCCCCGTGCTGTTCGTGTCGACGCTGGCCGACACCGCGTTCTGGAACCGGCATTGCTTCGCCGCGAAGGGGGTCGAGTCGCGCGAGGGGCGGCGCGTCATCCGGCTCGACTTCGTGCCGTCGCGCGACGTCCGCGAGCCGGATTGGGCCGGCACGGCGTGGATCGACTCGGCGGCGAGCGTGCTGCGGCGCGTCGATTTCCGCGTCGTCAACCTGCACGTTCGCGGCGCGCCGCGGCGGTTCGAGGGCTACACCACCTTCGCCATGCCGTCGCCGTACATCGCCGTGCCCGACTCCACGATCGCATGGTGGTGGACGAACACCAAGCCGTCCGAGAGCGACGACAAGTTCACCGCGGACGTGCTGCAGTTCATCACGACGCGCGACGTCGCGTACAGGGGCGCGAAGCCGCCACCGCCGCGCTGACGCTCGCCGGCGCGAGGCAAAAACGAGCCCCCACGTCGGGCACCGGGAGCTCGGGCTCGCACACTCCGCGCACGGCGGCTACGTTTGCCCCTCCGCGGCCCCCCCCCGCTTCGCCCCCTCCGCCGCACCGATCGTGTCCCAGGACGTCCTCACGCGATTGACCACGTCGCTCGCCGATCGATATCGCATCGATCGCGAGCTCGGCGCCGGCGGCATGGCGACCGTCTACCTCGCGCACGACGTGCGCCACGATCGCGACGTCGCGATCAAGGTCCTGCACCCGGATCTCGGCGCCGCGCTCGGCGGCGAGCGATTCCTCACCGAGATCCGCACCACCGCGCGGCTCCAGCATCCGCACATCCTTCCGCTGCTCGACTCGGGGAGCGCGGACGGGCTGCTGTACTACGTCATGCCGCTCGTCACCGGCGAGACGCTGCGCGCGCGGCTCGAGCGCGAGCGTCAGCTGCCGATCGACGACGCCGTGCGCATCGCGCTGGAAGTCGCCGACGCGCTCGCGTACGCCAACGAGCTCGGGGTGATCCACCGGGACATCAAGCCGGAGAACATCCTCCTCCAGGGCGGCCACGCGACCGTCGCCGACTTCGGCATCGCGCTCGCCGTGCAGCAGGCGGGCGGACACCGCATGACCCAGACGGGGCTCTCGCTCGGCACGCCGCAGTACATGAGCCCCGAGCAGGCGATGGGGGAGAAGTCGATCGACGCGCGGAGCGATCTCTATGCGCTCGCCGCGGTGACGTACGAGATGCTCGCCGGCGAGGCGCCGTTCACGGGTCCCACGGTGCAGGCGATCGTTGCGCGCGTCATGACGGAGGAGCCGCGTCCGCTGCACGCGCAGCGCAAGGCCATCCCCGCGCACGTGGAGGACGCCGTGATGCGCGGCCTGGAGAAGCTGCCCGCCGACCGGTGGGCCTCCGCGCGCCAGTTCGCCGACGCGCTTCAGGGCGGGAGCGCCGGCGCGGCATCGCGCGGCGAGGTCGCCGCATCGCGCCAACGTGGTGCCGCGCGCGGGCACGCGCCGCGCCGCGCGCGCTGGCGCGATCCCGTCGTGCTCGGGCTCGTCGCCATCGCGCTGGCGAGCGTGGTCGTCGCCGCATGGTCGCAGCGGCGCGCACCCGTGAGCGCGCCGCGCATCGTGCGATTCACGATCCCCGCTCCACCGGACGCGCGATCCAACTCGCTCGGGCTCAACACGCTCGCGATCTCGCGCGACGGCCGGTCGCTCGTGTACATCGGCCAGGGTGCGGACCGGCGGCCGCTCCTCATGCTGCGAACCATGGACGACGTCACGCCGAGGCCTCTCCCGGGAACGGAAGACGGGAACAGTCCCATCTTCTCGCCGGACGGTCGCTGGGTGGCGTTCGTGCGCGGTAATCAGCTCTTCAAGGTCCCCGTCGACGGCAACCGCCCGCAGCTGCTCACTCCCCTGCCCGGCACCTTCGCCGGGATGAGCTGGTCGTCCACGGGCGTCATCGTCGTCTCGGGCAACCTCGCGATGTACGCCGTCCCGGACGTGGGAGGACCGCCGCGCCAGCTCGGCAAGCCGGACCGCAGCGTCGGCGAGGTCGATCAGGACAACCCGCTCGTGCTCGACGACGACGGCGTCTACCTGTACGCGAGCACTCGCAGCAGCGCCGTCAACACGTCGAGGATCGCGATCGCCACGCTCGGGGACGGCCGGCAGACCGTGTTCGACCTTCCCGGCGCCCAGCCGCTCGGCATCGTGGACGGCGTGCTGGTGTACGCCGGCCTCGACGGCGCGGTGATGGGTGTCCCCTTCGACGTCGCGAAGCGGCGAGTTTCGGGCAGGCCGGTGCAGCTCGGCGTCGACGTCGCGATCAACGCGACGACGGGCCTGGCGCGGGCGGCGATGAGCCGCGACGGCACGCTGTTCTACGCCGGAGATACGCAGACCTCACAGGTGGTCATGGTGGGCCTCGACGGAAGCACCCAGGTGCTCCTCTCGGACCCGCGCGCCTACGCGTTTCCGCGATTGTCGCCCGACGGACGGCGGCTCGCGGTCGCCATCGGCTCGGCCGACCGGCGCGACGTCTGGCTCGACGACATCGCGACGCGCACGATGACGCGGCTCACGAATGGGAGCGCGACGAACGATCGGCCGGAGTGGACGCCCGACGGGACGCGCGTCGTCTTTCACTCCGACCGCACGGCGCGCTCGGCGATCTGGTGGCGTCCCGCCGATCTGAGCGCCGAAGCATCCCCGCTCGTGGCGGGGCCGAAGATCGACGTCTTCGAGGCCGTGATCTCGCCCGACATGCGCCACGTCGTCTACCAGCTGGACACGACCGGCGCGGATCTCCTCTATCGGAGCCTCGGCGGCGACTCCACGCCGCACGTCGTCGCCGACGACGCGCGCGCGATCGAGACGATGCCGCGCCTCTCGCCCGACGGGCGCTTCGTCGCGTTCATGACCGACGAATCGGGGCAGAACGAGGTCGTGGTCCAGCCCTTTCCCGGTCCTGGCGGACGCCTCCAGGTGTCGACGGGCGGCGGCAGCGAGCCGGTATGGTCACGCGACGGGAAGCGGCTGTTCTATCGTGGCGACGGCCATCTCATGGTGACGACGCTGACGACGAATCCGACGCTCGCCGTCGCGGCGCGCGACACCGTGCTCACCGACGACTACCAGTTCGCCAGCAATCCACACGCGAACTACGACGTCGCCTCCGACGGCGCGCACTTCGTCTTCCTCAAGGGAGTCGGTCAGGGCAACATGATCGTGGCGACGAACTGGTCGTCGCTGATCCGCCCGATCATGTCGGGCGTCGCCACGAAATGATCGTCTAGCGCTTGCCCCTGCGCCGAGCGGCGCTCGCACTGTCCGCCGGCGCGACATTGCCACACGAGGCGCGCTCAGCAGGAGCGCGCCGCCGTCGGTCACCCCGCGAGCTTCGCCGGATCGATCACGACGTGCTTCACCCGCTGGCGGCGCCACGTATACGTGACGTGCACGAGCCCGTCCGACGTCTGGATGACCGCGGGATACGAGTACTCGCCCGGCTCGTCCTCGAGCGTCAGTACCTTCGTCCAGCGCTTCCCGTCGCGAGAGAGCGCCACGGCGAGCGGGGTGCGCCCGCGCGTCGTCGGGTTGTACACGACGAGCTGGCGACCGTCGGCGAGCGTCACGGCGTCGATGCCGGCGTTCGGATTCGGCAGGTCGTCGATCAGCGAGAGCGCGCCCCACGTCGCGCCGCCGTCGTCGGACGAGGTCGAGAACATCTTCCCCTGTCGCGTGCGACCCACCGCGAGCAGGCTGTCGCCGCCGATCCGGCCGCGAAACAGAACGCTCGGCTGGATCGCCGCCAGCGTGATCCCATCGTTGAGCGGTCCGGTCGACGTCCACGACGTGCCGCCGTCGCGGCTCCGCTCG
>DATJGU010000040.1:0-60707 GCA_035494615.1 Gemmatimonadaceae bacterium
AGGTGCGGATGTACCGCGCCTGGGTCTGGGTCAACCGGCGCACGGCCCACGAGAGATGCACGAAGTGCGGCTCGACGGGGCGCGTGAGCGGCATCATTCCGATCTCGGCCGGGAGGCGGTTGCCCTTGCGCGTGTTGCAGGGGGAGCACGCCGTGACGACGTTCGTCCAGTCGTTCGTGCCGCCGCGCGAGATCGGGATCACGTGGTCGCGCGTGAGCGCCTCGCGCGGCCGGAGCTCGGCGGCCGGTCGGCCGCAGTACTGGCAGCGATAGTGATCGCGGGCGAACAGGAAGGTGTTCGTCACCTGCCGGCGGAAGCGCCGCGGTACGTGAATGAACTTGGTGAGCCGGATCACCGCCGGCCGTGGCATCGTCAGCCGCTCGGAGCGCACCACGCGGTCCTGCTCCGCCTCGACGATCTCCGCCTTCCCGTCGATGACGAGCCGCAGCGCCCGACGCATGGGGACCATCGTCAGGGGCTCGAACGACGCGTTGAGGGCGAGACAACCGAGGATCACGCGCTTCCTCCAGGCGTGCGGCGACCTTCTCCAAGGTACGGCCGTTCACCAGCCCCAACAAGAGAGCGCAGCGCGTGACGGGGCGTGAGGCGCATCGTCAGCGGCCCGGCGTCGGCGCCATGGACGTCGCGGCGCGCGCACCGTCCGGTGTCGCGAGCCATGCGCGCAGCCGGTCGGCGCTTCGCTGCACGCGCGCCGCGAGCCCGTGGTCGGCGT
Organism: Gemmatimonadaceae bacterium; assembly: GCA_035494615.1. Taxonomy (GTDB): domain Bacteria; phylum Gemmatimonadota; class Gemmatimonadetes; order Gemmatimonadales; family Gemmatimonadaceae; genus AG11. Next base: position 734 of record DATJGU010000040.1, read on the forward strand.
CGACCGGCGCGCCGTCGCGCACGAGCGTGCGTCCGGCGACGGCGACGAACGAGGCCGGCGTGCCGGCGAGCGCGAGCACCGCGGCGGAGACCGGATCGTGCGTCGGCGCACGGGCGGACGCACCGAGTGGGAACGCGGCGAGGTCCGCCGACTTGCCGACGTCGAGCGAGCCGATCTCGGCGTCCATGCGGAGCGCACGGGCACCGCCGAGCGTCGCGAGCGCGAGGGCGTCGGACGCGGTCAGCGCGCCGACACGTTGCTCGCGCACGGTGGCGAGGAGCAGCGCGAGCCGGGCCTCGTCGAGCAGATCCATGCGGTCGTTGCTCGCGACCGAATCCGATCCGAGGCCGACGTCGACTCCCGCGGCGAGCAGCGCGGCGAGCGGCGCGATGCCATGCGCGAGCCGCGCGTTCGAGGCCGGACAGTGCGCCACGGCGCACCGGTGCGCAGCGATGGCCCGCACGTCGGCGTCGTCGACACGCACGCAGTGAATGAGCAGCGGATCAGCGCCGAGCACGCCGAGCGCGTCGAGCAGCGCGATCGGCGACCGGCCGCGTGGACCGGCGTCGATGCCGCGCGCGCGGAGTCCATCGGCGAAGGCACCCGCTCCCTCCGTCACCAGCGCGCTCTCGAGCGCGCTCTCCGCGACGTGCACGGCGATCGGAGCGTGCAGCTCTCGCGACAGCGCGGCCGTCGCGCGGAAGAGCTCGTCGGAGACCGTGTACGGCGCGTGCGGCGAGACGCCGGCGCGCACGAGCGAGGTCTCGCGTGCACGCATCCCGAGGAAGCGCTCACGCAGGCCGGCGATCGCCTCCGCGCACTGCGCGGGATCGGGACCGAACACCTCGCGGTAGCAGATCCCGCGCACGCCGCGCTCGAGCATGGCGTCGAAGCCGGTGCCGGAATCGCCGGTGTCGGCGAAGGTCGTGATCCCGGCGCGCAGGCCCTCCTCGACGCCGAGTCGCGCCGAGTCGAGGAGCGCCGCGTGATCGAGCACCGCGCGGCGCGCGTGGGTGAGGCGGAGGATCCACGAACGGAAATCGAGTCCGTCGAGGAAACCGCGCATCGCGGTGAGCTCGAGGTGGCAATGCGCGTTGACGAGCCCGGGGAGCAGGAGCGCGTCACCGAGCTCGATCTCCTCGTCGCCCTCCGAGCGCGGCGCCTCAGCGCGCGGACCGACCCACGTGATGCGGCCGTCGCGCGCGACGACGGTCGCGTCGGCGATCGGCGGCGCCGAGATGGGGAGCACCCAGCGCGCGTGATGGCGCGTCGTCACACGAAGGCGCCGGTGCGCGAGCCGTGGCGCTCCGGATCGTAGAGCTCCCCGTCGGGCACGCCCACCGAGCGCGCGAGCGCGAGCGGCAGCGCGACGTCGGCCACCTGTGCGCGCGAGTGGCCGTCGGAGCCGAGCGAGAGCCGCACCCCCGCGTCCGCGGCGCGGCGCACGAGCCGCTCGTGCGGGCGGTAGCGGTTGGACAGCTCGAACGCCACGCCCCCCGCGAGGAGCGCGCGCACCGCGCGCTCCTCGAGTGCCTCGGTCCACAGCTCGTGCGGATCGAGCTCACGCAGCGTCGGCGACACGAGCGTCGGGTGCGCGAGGATGTCCACGGGCATCTCGGCGGCGAGCGCCTCGAGCGACGAGACGTGCGCTTCCATGTACGCCCCGGAGGTGAGACCGGCGGGGAGGTCGCGATGGAAGACGCGGAACCAGGAGCCGTTCGCGAGGCGGATCGAGTGCAGCGATCCGACGCGATGGGTGAACCGGCGCACGGTCGCCCGAGGCAGCTCGCGCCAGAGCGCGTCGTGCCAGCAGAACTCCCCGCCCCGGAGCACGTCGTACTGCGCGAGGTCGTCGAGGTACGCCTCGACGGCGCGCGGCGAATCGACCACGGTCGGGGCGTCGCGCGAGATGTGATCGCTCACGCTCGGACGCACGCCGCGATCGCGCGCGAGCTCGGCGACCTCGGCGACGGAGAGCGCACCGTCGGAGTGCGTGGAGTGCGCGTGGCAGTCGACCGGCTGCCACGTCATCGGCGCTGGGACGGCGGGAGCGCGAACGGGTTGCTCGTGTCGCGCGGCGTCGTGCCGCCTGCCGGCGACGGCGGCGTGCCGCCAGCGGGCCGGCGCGGCGCGGGCGTGGCCGGCGGGAAGGTACCGGTGAGACCGGTCGCCCCCGCGGCGCTGTCGCGCTGCGATCGTGGGCGCGCGGGCCGCGGGATGGGTGCGGAGCCCTGCGTCACCATCCCACCGGCGGGGGCGCGCGTGCGGTGTGCCGTGTCGCCGGGAGTCCCGCTCGGCGGCGGGAAGCCGAACGACGTGTCCATCGGCGTCATCCCCGGCGTGCCGTAGGGATTCTCGTTCGGGTACGGGCTCACCGGCGGGATGCACGTCGCGATCGGATCGGTGCCGGCGATGAAGAAGTCGGTCACCGGCTCGCCGCACCCGGGCGCCCAGAGCTGCCCGCTGGCGAGATCGACCTGGCGCTCGACGATGCCGTCGGGACGCGGCCAATCGGGCGACGCCGGCTTGCGCCGATACACCTCGCGCATGAACGCCGTCCATGCGGGCGCGGCGAGCAGGCCGCCCTGCGCGTTGCTCTTGATCTTCCCCGGCTTGTCGAGACCCATCCAGACGCCCGCGACGAGGTCCGTCGTGTAGCCGATGAACCAGACGTCGGCGCCGTCGTTCGTCGTCCCCGTCTTGCCGCCGGCGGGGATGTGGAACTGACTGCCCACCGAGCCCGCGGCGGTGCCGCGCTGCACGACGTCCTTCATCATCGACACCATGAGCCACGCTTCCTCGGGCGACATCACGGGCGTGCGCACGGGCGTCGGCTCCCAGAGGACGTCGCCCTTCGCGTTCTCGACGCGCACGATCGCCGTGGGCGCGGCGCGCGTGCCGAGCGTGGCGAAGGCGGAGTACGCCGCGACCATCTCGATCGGATAGACGTCGGCCGAGCCGATGTAGATCGAGGGATAGGGCGGGATCGGCGTGGAGATGCCGAACTTGCGCGCCATCTCGATCACGCTCTGCGGACCGAGCTCCATGCCGACCTTGATGGCGATGATGTTGCGCGACTGGTAGAGACCGCGGCGCATCGGCATCGGCCCCTCGAACTTCCCGTCGTAGTTCTGGGGGGTCCAGTCGCCGCCGCCGGACTGGGGCACGACGACCGGCGAGTCGTCCACGATGTAGGTGGGCGGACGACCATTCTGCACCGCGTCGGCGTAGACGATCGGCTTGAACGTCGAGCCGGGCTGGCGGAGCGCCTGCACCGCGCGATTGAACTTCGAGTCGTCGAAGTCGCGGCCGCCGACGAGCGCGCGCACGGCGCCGGTGCGCGGATCCATGGCGACGAACGCGCCCTGGAGATACGGCGAGTTGGGGGCGGCCTGGTCGCCGGCGCGATCCGCGGCAGTCGCCATGTACGACTCGTACGAGGTGTGCTTGTACGGGCCGTAGCGGCCGGACTCGATCGCGCGAAGCTGGTTCTCGAGCGCACGCTCGGCGGCCGACTGGAGATCGACGTCGAGCGTGGTGTAGACCTTGAGCCCCTGCTCGTAGAGCCGCTGGCCGAACTGCTGCTCGAGCTGCTGGCGGATCCACTCGACGAAGTACGGCGCGACGTCGCCCGCCTCGGAGCGGCGCGCGAGGCGCAGCGGGTATGCCTTGGCGAGGCTCGCGTCGGCGTCGCTCACGCCGCCCTGCTCGCGCATCAGCTCGATGACCGTGTTGCGCCGCTGGATGGCGCGCTCCGGCGCGCGGCGCGGATTGTAGCGCTCGGGCGCCTTGGGGAGGCCGGCGAGCATCGCGGCTTCGGCGAGGTTGAGATCCTTCGCCGACTTGCCGAAGTAGCGCTGCGCCGCCGTCTCGATCCCGTAGGCGCCGTTGCCGAGCGCGATCTGATTGAGATAGAGCTCGAGGATACGGTCCTTCGGGTACTTCCGCTCGATCGCGCGGGCGACCTTGATCTCCTTCAGCTTGCGCACGAGCGACTTGTCGCGCGTGAGCCGCTCGGGGAAGATGTTCCGCGCGAGCTGCATCGTGATGGTCGAGAAGCCCTCGGCGAAGCTGCGGCGCCTGATGTCGGTGAGCAGCGCGCCGGGGACGCGGTACCAGTCGACGCCTCCGTGCTCGTAGAAGCGCTTGTCCTCCGTCATCACGAAGGCATTGCGGACGAGGGGCGGGATCTGCTCGATCTTGAGCAGCGTGCGCCGTTCGAGCCCGAGCTCGGCGATGAACCGGCCGTCGGCGGCGTACAGCTTCGACGTCTGGCGCGGCTGGTACTGATCGAGCAGGTCGACCGACGGGCACGCGCCGGCACGGCAGACGAGCGCCCAGCTTCCGTAGCCGAGCCCGACGGCGAAGGCGAGGACGAACACGATCGCCACGCCGAGCCCGCGCGAGAGTCGCGGATGCTTCCGCCGGAATTCCCTGGAGAACGGTACGTCCATCGAGCGTCGGAAAGGGACGAGCGGGCCGATCGACCGGAGGCGTCTCGGCTGACGCAGGAAGGTTAACGCGCACGACGTGACCCCGCATCGCGGCGGGCGACGTCGCCTGACAATCGGACACCCCAGCGCCTACTTTTGTGCCATGCAAAGTACTGGAGTGCTCGAGGAGCTTCGGTGGCGCGGGCTCGTCTACCAGCACACCGACGGCGTGCCGGACGCGCTGGCCGCGGGACCGGTGTCGGCATACATCGGCTTCGATCCCACCGGCAGCAGCCTGCACGTCGGCAGCCTCGTGCCGATCATGGTGCTGGTGCACCTCCAGCGGTTCGGCCACCGTCCCATCGCGCTCGTCGGCGGCGGGACCGGCATGATCGGCGACCCGAGCGGCAAGAGCAGCGAGCGCCAGCTTCTCACCGCCGAACAGGTGGCGGAGAACGCGGCGGGCATCCGCTCGCAGCTCGAGCGCTTCCTCGCGTTCGACGGCCCGAGCGCAGCGCGCATGCGGGACAACGCGGCGTGGCTGAACTCGCTCTCGCTGGTGGACTTCCTGCGCGACGTCGGGAAGCACTTCACCGTGAACTACATGCTGCAGAAGGACTCGGTGCGCTCGCGGATGGACGCGGGGATCTCGTACACCGAGTTCTCGTACATGCTGCTGCAGGCGTACGACTTCCTCGAGCTGCGGCGCCGGGATGGTGTGACGCTGCAGCTCGGCGGCAGCGATCAGTGGGGGAACATCACGGCGGGGATCGAGCTGATCCGGCGAATGGACGGCGCGGACGCGCACGCGCTGACGATGCCGCTCGTGACGACGTCGACCGGCGCGAAGTTCGGGAAGACGGAAGCGGGCGCGGTGTGGCTCGACGCCGCGCGCACGTCGCCGTACGCGTTCTACCAGTTCTGGCTCGCGACGGACGACGCGGACGCCGGCCGGTATCTCCGCTACTACACGCTGCTCTCGCGCGAGGAGATCGAGTCGCTCGACCGCGAGACGGTGTCGTCGCCGGAGCGGCGCGCGGCGCAGCAGGCGCTGGCGCGCGACGTGACGCGGCGCGTCCACGGCGAGAAGGCACTCGGCGCCGCGGAGCAGGTGTCCGGATTCTTCTTCGGCGGACTGGAAGCGGGCGCGCTGAGCGAGGCGGCGTTCGGGATCCTGCGCACGGAAGCGCCCTTCACCGAGGTGGCGCGCGCCGAGCTCGCGAGCGAATCGGAGCCGGACCGGCTCGACGCGCTCAAGCTGCTGACCGCGTCCGGGCTCGCCGCGTCGAACGGCGCGGCGAAGCGGCTGCTCGAGCAGGGGGGCGTGTCGGTGAACAAGCGCAAGCTCGCGGCGAGCGACCGTCACCTCCCCGCCGGCGACGCCCTGCTGCGCGGCGGGCACGTCGTCGTCGGGAAGGGAAAGCGCGACTACGCGCTGCTGCGCGTGAGGGACTGAGCGTCGCCCGCCGCGCCGGCGCGCGCGGCGGCGCTTCCCTCGAGCCGCGCGAGCTCGGCCACCAGCCGCTCGGCCTGACGCGCGCGTGAGAAGCGACCGTCCCATCCGACGGGGCGCGGCGATTCCCCGGCGAGATGGCGGCGATAGCACGACTCGACGGCGCGTTCCGCGCCGGATTCGTCGTCGATGTCGAGGACGATCGCGTCGGAGCCGGCGAGCAGGTCGGCGGTGGCGGAGTCCGTGCCGACGAGCGCGAGCACCCAGAGCGGGAAGGCGACGTACTCGAAGATCTTCGCCGGGATCTGGGTGCGCGTCTCGCCCTGGAACGCCACCGCGATCGACGACTCGCGGAGCAGGTCGCGCGCGGCGTCGCGCGAGCCGGCGGGGCGCTCCTCGAACAGCCCGCCGAGCCCCGCTTCCGCGGCGAGCTCGGTCATCGAGCGGCCGTCGACGCGCGCCGGATGTCCCATGAACACGACGCCGAGATCGTCGGGGCCGAGCGCGAGCCGCTCGCGCACGCAGCCGACGGCGCGCAGGAAGGGCCGAGGATCGCGATCGAGGTAGAGCGAGCCGCAGTGCGCGATGAGGAAGCGCGAGGGCGCGGGGCGCGACGCCGCATCCACCGGCGCGACGTCGCTGCCGTTCGGCATGCAGCGGATGCGGTCGCGGAGCGCGGGGAATCGCTCGCCGAGCGCGCGCTCCGCCGCGGCGGTGTTCGTGACGACGAGGGCCGCGCGCTCGAGCGTCACCGCCTCGAACCGGCGCAGGTGCCGATCGGGAATCAGCCGTTCGGTGAACGAGCGCGGCTCGGCACCTCCCCACGGATCGCGCAGGTCGACGAGGTGCGGCACACGGAGCCCGTGCGCGACGCGCGACGCGGCGACGTGCACGTAGTGCGGCGGCCCGGAGGAGACGACGACGCGATGCCGCTCGTCGGCGACGGAGCGCGCGGCCTGAGCGAGGTCGCGCAGGCCACGACGCGCGCGCGACGCGTGCACCGCGGCGTCGGCGATCTGGCGCAAGCCGACGCGCGCGTCGCTCCTCGCCGCATCGTAGCCCGACACGGCGTGCACGTAGGCGCCCGCCGATCCGGTGTCGCGGCGGAAGGGCGCGCGCGCGCGGCGCATCGCGTCCTGCCACCACGGCGCGGGCGTGGCGATCGCGGCGACCCGCACGTCGGCGGGAAGTCGCGCGAGCCGGTCCCAATCGGGCGGCTCCCACGGCGGCGACTGCTCGATGATCGCGTCGATCCCCCAGCCGGCGGCGGCGAGGTAGGGAGTGAATCCCTCCCAGCGGGCGGCGCCGACCTCGGTGCGCGGCGGGTACGTCGTGGTGAGGAGAAGAATCCGCCGCGCCGAGGCGAGGGGGCCCGCATCGACCGCGCGCGGCAGCCACTCGGCTCCGCGCGGAAGCACCGGTCGCGGCGCGGCGCGGCTCACCGGCTGCGGAGTGCCTCGACGATGCGCTCCCCCGCCCTGCCGTCCCAACCCTCGGGGCGTCGCGGCGCGGCGGGGCGCGCGGCGGCGGCCACCAGGGCCGGCAGCGTCGCGGGATCGCGCACGAGCCGGTTCGTGCCCTCGGTGATCGTGATGGGGCGCTCCGTGTTGTCGCGCACGGTGAAGCAGGGGACGCCGAGCGCGGTCGTCTCCTCCTGGATCCCGCCCGAGTCGGTGATCACCGCGTGCGCGCCGCGCACCACGTCGACCATGTCGTAGTACGGGAGCGGATCCATCAGATCGACGCCGTGCAGCGGGAGCCCGAAATCGGCGATGCGGGCGCGCGTGCGTGGATGCGACGGGAAGATCACGCGGCGGCGCTCGCCGATGCGAGCGAGGGACTCCGCGAGGGCGCGCAGCCGCTGTTCGTCGTCGACGTTCGAGGGCCGGTGCAGCGTGACGACGACGTGGGAGCCGTCGGCGCAGAGCCGGCGCGCGGCGCCGGTGGCTTCGGCGCGCGGGAGCGCGCGAAGGAGCGAGTCGATCATCACGTTGCCGACGAAGACGATCTTCTCCGCCGCCTCGCCCTCGCCGCGGAGCGTCTCGTCCGCGTCGCGCGACGGCGTGAGCAGGAGATCGGCGAGCCGGTCGGCGACGATGCGGTTGATCTCCTCCGGCATCGTGCGGTCGCCGCTCCGGAGCCCCGCTTCGACGTGCGCGATCCGCACGCCGAGCTTCGAGGCCACGAGCGCGGTGGCCATCGTGGAGTTGACGTCGCCATAGACGACGAGCCAGTCGGGCGTCGTGCTGGTGAGCACGGGCTCGAACCGCTCGAGGATGCGGGCCGTCTGCACCGCGTGCGTCGCGGAGCCCACCTCGAGGTTGAAGTCGGGGGGCGGGATCTCGAGGTCGTCGAAGAATCCCGACGACAGCAGCGTGTCGTAGTGCTGGCCGGTGTGCACGACGACCTGCTCGATGCCGGCCGCGCGGCCCGCGTGATAGACCGGAGCGAGCTTGGGGAAGTTCGGCCGGGCGCCGACGACGTGGAGGAGCTTCACGGAGTGCGGTGGGATCGTGGACGTGCGCAAACGAGCGTCACGCGGGGCGCCGCTCGGGGCGCAGCCGCGCGAGCATGGAGCGCACCAGGAGCCGGTCCTCGCCGGTGAGGCCGAGGAACCAGAGGAAGGGCGACGCGATGACGACGGTGAGCAGAACGGCGGTGAAGAAGGTCGGCCAGGTGAGCGGGGGCACGAGCCGCGCCATCGCCTCACCGACGAGGGCCACGACGACCCCCACCGCGAGGCCACGCGCCTGCCCCTCGAAGAAGAGCTGCCGCACGGAGAGGTCCATCGTGCCGGCGACGAAGCGGGGGAGGAACCACCCCTGGCTGATGAGCGAGGGCACGGCCGTGCCGATCGCGACGCCGGCGAGGCCGAGCGGATGCACGAGCGCGAGCGAGAGCGCGAGGTTCGCCGCGCCCTCGATCACGAACAGCCGCGCGAGGTACGCCTGCTTGTTGCTGCCGAACAGGTACTGCGCCGCCGCACTGTGGAGCAGTCGCGGGATCGTCGCCGCGAGCAGGATGAGCAGCACGCTGTCCGACCGATCGAACCAGAGGCCCTGCACGTAGTGCGCGCCGACCCATCGGGCGATGAACGGCGCGCCGAACGCCACGAGCCCGCCGGCGATGAGCCCCGTGGCGAGCGACGCGGCGCGGGTGCCGGCGAAGAACAGCCAGCGCGTCTGGTTCGCGTCCTCCTTCGCGTGGAGGTCGGCGAAGAAGGGGGTGAGCGCGAGGGTGATCGCCGAGACGCCCTGGCTGAGGTACGTCACCAGCGACTGGCCGATGACGTAGACGGTGACCATGCGCGCCCCGAGCACGACGGCGATGACGATGGCATCGATGCGCTGGACGATGACGCCGGCCACGTTGATCACCGACGTCTGCAGCCCGTAGCGCATGATCTCGCGCAGCCGGGAACGGCGGAAGAACCGGACGTTGACGCTCCAGTTGGGCTCGAGCCGCCGCGCGGTGACGAACGCCACCACCCAGACGGTCACCTTCGCGACGACCTGGATGCAGGCGAGGATGTCGAGCCGCGCGCCGTTCCAGAACAGCGCGAAGATCAGGACGAAGACGAGGATCCGGACCGCGGTCTCGGTGAAGGTGATCACCTCGCCGCGCCGGCAGCCGTTGACGATCGCGGCGAACACGTCGAGCGGCAGCGTGAGCACGGTGAGCACGAGCGCGATCCCCAGCGCGACGAGCGTCTCCGTTCGCACGGCCGCCGCCACGCGGAACATGTCGGGGAAGAGAAACAGCACCGCGGTCCCGACCACGAGCACGACCCCGCCCGCGCCGGCGAGGAACCAGAAGGCGGAGGCGGTGAGCTCCGAGATCTCGACGGCGGCGTCCCGCGCGCGCGCCCGCGCCACGAAGAAGCCCACGGCGCCTCGCGTACCGAGGTCGAGGAGCCCGTAGTACCCCGTCACGAGACCGATCAGCGTCCAGATGCCGTACCGCTCGTCGCCGAGCTGATGGATGAGGAACGGCGCCTGAACGAACGAGATCGCGATGGCGATCGCGTAGCCGAGCGTATTGGCGATCGCGTTGCGCGACGCGGATGGTGTGCTCACGACGACCGGCGACGACTCGAGCGAGGGCGGCTGGCGTGAACGAAGGGACGGCCGGCGGGCGCGGCGATCATCTCCCCGCTCCGCCGGGACAGCGCGCCGACGGCGCCGCGGAGGCGAGCCAGACGCGGTACCGGTTGCCACTCATCGGTCGGCCGGGAGTTTCATAGATCAGGTGAGCGTGCGAGGCGAGCACGGGCGAGATGTCCGTGCGCGCGGTTGCGATCAATGCGGCCTGGCAGTTCACGGCGAGCACGGAGTCCACGACGCCGACGACACGCGTACTGACTGGTCGCGTGGAGCGAACGGATCCCCAGATGGCGAACGTGCTCACCCGGCCGTCGAGCGGATAGATCACCGGCCGGTCGAGGAGCGCGCCCACCGACTGCGCGTCCGACCGCGCGATGGCGATCAGCGGGGTATCCGCTCCCGCGTGGGTGCGGAGAAAGCTCGCGACCTGTCGGGCGTCGGAAAAGGGGAGCATGGCATCCGCCACCGCGAGCTCGGCTGCCCCCACGACCATCGGCACGAGCGACGCCACGACCACCGCCGGTGCCCAGCGTTGCGCCCGCGCCGCCAGCGGCGCGAGCATCGCGGGCCACCGCGTTGGCGGACCGGCACGTGCCAGCCACACCGCGAGGATCCAGACGAGCACGAGGTGCCCGTGGTGCCGGCTGAAGCCGAACACGAACAGGGCGAAGAAGCCCACGAAGCCCGCCGTGCCGACGACGAACAGCACCAGCGACGAAAGCCGGCGCATCGCGACGAGCAGCCCGAATGTGACCGCCGTCACCGAAAGCAGCACCTCGAGACCCAGCACCGGACGGGAGCCGGGATCGAACAGCCAGTCGTTCCACTTGACCGTCCCTTCCGCCACGCTCATCACCGGCGTGAACGCGCGGAGCGGGATGGTGAGCGCCGCGCCGACCGACCACGCCGAGGCGCCTTCGACAGTCGCTCCGTCGCCGCGATACGCGGCATCGGCTGGCGGGATCACCTGCTTCGCCACGAGCGCCACGACCACGATCACGGCGAGCAGCGCCGCGCCGGCGGCGCCGAGCTGTCGGGACGAGAACCGTGGCCGGAGCTCCGCGCCGAACAGCCAATCGGTGACGTACGCCGCCGCGAGCGCGAGCGCGAGAAGGAGCCCGAGCACGGTCGTGTTCGCGAGGAGCACGAGCAGCACGCTCGCGAGCACCGTCCGGCGCCGCTCGGCGGTCCACGCCGCGCACGACGCGAAGGCGAGCAGCATCCCGAGCCCGTACGGCCGCACGATCACCGCGTACTCGTAGGCCGGATAGTAGCCGGCGATCACGAGCACCTTCTCCAACCGGGTGAAGGGGGCGTACCGCATCACCACCCACGCCGCGGCGCAGGCGATCACGACGTGCAGCACCACGACGGCCCACCAGGACCGCGACACCAGCGCGACCGCCTGGAGGATCAGATGAAAGAGGAGCGGGTGGCCCTCGTATCGCGCGTTGTGCACGAGCGCGCCGAGCCCGTGGCTGTCGATGGCGAGACGCCAGGTCTGCGTCTCGTCCTTCCACGGCTCGTGCAGGGCGGAGAGCACGGCGACGACGAGGCCGTAGACCGCCAGCGCACCCCACTCGAAGCGACCGAGGGGCGCCCGTCCGCCGCGCGCGGGCGGCACGGCCGCGCGGTCCGCGGAGCCGGTCGAGGAGGCCGAGCCGGCCGGTGCGCCGAGTGGCATGCGATGAAGAACGAAGGTTGCCGGGATCACGTGCGTCGCGAGCGCGCGAGCACGTCGATGACCGTCGCGATCTCTTCGCTCGTGGAATAGCAGTGAGGCGCGAGGCGGATCGTCCCCTCCCGGACGGAGTGGATCACCCGCGCGTCACGCAGCCGAGCGCAGGTCGCGGCGGCGTCGCGGGGACGGAGCGTCACGATCCCCGCGCGAGGAGCCGGAGTCACCACCGGCACGCCCAGGGCCGCCGCGCCTTCCGCCAACGCTTCGGTGAGCGCCGCCACGTGGCCGGCGACGGCGCCGACCCCGAGCTCGAGCAGGAGCGCCAGGCTCGCGGCCATGCCGGCGAAGTCCTGGAACGGCACCGTGATCGGCTCGAACCGGCGCGCGCCGTCGCGCCATTCGAGCCGATAGTCCACCAGGTTGGAGAAGTCGTCCGAGCCGCGCACCGCCATCCAGCTCACCGGCTGCGGATCGAGCACCCCGACGACGTCGGGCCGCACGTAGGTGAACCCACTCCCCCACGGCGAGAGCAGCCACTTCTGCGCGCCGCACGCCAGCATCGCGACACGCGTTCGGCGCACGTCGAGCGGGAGCACGCCGACCCCCTGGATGCCGTCGACCACGAGCCAGGTGCCGCGCGCGTCGCACGCCGCGGCGAAGCGATCGAGGTCGGCGACGACGCCGGTGGCGAAGCCGACCCAGGAGAGCGCGAGCACGCGCACGGCCGGCTGGTCGAGCGCGGCGAGCACGGCTTCCGCGTCGAGCAGCCCCTCGCGCGCCGGCACACGCCGCACCGTGTAGCCGCGCGACTTCGCGGCCGCCATCCACGGATACATGTTGGCCGGAAACTCGAGATCGGGGACGACGACGACGTCGCCCGCGCGGAGCGGCAGCCCCCACGCGGCGAGGTTGAGCCCCGCGCCCGTGTTGACCGCGAGCGCGACGGTGCCCTCCTCCGCGCCGATGAGCGTCGCGGCGCGGTCGCGCGCGGCGTCGAGCACGGCGAACTGCTCCTCGTGCGACAGCCGGAACGGCGCGGCGCGCTTCCTCGTGAACTCCGACTGCGCGCGCAGGGTCCGCTCGGGGAGCGGGCCCGTGCTCGCCGCGTCGAGGTACACCGCCTCGCCGGCGGCGGCCCAGGGGAACTCCTCGCGTCGCAGCGCGGCCACGTCGTACGTCACGGCTACGTGCGCGCCGAGGGAGGCGCGTCGATCGTGCCGCTCTTCGCCGCGTGACGCGGATCGAGTGCGTCGCGGAGCGCGTCTCCGAGGAGATTGAAGCCGAGCACCGCCGCGCCGATGGCGAAGCCCGGCGCGACGGACGTCCACGGCGCGTGGCGCAACTGATTCAGATCCCGCCCGTCGGCGATCATCGAGCCCCAACTCGGCGTCGGCGGCTGGACGCCGAGCCCGAGGAACGAGAGCGCGGACTCCGCCATGATCGCGGCGGCCACGCCGAGCGTCGCCGCGATGAGCACGGGCGCGATGACGCTCGGCAGCACGTGCTGGAGCACGATGCGCACGTCGCGCGCACCGAGCGCGCGCGACGCCTGCACGAACTCGAGCTGGCGGACGACGAGCACCTGCCCGCGAACGAGTCGCGCCATGCCCGCCCACCCCACCACGCCGATGGTGAGGAAGACGACGCCGAGCGACGGCTGGAGCGCGGCGGCCATCGCGATCAGCAGGAGCAGCGTGGGGAAGGCGAGCGTCACGTCGGCGAGCCGCATCACGAGCTCGTCCACCCATCCGCCGCGATAGCCCGCCGCGAGGCCGAGCGTGAGCCCGAGCAGCAGCGCGATGAGCTGCGAGACGACGCCGGCGGAGAGCGAGACGCGCGACCCGTAGACGAGTCGCGACCAGACGTCGCGCCCCTGGATGTCGGTGCCGAGCCAGTGTGTGGCCGACGGACCCTGAAGCTGGTTCACGAGATCGATCGCGAGCGGGTCGTGCCGCGCGACGACGGGCGCGAGCAGCGCGAGCAGCGCGAGCACCACCACCACGCCGATGCCGAACCAGGCGCGAAAGTCGCGGCGCAGCGCGCGGCTGACGCGCTCGTTCATGACGGATCTCCCAGCTCGGGGGGCGTGCCGGGCCGCTGGTGCTTCCAGCGCCGGTGCTGCCAGAAATACTGCTCGGGCGCACGGCGCACCCACCGCTCGAGGGTGGCGGTGTACGCCGCGACGATGCGGTCGACGTCGGCATCGAGCGTGCCGGTCCGCTCGACGGGGACGTTCTCGAAGTGGATGACGAACCGTCCGCTCGGCTGGCGAAGTGCGCACGCGAAGAGCAGCGGCGCGCCGAGCCGGAGCGCGAACACCGCGGGGCCGCGCGGCGTCTTGGCGTAGCGTCCGAAGAACGGCACCCAGGTCGAGGCGAGCCCCACCGCGCCCTGATCGATCAGGAACGCGACCGCATGACGCTCGCGCATGGCGCGCGGCACGCGGCGCACCGCGTCGGCGTCGTGGATCACCGTCATCCCGATGCGACGCCTCGTCTCGTTGAGGTACCGGTCGAACAGCGGATTCTCCATCCGGCGCGCCACGACCTCGAGCGACAGGCCGCGCGCGGCGACGTACGCACCGCCGAGCTCCCAGTTGCCGAGATGGCCGGCCACGATCATGAGTCCGCGCTCCCCCGCCATCGCCCGCTCCACGAGATCCCATCCGGTGACGCGCTCGACGAGGCCGAGCACCTGCTCGCGCGAGTAGGTCGGGAGGAGCGTGGTCTCGATGGTCGTGCGGCCGAGGCTCGCGTACGACGCGCGGGCGATGCGCTGCACCGCCTCGTCGCCGAGCCCGGGGAACGCCGCCCGCACCTGTCGCTCGACGACGGCGCGCCGGATGCCGATGGGGCGATAGCCGAGCGCGCCGAGCCGCTCGCCGATCGATCCGGCGTGCGCGAGGCTCAGCCGGCGCAGGGCCGCCACCGAGCCGCGTATTCCATAGTACTGCGCGTAATGCGAGAGAGTCGCCGCGCTCACCGCACCGCCCAGGAGGTTCGGTCGCCGGCGGCGTCGGCCGCGGCGGCGAAGCCGTCGATCATCGCCGTCTCGCCGAAGTCGCGTTGCGCGCGGGTGCGGCCGGCGCGCCCCATCGCCTCGCGCTGATCCCGGTGGGCGAGGAACGACGCCACGGCCGCCGCGGTGTCGCTCGGATCGGCGGGGGGGAGCAGCACGCCGGCTATGCCGTCGGGGACGAAGTGCGCCACGAGCGGCGTGCGCTCGGACACGATCGGCACGCTCGCGGCCATGAAGTCGAGGCAGGCGAAGCCGGCGTCGTCGCCGTCCGCGGCGACCCAGCCGAGGTCCGCCGCCGCGCACACCGCGGGAAGGTCGTCGCGCTCGCCGAGGAAGTGCACGAGCGAGCTGACGCCGAGCGCGGCGGCGTGCATGTGGACGTCTTCCTCCTCCGCGGCGGGCCCGACGAGCGCGAGCCGCAGGTCGGGATGCCGGCCCGCCAGCAGCGCGACGGTGCGCAGGGCGGTGGTCGCGCGCGAACGCGCGAAGCCCGACGTGACGCAGACGACGAGCTGAATGTGCGGCTCGATGCCGAGGCCGGCGCGCGCTTCGGCGCGGATGCCGTCCACGCGCGTCACCTCGACGCCGAGCGGCGCGACGAACTCGCTCGCCGCGCCCGGACTTCGCGCACGATCGGCCTCGGTGGTGAAGAGCAGCCGGCTGTTGGCCATGCGCTCGGCGATCGGCCCGCTCTCGCGCGGGTTGGCGATGCGTCCCGCCGGCACGCGCCGGATCACCGCCCCGCGCTCGGCGAGACGCATCGCCGAGCTCGCGACGAGCTGCTCGCGCGGCGTGTGCAGGAACACCACCTCGACGAACCGTTCGCGCAGGACACGGCGCAGGCGCCATGCGTCGCCGGCGGCGGACCCGCCCGGTGGGAGCGCGACCACCTCGAGTCCCTCGCGCGCGAACACGTGCTCGGCGGCCGTGTCGGCGCAGCAGGCGATCGTCACCGGCTCGCCGCGCGCGGCGAGCCCGCGCGCGGCGACGGCGAACGCGCGCGCCGCGCCGGACCAGCCGTGAGCCGTGTAATAGAAGAGCGCGCGCACCCGTCAGCGCGCTCCGGCGCCGACGGGAGGAGACACCGACACGCCGGGGGCGTCGGCGCCCTCGCGACGAAGCTGCGCCTCGTGCAGGCGGTGGTACACCCCGCGGAGGGCGAGCAGCTCGGCGTGCGTCCCGCGCTCGACGATCTCGCCGCGCTCCAGCACGAGGATCTGGTCGGCGTGCACCACGGTGGAGAGCCGGTGCGCGATCACGAACACCGTGCGGCCGGCGAGCAGCCGGTCGATCGCTTCCTGCACGAGCCGCTCGGACTCGGTGTCGAGCGAGGACGTCGCCTCGTCGAGAATCAGGATCGGCGGATCGGTGAGCAGCGCGCGCGCGATCGCGAGCCGCTGGCGCTGGCCGCCGGAGAGCCGCGTGCCGCGCTCGCCGAGCACGGTGTCGTAGCCTTCCGGGAGCTCGCTGATGAAGCCGTGCGCGTTCGCGGCGCGCGCCGCGGCTTCCACCTCCGCCTGGGAGAAACGGTTCGACGCGCCGTAGGCGATGTTGCTGCGCACGGTGTCGTTGAACAGCACGGTGTCCTGGCTGACGATGCCGGTGAGGCCGCGCAGCGAGGGAAGCGCGATCTCGCGCGTGTCGACGCCGTCGAGGCGGATCGCGCCCGCCGTGGGCTCGTAGAAGCGCGGGATCAGGTCGACGAGCGTGCTCTTCCCCGCCCCGCTCGCGCCCACGAGCGCAACGACCTCGCCGCGCCGCGCGACGAAGCTCACGTCGCGCAGCACGGGCTCCTCGTCGTAGGCGAAGCTCAC
Organism: Gemmatimonadaceae bacterium; assembly: GCA_035494615.1. Taxonomy (GTDB): domain Bacteria; phylum Gemmatimonadota; class Gemmatimonadetes; order Gemmatimonadales; family Gemmatimonadaceae; genus AG11. The sequence goes on from DATJGU010000040.1 coordinate 17,236, forward strand.
GTGCTCGAAGGCGATCGCTTCGCGCAGGCCGTCGACGGACCGCGTGCCGCCGTCGAGCTGGTCCTCGGTGGGCAGATCGAGCACCTCGAACAGCCGTTCGGCCGAGGCGAACGACTGCTGCGCCGTCGTCGGCGCCTGCGAGAGCTGCTTCAGCGGCGGAAGCAGCCGCATCACCATGATCATGAAGGTGATGAGCGTGGCGCTGTCCATCGCCGCGGGCCCGCCGAGCAGCACCTCGCGCGCCCCCATCCAGAGGATCATCATCGCGACCGACACGCCGATCAGCTCCGTCATCGGCTGCGAGAGTGCCGCGATGCGCGTGATGCGCACCATCCCCGACGAGTAGCGATGGCTCGCGCCGGTGAAGCGCCCATCCTCGTAGCGCTCGCCGCGGAACGACTTCACGAGGCGCACCCCGCTCACCGCTTCCTGGAGCACGCTCGTGATCTCGCCGTAGTCGCCGCGAAGCCGGCGGTGGCCCTTGCGCAGCTTCCGCAGCACCGGCTGGAGGGCGAGCGTGAGCAGCGGCGCGATGACGAGCGCCACGAAGGTGAGCCGCACCGAGTAGCTGAGCAGCACGATGATCGTGCCGACGATCTGCGCGACGTTCTGGAGCGTGCGCGTGACGAGCTCGGTGATGAGCGCCTTCGTCTGCTCGGTGTCCGAGAGCACGCGCGAGATGATCTGACCCGTCTTCGTGCGCTGGAACCAGGCGAGCGGCAGCCGCTGCAGGTGCCGGAAGACGCCGTCGCGCAGGTCGCGCGTCACGTTCTCCTGCAGCGACGCGCCGAGCTGGCCGGCGAGCCAGACGAACAGGTTCTTGAGCGCGACGATGGCGATGATCGCCACCATCATCGTCTCCACGGAGCCGAGGCGGTCGGCCGGATCGAGGAAGGCGCCGACGAGTCGCTGGTGCGCGTCGGTGATCCAGGTGGGGGACGCGGCGGGGATGAGCCGCTGCGCGCCGAAGAGCGCGTTGAGGAAGAGCGGGAGGAGGGTGAACGAGAAGACGTCGAGCGCCGCGGCGATCACGTTGGACGCGACGGTGCCCACCATGCGCCAGGCGTGCGGGCGGAGATAGCCGAGGAGCCGACGGTACATGGTTACTGCGTCGGCGCGAAGGCTTTGTCGCGCAACGACATGCGAGTTGGCTCGCGCGGCTCCGCCCCGTCGTCGGCCCGGAACGCGGCCTTGGCCTGATGCAGCATGGCTCAAACGTAAGGGTGCACTACCGGAGCGAGCAACGCGCGGCGCACGCGATGGTGCGGCGGCGCCGCGTCTGGCACCGGTCGGGGCGCCGGCGCAGATTCGTCGCGTGCCGGTCTCGCTCCCGTACGCGCTCCCCGCGCCAGTCTTCCGCTTCCGTCATCTCGCTGCCTGCGCGGGGCGTGCGCCGCTCGGCGGGGCGCGCGAGGTGGCCCTCGCCTGCTTCGTCGCAGCGCGACTCGCGTCCGACTGCTGCGACGACACCCTGGGCCTCGACGAGGAAACGCGCGCCGCACGGTGCAACGGCGCAAAGGGTTGGCTCGGCACCGTGGCGATTCCGGCGCCCGTGCGCAGTCCGGTGAGCAAGCTCGCCGATGCCTCGGCGCACGGCGACGGCGTCGTGCTCGCGCCGCTCGTCGTCGCGCTCGCGAAGGCGGCCGAGTCCTTTCTCGACGGCCCGTCGCGCGGGGAGCTCGTGGCGCTCGCAGCGTCGCTGGCGAACGGCAACGGTCGCACGCAGCAGCCGCACGCGGCCGTGTGAGGATTTCCTTGCTCCCGCCGTCGAGCGCGCCCTATCTTGGACGATGCCGCGTGGCACCGACATCTCTCCGCTGTCGCTCCTGCTCGGCCGCGTCGACGCGGTCGCCGACGGCGCAGCGCCCACGGACACCGTTCCCACGGGATTCCCGAGTCTCGACAAGCTGCTCGGCGGCGGACTGCGGCGCGGCGATCTGATCGTCCTCGGCGGCGACGTCGGCAGCGGGAAGAGCGCGTTCGCGCTCGCCGTGGCGCTCCGCGCGGCGCAGCAGCGTCGCGCGACCGTGTTCTACACGGGTGAGATGCACGTCGAGCGCGTGCTGGAGCGCGTGCTGGCCATCGAGGGGCGTACGCGGGTCGACGACCTTCGCTGCGGCACCCTCGACGAGGACGCGCGTGCCGCGGTCGGCGCGGCGGCGATCCGATTGCGCGACGAGCTGCCGATCATCGAGCGCGTGCCCGTGGCGGGCGTGAGCGCCATCGCCGACGAGCTGTCCGCGCTGCGCACGGTGGAGCTCGTGGTGATCGACGGGCTCGAGGATCTCCTGCCGGGCATCCGCGGCTCCGACGAGGAGGAGGCGGCGGCGATCCGTTCGCTCAAGCGGCTCGCGCTCGACGCGCGCGCCGCGCTGCTCGTGACCGCGCCGCTCCCACACCTCGGCGAGCGGCCCGATCGCCGACCGGCCCTCGACGATTTCGGCGCGCACGGCGCCGTGAAGGAGCGGGCCGACGTCGTGCTCGCGATCTTCCGCGAGGGGATGTACGACAGCGCGCGCGGCATCGAGGGCGCCACGGAGCTGCTCGTGCGGAAGAACCGCAACGGCGGCATGGGCTACGTCGATCTGTACTTCTACGAGCAGTGGATGCGGTTCGAGGACATGCTCGATCCGGATCGGTAGGGAGTCGTTCGGTCGTGCGAGGAGTCCATGCCGGCATCGCGCTCCTGCTCGCGCTCGGGCTGAACGGGTGCGCATCGAGCCGGACGTTCGACCCACGGACACTGCCTCGGCTCGAGCACGAGCGCGACATCCACCCGGCGTCGCTCGAGGCCAACCGTGCGCTGGGGATCGCCTACTACCGTGCCGGCCGCGCCGCGGAGGCACGTTCCGCGCTCGAGCGCGCAGCCCGCATCGACTCCACCGACGGCGTGACCGCGCTGTACCTCGGTCTCGCCGCCGAGCAGCTCGGTGATCTCGCCGCCGCGCGTCGCGCGTACTCCACGTACGTCGCCGTCGGTCGCACGCGCCGCGTACGACGTCGGCTCGAGGCGCGGCTGGCCGCCCTGACGCGGCGCGAGCTCGCCGAGGAAGCGCGGCACGCGGTGGAACGGGAGCGCGAGCTCGGGGACGTCGGCGGTTCGCCGACGACGATCGCCGTGCTGCCGATGCGGTTCGACGGTGCCGACAGCGCGCTCCGGCCGCTCGAGCGCGGCTTCACCGAGCTGCTCACCACCGACCTCGCGCGCGCGTCGCGGCTCACCGTCGTGGAGCGCGGGCGCGTGCGCGCCCTCCTCGCCGAGCTCGCGCTCCAGCGCTCCGGCGTCACGGATTCCGTCACGAACGTGCGCGCCGGCCGGCTGCTGCGCGCCGGCCGCGTCGTGCAGGGCGCGCTGCACCAGCTCGACGAGCACCGGCTCCGCGTCGACGCCGCCGTCGTCGACGTGCCGACCGCGCAGGTGGAGGGCGCCGCGCAGGGCAGCGCCGATCTCGACGCGCTGTTCGACCTCGAGAAGCGCATCGCGCTCGATCTGTTCGAGCAGCTCGGCGTGACGCTCACCGTGGCGGAGCGGAACGCCGTCGAACAGCGGCCCACGCGCTCGCTCGCCGCCTTCCTGGCGTACAGCCGCGGGCTCGCCGCGGAGGACGACGGCCGCTTCGACGACGCCGAGCGCTTCTTTCGCGACGCGACGCGCATCGATCCCGGGTTCGGAGCGGCCAGGGCGCGCAGCGCGGAGTCCGCGCGGCTTCGCACGGACGCCGACGCGCCGCCGAGCTCCCTCGAGCGCGCCTTCCGCGGCAGCGACGAGGCGAGCGCGGCGCGCACGAACGGCCGCGGCCGCGACGTCGCCGATGCCGTCCACGCCGCCGCCGACGAGCTGAATCCGTCCGCGGCCGCTGCATCGACCGCGCCGGGCCGAGCGCGAGGGCACGGCCCGCCCGCCAAGGACGATGCCTCGGCGGCGACGGACTCGGACAAGCCCGGGCGATCCGGACGCGCGAGGATGCGCGGTCCGCGGCCGAAGCCGCAATGACCCGATTCGCGTTCGGCCCGGCGCGACTCGCCGCCGTCGCGCTGGCGCTTGGCGCCGTGCTGCGCGCACCGGGCCTTGGCGCGCAGTCGCTCGCCGACCCGGAGGGGCGAGCCGCGCCGCAGTGGGTGCAGTATCGCGTGCACGCGCCGGCCGAGGAGACGATCTCCGAGCTCGCGATCCCCGTGTTCGTCACGATCCCCGCGGGTTCGCGGCTCACCGTCGACGTCGGGACCGCGTACGCGCGAGCGCACGTCGCCTCCGGTGCGCTGCGCAGCGACGTCGCGGGACTCACCGACACGCAGATTCGCGGCAATCTCACGCTCGGCGACGACTTCGTCGTTCTCACCGCGGGCGTGAGCCTGCCGACGGGCCGCTCGACGATCTCGCTCGACCAGCTCGCGGCCGCGGGGCGGATCGGCAACGACTTCCTCGACTTCCCCGTGTCGAACATGGGCACGGGGCTCGCCGCGACGGGCGGCGTCGCGATCGCGCGACCGGTCGGCGAGTGGAGCGTGGGCGCCGGCGCGGCGGTGCGGCGTTCCGCGGCCTACGAGCCGTTCGACATTCCCGACGAGACCTTTCGTTACCGACCGGGCAACGAGATGCGCGCGCGCCTCGGCGCGGACCGGCCGCTCGGCGCGGGACGGCTCGCGCTCGGCGTGACGTACGCCGCGTTCGGTCGCGACGACGCCGACGGCTCGGCGTACGCTACCGGCGACCGCGTGATCGCGCAGGGCGCGCTGACGGGAGTGATCGCCGGACAGGAGTTCACCGTGGCGGCGTACGATCTGCTGCGGGCGCCGGGCTTCTACGCGTCGGGCGAGCGCGCGGGGCGCGAGAACCTCGCCAATCTCTTTCTCTCGCTCGGCATGCACGCGCGCGGCGCCCTGATCGAGCCGAGCGTCGAGCTTCGGCAATGGCTTCAGGACGCGGACGCGAGCGAAGTGCGCTCGCGGGCCAGCCGGCTGGCGACCGTCGGCGTCCGCGTGCGTGGCGACATCGCTGGGCTCACGCTCTACCCGAGCGCGGCCTATACGCTCGGCTCGCTCGCCGCGGAGGATGGCGCGGGTGTTCCGGTGCAGGCCCGGCTCACCGGGTTTCGTGCCGGGCTCGCGGCGGTCGTGTCGCCCTGAGGCGGCCGCATCCCGGCCCCAGCGGCCGGCGGGTATATTTCCGGACCGGCGTCAGCGGACGCCGCCGACTTCCGACGACGAGTGACGTATGGCCGGCCACAGCAAGTGGAAGCAGATCAAGCACTACAAGGCGGCGACCGACGCCAAGCGCGGCGCGCTGTTCACGAAGCTGATTCGTGAGATCACGATGGCCGCCAAGATGGGCGGCGGCGATCCGGCGGGAAACGCGCGGCTGCGCGTCGCGATCGAAGCGGCGAAGGCCAAGTCGCTGCCGAAGGAGAACATCGATCGCGCGATCAAGAAGGGGACCGGCGAGCTCGCGTCGGAGGACATCCAGGAGGTCACGTACGAGGGCTACGGGCCGGCCGGTGTCGCGCTGATCATCGACGCCATGACCGACAACCCGACGCGGACCGTCGCCGACGTGCGGCACAAGATGTCGCGCGGCGGCGGGAACCTCGGCACGCCCGGGTCGGTGGCGTTCATGTTCGAGAAGAAGGGACAGCTCGAGATCGACGCGGCGCAGCACCCCGACGAGGACGCGACGCTCGAGGCGGCGCTCGAGGCGGGGGCGGAGGATTTCCGCCGCGAGGACGAGGTGTACGTCGTCACGACGGATCCGATGTCGTTCCATGCGGTGAGGAGTGCGCTCGAGGCGCGCGGCATCGTGCCGACGGAATCCGAGCTCGCGATGGTGCCGAAGAGCACCGTGCCCGTGACGGGCGAGAGCGTCGGGCAGCTGTTCAAGCTCATCGAGGCGCTCGAGGACCTCGACGACGTGCAGAAGGTGTGGGCCAACTTCGAGGTCGACGACGCCGAGCTCGCGAAGCTCGAGGGCTGACGGCGGCTTCACTCTCACGCAGGCGGCGCGCGTGCTCGTACTCGGCATCGATCCGGGGACGGCGAACACCGGCTACGGCGTCGTCCGCGGCGGCGGACCGGCCTTTCCCGTGCTCGTGGAGTGCGGCGTGATCCGCACCCGCGCGCGCGATCCGCTGCCGTCGCGGTTGCGCGAGATCCATGAAGGTGTACGGGAATTGATCGAGCGACACGGGCCCGATGCGCTCTCGGTCGAAGACGTCTTCTACGCGCGGAACGTGCGCACCACCGTCGTGCTGGGGCACGCGCGCGGAGTGATCCTCCTCGCCGCCGAGCTGGCGGGAGTGCCGGTGAACGAGCTCGCGCCGGCGGAGATCAAGAAGGCCGTGGTGGGCACGGGAGGAGCCACGAAGGAGCAGGTGCAGTTCATGCTCACGCGGCTCCTCCGGTTGAAGAGCGTGCCGCAGCCGTCGGACGCGGCCGACGGCGTGGCCGCCGCGCTCGCGTGCGTGATGAGCGCGAGCCTGCCGCGCATCGATGGCCAGGGGCGGGTGCGCGAGCCCTCGCGTCCGCGCCTCGCCGCGGCGCGGATGTCGCCGCCGAGCACGCGCCGCCGATGATCGTCCAGGTCGCGGGCGTGCTCGTCGCCAAGGAGCTCGACCGGATCGAGATCCTCACCGACGGCGGCGTCGCCTACGAGCTCGCCGTGCCGCTCAACGCGTACGAGGCGTTACCGAAGGCGGGCGAGCGGTGCGCGGTGCACACCCATCTCGTGGTGAAGGAGGACGGGTGGCAGCTCTTCGGCTTCACCACGCCGCACGAGCGCCGCGTCTTCCAGAAGGTGCTCGGCGCCAAGGGCGTCGGGCCCGCGCTCGCGCTCGGGCTGCTGTCGTCGCTCACCGCGGACCGGCTCGTGCGCGCGATCCGCGAGAAGGACGTCCCCACGCTGCAGAGCGTGCCGCGCGTCGGGAGGAAGAAGGCCGAGCAACTGATTCTCGATCTGGCCGACAAGCTCGACGAGCTGCAGAGCTCCGGCGCCCCGTCGGGGGTCGGGCGCGGCGCGGGACCGGGCGCGGACGACGCGATCCGCGCGCTCGTCTCGCTCGGCTACACCACCGTCGACGCGGAGAAGGCGGTGCGCGGCGCGCTCGACGGCGGCGCGAAGGGAATGTCGGCGCCCGAGCTCATTCGCGCGGCGCTCGCGCGCATCGGCGGGCGCTGAGGTGCGTTGGACTAACGACTGTCGCTGAACCCGGAGCCCCCTCGATCATGCTCGCTGCCCGTCGCACCGCGACGTTCACCGAATCCGTCATCCGCGAGATGACGCGCATCGCCAATCAACACGAGGCGGTGAACCTCGCGCAGGGGTTCCCGGACTTCCCGATGCCCGAGCCGATGAAGGACGCGGCGTGCGCGGCGATCCACGGCAACATCAACCAGTACGCCGTCACGTGGGGCAGCTCGGCGCTCCGCATCGCGATCGCGGAGAAGTACCGCCGGTGGTACGACATGCCGGTCGACCACGACCGCGAGGTGACCGTGACGTGCGGCGCGACCGAGGCGATGGCGGCGGTGTTCCTCGCGCTGCTCGATCCGGGGGACGAGGTGATCGTGTTCGAGCCGTTCTACGAGAACTACGGGCCCGATGCGGTGCTGGCCGGCGCGATCCCGACGTTCGTGCCGCTCGAGCGGCCGCACTGGACGATCGATCCCGACCGGCTCGCGAAGGCGTTCACGAAGCGCACCAAGGCGCTCGTCCTCAACACGCCGCACAACCCGACCGGCCGGGTGATGACGCGCGCCGAGATGTCGATGATCGCCGACCTGTGCACGAAGCACGACGTGTGGGTGATCACGGACGAGATCTACGAGCACATCAGGTATGCCGGCGAGCACCACGTGATGGCGACGTGGCCCGGCATGCGGGAGCGGACCATCACGATCTCCGGACTCTCGAAAACGTTCAGCTGCACCGGCTGGCGGCTGGGCTACATCGTCGCGCCGGAGGCGCAGACGGCGGCGATCCGGAAGGTGCACGACTTCCTCACCGTGGGCGCGCCGGCGCCCCTGCAGGCGGCTGGCGCGGTGGGGCTGCACTTCGACGCCGATTACTTCAATCATCTCGCGCTCGACTATCGCGGGCGGCGCACCCTGCTCTGCGACGCGCTGACCGACGCCGGCTTCACCTTCACGCAGCCCGAAGGCGCGTACTACGTGCTCGCCGACTTCTCCGCCCTGAGCGACATGGACGACGTCTCGTTCGCGAAGTGGATGTGCTCCGAGATCGGCGTCGCCACGGTGCCGGGCTCGAGCTTCTACTCCGACCGTTCGCTCGGGAAATCGCTCGTGCGCTTCGCCTTCTGCAAGAAGTACGAGACCTTGAAGCGCGCGGCGGAGCGGCTCGCGACGGTGCAAGCGGAGGTGCCGTGAACGGCGAACGGTTCTTCGGTTCACGGTTTTTCGGTTGACGGCCGGCCCCGGGACGCGTCTCACACCACTTCTCCCGCCGTCGCCGTTCCTGCCCGCTGACGTAAACGGTCGATCGCTCACCGTTCACCACGCTTCGCAACCACCAACAGTTCGCCGTTCACCGTGCTTCGGCTTATATTCGGTATCACGAATCCAGCCTCCCAGGTAGTTCAGAGCCATGTCCCGCGCCGAGATCACCACCCCGGAAGTCCTCTCCGACGAGAGCGTCGTCGAGCTGTCGCTGAGGCCGCAGCGGCTCGAGGAATTCATCGGGCAGCAGAAGGTCAAGGACAATCTCCGGCTCGCGATCGACGCGGCGCTCGCGCGGAGCGAGCCGCTCGATCACTCGATCTTCTACGGGCCGCCCGGCCTCGGGAAGACGACGCTCGCCGAGCTCATCGCGCGTGAGCTCCGCGTCAACATCCGGACGACGTCGGGCCCCGCCCTCGAGAAGCCGGGCGACCTCGTCGGCACGCTCACCAACCTGCGCGCGGGCGACATCCTGTTCATCGACGAGATCCACCGGCTGCGCCCGGTGATCGAGGAGTTCCTCTATCCCGCGATGGAGGATTACCGGATCGACATCCGACTCAGCGAAGGGCCGAAGGCGCAGACGATCACGATGCCGATCGAGCGGTTCACCCTCATCGGCGCGACGACGCGCTTCGGCATGCTCACCGCGCCGATGCGGGCGCGGTTCGGGATCGAGCAGCGGCTCAACTACTACGCCACCGAGGATCTCGAGCTCATCGTGCGCCGCACCGCCGACGTGCTCAAGGTGGGAATCGAACCGACGGGCGCTCGCGAGATCGCCCGCCGCTCACGCGGCACGCCGCGCGTCGCCAACCGCCTGCTCCGCCGCGTGCGCGACTATGCCGAGGTGCGCGCCGACGGCGTGATCACGGAAGACGTCGCCCGCGCCGCGCTGGCGATGCTCGACGTCGACCAGTTCGGCCTCGACGACATGGACGCCCGCATCCTCAAGGCGATCATCGAGAAGTTCGAGGGAGGCCCGGTCGGCGTGGCGACGATCAGTGCCGCGATCGGCGAGGACGCGAGCACGCTCGAGGAAGTGTACGAGCCGTTCCTCGTGCAGCAGGGCTTCCTGCAGCGCACCCCGCGCGGGCGCGTCGCCACTCCGCAGGCATACCGGCACTTCGGGTACACGCCGCCGAGCGTGAGCGCGCAGGAAGTGCTGTTCTAGAGAACTGCCGACGGCAGTACCGAGTACCACGGCGTACCCGGTATCTGGACTGGCATGCTGGCCCCCTGAATCCGCGGCAGGCCGGTCCGACGCGCAGTCACGGTTCAATCGCGCGTAGAAAACCGCGTTCGACGGTCGGCCTCCTGGTTCAGTGCTATTCCGGGTCGACCGGTGGAAGATGCCCGTCGAGCAGCGAACGGATGGCGCGGTTCACCGGCGGCCAGGCGAACGAGCGTGGGTTCGCGATCTCGAAATGACCGGCGCCGGGAACGAGCACGAGGCGCACCGAGTCGCCCGCCGCCCGCGCCGCATCCGCGTACGCGCGCATCAGCGGCATCGGCACGAACTCCTCGTAGGTGCCGAGCACCAGTACCTGCGGCAGCCCGTACGGAAGGAGTCTGATCGGCGACGCCTGCGCGTATCGCTCGGGACGCGTGGCCGGCGTGCCGCCGAGCAGCGACGTGATGACGCTGTCCCTGCACAGCTGCTCGTATTCCGCGATGTGCGCCGACATGTCGAGCGGCCCGGCGAGATCCACGGCGCCGCGCAGGGGAAGCGGATTGGTCGAATGGAGCGGGCTCTCCATCGGAATACGCGAGCGGCCGGCGGACCACATCGCCAGATGCCCGCCCGCCGAGTGCCCGACGGCCACCACACGAGAGAGATCGAGGTCGTACCGGCCCGCGACCGAGCGCAGAAAATCCACAGCGTGCGCGACGTCGAGATAGGTACCGGGCCATCCGCCCCCCGGATCGCCGAGCCGCCGGTACTCGATGCTCCAGCTCGCGATCCCTTCGTCCTTCAGCGCATCACCGATCGGCGCCATGTACTCCGCCGTCGCGTACGCCGCCTTGAAGCAGCCGCCGTGCACGAGCACCACCACCGGGTGCGGACCACGACCCGCCGGAACACGCAGCTCGCCGTACTGCTTCGGGTCCGCTCCATACCGGAGGCGATGGTCGGGCGCGCGCCGCGGGAGCGAGTCGAGGCTCTGCGGGGTCATCAGGCCGGCGGGCGGCGCACCGGCGTCGGGCCGATTCGGTTCGGCCTGTGCCGCGAGGCGGGGCGCGGCGCCCATCGAGGCTCCGATGGCCAGCAGCACGAGCGACGTGGCCTTCACGGGAACAATGGACATCCTCATCGGTGACTCCTGCTTCGCGAGGCGACGCACGACCAACTCAGTGAGCCTTCTCGAGCATCCCGTGCATGCCGAGCCAGCGGACGAATTCGTCGAACCAGCCCGTGCTGGTGGTCTCCTTGGGGTACATCCCGAATCCGTGGCCCCCCCGCTCGAACAGGTGGAGCTCCACCGGGCGCTTCGCCGCGATCCAGCTCTTCACGATTCCGATCTCACCGCCGCCGAAGAGCGGATCGTCGATCGCGACCGCGACGAACATCGGCGGCGCGTCGGCCGGAACGGACATCGTGCCCATCGGTCCGTAGATGTCGCCGATGAACGCCGGCTTCGCGTCCTGGCCGGCGAGTGCCGTCGTCACCGTGAGCATGGCGCCGGCCGAAAAGCCGACCATGCCGATCCGGTCGGGGTCGACGTGCCACTCCGACGCGCGTTTGCGGATCAACGCAAAGGCGGCGCGCGCGTCCTCGAGCTGCGGCGCGATGCTGGCCGCCATCGCATCGGGCGTGGACGGGCGGGGTGGCCGAGCGGCCGCGCCGGAGAACATCTGCCGCATGGATTGCTCGAAGCCGGGCATGTCCGCGGGCGTCTGCACGAGGCGGTACTTCAACACGAACGCGGCGACCCCCTTGGCGGCGAGCGCCTTGGCGACGTTCGACCCCTCGTTCTCCATCGACAGGGTGCGGAAGCCGCCGCCGGGCGCCACGACGACCGCCGCTCCGGACGCCTTGGACGGATCCGGCAAGTACGGAGTCAGCGTGGCGACGGTGACGTTGCGCGCAAAGAGGCTTCCGTACTGGCGGTGCCAGGACTCCTGCGCCGTGGCGCCGGGAAGCGGCGGCGTGCCGAGCTCGATCGCGTTCGGCTGCGCCGGCGTCGGAACCGGCGTCATCTTGTCGTTCTGGGCGAGCGCCGGCGCGGCGAGCGCACACGTCACCGCGATGCCGAGCGCCGTGTGTCGGCCGATACGCAACATCGTAATCATCTCTGGTCCCCCTCGTCGTCGTTTCGTTGCCCGACTCAGCGGGCTGGCGGTCGCGCAATATGAAATGCGCGGGTCTCCCGGGATAGAGGATGCGTCCCGGTGACCGCGTAACTTCAGAGCGATCGTTCACCGGCCCTCTATCTTCACGCGATGCCGCTCGGCCTGCTCACCGCCGATTACGATTTCACCCTCCCTCCCGAGCTGATCGCCCAGGCTCCGCTCGCGCGCCGCGACGCGAGCCGGCTCATGGTCGTCGATCGCGCCACGCAATCGATCGCGCATCGCCACTTCACCGATCTGCCCGCGCTCCTCCGCGCCGGCGACCTGCTCGTCGTCAACCGGTCGCGCGTCGTCCGCGCGCGCCTCCTCGGCCGCCGCGTCGGGTCCGGCGCACGAGCCGAGATCTTTCTCCTCGCACCGCTCGGTGACGGACGCTACGAGGCGATGGTCTCGCCCGGCGGAAAGCTCCGGCCCGGGCGCGTCGTCGAGATCGCGCCCGGATTCACCGTCGAGATCCTCGCCATCACCGAGCGCCGCACGCGGATCGTGAGGCTCTGCACGGAAGGCGACGTCGACGCCGCGATCGAGGCGCACGGACACGTACCCCTTCCGCCATATATCGCGCGCGGCGACGAGCCCGCCGACGCGGAGCGCTACCAGACCGTCTATGCGCGCGAAGCGGGCTCCGTCGCCGCGCCCACGGCGGGACTGCACTTCACCCCCGAGCTCCTCGCCGCGGTCGGCGCACGCGGCGCGCGGCGCGCCGAGGTGGTGCTCCACGTCGGTGCCGGCACGTTCAAGCCCGTCGAGGTCGACGATCCGGCGCAGCACGTGATGCACGAGGAGTGCTACACCGTGCCCGAGGACACCGCGGCCGCATTCGCCGCCACGCGCGCGCACGGCGGACGCGTCTGGGCCGTCGGCACGACGACGGTTCGCACGCTCGAGAGCGCGATCGACGACGCGGGACTCCTGCGCACGGGCAGCGGCGAGACGCGTATCTTCCTCCGGCCGCCCGTCCGGCCGCGTGCCGTCGACGCGCTCGTCACGAACTTCCACCTGCCCCGTTCCACGCTCATCATGCTCGTCGCCGCGTTCGCGGGATACGATCTCACCATGCGCGCCTATCGCGAGGCGGTGGCCGAACGCTACCGGTTCTTCTCGTACGGCGACGCGATGGCGATCGTCTGACGACGGCACGGGGCATGGCGTGAGCTTCGCATTCACCATCGACCACACGGACGGCGCGGCGCGCGCCGCGCGCTTCGCCACCCCGCACGGCGTCGTCGACACGCCCTCGTTCATGGCCGTGGGGACGCTCGCCACCGTGAAGGCGCTCGATCCCGACGATCTTCGCGCGATCGGGGCGCAGATGATCCTCGCGAACGCGTACCACCTCCACCTCCGGCCCGGTGACGCGCTCGTGCGCGAGCTCGGCGGCCTGCACGAGTTCATGCGGTGGGACCGCCCGATCCTCACCGACTCCGGCGGGTTCCAGGTGTTCTCGCTCGCGACGCTCCGCACGGTCGACGAGGACGGCGTCGACTTCCAGAGCCACATCGATGGCTCGACGCGCCGCTTCACCCCCGAGAGCGTCATGCGCATCGAGCGCAATCTCGGCGCCGACGTGATCATGCAGTTCGACCACGTCATCCCTGGCCAGAGCGACGCCGCCGCCGCGCGCGACGCCAGCGAGCGCAGCCTCCGCTGGCTCGCGCGCTGCCGCGAGGAGTTCGAGCGGCTCGTGGTCGAGGATCCGATCCCGGGCCGGCACGCACAGGCGCTCTTCCCGATCGTGCAGGGCGGCATCCACGAGAATCTCCGCCGCGAGGCCGCCGCCGCGATCCGCTCGATGGGCGACTGGGCCGGCTACGGCATCGGCGGCCTCTCGGTCGGCGAGGCGAAGCCGGACATGTATCGCATCCTCGAGGCGATGCACGACGTGCTCCCCGCCGGCCGGCCGCGCTACCTGATGGGCGTCGGCTTCCCGGAAGATCTCGTCGAAGGGGTGCGCCGCGGCGTCGACCTGTTCGACTGCGTCGCGCCGACCCGGATGGGGCGCAACGGCGCCGCCTTCACGCGCGACGGACGGCTCAACATCAAGCGCGCCGAGTTCCGCGCCGACCGCCGCCCGCTCGATCCGGAGTGCGACTGCGCGTGCTGCACCCGCTTCACGCGCGCGTACCTCCGCCACCTCTTCCTGGCCGACGAGATCCTCGGGCTGCGCCTCCTCTCCCTGCACAATGTACATTTCCTCGTCGCCCTGATGCGCGACGCGCGCTCGGCACTTCTCGCCGGCACCTTCGGCGCCTGGAGCGACGCATGGCTCCGGCGCCATCACTCTCGCACCGTTCCCGCTCCCGCATGACGCACTCGAGCATCTTCCCCGCGCTTCTCGCGCTGCAGACGGGTGGCGGCGGCTTCGGCTCCCTGTCGCCCTTCCTCGTCCAGGTCATCCTGATCCTGGGCATCTTCTACTTCTTCCTCATCCGGCCGCAGCAGCAGCAGAAGCGGAAGCACGAAGAGCTGCTGCGCTCCATCAAGCGCGGCGACCGCGTCGTCACCTTCGGCGGCATCGTCGGCGAGGTGGTGCACATCAAGGACACCGTCGTCGCCGACGGCGCGACGGCGCGGCCGATGGAGGACGAAGTCACCATCCGGTCGGCGGAGTCGCGGCTCGTCGTCGAGCGCGGCAAGATCGCGCGGATCGTCGCCGCGAAGGAGTAGCCGTACGTCGTGAGCATCCTCGACATCCGGGTCCTCGGCGACCCGATCCTGCGCCAGCAGACCACGCCGGTCACCGAGGTGACCGAGGAGCTGCGCCGTCTCGTCGCCGACATGTTCGAGACGATGCATCACGCGCGCGGGATCGGGCTCGCCGCACCGCAGGTCGGCCGCACCGAGCGCATCGCCGTCATCGAGATCGACGGCGAGCCCCTCGTCGTCGTCAACCCCGAAGTGATCGAGCGCGGCAGCGCGACGGCGAAAGCCGAGGAAGGCTGCCTCTCCATCCCGGACATCTACGCCGACGTCGAGCGTCCGAAGGACGTCGTCGTGCGCGCGACCGACCTCGATGGCAACCCGCTCGAGATCGAGGCATCCGAGCTGCTCGCGCGTTGCCTCCAGCACGAGATCGACCACCTCGACGGAAAGCTCTTTCTCGACTACCTGAGCGTCCTCAAACGCACGGCCGCGCTCACGAAGTGGAAGCTGCAGCAGGAGAAGTATCCCGGCTTCATCCGCCGCACGGCGCTCGAGACGCCCGAGGAGCGCAAGCGGCACGAGCACCCCGACGAGGAGCTGTAGGTGCGCGTGCTCTTCTGGGGCACGCCGGAATTCGCCACCGCGCCGCTGCGCGCGCTGCTCGGCGAGGGGTTCGACGTCGTGGCGGTCGTCACGCAGCCCGACCGGCCCGTCGGCCGCTCGCGCTCCGCCCTGCACGCCTCGGCCGTGAAGACCGTCGCGCTCGAGGAGCAGCTTCCGGTGCTGCAGCCGGACAAGCCGCGCGGCGACGAGTTTCTCGATCGCCTTCGCGCGCTCGAGCCGGACGTGAGCGTCGTCGTCGCGTACGGCCACATCCTGTCGAAGCAGGTGATCGACCTGCCGCGACTCGGCACGCTCAACATCCACGCGTCGCTGCTCCCGGCGCTGCGCGGCGCGGCGCCCATCCAGGCCGCCATCCGCGCGGGACTCGGCGAGACGGGGGTGACGATCATGCAGATGGTTCCGGCGCTCGACGCCGGCCCGATCGTACACCAGGTCGCGACGCCGATCGCCGAGGACGAGACGGCGGGCGAGCTCGCGCTGCGGCTGAGCGAGATCGGCGCCGAAGCGCTGATCGAGGCGCTCGCGTTGATCGAGCTCGGCCGCGCCGAGCCGCGGCCGCAGGACGACGCCGCGGCGACCTTCGCGCCGAAGATCACCCGCGAGTCGGCCCGCATCGACTGGACGACGCCCGCGCACGACGTCGCCCACCACGTGCGGGCATACGACCCCAGACCCGGCGCGTGGGGCCGCGTGCGCGGCACCGAGGTCAAGCTGTTCGGCGCGCGGCTGGCACCGCGCGGGACGGCGCACGCGCCGGGCGAGGTCATCGCCGTCGACGAGGCAGGGATGCTCGTGGCGTGCGGCGGCGGCGCGGTGCGGCTCACCGTCGCGCAGCCCGCCGGAAAGCGCCGCCTGGCTCCGCTCGAGTGGGCGAACGGCCGGGGCATCGCCGTCGGCGACCGGTTCGACACCGAAGCGCCCGCTTCGCCGTAGGGAAGGCGTGCTCGAGCCTTCCCTCAACGCACAGCCGGCCCCGCCCCTCGCGGCGCGTCCGGCCCTTCCCGTCGTGCACGCCGTCACGACGGACGAGATCGTCGCGCGCGACGACTTCATCGACGTCGCCTGCGCGGTCATGGCGGCGCTCGGCGCACGCGGCGCGCTGCACCTCCGCGCCGGGCGCGCCACCGCCGCGCGGCTCGAGACGCTCGCCGGGGGCCTCGAGGCGGCGCAGGCGCTCACGGGCGCCTGGCTCGTGGTCAACGACCGTGTCGATCTCGCGCTCGCGTGCCGCGCGCGCGCGGCGCAGCTCACGAGCCGCTCGCTGCGCGTGGCCGACGCGCGCCGAGCGGCGCCCGCGCTCGCACTCGGCGCGAGCGTGCACTCGATCGAGGAAGGACGCGCCGCCGCGCAGGAGGGCGCGACCTGGCTGGTGGCCGGCCACGTCTTCGCCTCGGCGACGCATCCCGGCGAGCCTGGGCGCGGGCTCGAGTTCCTGCGCACGCTCGCCGCCGCGGTCGACGTGCCCGTGATCGGGATCGGCGGGGTGAAGCCGGAGCATTGCGCCGCGCTACGGCAGGCGGGCGCGCACGGCGTCGCGGCAATCCGGGGAATCTGGGACGCCGCGAATGCCGAACGCGCCGCGAGCGACTATCTTTCGGCGTATGACGACGCCGCTGGCACATGAGCCGTCGACCATCGCGTTGACGGTCAACGGTGGTCGGCGCACGATCGCGCCGGGCACCAGTCTCTCCGCGTATCTCGCCTCGCTGCAGCTCGATCCGCGCCTCGTCGTGATCGAGCACAACCGCGAGATCCTGCGCGATCGCGCCGCGTATCCCTCGATCGTGCTCGGCGAGGGCGACACGCTGGAGATCGTGCACTTCGTGGGAGGAGGCTGAGATGGCCGCGCCGACCCTGCTCGAGACGCTCGACACCCCGTTCATCATCGCCGAGCGCGAGTTCCGTTCGCGGCTCATGGTGGGCACGGGCAAGTACGCGTCGAACGAACAGATGGTCGCCGCGATCGAGGCGTCCGGCGCGGAGGTGGTCACCGTCGCCGTGCGGCGCGTCGATCTCGATCGCACGAAGGATGAAGGCATCCTCCATCACCTCGACCCGCAGCGGTACATGCTGCTGGCGAACACGGCGGGCTGTTACACGGCCGACGACACGATCCGCTACGCGCGGCTCGCGCGCGCCGCGGGGTTCAACGAGTGGGTGAAGCTCGAGGTGATCGGCGACCAGCAGACGCTGCTTCCGGATTCCGCTGCGACGATCGAGGCCACGCGCGTGCTCGCCGCCGAGGGGTTCAAGGTGATGGCGTACACGAACGACGACCTGATCTCGGCGCTCCGGCTCGAGGACGCGGGCGCGGTGTGCGTGATGCCGCTCGCCTCGCCGATCGGATCGGGACTCGGCATGCTCAACGAGTTCTCCATTCGCACGATCAAGCACCGGCTCGGCGTGCCGGTGATCGTCGATGCGGGGGTGGGCACGGCGTCGGACGCGGCGATCGTCATGGAGCAGGGCGTGGACGGCGTGTTGATGAACACGGGGATCGCCGCGGCGAGCGATCCGGTGCGCATGGCGACCGCGATGCGTCTCGCGGTGGACGCGGGACGGTTGGCGTATCTGGCGGGCCGCATGCCGCGGCGGGAAGTCGCGGTGCCGTCGTCTCCGACCACCGGGATGCTCGACCGGTGAACGAGGCCGGGCGCCCCGCGCTGGCGGCGCGAGGCGCCGTCACGGAAGCACGCGGCGCGGCGGCCGACGTGCTCGCCGACCTGCGCGCCGGGGAGCTGCTCGACAGCGCCTTCGACCGGCGCACCGCGCGGCTCGACCCGCGCGATCGCCGCTGGACGCGCGAGCTCGTGTACGGGATGCTGCGCCGCCGCAGCTGGCTCGGCGCGCTGCTCGACGATCGCGTGCGCGGCGGACTCGCCAAGCTCGATCCCGACCTGATCGACCTCCTGCGGCTCGGCGCCTACCAGCTCCTCGCGATGGGAAGCGTCCCGCCCTACGCGGCGATCGGCCAGACGGTGGAGCTGACGAAGCGCCGCCACGGGCTCGGCGCGAGCAAGCTCGCCAACGCCGTGCTCCGGCGGCTCGATCGCGAGCGCGACCATCTCGTGGTCGCCACGCCGGAAGATCCCGTCGAGGCGCTCGCGCTCGAGTTCTCGCATCCGCGCTGGCTCGTCGCGCGCTGGATCGCGCGCTGGGGCGAGGAGGAGACGCGCCGGCTGCTCGCGGCGAACAACCAGGAGGCGCCGCTCGTCGCGCGGCCGTACCACGTGGTGCGCGAGCAGCTCGAGGCGATGCTCGAGGGTGCGGGCGTCACCGTGGGCGACGTGCCGCTCGTGCCGGACAGCCTCGCGCTCATCGGCGGCGTCGGCGCGCTCACCGAGCTCGGCGCGTTCAAGCAGGGACTCTTTCACCTGCAGGATCCCGCGTCGACGCTCGTCACGCGCTACGCCGCCGTGCCGGCGGGCTCGCGGGTGGCCGATCTGTGCGCGGCGCCGGGCGGGAAGTCGCTCGAGCTCGCGCGCACCGCGGGCGTCGTCTACGCCGGCGATGCGTCGTTCGCGCGTCTCGCACGCGTGCGCGACAACGTGCGCCGGCTCGACGCGTCGAACGTCGTCCCCTTCGTCGGCGACGCGCGCTTCCCGGCGCTGCAGCACGTCGACGCCGTGCTCGTCGACGTCCCCTGCACCGGGACGGGCACCTTCCGCCGGCATCCCGATGCGCGGTGGCGGCTGCGGGTGAGCGATCTCGCGGTGCTTCCCGCCGTGCAGCGCTCGATCCTGCGCGCCGCGGCGGGGGCGGTGCGCCCCGGCGGGCTGCTCGTCTACAGCACCTGCTCGCTCGAGGCGGAGGAGAACGACGCGCAGATCGAGAGCTTCCTCTCCGACTCGCCGGAGTGGCGTCTCGAGCCGCCGCCGGACGGAGCGGTGCCCCCTGCCGTGCTCGACGCGGGGCGGCTCCGCGTGCTCCCGCAGCGCCACGGCACCGACGGCGCGTTCGCGGCGCGACTGCGCCGAGCCGAGCCAGCGGCGGCATGAACTGGCGCACGCACGTCCGCACGTCGCTCGTCTATCTCGTCGCCATCGTGGCCGGCTTCTCCCTGGCCTATCTTCTCGTCGCCTTCGTGATCTTCCCCGCCGGCGTGATCCCGCGCGACGTGAAGGTGCCGAACGTGACCGGGCTCGACTTCGACGAGGCGACGCAGCGTCTCGCGCAGGCGGGGTTCAAGGCCGAGCAGGGCGAGCGTCGCTACAACAACACCGCACCGAAGATGACCGTGCTCGAGCAGTCGCCGCCGCCGGGCGCCCGCGAGGGGATCGGCGAGAAGGTCACGCTCGTGGTGAGCGGGGGCCAGCGCATGGTCGCGGTTCCCTCGGTCACGGGGATGACGCGCGCCGACGCGCAGGCCGCGCTGGAGAAGGAAGGCTTCGACGTCGACGACGTGAGCGAAGCGCCGAGCAGCGCGCCACGCGGGACGGTGATCGCCACCCGGCCGGCGATCGGCACCGCCGTGAGCGTGCCGTCGAGCGTGGCGCTCGTCGTGAGCGGGGGCGCCCCCGCGCCGCAGATGCCCGACCTGATGGGACGCGACGCCAACGCCGCCCGCCAGGTGCTCTCCCAGATCGGCGTCCACAACGTGCAGGTGATCCGCGATCCGAACGGACCCGGCGCACCCGGAACCGTCGTCGGCCAGACGCCGGTGAGCGGCGCGCCGCTCGGGCCGGGCGTGACGGTGCAGCTGCGCGTCGTCGCCGAGCCGAGCGCGCCCGCGCCGGAGCCCGCGACGCCACCGCCGCCCCCGGTGCAGGAGCCATGACGACCGTCCGCATCGCACCTTCGATCCTCAGCGCCGACTTCGCGCGGCTCGGCGACGACGTCGCCATGCTCGAGCAGGCGGGCGCGGACTGGATTCACGTCGACGTGATGGACGGACGCTTCGTGCCGAACCTCACCTTCGGCGCGAAGGTGATCGAGACGCTGCGCCGCCGCACCACGCTCCCGCTCGACGTGCACATGATGGTCGTCGAGCCGGAGCGCTACTTCGACGACTTCGCGTCGGCGGGCGCGAGCGGGCTCACGATCCACGTCGAGGTCGCGCCGCACCTGCACCGCCAGCTCGGTCGCATCCGCGAGCTCGGCCTCCTCGCCGGCGCGGCGATCGATCCGTCGACGCCGCTCAGCGCGGTGGAGGAAGTGATTCCGGAGCTCGACCTGCTCCTGATCATGTCCGTGAACCCGGGCTTCGGCGGGCAGGAGTTCATTCCCGGCTCGATCGACAAGGTCGCGCGGGCGCGGCGCATGCTCGACGCGGCGCGCTCCAGCGCGGCGCTCGAGGTGGACGGCGGGATCAACCGCGACACCATCGGCGACGTCTGGCGCGCCGGCGCGGACGCGTTCGTCGCCGGACACGCCATCTTCTCCGCCGCGGATCCGCGCGCCGAGGTGTCGGCGCTGCGCAACCGATGCGCGCACCTGGTGTGAGGAGCCGGCCGTGACGCAGCGCCAGCAGTGGGGGATCGTGCTCGGCGTCGTGCTGCTGCTCGCCGCGGCGCTCGGCGCCGGCGTGCACTTCCTCGGCGACGAGCTGTTCCCCGTCTCGGTGGGGTCCAAGGCGCCGCCGATCGAGGGCGTCACGATCGACGGCACGCATCGCGAGCGCTCGCTCGACGACTACAAGGGAAAGGTCGTGCTGCTCAACGTGTGGGCGACGTGGTGCGAGCCGTGCCGCGTCGAGATGCCGAGCATCGAGAAGCTGCACCGCGAGTTCGGGCCGCGCGGGCTCGCCGTCGTCGCGGTGAGCGTCGACGATCCCGGCGCCGAGGATCGCATCCGCGACTTCGTGAAGGAGCTCGGGCTCACCTTCGAGATCCTGCACGATCCGAAGCAGGTGACGACGCGGAACTATCAGATCACCGGCTACCCGGAGACGTTCGTCATCGCCCGCGACGGCACGATCCGGAAGAAGCTGATCGGCGCTTCCGACTGGAGCTCGGAGGGCAATCGCGCGCTCGTGCGCGAGCTGCTCGGCGGCACGACCGCGTCGCGCTGATCGCCGTCGACTCGCGTGAGCCCCCCGCCGCCGCGACCGACCCTGCGCCGCCTGCGCGGCGCGTTCACCGAGCGACTCGGCCTCAAGGCCACGGCGTTCGTGCTCGCCGTGATGCTCTGGGTGCTCGTGTCGGCGCGTGAGCCGACGGAAGGGCTCGTCCGCGTGCGCGTCACGCCGGTGCTCGACAGCTCGCTCGTGCTGCGCGACGGCCCGCCCGAGCTGCGCGCGCTCGTCGCCGGCCGCGCGGCGGATCTCGTGAAGCTCTACGCCAACCCGCTCGTCGTGCGCCGCACCGTCGGCGGCGACGTCCCCGACACGCTCGTGCTCGACGTCGCCCCGTCGGACGTGCACATCCCGGCCGAGCTGTCCAATGCGGTGCGCGTGCTCGACGTGCAGCCGCGCAGCGTGACGCTGCGGTTCGAGACCAAGGTGACGCGGGAGGTCCCCATCCTGAACGACGGACGGATCGTGGTGCGCACCGACAGCGGGCTCGCGCTCGCCGACGACGTCCGCTTCGATCCGGGCGAGGTGCGCGTGACCGGTCCGCGCCGCGCCGTGCGCCAGCTGCGCGGGATTCATCCGCTGTCGCTCGCGATCCGCGTCGGCGACACGCTGCCGCACGTGGCCGACCTCGACACCACCGGCACCGGCGTGCGCGTGCAGCCGATGCACGTGAAGGTGCAGCTCCGGCCCGTCGCCGGCGCCCTCGATTCGACGCCGGCCGCGCCGCGCGCGGCGGGGGACACGGCGCCGTGAGCGACGCACGATGACGCGCATCCTCGGCATCGAGACGTCGTGCGACGAGACGTCGGCGTCCGTCGTCGAGGGCGCGGGCGACGACGTGCAGCTCGCGTCGCTCGTGATCCTCTCGCAGGACGTGCATCGCGTGTTCGGCGGCGTCGTGCCGGAGATCGCCTCCCGCCAGCATCTCACGGCGATCGTCCCCGTGGTGGAGCGCGCGATCGCCGACGCGGGCATCGCACCCGACGCGCTCGACGCCGTGGCGGTGACGTACGGGCCGGGCCTGGTCGGCGCGCTGCTCGTCGGCGTGAGCTTCGCCAAGGCCTACGCGTACGGACGCGGGATTCCGTGCGTCGGCGTGCATCACATGGAAGGGCATCTCTTCGCCGCCGCCCTCGAGCATCGCGACGCCGTGCCGCCGTTCACCGCGCTGCTCGTGTCCGGCGGGCACACGATGCTCGTCGACGTGCCGGCGTGGGGCGCGTACCGGCTGCTCGGCCGCACGCGCGACGACGCGGCCGGCGAGGCGTTCGACAAGGTCGCGAAGCTGCTCGGGCTCCCCTATCCGGGCGGGCCGCCGGTGGAGCGGCTCGCGGCCACGGGCGACCCGTCGCGCTTCCGCTTCGCGCGGCCGATGCTGCGCCGCGATCAGCAGCCGGGCGACGCGGACTACTACGACCTCTCGTTCAGCGGTCTCAAGACGGCGGTGCTCAACGCCGTGCGCGCCGGCACGCCGGACGACCACGCGCACATCGCGCGTGCGTTCCACGACGCGCTCGTCGACACGCTCGTCGAGAAGACGGCGCGCGCCGTCGCGGCGCACGGCCGCGCGCGCGTCGTGCTCGGGGGCGGCGTCGCGGGAAATCGCACGCTGGTCGCCGCGATGCGGAGCCGCATGCAGTCGCTCGGCGCCGAGGTGTACGCGCCGAGCCATCGGCTCGCGACCGACAACGCGGCGATGATCGCGCGCGCGGGGCTGTTCCACCTCGAGCGTGGCGAGCGCGCGCCGCTGGACCTGAACGCGTTCGCGAGTCTTCCGTTGCCCGGACTGGTGAGCGACGGATGACGCTGCCGCATCCGATCGTGCATCACCCGTTCGCCATCGGCCTCGGTCCGATCCAGATCACCGGCTTCGGCCTCGCGATCCTGATGTGCTTCGTCGTCGGGCAGAGCGTGGCCCAGCGCGAGCTCGCGCGACGCGGCCACGATCCCGAGCCGGTGAACGACATGATCTTCGCCGCCGTGCTCGGCGGCCTGCTCGGTGCGAAGCTGTACTACGTCGCCGTGCTGCGACACTGGGACGCGATCTTCGATCGGGGCGGCTTCGTGTTCTGGGGCGGTCTCGCCGGGGGCACGATCGCCGTGCTGGCCGTGGTGTCGAAGAAGCGGTTCGGCGTGCTGCGCATCCTCGACGTCGGCGGGCCGGCATGCGCCGCGGCGTACGCCGTGGGACGCACCGGATGCTGGGCCGTCGGCGACGACTACGGCCGTCCGTGGAGAGGATTCCTCGCCGTCGCCTTCCCGCAGGGGTCGCCGCCCTCGACGGCCGGCGTGATGGCGCGGGAGTTCGGCATCCCCTTCCCACCGGGCGCGGGGCCCAACACGGTGGTGTCGGTGTATCCGACGCAGTTGTACGAGGTGGCGATGGGCCTCGTCATGTTCGGCATCCTCTGGCGGCTACGCGATCATCGCCACGCCGAGGGATGGCTGTTCGGCGTGTACTGCATCCTCGCCGGCATCGAGCGCTTCGTCATCGAGTTCTTCCGCGCGAAGGACGACCGCTTCGCCGCCGGCTTGACGCTCGCGCAGATGATCTCGATCGGCTTCGTCGCGTTCGGCCTCGTGTGGTGCGCGGCGCTCTGGCGCGTGCGGCCGACGCTGCCCGGCATCTACGCGGCGAAGCCCGCCGAGGTGGCGCAGTAGTCGCCGGCAAGCCGAACGGCATCACGCGGAGCGGTCTCCGTTTCCTCGGCGCTCCGCGTGACGCGTCTCGACCGCGGCGAGAGACTCAGCCTCGAGCCGTCTCGCGCGACACCGCTTCCTCGAGCGCCGCGAGCCGGCGACGGAGCTCCTCGTTCTCGGCGCGGATCGCCGCGAGCGCGTCGGGAGCGGGCGCGGCGGCCATCACCGTCGGGAGCGCGACGGAGCGCTTCGGCCAGAACGTCTTGAGCACCGCGAACGCGAAGAGGATGAGGAGCGCGAGCTGCGCCAGCACGCCCTGCCAGCTCGGGTACAGCCCGAGCAGCTCGGAGTGCGGGAACCCCGGGATCGCCGTGAGCGGGATCGCGTTCCCCTCCTGCAGCTCGCGGATCCCCTTCCCCATGAAGACGAACGCCATCAGGTAGAGCAGCACGCTCGTCACCGAGAAGAACGGGCGCAGCGGGATGCGCACGCCGAACCGGTAGAACAGCGTGAAGATCACCGCGAGCGCCGCGAAGCCGGCGACGATCCCCATCGACAGCGGGAACGCGACGTTCGGGCCCTCGTTGAAGAGTGCCTGATAGAAGAGCGCCGTCTCCGCACCCTCGCGATACACCGCGAGGAACGCGACGAACGCGAGCGCGCGCCCCCCGCCGTGCTGCAGCGCGTCGTTGACCTTCTCGCGGATGAACGCCTGCCACTTCGCCGCCTCGACCTTCGAGATCAGCCAGTAGCTCACCGAGAAGAGCACCGCCACGGCCACCAGCAACGTCAATCCTTCGATGATCTCGCGGCTCGCCGGGGCGGCGGCGAGCAGCGTTTTCAGCACGAGCGCGGTCACCGCGCTGGCGAGGATCGCCCACGCGACACCCCACCAGATGCTGATGAGCCGATCGCGATGGCCCGTCTTGATCAGGAACGCCACCACCGCCCCCACGACGAGGATCGCCTCGAGCCCCTCGCGCAGGATGATGAGGAACGATTGCCAGAACGCCTCCCAGCCGCTCCCCGCGGGCGCGGTGAGCGCCACCACGTCGGGGAGCCCCGCCTCGATCGCGTCGCGCAGCCGTTCTGCGGCGCGCACGTCGTTCGCCCGCACCGCCCCCTTGAAGTCGGTGAAGATCCGCTCCATCGACGACACGAGCCCGGGGTTCTTCGCGCGCGCCGGCGACTCGATCGGCTCGAACGCCATGTACGCGTCCGTCGCACGGTCGGCGGCGTCCGACGGCCGGCCGCTCTTCGCCGCGCTCAGCGACTGCTCGAGCAGCGCGACGATCGTGCGCGCGACGTCCTGCGCTCCGTCGCTCGCCGACGCGTACACACCGTTCGCGCGGTCCTTCGTCGGCAGCGTGCGCAGGTAGGCGACCACGCTCAGCGCCTGCTCCGGGGACAGCTCGTTCGACGGCGGCATCGCGGTGCCGGGAATCCCCGCGCGCACGACCTCCGCGAGATGATCGTCGCTGTGCTCGCTCTGCCACGCGACCGTGCCGATGTCGGGCGGAAGCCGCGAGAGCGACCGCGCCATCGCCCCGTCGCCCGCGCCGGTCGCGCCGTGACACGACGCGCAGCGCTGCGTATAGAGGCCCTCGCCCTCGAGCCGCTGTGCCTCGGTCGACCGGAGCGAGGTGATGTACGAGACGACGTTCCATCGCTGCTGCGGCGTCAGCGTCCCCGCGTAGCCGGCCATCGGCGTCCCGGCGATCCCCACCGAGACCACGCGGTACGTCAGCCCCGGCGACTGCCCGTGCATCAGCTCCGCCGTCCCCACCGCGGGGGGCGCCGGGTTCAGCCCGCGTCCCGCCGGCCCGTCGCCGAGCCCGGACTCGCCGTGGCAGCTCGCGCACCGCTGCGCGTAGATGGCCTTCCCCTCGGCGACGTCGAGCGCACTGGTCGGCAGCTCGAGCCGCGCCTCGTTTCCGAGCACGGTGGCGAACCGGCGCTCCAGCGCCCGAACGTCGGAGATCGGCCGCCGCGCCTTCACGGCGACCACGATCGAGTCCAGAAGGCTCTGCGCCGGCGCCGCGCTCGATCCGGACAACCGCTCCGCCGCGCGCTTCGCGTCGACGAGGAAGTCGTTCGTCTCCTGATACTCCTGCGCGCTGATCAGCCGGCCCTGCGCGTCGACCGCCTTCCCGTACTCCTCGACCGCCACGCTGACGATGTTCGCCACGCGGCGCGCGGGGGGCTCCTGCGCCGCCGTCGGCCGAGCGAACGCGCAGAGGACCAGCGCGGCGAACAGGGCGAGGGATTTCCGGGAGCTCATTGCCGAGGAAATGTATCGGGATTGCTGGAGTGCCGCCAGCGAATTGCCTGGCCTTTCAGGTCACCGACGCCGCCGCTCGTACCAGCGCAACCGCGCCCCCTCGTCGGGCGGGGTGGCGAGCAGCCGCGCGAGCTGGCGGCAGGCGTCGTCGGCGGTCGCGAACGCGTGGCGCAGCGCGTCGAGCCAGTCGCGCCACTCGCGCGATTCGGTGCCCGCGTCGAGCGCGGCGCCGGCCCGGTCGTCGAGCGCAGCGAGTGCGTCACGGAGCGGATCGAGAAGGTCGCGCGCCCGCGCCGACCGCGCGCGCGCCATCGCCGGCTGCATCGTGCCCGTCGTGGCGGCCGCTACCGATGCCCGCTCGATCGATTCCGCCAGCGTCGCCCCGTGCAGCGACCGGACGACGTCGCGCCACTCGGCGTGCGACGCGCGCAGCCGCGCGGCGATCAGCGGAGCGAAGATCGCGTCGTGCGCCGCCTGCGAGGCCGCGTCGCGCGCGGCGCCGAGCGTTCGGAGGGAGCGGAGGAGCTCGGGAAGCGGAAGCTCGTCGTCACGCATTCGAGACGTCGTACGACGCGTCGCCCGTGAGCTCGGCGTCGCACACCGCCGCGCGCTGGCCCGTACGTGCCTCGTAGCGCTGCACGAATTCGGGGAGCCGGTCCGTGGTGAATCCGTCGCGCGGCAGTCCGAGCGCAGCGATCGCGCGCTCGATGGATGCCGGCGCCCCCTCGACTTCGACGAGATCGTCCATGCGCGGATACCGCTCGAAGCGCACCATGGCGCCATCGAGCTCGTACTGCGCGATCTCGCGGTCGATCGCCATGCTCACCTCGTACCCGATGCGGGCGAGGATCTCGCCGAGCGCGCCCGGATCGTTCGTGGCGACGTCGATCTCCTCGCGCAGCTTGTAACCCTCCTCACGCCGCGTCGGCCCCTTCCAGTCGAGCTCCGCGCGTTCGTCGCCCTCGCCGCGGTACGTACGCACGCGAAGCACGTGGTCGCGCGCGGCGAGCGCGCGGTCGGGGGTGTCCCACCGCCGATCCTCGAGCCGGCCCTCGTACACGAGCGTCGCGCCCGCGCGCTCGATCGCCGCGCGGCGGCGGGCCACGTCGTCCACCACGCTCTTGAGCTCGACCTCGAGCACGGATCAGTCGGCGAGGATCGCGCGGACGACCGCGTCCGTGTCGCGGAGGTCCACGAACACCGCCGCGGGCGCGCAGGCGCGCAGCTCCTCGACGGAGTAGCGGCCCGTCGCCACGCCGATCGCGCGCGCGCCGATGCCGATGCCGCAGGCGACGTCGGCCGGTGTGTCGCCGATGACGACGACGTCGCCGCCGCGCACTGGATGGCCGAGCACCTCCTCGGCGCGCCGGCGAGCGATGTCCGGGAGCTCGGGCCGGTCGTGGTGGTCCGACCCGAATGCGCCGACGACGAACCGCTCGGGCGCGATGCCCACCGCGGCGAGCTTGGCGTACGCGCCGGGCCGGATGTTGCCCGTGAGGAGACCGAGCACGACGTCGCCGCGGGCCTCGAGCGCGTCGAGCAGCTCGCGCACGCCGGGAAAGACGTGGTCGCGCTGCTCGATGTCGGCGAGCTCCGCCTCGAGCAGGGCGAAGTAGCGCTCGAGCACCTCGTCGATCCGCGCGTCGATCTCGCGATCCGCGATGCCGGCGTGGCGCATCAGCTCGCGCACGATCTGCGGATCCGTCTTCCCGTCGAAGCGGTGATCGTCCGGGCCGCCGTGTCCGAAGTGCTCTTCGAGCGCACGGAAGACCGCGCGCCGGCCGGCCCCGTCGGTCCAGAGGATGGTGCCGTCGATGTCGAACAAAACGAGGCGGCGCACGCGCGAGGGCGCGGCGAGCGAGCGTGCGGGAGAGACCATGCCGAAAGCTAGGCGCGTCGCGTCGCAAACGGGACGCTCGGGCGCTAGCTTCGCAGCATGCACGTCGCCTTCGCCCTCTTCGCCGACGCGGCGAATCTCTCCCAGGAGGGAAAGCTCAACATCCTCGGCGTGTTCGACGCGCTGCAGGTGGGCACGCTCCCCGCGCTCCATCCGCGCGCCACGCTCGTGGTGCATCTCAAAGGGAGCGCGCTCGACGTCGGCACGCACAAGGTCGCGCTGCGCTGGTTGAGCCCGAGCGGCAGCGAGCTGTGGAAGAGCGAAGGAGAGCTCGGCGTCGCCCAGCCGCCGCAGGGCGTCCTCGAGATGGACTTCCCGATCATCGCCCAGCTCGATCTGCCTCTCGACCAACCCGGCGGCTACGTGATGCAAGTCGGCCTCGACGGCGACACGCGCGCGGAGGTTCCGCTCGAGGTGCGCATACCGGGTCAGCCGCCGGCGGCGATGGGGATGGGGATGGGGCAGATGGTGTCCTGAAACTGCCAACTGCCGTACCGAGTACGACGGCGCACCCGGTATCCGGCCTGGCGTAACGGCCATGCCAAGCCGGGTATCGGGTACCGACTACTCGGTTCGGCAGTTGGCCGTTCTCTCAGAGCACCCTCCTCGCGCACGCGAAGCGCTCCAGCAGCGTCGCCACGTACGGATCGGTCGCATCGTCGAGGTGCTCGATGCCGTATCCTCCGCGGCCGAGCGCGAGATGGACGATCGCGCGCGCGCCGAGCGCGATCGCGACGTGCGTGATGTGGCGGTCCACCCGATCGGAGAAGAAGAGCAGATCGCCCTCGCGCGCGGTCAGCGGGTCGACGTCGGCCGGCACTCCCGCCGACGCCTGCTGCCACGCGTCGCGCGGCAGCGGCACCCCATGCAGCGCGAAGGTCGATTGCACGAGCCCCGAGCAGTCGGCGCCCCACGGCGTCACGCCGCCCCACAGGTAGCTCGTCCCCTCGAAGTAGCGCCGCGCCGAGCGCGTGATCGCCGCCGCGTCGCGCGGGAAGAGTCGCGCCTGCTCGGCGACGTCGATGATCTCGCCGCCGACCAGCCGGTCGTCCGGCTCGAGCAGCGCGCGGAGCGGGAGCGCGCGGCGCATGCCGCCGCGATCCACGGTGCATCCGAGGGAGAGTCGCTCCCGCGCGCGCGGCGCGCCCTCGCCTCCGTCGCGTGCGTGCAGGAAGCCGCGGTGCATCCACCCCTCGTACCGGTCGACGCCGCGCACGCACCACCAGCCGTCGCGCGCCTCGAGCAGCTCCACGGGATGACCCGCGAGGAGCTGCGAGATCTGCACGCTCGAGACGCGCGGCTCGTCGAAGAGGGGGGCGACCGGACTGTGCACCACCCCCGTCCCGGCGACCGGCCTCACGCGGCGCGCACGCTCAATCCTCGAGCCACTTCGGCGTCGGCAGCGTCTTCTGCGCGCACGCCTTGCACTCGACGACGCCGCGCATGTTGCACACGACGCAGACGAACGTGCCGCACTTCACGCACGGATATCCCTCGGACGCGCGCTCCTCGTTGCCGCAGGCGCGGCACACCATCGCGTCCCGCTCGCGCAGCTCAGCCATCCACCACTCCTCCCGCGCGGCTCGCGGCACGGGGCCGCTCGCCGAGCTCGTATTCCCGGATCTTCTTGATCAGGGTCGCGCGCGAGATCCCCAACTCTCGCGCGGCCCGCGTGCGGTTCGCTCCGTGCGCGCGCAGCGTCCGGTCGATGTGCGCGCGCTCCACCTCCGCCAGCGTCCGCGACACGTGCGGCGCGAGCAGCTCGTCGCCCACCCCGCGCACCTCCGACGGCAGATGCTGCGGCACGATCTCCGCGCGACCACGCGCCAGCAGCAGCGCACGTTCGAGTACGTTGCGCAGCTCGCGCACGTTGCCCGGCCACGGATACGACCCCAGGAGCTCGAGCGCGTCGGCGCTCACCTCGCTCGCCGCATCCGGCATCCCGTGCCGAAGCTCGGCCAGCAGCGCGCGCACCGTCTCCCGCAGGTCCTCGCGGGAGCGCGCCCGCAGCGGCGGCAGATGGAGCGGCATCACGCCGAGGCGATAGTACAGGTCCTCGCGGAACCGCTCCTCCGTCACCTCCGTCGCCAGATCGCGCGCCGTCGCCGCGATCAGCCGTACGTCGACGAGCACCTCGCGCGTCCCGCCCGACCGCCGCACGCGGCGCGACTCGAGCGCCCGCAGCAGCGTCGGCTGCATCGACGCCGGCAGCTCGGCGATCTCGTCGAGGAAGAGCGTGCCCCCGTCCGCCGCCTCGAACAGTCCCGGCACGGGGCCGCCTACGCTCCGCTCCACGCCGAACAGCTCGAGATCGAGCTCCTCCACCGGGCGCATCGCGCAGTCGATCTCGTGGAACGAGCGGCCGCCGCGAGGACCGAGCGCGTGGATCGCACGCGCGACGCGCCCCTTCCCGACCCCGCTCTCTCCCACGATGAGCGCCACCGTGCGCTCGCTCCGCGCGAGCAGCTCGATCTGCTGCGCCAGCTCGCGCATCGGCGGCGAGGAGCCGAGGAGCATCTCCGTCGACGTGCGCCCCATGCGCGCCCCCGCGGCGCGACTCAGCTCGCGGAGCTGCGCCTTCTCCAGCGCGCGGTCCACCACCGCGCCCAGATGTGCCAGCTCCACCGGCTTGGTGAGGAAGCCTTCGGCGCCCATCTGCATCGCCTGCACGGCGAGCGCGACGTCGCCGTGCCCCGTCACCATGATCACCACGGGCCGATGCTCGCGCGTCTGCTCGAGCACCTCGAAGCCGGTCATGTCCGGCAGCTTGAGGTCGAGCAGCATCAGCGCCGGGTGCTCCGCCTCGACGACGGCTACCGCTTCGGCGCCCGTGGCGGCGCGCAGCACGTCGTGCCCCGTGCGCTCGAAGTAGCGACCGAAGGCGGAGGTGAGGTCTGGCTCGTCGTCGACGATGAGGATCTTGGCCATCAGCGTGGCGAGCCGGCGAGCGGGCGGGGCGGGCGGGTCAACGGAGCGTGCGAGAGAGCGGAGGGAGCCATGAAGACGACGCGAGCGGACGGCCGTTCGTCACGTTCTCCTCAAGGACGCGGCACGAGGATCCGCGCGGCGAGCGGCTCGACGTACACCTCCGCCGGCGTCGGGCCGAGCAGCTCCCCATCCGCCTGCAGCACCTGGATGGGGTCCGTCTCCAGCCGGAAGTGCGTCCCCTTCCGGTAGAGTATCGACCGGTCGGGCCGGAAATCGCGCCGCGTCACGCGCCACACGACCCGCACGGCGTCGCGAAGATTCGACGGCGAGAACACGCAGCAGTCGAGCACGCCGTCGTCGACTTCGATGCCGGGGCCGAACGCGATCCGGTTCTCCAGGATCGCGCCGAAGTTCGCGAACAGCACCGCCGCCGCCTGTCGCTCGACGACCTCGCCGTCCACCTCGATCCGCGCGGTGAAGAACCGCCGGCGCAACACCGCGCGGAGGCCCGCGCGCGTGGCGATGAGCGTGTACGCGAGCACGCCGAGCCGCCGCTTGAGCCAGGTCGGCGTTTCCTCCACCATCGATGCGTCGATCCCGACTCCGGCCGCGACGGCGAATCGGTGTCCCTGCACCACGCCGAGATCGATCCGCCGCACCGTGCCGCCGAGCAGCGCCGGCACCGCGCGCTCCACGCGCATCGGCACGCCGAGCGCGCGCGCCAGCAGATTGCCCGTCCCGCCGGGGAGCACTCCCACGGGAGTCTCCGTCCATGCGAGCGCACCGGCCGCCTCCATCGCCGTCCCGTCGCCGCCGAGGGTGAGCACGACGTCGACCTCGCGGCCGCGCGCCGCCGCGATCTCCCCCGCGTGCCCCGCGCGCTCCGTTCGCGCGACCTCGCACGTCGCACCCGCCGCCCGCACCGCCGCCGCGGCGCGGTCGATCAGGCGCGCACCTCGGCGCGACGCCGGATTCACGATGAGGAGGACGCGTTTCGTCAGAAGGACCAGGAGCGGAAGAGCGAGATGCCCCACTGCTGCGGGGTGGACACGAAGCCGCGCAGGCTCCCCGTCGCGCCGCAGCGCAGCGCACTCGCCGCGGGCTCGCGACCGGCGCGCAGCGAGAGCTGGTCGGGCGCGGTGATCGGGAAGCGATACTCGAGCTTCCCCTCGATCGAGTTCACGAACCCGGTCATTCCCTGCTGCTCCTTGTCCGTCGAGGAGCCGAGCTGGCAGAGTCCCGTGCTGAAGCTCAGGAAGAGCCGGTCGCTGATCTGCTTCTCGCCGCCGAGCCGCGTGCCGGAGAGCACGCTCCGGAACTGGTCCTGCGCGCTCCCGCTCTGCGACGCCGACGTCTGGTCCAGGGTCCCCGTCTGGATCTGGAAGAGATCCACCCATCCGCCGAGCTGATCGCGCAGGGCACGGCTCAGCCACGCGCCGGTGGTGGGCAGCATCACCTCGGCCGCGCGCTGCACCGCCGCCGCGTTCGACGCGTTCAGCTCGTAGCTCGGCCGGCCCGTGACGAGGTACGCCACGAGGTCCGTCTGCGAGATGAACGCGTCGTCGCTCGACAGCTCGAGCGACGGCTGCGGGAAGAATGGGCCGACGATGCGAGCCTGCACGTCGATGTCGGTCCGGCGAGACTGCTTCACCCGATAGAGCGCCGTCACGTCGATGCTCGGGTTGAAGTCCGCCGTGCCGAAGAAGGTGATCCGACCCGACTGGACCTGGAACTCGCGCTGCACGAGCCCGAGATCGAGCGTGTACGTGCCGCGATCGGCGCTCAGCGTCCCGCTCAGCGCGAGCCGGTAGAGGGCGCTGTCGCCCCCGGCACGCTCGAGCGAGGAGCGTCGCGTCTCGCGCTCGTCGCGTGCGCGCGTGACGTTGAGCGAGCCCCCGAGCTTGATGTTCGCCTCGGACGAGCGCAGCCACACCTCGTCCCCGACGTTCACCGAGACACCGTCGAGCCGCAGGTGCTCCACGAAGCGGCCCGGCGGCTGCGGCATCAGCGACCGGTTGCGGACGTCGGTCGTGTCGAACAGCTCGGCGAACTCCTCCTGCGTGAAGTCCTCCAGCCGCTTGTTCACGAGCTCGGGGATGTAGATCGTACCGCGGTCGACGTTCACTTCGCCCGCCAGCCGCGCCTCCTCCTCGCCGCCGCGGAGCGTGAGCCCCGTCGGGCCGGTGGAGACGTCGAGCCGCGCGAGACCGCCCTTGTCCACGGCGCGCAGCTCGCGCGCGTCGAGCCGGAGATCGAGCCGCGGATCGTGCGGATCGCGGAACACGATCGAGCCCTTGAGCGTCGCGCTTCCGCCGCTCGCGGGACTCGTCCAGCGCAGCTGGCCGATCGTCAGCGAGTCGCGCCGGGGGTCCACGGCGAGCCACATCTCGATCCCCGCGAAGCGGAGTCCCACGCTCGGCACTTCGATCGTGCCGCCGCGAATCGTCGCGAGCCCGCCGACGTGCGGGTGCGACGGCTGGCCGCTCACCGCGAGGTCGAGCGCGAGCCGTCCGCTCGTGTGCTGCAGCTTCGGCGAGAGCGCTTCCACGAGCGCGAGGTCCACGCTGTCGGCGTGGATGTGTCCGCGCAGCGAGTCGCCGGTCGCCTCGGCGGAGAAGAGCGTGAGCGCGATCGGGTAGTCGACGCTCGCGTCGAGGATCGACCGGCCGCCGCGCACGAGCTTCGCGTCGAGGGCGGCACGCCGGTCCGCGTAGCGTCCGGTCACGCGCATCGCTTCGGCCGTGAGGCCGCCGATGGTGAGGGAGTCCGCCTCGCCCGTGAGCGCGAGCGTCGGCGCGGCACGCGTCCCGCCCAGATCGACGTCGAAGCCGAGGCGGCCGGCGAGCGGCGTCTTCATCTGCGCGAGCACGCCGACGTCCGCGAGCGGCATCCGCTCGGCGCGGAGATGACCGCGCGCCGGCAGCGCGGCGGGGACGATCGCCGAGCCGGCGATCTGCGCCCTTCCGTTACCGAGGAGCAGGGTGTCGACCACCAAGCTGTCGGGCGTGCTGCGCACGTGCGTCGGCAGGAGCAGGTGCCAGCGCGACGAATCACCGACGGCGAGCGTGAGCGTGTCGAGCCGCACGGCGATCGTATCGGCCGTGGCCGCGTACTCGCCCGCGGCGCGGAACGCCGTCTCGTTCCAGGCGCTCCCCGTGGCGGTGAACGTGGCGCGGCCGCGATCGAGCACGCGCGCGTCGAGCGACGCCGAGCGGATCCGCAGCCCGCCGGCCATCGCGCTGTCCGCCAGGAGCGACAGCGTGCCCTGGGTGTGGCCGAGCACCTGCCGCACGTCGATGGTTCCGTGCACGCCTTCCGCGCGCTGGGTGCCCGCGAGCAGGTCGCGCCCCTCGAGCGTGCCGCGAACGTCGAGCGAGTCGAGCCAGCCGCGCACGACGACCCGCGACTCCAGCCGTCCGCCGAGCGAGTCGGGCGCCACGCGCGCCGCGCTGTCGCCGCTCGCCGGTGGCGCGCCCGCGAGATACCGGCGCAGCCCGCCGAGCGAGTCGACCACGAGGCGCGCCACGAGCGAATCGCCGGCCGACGGGCGCGTGAGCCCGAGCGCACCGCTCGCCGTGAGCGTTCCCGCCTGGCCGTCGAGCCGGAGCGTGTCGAGACGCATCACGCCGGCGTCGAACTGCGCGCGCGCCATCCCCTCGGCGAAATGGATCCCGTCCACGACGGAGCGATCGAGCCGGACGGCGAGCGAGCCCGCGAGGTTGGAGAGCAGATCGCCGGTCAGATCGACGTCGTACGTGCCGGCGAGCCGCGACGGCGGTGTCGTGCGGCCCACGAGCGCCGCCGCGTCGAGCGCGTCGAAGGTGCCGCTCCCCTGCGCGCCGTAGCCGCCGATCGAGTCCGCATCCGCTGCGCCCGTGTACGTCACGTGCCCCGCGGCACCGGTGAGATCGGCAGTCACCTGGAGCGCGGGCGCGGTGCCGCGCACGGTGAGCGGACCGGCGAAGGTGCCACGAAGCGGCAGCTTCGGGTAGGAGCGCGAGAGCGTGGTCAGCGAGAGCGGGTCCGCCTGCAGGGTGAGGTCGTACGTCATGAACTGCACGCCGTACGTCACCCGGCCGCCGCCGGTCATGTGCGTCGGCTCGGCAGGGCCGTCGGTGTGCGTGAGGCTCGCGTTGGACACCCTGACGTCGAGCCACGACGAATCGAGCACCGCGCTTCCGCTCACGATGCCGGTCATGCGCGGGAACGCCGGATAGATCGCCACCAGCGTGCGCAGGTCGAGCCGGTCCGTCTGCGCCGTGAAGTGATGGAAAGCGGTGAACGCGGGAAAGAGGATGTCGAGCTCGCCGCGCCCGCGCAGGTGCGACTCCGCACCCGGAACGTGCGCGTCGCGGAAGGTGACGTTCGCGTCGTCGACGTAGAAGTGCGTGAGCGGACCGCCTCTGGCATTCACGGTGCCCGTGATGGTTCCCTGCCAGTCGGCGGGGAACGGCTTCCCGTTCAGCGTGCGCAGCAGATCGAAGTCCACCGGATCGGCGCGCAGCTTCACGTCGTGCACCGCGAGCACCGGTCCGCCGGTCTCGAACGTCATGTCACCGAGCAGCCGCGAGCGCGTCGTGCGCACGTCCATGTCGCTGATCGCGTAGTCGAGCCGCTGCAGGTTCTTCTCGTTCCTGATGTCGAGCACCATCGTGCCGCCGCCCGTGGTGGGCAGCGTGGGGTACACCCAGCCGACGTCGGCCAGCGACACCGAGTCGCCCCACACGCGGATGCCGTAACGCACCGGGAGCTCGCTCCCCCACACGATCTTGCCCTCGGCATGTCCGGTCGACGCCGGCAGGTCCCAGTGCGGCGCCGAGATCCACACGGAATCGCCGAGCTGCCGCACCACCGCGCGCACGTTGCGCCAGCGGAAGCTCGGCACGCTCTCCACGGCGTGCAGCGTGTCGACGACGAACAGCCGCTCCGCCGTGTCCGGGTCGGCGAGCCGCGCGTGCGACACGGCGAGGTACGCGCCCGTCCAGCGGTAGTTCTGCGAGAACCCGTCGCCCGTGCGCCGGATCTCGTGGTCCGTTCGCGCGAGGTTGAACCGCGTCGCGCTGTCGCGCTTGACGCCGTGGAGCGAGGTGTCGACGTGCCAGGGCAGTGTCAGCCGCATCTGCGCATCGCGCAGGTGCACCGCGTCGGCCACGATGAAGTCGCCGAAGCCGCGCTCGGGCCCCTTCGGCCGCTGCGGCCCCGAGCGCTTGAACATGCGCTTGAAGTTCCAGCTGAAGTCGCCGCTCTGGCGCAGCACGACGTTCGGATGCTCGACGTCGACGCGCCGCAGGTGCAGCCGCCGGTCGACGAGATCGCGCGGATCGTACTCCACGTGCACGCGCCCCGTCGCCACGAACAGGGAATCCTGGTCGTCGCGCAGCTCCACCGAGTCGATCGTCACGCCGGTGAGGAAGCTGCCGCTGATCCGTCCGAGGTGGACCGTGCCGTGCACCGACGACGCGAGCTGCGCCTGGATCCAGCGGCGAAGCTGCTCCTGGCCGAAGTCGGACTGGGTGACGAACCAGCCGGTGCCCGCCACGATGACCCCGAGCGTGACGAGCACGCACAGGCTGACGATCGCGATGAAGCGTCGTCGGGTCATCCGGGTTGCGGGCGGATCAGAAATCGGGGCCGATGGAGAAGGTGAACGTCAGCCGGCTGAAGAACGTGCGCGACTGGGATGGCGTGAAGGTCGCCGGACAGGTGCCGCCCGACGCCTGCTCGTACTCGCCGGAGGGAAGCTTCACCGCAGGGACGCGGTTGCCGGGACTGACGCAATACAGCGGCGCGAATCCCTGTGCGTTCGGCGGCGCGTCGTAGAAGATGGCGCCCGCCGGCCGCGGGTACGGGTTGTACCCCACGTTGGCCTGAAAGGGGCCTACCGGCGTGAACACGCGGATGCCCACGCCGGGTGTCCAGCGCAGCCCGTTGAGAAAGAGCGACGCGCCGGTGTGCGAGCGCCCGCCGAGATTCGTCCCGCGCTGCCAGACGTCGCCGGCGTCGGCGAAGGCGGTGTACTGGATCAGCTCGGGGAGGAAGAAGCTGCGAAAGCGAAGCTCGAAGTTGGCGACGATGAGCGAGTTGCCGCCCACCGGCACGACGCGCCGCACCTCGGTGTCCCCGTTCTGCAGCGCGAAGAACACGGTGTCGGCGCCGGGGACGTCGGCCACGGGCGCGTTCTCGGCGATGTAGATCAGATCCCCGAGCTCGTTCTGCTGGAAGCCGCGCACGCTCGACGCGCCCCCGGCGTACAGCCGCTCCTCGGGCGGCACGAAGCCAACCGGGTCGTCGAACGAGAGCGAGCGCGCGAGCACGGTGCCGAGCCGGAGCCGCGCCGCGAACGTCGTCCCGCGCGAGATCGGCCGGTAGAACGAGCCGTCGGCCAGCCCCTTGATGAACTGGAGCTGCGGATCGGATCCGATCTCGCGGCCCGCCCCGCGCAGATCCAGCCGGAGGATCGTTCCGCGGCGCGGGTTGAGCGCATTGTCGACGCGCAGCCGGTCGAGGTGGGCGCTCGCCACCGCGAGCGGGCGATCGTGCCCCGTGAGCAGCGCACGCGATTCGCTGTCGCACCGGTTGAACACCGCGCAGAGGAGCGCGGGCTGCGCGTCGGTGCGTCCGTACTCCAATGAATACGCGAGCCGGAGCGGGAGGTCGTTGCGGATCTCGCGCGTCAGCGATGCCTCGCCGCCGACCACGGTGGTGCGGAGATACGCCTGGTACTCGCCGCGCCGCTCGCTGTACAGCGACAACGCCGGCGAGCCGCGCAGGCCGAACAGCGTGGGAAAGCGGAACGTCCCGCCCACGAAGTAGTTCACCTGGCTGCTGAACGGATCCTTGTTCATGTCCGACGCGCACAGCTTCCCGTCGGCGAACCGGGTGTGCTCCGCGTGGCCGACCTTGGAGAGCTGCGCCGTCAGCTCCAGCCGCCGCGCCTCGCCGAGGAAATTCTTGTCCACGAGCACCGCTCGGCCCTTGAAGCAGTCGAGCACCGCCCAGCCCACCTCGGTGTCGAGCTGGCGGACGAAGTTCTCGCGGAGCAGGAGATCGATCGTGACGAGCGAGTCCACCGGGCCCTGCACGCTGTCCGGCGCGAGCCGAACCTCGACGTGGCGGAACAGGTCGCTCTGGTAGAGCTCGCGCTGCGCGTCGGTCAGCGCGCGGTCGTCGTACACGTCGCCCGGCTCGACGTCGATCAGCCGGCGCACCGTCGCGTCGCTCAGCCGCCGAGGCGCATCGGGCATCGGCTCGTCGAACACGCGGATCGCCCCGACGCGCGCGCGGTCCCCCGGAATGACCTCGAGCGACACGCGCGCGAGGTGCGCCAGCGTGTCGTACACGGTGTAGCTCGCGGCCACGTCGGCGCGCGGATAGCCGTTGTTCCGGAGGCGCGCCTTGATCGAGTCGATCGCGCTCTGCAGTCGCGTGACGTCGAACACCACGCCCTGGCGGAGGTCGAGATCGCGCGTCGCGGCGATCGGTGCCGTGAGCGAGTCGAGCCCCGTGATGCGCAGCGTGTCGACGCGCACCGGCGGGCCCTCGTCGATGTTGAACGCGACGCGCACGCTGCCGTCCGCGTTCGGGGTGACGGCGGTGTCCACCGCCGCCGAGTAGTAGCCGTGTCGCCGGTAGAAGAGCCGAAGCCGTCCGACGTCGAGACGGAGCTCGTCGCTGTCGAGGCAGCGCCGGGTTCCGACGACCCGAAGCGTCCGTCGCCAGTAGCTCGACGGCGTCGTGGCGATGCGGAGTTCGAGCTCGCTCGCACGGAACGCGTGATTGCCGTGGAAGGCGAGCGACCGCACCTCCCGCTCTCCCGGATCGCACTCCGAGCTCTGCGCGCGGGCAACCGCGGGCAGCAGGAAGAGCAGCGCAGCGGTCAGGGCTCCGCGCCACCACTCGCGCGCGAGCCGCCGGCGACCGCCGCTCCTCACGTGGATCGCTTCCCCGATGCGTGGTGTGCGCCGGTCCGGCGCTCCTCGGGGAGCAGCGGCGTGCGCTCGAGGAAGAGCCGCGTCACGTAGAACGCCGCCAGCCCCGCCGCGACCCCGACCCCGATCGCCGGCAGCAGCTCGCGCGCGTCCAGCTCGCGACGATAGACGTAGCCCTCGAGGCGCGAGGTGGGGCGCGGTGGAGGGGGTGCGGACGAGCGGGTCATGGACGCCGGCCAGCGGGCGGGAGGAAACGAGGGACGCAACTTGCAGCGGGCCCGGGAGAGCCTCGGCTCCCATGCACCACGCGCCCGCGCGGCGTGTGCTATCCGGCGGGCGCGTAGACGTTTGACGCTGCTCTCGGGCGCGGGTAAGTTCTCGCGCCTTCACTCGGCTGTCAACTGCTTACGCCAGAACGTCATGCGTCGTTCCGCCGCCCTGCTCCTCCCCCTCTTTCTCGCGGCGTGCGGTGGCGGGGGCGGCGGCACCGATCGGCATACCCTGGTCGACTCGCGCGACAACTACGACCCGCGCTCGCTCGACCCCGCGCTTTCCACCGACGTCCCCACGGGCCGCGTCGTCAGCTACCTCTTCGACGGGCTCACCCGGTTCACGCCCGACGCGAAGGTCGTCCCCGCCCTCGCCACGAGCTGGGAATCGTCGCCCGACGGCAGCACCTACACCTTTCACCTTCGGCGCGGCGTCCGCTTCTCCGACGGAACCCCCTTCGTCGCCCGGCAGGTGCTCGCCAGCTGGGAGCGTGTGCTCGACCCGAAGGTCCGGGGCGGCCGCGGCTGGCCCCTCTACCCGATCCGCGGCGCGAAGGAGTTCGCCGACGGGAAGGCTTCCGCCATCGACGGCCTCTCCGCGCCGAACGACTCCACGATCGTCGTCGTGCTGAAGGAGCCGTTCGCCATCTTCCCGAAGCTCCTCGCCATGCCGGTCGCCGCGATCGCCCCCGAGCACGTCCCGCCGGACTTCGGCGAGCATCCCGTCGGCACCGGACCATGGCGGCTCGTCCAATGGAAGCACGACGACTACCTGCTCTTCGCCCCGAATCCGGACTGGTGGGGAGGCGCGCCGAAGGCGGATTCCCTCCAGGCGCGCATCATCGCCGAGCCGAGTACCGCCGTCGCCGAATTCCAGAGCGGCAATGTCGACGTGCTCCAGATCCCGCAGGGAGAGATCGCCGACTGGGAGGAAGACGCGGAGCGCAGGAAGCTGCTCGCTTCGACCCCGTCGCTCGAGCTCGTGTACGTGGCGATCAACACGACCCGTGGCCCGCTGGCCGACGTGCGCGTGCGCCAGGCGCTCAACTACGCCGTCGACCGGAACACGATCATCCGCAACCTGATCGCCGGCCGCGGCGAGCCGGCGGCCGGCGTCATTCCTCCGTCCCTTCCCGGGGCCGAGAAGACGAGAATCGGCTACCAGTTCGACACCACGCGCGCCCGGCAGCTTCTGCGCGAGGCGGGCTACCCGAACGGGATCGACGTCGAGCTCTGGACATCGACGAACCCGATCTACGTCCGCGTCGCCGAAACGCTCCAGGCGTACCTGCGGCTGTCGGGGATTCGCGTCAAGCTCGTGCAACGCGAGAGCGCCGCCGCCCGCGAAGCCGCGCGGAAGGGAGGGACCGATCTCTTCATCAAGGACTGGTACGCCGACTACCCCGACGCGGAGAACTTCCTCTACCCCCTCCTGCACAGCGCGAACAAGGGCGTGGGGGGCAACGTCTCGTTCTACGCGAATCCGCGGTTCGACTCGCTCGTCACCGCCGCGCGCCG
Organism: Gemmatimonadaceae bacterium; assembly: GCA_035494615.1. Lineage (GTDB taxonomy): Bacteria > Gemmatimonadota > Gemmatimonadetes > Gemmatimonadales > Gemmatimonadaceae > AG11. Next base: position 57,776 of record DATJGU010000040.1, read on the forward strand.
CGAGCCCGACGAGGAGAAGCGCGTCGCACTCTACATGGAAGCCGACCGGCTCGCCTTCCGCGACGCACCGATGATCTTTCTCTGGTTCTACAGCGAGCTGTACGCCGTCCAGCCGTGGATCGGCGGCTTCGAGCCGCCGGTGATCTTCAACGGCCAACCATGGACCACGGTGACGATCCGCACCGCGACTCCGCAGAAGCGTTGAGATGAGCGCCTTCATCATACGTCGCCTCCTCCTCGCCATCCCGACGCTCGTCGGCGTGCTCGTCGTCGCCTTCCTCCTCCTCTACGTCGCTCCCGGCGACCCGGTCATGGCGATGGTCGGCGAGCGCGCGGACGAGGAGACGATCGCCCGGCTCCGCGCCGAGCTCCGGCTCGACGACCCGCTCCCCGTGCAGTTCGGCCATTACGTCGCCGGCATCGCGCGCGGCGATCTCGGCCGCTCCTACATCACGAACCGGCCCATCGAGCGCGACATCCGTGAGCGCTTCCCCAAGACCCTGCAGCTCGCCGGCGCGGCGATGCTTCTCGCCACGGTGTGCGGCGTGACCCTCGGCGTGCTCAGCGCGCGGCGTCCCGGCGGAGCCATCGACCGGTTCGGTCTCGCGCTCGCCTATCTGGGGATCAGCTTCCCGGTCTATTGGGTCGGGCTGCTGCTCATCCTGCTGTTCGCCGTCACGCTGCACTGGCTCCCGCCTTCCGGCTTCGGCGGGCTCCGCTACCTGATCCTCCCCGCGCTCGCCCTCGGCATGCGCTCCATCGCGTTTCTCGCGCGGATGACTCGGTCGGCCATGCTCGACTCGCTCGGCGCGGACTACGTCCGGACCGCGCGTGCCAAAGGGCTGCGCGAGCGGGTCGTGGTGGTGCGGCACGCCCTCCGGAACGCGCTCATCCCGATCATCACCGTGCTCGGGCTCGACTTCGGCGCGTATCTCACCGGCAGCATCCTCACCGAGACGATCTTCTCCTGGCCCGGGATCGGACGCTACGTGGTGAATGCCATCGCGCGACGCGATCTGCCGGCCATCCAGGGCTCGGTGCTCTTCCTGTCCGCCGTGTTCGTGCTGGTGAACCTCCTCACCGATCTGGCCTACGCCAAGGCCGACCCACGGGTGACGTACTCGTGAGCGGCGGGGTGGAGAACGTGACGACGCTGGGCGGGTATCAGGATGAAGCGCGCCGCACGATCAACCGGGCGCTGACCGAGGACGAGCGGCTGCTGGACGCCGCGGCGGGACTCGCCGAGGAGGCAGGCGAGGTCCTCGCGCACGTGCGAAAGCACCACTTTCGCGGTCGTCCGCTCGATCGGGAAGCGCTCACGCTCGAGCTGGGCGACGCGCTCTGGTGCCTGGCGATCGCGGCAGATACACTGGGGATCTCGCTCCACGACGTCGCCCGGCGGAACGTGGAGAAGCTGCGCGCGCGGTACCCCGAATGAACGTTCGCAACACGCCAGGCCGAACCCACTCGTCTTCCGAGGCTTCTCGATGATCGCTCGCCGTTCCCTCGCGCTTCTGCTCGTCCTCGCGGCGTCGTGCGCGAAGCCGGCGGCGACCGCCGGCGGCTCGACGCCGTCTGCGAGCACCGCGCGCAAGGATCCCAACGTCATCACGCGCGCGGAGCTCGAGGACCCGACGATCGCGGCGACCGACGCGATGACCGCCATCCGCCAGCTGCGTCCTGCCTTCTTCCGGACTCGCGGGCCACAGAGCTTTTCCAATCAGAGCGCGGGCCTCGTTCAGGTTTCCCGCGACTACGGCCCACTTCGTCCGCTCGACGAGTTGAGCCAGGTGGACGTGCGCACGCTTCAGGAGGTCCGGTATCTGACCGCGGTCGAGGCACAGACGCGCTTCGGCATCACCGCCAACGGCGGTCCGGTGATCGTGGTGTTGTCGTCGAAGCAGTGAGCGTGGCGGCGGCCCGGCGGCCGCTGCCGACGAGGTACTCTCCATGGACTTCCATCCACTCCGATCGGCCGCGCTGCTCGCCCTCTCGATGGCGTGCATGCGAAATCCCCATCCGTCGCCCTCGGACGTGGCGGCCGATCAGGCGCATGCGAGACGCAACACCAGCGTCATCACGCTCGAGGAGCTGCAGGATCCGACCGTGGTGAGCAACGACGCGCTGACCACCATCCGGCTTCTGCGCCCGCAGTACTTCATGACCCGCGGCCCCGTGAGCTTCAAGAATGCGAACGCGGGGAAGGTGCAGATCTCGCAGGACTTCGGGCCGCTGCAGCAGCTCACGGCGCTCTCGGGGATCGACACCCGCAGCCTGAAGGAGGTACGCTACCTGAACAGCACCGAGGCCACGGCGCGATTCGGCATCAACGCCAACGGCGGCCCGGTGATCGTCCTGCTCACCACCTCGCAGTAGCCGTTCCCGTCCACCGGATCACGACTCGCTCCTTCCGACTACCCGGCGCCGTTCGTGCGCCGCGCAACCCAGGAGATTTCATGCGCGTCCTTCGCCTCCCTCTCGCTGCACTGCTCGCCGCCGCCGCCGCGTGCGCGAGCGGCAAGACGACTCCGAGCCAGACCACGAGTCCGAGCGCGACCGCCGTCTACAACAAGGCCCCGGCCAAGAAGAATCCGAGGGTGATCAGCGAGCAGGAGCTCCAGGATCCGTCGATCACGAGCCGCGATGCGCTCACCGCCATCCGACACCTGCGTCCGGCGTGCCTCGTGAGCCGGGGACCGACTGGCTCCGGCGGGGGTACGGGTGGGGGCGGCGATGCGATGGTGAGCGTCGACTACGGGCCGCTCCAGAGCTCCAGCTACCTGTCCACGATCACCACCCAGGGCCTCAAGGAAGTTCGCTGTCTCGACTCGAACGACGCGCAGAACCGCTTCGGCCTGAACGCCAATGGCGGTCCGGTCGTCGTCCTGCTCTACAACAAGCAGCCGTAAGCTTGCCGTACCCGCCGCGGGGC
>DATJGU010000041.1:0-9650 GCA_035494615.1 Gemmatimonadaceae bacterium
GCCGCTACAGTCGCGAGATCGCGATCTTTCTCCACGATCAAGGCGTGAAGAGCATCGTGATCGCCTGCAACACCGCCACCGCGCACGCTCTGACCGCGCTTCGCGAGGAGATGGACATGCCGGTCATCGGCGTCGTCGAGCCGGGCGCGCGCGCCGCCGTCCGCGCCACGCGATCGGGACACATCGGCGTCATCGGTACCGAAGGGACGATCAGGTCGCAGGCGTACGTTCGCGCCATCCACGCCGAGTCGCCCGACGTGCGCGTCACCGCGCTCGCCTGTCCCCTCCTCGTCCCGCTCGTCGAGGAAGGCTGGGTCAATCACCCCGCCAGCCACCTCATCGCCGAGGAGTATCTCGCACCCTTCCTGTCCGACGAGATCGACACGCTCGTCCTCGGCTGCACGCACTATCCGCTGCTCAAGCCGCTCATCGGCGAGATCGTCGGCCGCTCCGTGCGGCTCATCGACAGCGCCGAGGAGACCGCCGCGGACACACGCCGCATGCTCGCCGAGCACGGGATCGCCGCGCCGGCGGGGAGCGTCGGTCGCCACCGCTTCCTCGCCTCCGACGACCCGCAGCAGTTCCTGCGGCTAGGCCGACGCTTTCTCGGGACGGCGATCGAGAACGTGGAGATCCGGACCTTCGGCTGAGCCGCTCCACTCGCGCAATGCGATCCGCTCCGGCGTCGCCACGAGATAGGTCGGCGCGTCGAGCCAGCTCCCCGCGTTCGCGTACACGTTGCCCGACGGCACGCGCTCGAGCGCGCTCACGTGCGAGTGGCCGTAGATCAACAGCTCGAGCGCGGGATCGGCGGCCAGCGTCGCCTCGGCGACCGCGCGCAGGCCGCGCCCCGCGTCGCGCGGCGCGTAGCTGCGGCTCGCGTGCGAGCTGCCGAGCGCGAGCCGCGACGCGAGATCCGGATGGAGCGCGCGGAACGCGCGGATCGCGGCGCGGTTGCGGAGCACGTGTCGCAGCGCGCGATAGCCGCGGTCCTCGCGTTCGCGCAGCCCGTCGCCGTGCTCGACGCGTGCGCGCCATCCCCCGAGCGATCCCGTCCACGCGCCGAGCTGGAACGCCACCCCCGCTTCGCGCAGCACGTCGCCCCCCCAGCAATCGTGATTGCCGCCGATCATCGTCACCGGTACGCCGACGTCGCGCAGATCCATGAGCGCGGCCAGCGTGCGAACGGAGGCGCGGGGCACCACGGTCCGCCACTCGAACCAGAACTCGAACAGGTCGCCGTTCACGAGCAGCGACGACGCGCGTCCCGGCAGCGCGCGCAGGAACGACACGAACTGCCGCTCCGTCTCGTCCGACGCGTGGCCGAGGTGAATGTCGGAGACGACGTAGCAGGGCGGGGCGAGCACGCACGGAGTCTACAAGCGCCGCGTGCGCTTTACAAACCGCGCGGGCACGGGCAACTTCGCCTGGTGCTCCGTGTCCGCCGCGCCCCGTCGCCATGCCGCTGACGCACGCCACCGAGCTGCGCGTCCGCTATGCGGAGACGGACCGCATGGGCATCGTGTACTACGCGAACTACCTGATCTGGTGCGAGGTCGGTCGCGTCGAGTTCATGCGCGCCCTCGGCGGCGACTACGCCGCGCTCGAGGCGGAAGGATTCGGCCTCGCCGTCGCCGAGGCCAGCGTGCGGTATCTCGCGCCGGCGCGCTTCGACGATCGGGTGCGCATCGAGACGACGCTCGGCGCCGTGCGGTCCCGCGCCGTCACCTTCGACTACGTGATCTCGCATGTCGAGTCAGGAGCACGCCTCGCGACCGCCTACACCGCGCTCGTTTCCGTCGACGCCACCGGCCGGCCCGTCGCGCTGCTCCCTGAATTTCGCGCACGCCTCGAGAGCGCGTTGTAGCGCGGCGTTCGCCCTCGCGCTGTTCGCCGCCTCGGCATGCACGACGCTCCGCGCCGCCGGACCTCCCGGCGTCGTCGCGCTGCGTGCACGGCTCATCGCCATGGAGGACACGCGCCGCGTCGACGTCCCGGCGCTCGATTCCGCGATGCGGGCGAACGATCCGGCGTTGCGGCGCGCCGCCGCGCTCGCCGCGGGGCGCGTCGGCGTTCGCGACCGCCTGCCCGCGCTGCGCCTGCTCGCGCAGGACGCCGATTCGGCTGTCGCGAGCGCGGCCCTCTACGCGCTCGGCCTGCTCGCCGATACGGGCTCCGTCGCGCTCGGGGCCTCTGCGCTCGCGCGGCCCGAGGCCGCGAGCGAGGCGGCATGGCTGCTTGGCCAGGTCGGCGAGCCGGCACGCGCCGCGCTCCTCGCGGCCACGGCCGATGCGCGTCTCGGCGCGCGGGCGCGGCGCGCCGTCCTCCTCGCGCTCGCGCGCCTGCGTCCGCCGCCGGTCGCTCCGGTCGTGCCCCTCCTCGCCGACGCCGACACGGGGATCGCGTGGCGGGCCGCCTACGTGCTCGCTCGTGCGCGGAGCGCGGCCGCCGTGCGGCCGCTGCTCGGGGCAACACGCGCGCCGAACGCCGACGTGCGCGACTATGCGGCGCGCGGCCTCGGCCGATCGCTCGCCGGCGACTCGCTGCGCGACGTCGCACTGGCGGCACTCCGGCCGCTCGTGCACGACGCGAGCGCGCGGGTGCGCGTCACGGCGGTACGCGTACTGGGCGGTTACGGCGACGCGGCGGCGCCGGAGGTCGGGAGCGCACTCCATGATCCAGATGCCGGTGTGCGCGTCACCGCCGCGGCGTTCGCGCACCTCGCGCTCGGCGCCGACTCGTCGCGGTGGGCGGCCGCGTGGGCGTCGGACACCTCGTTCGTCTTTCGCCGCGCGCTCGCGGAGTCTGCCCTGCGGCGCGATGCGCTGCGCGATCGGTGGAGCACCTGGCGCGCCGACGCCGACTCGCGGCGCCGTGCCGCCGGCGTCGAGCTCGATGCGCTCGGGCCGGCCACGCAGGCGATCCGTCGGCTGGAGGGGCCGGTGCGCGATCCGGACGGTCGCGTCCGCGCAGCCGCGGCGGGCGCGCTCGCCACCCTCGCCGAGAGCGCGAGCGTCGCCCCGGAAGCGCGGGCGCGATTGCGCGTGCTCCTCGCGGATTCCGACTTCGTCGTGCGCGCGAGCGCGCTCGGCGCGCTCGCCTCCGGCGCGGCGCCGCAGGATCTCGCCGCCGCGATCGCGTCGTATCCCCTCACGCGCCGCGACGCGGACCTCGATGCGCGTGTCGCCTTCTGGACGCTCGTCGACTCGGCGCTCGCGCACTCCAGCGCGATCCCCGACAGCCTCTCCATGGCACTCGGTCGGCTGCCGCGCCCGACCGATCCCCTCGAGCGCGCGCGCGCGGCGGCGATTCCGCGCTTCGCGTCCTGGCGCGACCTCACGGGCGTCGCACGACCCATGGAGTGGTACGAGGAGCGCGCGCGCGAGGCACTGGCGGCCCGCGCGCCGGTCGCGCGAATCGAGACCGATCGCGGCGCGCTCGAGCTCGCGCTCTTTCCCGCCGACGCGCCGGCTACCGTGCACAACTTCGTGAGCCTGGCGAATCGCCGCTACTTCGACGGGCTTCGCTTTCACCGCGTCGTGCCGAACTTCGTGGTTCAGGCCGGCGACCCGAGAGGGGACGGAAACGGTGGACCGGGGTACGCCATCCGGGACGAGTTGAACCCGCACCGCTATGGCCGAGGCACGCTCGGCATGGCGTTGTCGGGACCGAACACCGGCGGCAGCCAGTTCTTCGTCACGCATGCCGCGCAGCCACACCTCGACGGCGGATACACCGTCTTCGGTCAGCTCATGGGGGGTTCGGACGTCCTCGACCGCATCGTGCAGGGAGATCGCATTGCTCGCATCACGATTCACTAGGATCGCGCTCGCGGTGCTCGTCTGCGTCGTCGCCTGCCGGCCGCCGCGCGTGACCGCGCTGCCGGGCATGGTCGTGCCGGACCGTCGCCTCCCCACGGGGGATCTCCCCACGGGGCACCGCAAGATCGTCTTCCTGTGGGAGCTCGTGGATCCCGATTTCAGCGCACGTGGGGAAGGGGTCGCCCGCGTCGCTTCCCCCGACAGCGTGCGGATGGATTTCTTTCTCGGCGGCGGCATGGGGAGCGGCGCCGCGGTGCTGGTCGGCGACAGCCTTCGCGTGCCCGGCGCCGACGTCGCCCGGCAGCTCGTGCCGCCACGTGCGCTGCTCTGGGCCGCGCTCGGCCGACTGCAGCTGCCGGCGGAGCGCGATACCGTCGTCCGGGTGCAGGATTCCCTCGTCCGTGCCGAGATCGGCTCACCGGTGCACTGGCGCGTCACCTTCCGGGGCGACACCCTCGTCCGGCTCGAGCGGGTCGCGGGCGGCCGCCTCCAGGAGTGGGTGGAGCGGAGCGCCGGCGCCCGCGTGAAGTATCGCAACGAAGTCACCCGTCGCACTCTCACTCTCGCCATCCAGCGCTCCGATGCCGTTTCAGCGTTCGATCCAGCGATCTGGCGCTTCTAGCGTCCTCCTGCTGCTCCTCGCCCTGACGGGGTGCATCACGCACTACGGGTTCGCCGGCGGTGGCCTGCCGTCGCATGTCCGGACCATGGCCATCCTGCCCTTCGACAACGAGACTCCGAGCCCGGACGTGCAGCGGGAGCTCCTCGACGCCATGCACCGGGAGCTCCAGACCCGCCTCGGCGTCCGGGACGCCTCCGAGGCCCGCGCCGACGCCATCGTGAAGGGGGTGATCCGCTCCTACGACGCGGACGTCCCCATCGCCTACAGCTCCGACCCCGCCCAGGCCCTGACCGCCCGCCGGCGCCTCCGTATCACTTTGGACGTCCAAATCGTCGATCAGACGAACGGAAAGACGATCTGGGAGAAGAGCGGGCTCGCGGCGGAAGGGGAATACGCCGAACGCGACGAGGCCGGCGGCCGTCGTGAGGCTCTCAGACGCATCGTGAACGACATCGTCGAAGGAGCGCAATCTCAATGGTGAGATCCCGGCCTGGGAGCTCGTCACTCGGCTGTCTGTTCTCCCTCCTCCTGCTGTCGGCGGCTGGGTACTTCGCCGTCAACGCGGGCGAGGTGTATTTCCGCTTCTACCAGTACAAGGACGCCATGCGGCAGGAAGTGCGCTTCGCGTCGCACAACTCCGATCAGGTGATCCTGCGCCACCTTCGCGCCCAGGCCGATTCGCTCGGACTGCCCGAGGCCGCCGGCGAAGTCACGCTCCAGCGCGACGGACGCCACATCGAGATCGAGTCCGAGTACTACGAGCACATCGAGCTGCCGATGTACGTGCGCGAAGTCCGCTTCAATCCGCACGCCGAAGGCATCTTTTGACCGGTCGCGCCGTGCTGCGCGATCCGGCGAGCAAGGTGCGTGATTGGGACGCCGCCGCGCGCTGGCGCGGGGAGCGGTCCGGACGCGTCGTGTTCACCAACGGGGTCTTCGATCTCCTGCATCCCGGCCACGTCGATGTGCTCCTCGGCGCGCGTCGCGCCGGTGACCACCTCGTCGTCGGCCTGAACGACGACGCTTCCGTGCGCCGGCTCAAGGGGCCCTCGCGCCCCGTGCGCGCGCAAGCCGATCGCGCCTACGTCCTTGCCGCGTTCGAGATGGTGGACTGCGTCGTGCTCTTCGAGCAGGATACACCGCTCGAGCTGATCCGCCGGCTCCGCCCCGACGTGCTGGTCAAGGGTGGCGACTACGACGAATCGACGATCGTCGGCGCGCCCGACGTGCGCGGGTGGGGCGGGAGCGTCGTCGTCGTCCCGCTCACGCCCGGGCACTCCACCACCAGCATCGTACAGGCACTTCGTGGCGACTCCACCCGCTGACATCCCGCGCTCCGGCCGTACCGCCGACGCGCTGCGGCCGATCACGCTCGAGCGAGGCGCAGCGGCGAACGCCGAAGGGAGCTGCCTCGTCGCCTTCGGCCGCACGCGGGTGCTCTGTACCGTTTCCGTCGAGGACGGCGTCCCCTCGTGGCGCCGCGGACGCGGCGAGGGCTGGCTCACCGCCGAGTACGCGATGCTGCCGCGCGCGACGTCGACGCGTACCGCGCGCGAGCGCGGTCAGATCGGAGGGCGCACCCAGGAGATCCAGCGGCTGATCGGGCGAAGCGTGCGCGCCATGCTCGACGATTTTGCGTGGGGCGAGTTCACGCTCAAGATCGATTGCGACGTGCTCCAGGCCGACGGCGGAACGCGCACCGCCGCGATCACCGGCGCGGCCGTCGCGGTGTGCGATGCGTTCGACTGGATGGTTCGCGCTGGCAAGCTCCGAAGCTCGCCCGTCCGGCGCCGCGTCGCCGGCGTGAGCGTCGGCATCGTGCGCGGCGAGCCCCGGCTCGATCTCGAGTACGTGGAAGACGTCGCCGCCGACGTCGACATGAACGTCGTCATGAGCAGCGAGGGCCGCTTCGTCGAAGTGCAGGGCACCGCGGAGCACGCGACCTTCGACCGCGACGAGCTCGATCGGCTCCTCGCGCTCGCGACGAAGGGGTGCGTCGAGCTCGACGCGCGCCAGCGCGGCGCGCTCGGCATCTGACCGGCGACCGCCCCTGGGTGCTCGCGACGCGCAGCGCGGGTAAGCTGCGCGAGCTGCGGCCGATCTTCGCCGAAGCGGGCGTGCGCGTGATCGACCTCGCCGAGGCGGGTGTCGCCGAGTCGGCCGAGGAGGAGACGATCGAGAGCCACGACACCTTCGAGGCGAACGCGCTGGCGAAGGCGCACTGGTTCTTCGCGCGATGCGGAGGGCTCGACGTGATCGCCGACGATTCCGGTCTCGCGGTGGATGCGCTCGACGGAGCCCCCGGAGTGCGGAGCAAGCGCTGGAGCGGCCGGCGCGATCTTCACGGGCACGCATTGGACGAGGCGAACAACGCGCAGCTCGTCGCCAGGCTGCACGGCGTCGCCGACCGGCGTGCGCGCTTCGTCTGCGCGGCGGCGTGGTGTGGTGCGCGAGGTGAGCTCGTCGCCCTCGGCGAGCACGCGGGCCGCATCGTGGATTCGCCGTCCGGGACGCACGGCTTCGGGTACGATCCGCACTTTCTCAGCGACGAGCTGGGCGTGACGCTCGCCGATGCGACGACGGAGGAGAAGCGGCGCGTGAGTCATCGCGGCCGTGCATTCGACGCGCTCGTGGCGCGGTTGCGCGATCTCGGCGTGCTGCCGCGCGTCGGCGACGTGGCGTGACTCGTCGGCTGGCGGTGGCGAGCTCGCGCGCCGGTTGACCGTCGTGCGCGGACCGGCTAATGTTTGGGACTCATGCGGGGCGTAGCGTAGCCTGGTATCGCGCCTGCTTTGGGAGCAGGAGGTCCCCGGTTCAAATCCGGGCGCCCCGACCTGGCAGGAGCGGGCTTGATGAGCCGGCCTGTCGCGAACGAAGCGCCAGTAGCTCAGTTGGATAGAGCAACAGCCTTCTAAGCTGTGGGTCGGGGGTTCGATTCCCTCCTGGCGCGCCATCGTGCTGCATGTAGTGAGCGCCCTTAGCTCAATTGGTTAGAGCAACTGACTCTTAATCAGTAGGTTCTCGGTTCGATTCCGAGAGGGCGCATCGCGACTCGAGAACCCGGCAGAGGAGCGCTGCCGGGTTTTTCGCGTCGAGTCTCGCGGTTGGTGGTCGCAGGATCGGCGCGAACGGCCGAAGGCGGAGTTCGGCAGGTATCCGGAACCGCGGTCTCTCGGTCGACGATCGGCGTCATGCCCAGGTGGTCGCGACGCCGAGCACTCAGTTCTGCGGAGGAAGCATGCGCTGCCGTGATGTCGTCCTCGCGCTCGTCGTCGGTGCCGCACTCGGCTGCGCGGACGGCGGAGGCGCGTCGGATCGGTGGACCGTCCCGGTGCCGACGCAGCCCGAGCCGCAGCCCGCGACACCCTCGCTGCCGGCTGCTCCCGAGGGGGGGCAGGTCACGACGAACACCGTCGTGCTCTCCTTCCTCACCAGCGGCGAGGCGGACACGACGCTGCGGAATGGGCAGGAGGAGATCGTTCAGCAGTTCGACGTGTACGCGCCCTGCCATCCGCAGTTCAACTCGATGCCGGCCGTGTGGATCCGTCCGGTGATCGGCTGCCCGTTACCCTACAACGTGTGGGAGACGGAGCTGGACGTGGCGCCGGCGACGGTGATGAATCCGAGCGCGACGCCCGTGCTTCTGACGGCCACGGTGTACTCGGACAATCTGTACGTCTATCAGCAGCAGCAGACGGTGCAGCCGGGCAGTCGGGCCGTCGTGTCGTTCGGCTCGCTGCAGCTGGGATACATCTGCACGGACGGCTATCCGATGCCGGTCACGGTGTCGTTGCGAGCGTCGGGGGCGGACATGGTGTTGATGCGGTCGACGAGCGATCCGGCGGGCGCGAGGGCACCCAAGTTTCCCGATTATCCGAAGGTCTGGGGCTCGGTGGTGGTGCTGTCTCCGCTCGACGGGGAATCGGGGGTGTGCGTCATTCCGCCGTGAGGATGCCCTTCCGTTGGCGGCGCGCTGGTGATTAGAATGGATGGCTGCCCGCTCGCGGTGTTTGGACGCGAGCCGCAGGGGGTCGGAAGGAACATCGGCCGGAGGGCGGCGTATCACGGGGGCGCGTCGAGGGAGGCGAGTCGAGCTGGTTGGAAACAGCCCCGCCGCACTTGACGTCACGACACACATCGAGTAAGATTCGAGGCTGTCGCGGAATGGTGACAGCGCACGATATTTTGCTGTGTTGGCTGTTTGACAATCGAGAGTGGAATCGGAATGTGCGAGGCGAACTCGTTGTAGCTCGCCGGTCTACAGGGGCCGGATGAGCCGAGTTCAAGACCTGTACAATTCAATGATTCGGACGCGCTGTCTTCGCGACAGCGTGAGACAGCGGTTCGGTCATGCGAGCTGAATCAACTCTTGGAGAGTTTGATCCTGGCTCAGGACGAACGCTGGCGGCGTGCTTAACACATGCAAGTCACGGGGGCTGGAGCAATCCGGCAACCGGCGAACGGGTGCGTAACACGTGAACAACCTGCCCTCGTGTGGGGGATAGCCATGCTAACGCGTGGGTAATACCGCATACGTTCTTTTCGGGGAGTCCCGGGGAGAGGAAAGCCGAGGCAACTTGGCGCACGGGGAGGGGTTCGCGGCCTATCAGCTGGTTGGTGCGGTCACGGCGCACCAAGGCGACGACGGGTAGCTGGTCTGAGAGGATGGCCAGCCACATTGGGACTGAGAGACGGCCCAGACTCCTACGGGAGGCAGCAGTGGGGAATCTTGCGCAATGGCCTAACGGCTGACGCAGCGACGCCGCGTGTGGGAGGACGCCTTTCGGGGTGTAAACCACTGTTGCCCGGGACGAACTTCTGGTTTCGACCAGACTGACGGTACCGGGTGAGGAAGCACCGGCTAACTCCGTGCCAGCAGCCGCGGTAATACGGAGGGTGCGAGCGTTGTCCGGAATCATTGGGCGTAAAGGGCGCGTAGGTGGCCCGGTGAGTCTTTGGTGAAAGCGCGGGGCTCAACCCTGCGTCGGCCAGGGATACTGCCGCGGCTCGAGCACTGTAGAGGCAGGCGGAATTCCGGGTGTAGCGGTGGAATGCGTAGAGATCCGGAAGAACACCGGTGGCGAAGGCGGCCTGCTGGGCAGTTTAGCTGACACTGAGGCGCGACAGCGTGGGGAGCAAACAGGATTAGATACCCTGGTAGTCCACGCCGTAAACGATGGGCACTAGGCGCTTGGGGGAGCGACCCC
>DATJGU010000042.1:0-45990 GCA_035494615.1 Gemmatimonadaceae bacterium
CGCTCGCTCGGAATGACGGAGGGGGGAGCTGCGCTCGCTCGGAATGACGGAGGGGGGAGCTGCGCTCGCTCGGAATGACGGAGGGGGGAGCTGCGCTCGCTCGGAATGACGGAGGGGGGAGCTGCGCTCGCTCGGAATGAGAGGGGGGACTTCGCTCCGCTGGGGATGAGAGAGGGACTTCGCTCCGCTGGGGATGACACGGCCGGGCGCGCAGCCTGCCCGAAACGCCCTCTTGCCAAGAACCAGCACATGCTAATTTCCTAGCACCTTCACCGGGGCCCGACGTGGCACACGAGACCCGCGACCTCAGCCGACGCGAGCGGCAGATCATGGACGTCCTCTTCCGCGTCGGGCGCGCGACCGCGGCGGAGGTCCTCGACGGGCTCCCGGACGCGCCGAGCTATTCCGCCGTCCGCGCCCTGCTGCGGATCCTCGAGCGGAAGGGACACATCCGGCACGAGGCGGAGGGACGCGCCTACGTCTACCTCCCCGTCGTCCGCCGCGACGCGGCGCGGCAATCCGCACTCTCCCACCTGCTCAAGACCTTCTTCGACGACTCGACCGAGCAGGCCATGGCGGCGCTGCTCGCGATGAAGGGGGAGAAGATGTCGGAAGGAGAGCTCGAGCGCATCGCGCGCATGATCGAGCACGCGCGAAAGGAGGGCCGCTGACGATGCGCGACGCCGTCGTCACGATGAGCCGGTGACTTGGTGACTTGGTGACTTGGTGACTTGGTCGGTGACTTCGACACGGCAGTCGAACCAAGTCACGGTGGGTGAGTGGCGGAACGAGCGCCGGTGTGCATGCACGCGGAAGGTCTGGGCCTCAGCCTCGATGCTCTCGATCTGAACTCCGGCGCCCAACCAGCCTGGAGTTTCCACGGCGTGACTTGGTTGGGCGTCGGTGGCCGGTGCAGTTCCGAGCCGCCAAGTCACCGACCAAGTCACTAATGAACCAAGTCACCAAGTCACCAAGTCGCCAACAGTCCCCACGCCCATCCGTCCCTACAGATGCGGCAGCTCCTGCCTCTCCTCCGCGCTTCCGCCGCGCCGGTGCCACTCGAGCTCTTCCGGGGTGAGCGGACGGAAGATCAGGTCGGCGGCGAGCCAGACGGACTTGGCGAACGGGTAGCACAGCACCGCGCCGGCGATCATCAGCACGAGGCCGCCCCACTGGAGCAGGCGCCACGGCGTGTGCGGGTACGTCGCCACGAAGATGATGCCGAGGATGAGCGCGAAGAGCAGCTCGACGGCGACGAGGTTGAGCAGGTAGGCACCGATGAAGTAGTCGCTCTCGCCGCGGTGCAGCCGGAGCCCGCAGCGCGGGCAATGCTCGCGGAGCGTCGTGTAGCCCGCGAAGATCCCCGGCGAGCCGCAGTTCGGGCAGCGGCGGAGCAGGGCGCGGAGGAGCATCCTCGCGGCGGAGGGGCGCATGGGAGGGAAGATACGGTGAACGGTGAACGGTTGACGGTTTACGTCAGCGGGCAGGAACGGCGAAGAGCGGTGAACGGTTGACAGTTGACGGTTGACGTCAGCAGGCAGGAACGGCGACGGCGGCGTGTGAAGCGTAAGAAGCGTCCCGAGGCCGGCCGCCAACCGAGAAACCGCCAACCGAAATACGGTTCACCGTTCCCCGTCCCCCCTCCCCCCTCCCCCGCAACTCCCCCTTGACAACCCGCCCCTCCCCGTTGAAATATCAACACAGGTGATTTTTCAGCATACCACCAGCCGCCGAGCCGCCGCCATGAAGAAGTCGCACGACGTCGATCCGCTCTCCCGCCGCGAGCGGCAGGTCATGGACATCCTCCACAAGCGCGGCGAAGCCACCGTGGCCGAGATCATGGGCGACCTCCCCGACCCGCCGACCTACTCCGCCGTGCGATCCGTACTGCGCATCCTCGGCGAGAAAGGGATGATCCGGTTCAAGGAGGACGGGCCCCGCTACGTCTACTTCCCCGCGCAGTCCACCGAGACGGCGCGGCAGGACGTCCTCGCCCACGTCGTGCAGACGTACTTCCACGGCTCGCCCGAGCAGGCGGTCACCGCGCTCCTCCGGATGTCGGACGTCGACGTGAGCGACACCGAGATCGAGCGGCTCCGCAGCGCCATCCGCCAGGCCCGTCAGAACGGGAGATGATCCCATGACCCTCGCCTCTCTGCTCGCACTCGGCGCCGAGCAGCGCTGGAACGCGCCGCTGCTCCTCCTGCTGGTGAAGGCGACGTTGATCCTCGTCGCCGCGCTCGGAATCACGCTCGCGATGCAGCGCGCCTCGGCGGGCGCGCGGCATCTGGTCTGGCTGGTGACGCTCGTGTCGCTCGCGCTCATCCCCGCGCTCACCGCCTGGGGCCCGCTGCGCCTCGAGATCCTCCCCGCGCGCGCCGACGCCGTCGACCCGGCGGCGCCCGCGGTGCGTCCGCAGACGAACGTCGCGGTCGTGACGAATGGCGCGGCGCGCATCGCGGCGGCTCCGGCCGCGGCGACGCCGAGCGCGCCGGTGATGCACGATGCCGCGCCGCCGGCCGCCGCGCGCGGACTGCTCGACGTCGCGCGCGGCGCGAGCGTCTGGACGATCCTCCTGGCGCTGTGGGCCGTCGTCGCCCTCGCGATCGGCGCGTCGCTCACCTGGTCCGCGCTGGTGGTGCGGCGGCTCGTCCGCCGGGCGCAGCCGCTGGACGATCCCTCGTGGATGACGCCTCTCTGGGAGGTGTCCGACCGGATGGGGCTCGCCGAGCCGCCGCGGCTCCTCCTCAGCGGCGACGCGAAGATGCCCTTCGCGTGCGGGCTCGTCACGCCGACGATCGTGCTCCCCGCGGAGTGCGAGCAGTGGAGCCGCGAGCGGCGGCTCGCCGTGCTGCTGCACGAGCTGGCGCACGTACGCCGCCGCGACCTCATGGGTCACACGCTCGGCCGGATCGTGTGCGCCGTGTACTGGTTCCACCCCCTCGTCTGGACCGCGGCGCGGCAGCTCCGCTCCGAGAGCGAGCGCGCCTGCGACGACCTCGCGCTCGAGTGCGGCACGCGCGCCACCGACTACGCCGAGCATCTGCTGGAGATCGTCACGTCCGTGCGGCGGGAGGGGACGCCGATGGTCGCCCTGGCGATGGCGCGGCGGAAGGAGTTCGAGGGTCGCATGCTCGCCATCCTCGATCCCGAGCTGCGCCACTCGTCGCCGAGCCGGCGCCAGAGCGCGACGCTCATCGGCGCGCTCGCGATGATCGCGCTCCTCGTGGGTGCGGCGTCGCCCGCGCCGGCGAGCGCACGGCCGCGCACGGCGTCGGCGGGGCAGCACGTCGCGGCGGCAGCCGCATCGCGCGCGAACGACACGGCGCTCGACGCCGACATCGTGAGCGCAGAGTCCGCGCAGGAGGCCGACGTCGTCGCCGACGCACGCCGCGCCGAGCAGCTCGACGTACGGAGCGGCGATCGTCCGGCACGCGTCGCGACCGCTGGCGCGAGCCGCGCGGACTCGAGTCCGCGCGCCGACGACTCGACGACGAAGGCGCTCGGCAGTGCGCTCGGTGGGTTCGTCTCGGCGGTGATCAAGAACGTGGTGCCGAGCGCGATCGACGCCGGTGTGAGCTCGCTGCACCTTTCGGCGCAGGAGCTGGCGAAGCGTCCGCCGCAGGGAAGCAGGGCGGCGGACGATCGTCCCGAGCTGCTGGCGAAGGTGCTGCGCTCCGATACGAGCGCGTCGCTGCGCCGCGTGGCGGCGTGGGGGCTCGCGGAGTACGCGGACCAGGATGTCGCGGCCAATGCGCTGGCCACGGCGGTGCGGCGCGACGCGGACGAATCGGTGCGGGAGATGTCGGCGTGGGCGCTCGCCGACGCCGATCGCGACAACGGCTCGGCGGTCGTCGACGCGCTGAGTGCCGCGCTGAAGGACGCGAGCGTGCGCGTGCGCCGCACCGCCGCGTGGGCGCTCGGCAGCGTCGGCGACGAGCGGGCGACGAGCGCGCTCGTGGGCGCCCTCTCGGACGCGAATGCCGACGTGCGCAAGCGCGCCGTGTGGGCGCTCGGCAACGTCGAGCCGAAGCAGGCGCCGTCGCAGCTCGTCGCGATGCTCGGCGACAAGGACGAGCAGGTGCGTCGCATGACCGCGTGGGCGCTGTTCAACATCGAAGATCCCGCCGCGGCCCCGGCGCTGCAGGCGGCGCTGCGCGCGGAGACGAACAAGGATCTTCAGATCGACTACATCCGCGCGCTCGCCGCGATGGGCGAGAAGTCGGTCGAGGCGATCCGCCCGCTGCTCGAGTCGCCGGACCCGAAGGTGAAGTCGATGGCGGTCCACGCGCTCGCCGGCGGGCAGGCGGCGGGTCCGTGGCCGTACCCCTGGCCCGAGCCGCGGCCGTACCCCTGACGTAGCTCCGCACCGGGCGCGCACGACGTGCATGCGCGCCGGTGCTCTCGTCCCGTAGTGCTGATTTTTCAACCAGAAGCCCGAGGGTCGTCCCGATGGGCGCGAACACCGGAGTGAACATGCTACGAGTGCTGGGAGTGCTGACCACGGCGGCCCTTGTCGCGACCGCGCGGAGTGAGCGAACGACGCCGCGCGCCGCGATCGAGCCGGCGGCCCCTGCGTCGGTCGACGTGTCGGCGCTGCTCGCCGCGGCGCGCGGCGCGCCGCCGGTCGTCTGCGGCCTCGCCGCGCGATCGATCGCGAACGGCAACTGGGGATGGCGCGTCGACGCGCCCGCAACGCCGCTCGGCGCCGCGGGGCGTCTCGACAGCGGCGACGGCGGCGACCTCGACGCGCTGCCCGACGCGGACGTCGGGCGGCTCCTCGACGCTCTCTCCTCCGACGACGCATGCGTGCGCGAGATGAGTGTGCGGCTCGTCGGACGGCAGGACGGCGCGCGCGTCGGCGCGCCGCTCGTGGCGAAGCTCGGGGCGAGCGATCCGGCGCTGCGCAGCGTGGCCGCGCTCGGACTCGGGCTCGCCGAAGCCCATGCCGGCGTCGACCCGTTGATCCGCGTGTTGCGCGACGACGCCGATCCGGTGCGCGCGAACGCCGCCTGGGCGCTCGGCCGGATCGAGGACGGCCGCGCGCTCCGGCCGCTCGAGGGCGCGTTCGAGGACCGGTCGGCGCTCGTGCGCGAGGCGGCGGTCGGCGCCGTCGGCCGTCTCGAGTCGACGAGCGCGGTGGCGGCGCTGCTCCGCGTGCTCCAGCGCGACGACGCGGCCTCGGTGCGGCGCGTGGCCGCGTGGGCGCTCGGCCAGCTCGAGTCGCGCGAGTCGGCGCAGGCGCTCGCGTCGGTGGTCGGCCGCGACGGCGACGCCGGCGTTCGCGAGATGGCCGCGTGGGCGCTCGGGGAGATCGAGCAGCGCGAGGGATCGGCGGCGCTGCAGCACGCGCTCGCCCAGGACGCGGACGATCGCGTCCGCGAGACGGCGGCGTGGGCGCTGGCGGAGATCGAGGACCACGGCGCCGTCGCAGCGCTCGACGCCGCCGCGCGCAACGATCGGAGCAGCCGCGTGCGCGGCACCGCGGCGTGGGCGATCGGCCAGCTCGCTGACGACGACGGCAACGGCCACGCCCCAGCCGGACTGCTGCACGTGCTGAAGGACGAGAGCGACGACGCGCGGCGGAAGGCGGCATGGGCACTCGGCCAGATTCGCGATCCGGCGACGGCCGCCGCGATCCGCGATGCGCTCAAGACCGAGCAGAGCGCGGGCGTGCGGAAGATGCTCGTGCGCGCGCTGGCGAAGTCGGGCGCCGGTTCGGAGGAAGCGTTCAACGAGCTGCTCTCCTCGAGCGACCCGAAGGTGCGCGAGATGGCCGTCCGCGGACTGGCCGGCCACGACGCGTTCGATCCCGCGCCGTGGCCGTGGCCGCGGCCGAGGCCCTTCCCGTGAGCGCGCGCTTCGCGCGGCGGCGCGCCGTGGTGGGTGCGCTGCCGCTCGCGGCGCTCCTGCTCGCGGCGATGCAGCCCGTGCGCGCGGCGGAGACGTCGCCGGCGCGGTGCCCGTGCGGCGTGGACTCTCCGGAAACGGATTCGCAGTACGCGGCGATCGTGCTTCGCGCGCGGTCGGCGACGCAACGTGGCGAGTGGGGCGCGGCGGCGGCGCTGTGGCGCGACGCGCTTCTTCTCGACGGCCGCGTGGCGGCGCACTGGGTGACGATGGGCGACGCACTCGCGCGCGCCGAGCGCCACCGCGAGGCGGTGGCGGCCTACGAGCGGGCGATGCAGCTCGACCCGGGGCTCGCGCGCGAGGGCTCGTGGAGCGTGGCGCTCGCGTACGCGCGCCTGGGCGACCACCGCCAGACGGTGCGCTGGCTGGAGCAGGCGCTGCGCGCCGGCGTGCCGGCGGCGCGCCTCCGCGGCGAGGAGGCGTTCGAGCCGTATCGTGACGATCCCCGGCTGCGGTCGGCCACCCGGCTGCCGGCGCGGTTGCGTGGTCGCGGGAGCGAGGAGGGAGCGGGGTCGACGACGTAGTCGGACGCTCCGGGGCGGTGAGCGGGGCGCGCGGACGCTAGCTTCCGGTGCGCGCCTTGGAGCGCGCTCGACCTTCGGCCACGACGTCCATGCGCTTCTCTCCCCTCCTCGCCGTCGCGCTGAGCGCGGCGACGCTCGCCGGCGCTCCGGTCGCCGGCGTCGCCCAGTCGCCCGAGCCGTACCGCGCCGCGGCCGACCGGCTCATCGACGCCGCCACGCGCGACAGCGCCGCGTGGCTCCGCATCGCCGAGCTGACCGACACCTTCGGCAACCGGCTGAGCGGCTCGGCGGCGCTCGAGCGGGCGATCGACTGGACGCTCGCCCGCATGCGCGACGACGGCCTCGAGAACGTGCGCGGCGAGCCGGTGATGGTGCCGCACTGGGTGCGCGGCGCCGAATCGGCGGAGCTGATCGCGCCGCGGCGCAAGCCGCTCACGATGCTCGGGCTCGGCGGGAGCGTCGGCACGCCGGCGGGCGGGATCACGGCGCCGGTCGTCGTGGTGCGCAGCTTCGACGACCTCGCGGCGCGCGGCGACGCGGTGCGCGGCAGGATCGTGCTGTTCGACGTCCCGTTCTCGACGTACGACGAGACGGTCGTGTACCGGTACCGCGGTGCGAGCGCCGCGGCGAAGCAGGGTGCGGTGGCCGCGCTCATCCGCTCGGTCGCGTCGTTCTCGATGAACTCGCCGCACACGGGGGTGATGCGGTACGACTCCACCGTCGCGCGGCGGATCCCGACGGCGGCGATCACGGTGGAGGACGCGATGCTGCTGCACCGGATGCAAGATCGCGGGCAGGCGATCACGGTGCGGCTCACGATGAGCGCGCGGACGCTCTCGCCGGCGCCGTCGCGCAACGTGGTGGCCGAGCTGCGCGGCCGCGAGCGGCCGGACGAGGTGGTGGTGATCGGCGGGCACATCGACTCGTGGGACGTGGGGCAGGGCGCGATGGACGACGCGGGTGGCGTGGTGGCGGCATGGGAAGCGGTGCGGCTGATGAAGGCGCTCGGCCTCCGTCCGCGGCGCACCGTGCGCGTGGTCGGCTGGACGAACGAGGAGAACGGCGGCGCCGGCGGCGACGCCTATCTCGCGGCGCATCGCGGCGACGTATCGCGCCACGTGTTCGCCCTGGAGTCGGACAACGGGGTCTTCCGGCCCATCGGCATCCGAGTCGCGGCGTCGGATTCGGCCGTCGCGATGCTGAAGCGTCTCGCGCCGCTCCTCGCGCGCATCGGCGCCGACAGCGTCACGAAGGGAGAGGGCGAGGCGGACATCCAGCCGCTGCTCGACGCCGGCGTGCCCGGCGCGGGCCTGCACGTCGACGAGACGCGCTACTTCTGGTACCACCACACGAACGCCGACACGCCGGACAAGCTCGATCCGAAGGACGTCGCCCGCTGCGTCGCGACGATGGCGGTATGGGGGTACGTGCTGGCGGAAATGCCGGGGAGGGTTCCGGTTGGAAACGACAACGGCAAGTAGGGAGTAGGGGGTAGCGCGTACCTGGTAGCGAGAAACAGCACGGCCTCGGGAAGCTTCTGCCTCCCGAGGCCGTGTCGTGTCCCGCTACCGGGTACGCGCTACCCCCTACTCCCTACTTGCCGTTGTCGTTCGTGGACGACCCCCCGTCTCAATAGACGACCTTCACGTCGGGCGCCCCGTCCATCGTCGCCGTCGAGGCTTCGCTGGCGCGGATGTCGAATACGCCGTTCGTGAAGTCGAGATGCATGCGCGTCGCGAGGGCGATGTCGCTGCCGATCACGCCGTCGAACTCGACGAACGTCCACCGCTGCGCCGGCATGATCGGGACGTTGTTCAGGGAGATCGCGTAGTTCCCGTCGCTGAGGGGTACGTGGCGCGCGACCCACGTCGACTTCTTCGTGTCCTTCGCCTTATCCGCTCCGAGCCCGATGAGCGAGTTGCGCTTCGCCGCCACGGGAGTGCGGGGCAGCTTCAGCAGCAGGGTGTTCGTCACGTAGGTCCCCTCGGCGCCCGTGTCGAGGCCGAAGAGCACGGGACGCCCGTCGCGCGTGACGAGCCGCACCACGGGATAGCCGACCCAGAACAGGTTGCGGACCGCGTTCGCGCGACGGCGCGGCCGGCGCAGCGTGATCGTGCCCGCCCTCGCGTCCATCACGACGTCGAGGTGGCGCAGCACGTCGGTGCCGATCATCCCGTCGATCGGCACGTGGGTGCGCAGGCCGTTCACCGTGCGCTGGTCGAATCGCAGCGCCTCCGGGCTGACCAGGGCCGCGCCGAGCCCGCGAATCCTCACGGGTCCCATCGACAGTGAGTCGATGTAGATCGCCCGCGCCTCGATGTTGCCACCCACGACGCCGAGGGCCAGCGTGTCGTCCGCGGCGAGCTTCGCGCCAGCCGCGATCGCGACGTCGGTGGAGAGGAGCGTCATGCTCGCACCGGTGTCGAGCCAGAACTCGTGCGGCTTGCCGTTGATGCGGATCGTCACCACCGGCGTACCGAGGAAGCTCCGCCGCATCGGGAGCACGACCGGATCGTCCGGGATGTCGAACACGGGCGCCGGGATCGCGCTGAGCGCCTTCGCCCACCGCTCGACCCCCGCCGCCAGCGCGAGCGAGTTCGGCACCGAATCGGTGATCGCCTTCGCGGTCAGCCGCGCCATCGACGCCCAGTCGGAATCGTAGGAGAGCGCCATCGTCAACCCGACGCGCGCGCGGGATCGCACCACGGAATCCGTCGCGGCGGCGTGCAGCAGCCCGAACGCCATCGCCGCCGCCGCGGGCTGGCCCTCGAGCAGGGTGCGGAGGGCGACGGCGAAGGTGCGCTCGTCCATCGATTGCGCCGCGCGCTCCGCGTTCGGCGTGTCGAGCAGCGCGACGTCGCTCCAGAAATCGCGTCCCTCCGCGGGCAGCTCGCGCAACGTCCACTTCGCGCGGAGCAGCCGGATCGACAGCTCGGCGTCCACCGTGTCGCGCGGCACGGACTCGGGCGCGCTCCCGTCGACGATCGCCGCCGCGGAATGCAGCGGGTCCACCCCGGCGAACGGATTGGCCGGCGCGGAGCGGCAGCCGGAAACGGCGAGAAGCGCGCAACTCAGCGGAGCGAGCGAGCGACGCATGGAAGTGCCCCGAGGAAGTGAGCCGGCCGTACACGCGAGCGTGCGGACGGCGATGGGCGCGCGGTCTAGGGCTCCTTGCCCAGGTCGCGCGTCACCGCCAGCCGAAGGAGGAGCGTGCGCCCCGGCGCGGGCTCGTAGAACTTCCCGCCCGTCGCGTTCACACTCACGGACCCTACGCTCCGCGCGTCGGTCAGGTTCTGCACGGCGACGAGCGGTAGCAGCCGTACCCCGGACACCCTGAGATCGTTCGACAGCGCCACCCCGAACACCGCCCGGCCGTCCGCCCGCTCGCTGTTCGCGTCGTCCACGTCCATCCCGCTGGCGAGGTCGGCCGTCCCCGACAGGGTGAAGCCGCCACCGGCCCGCACCGACGCGGCGGCGGCGAACGCATGCTCCGGCACGCCGGGAATCCGATTGCCCGCGTACGACGTCGCGCCGACGGCGTACGTCACGTAGCGGAAATGCGACCAGGTGTACGCCGCGTCGAGCGACACCGGCCCCGCCTCCACGCCGGTCCCGAGCTCGGCGCCCACGCGGCGTGTGAGCCCGGCGTTCCGGAAGTAGCGTCGCCCCGCGCCGCCGGGGATGTCGAACGGCACGAGCTCGTCCTCGGCGTTCGTGCGGAACGCCGCCGCCTCCCACCGCACCCCCCCTGCCGCGAACCCCTTCGCCCCGACCTCCAGGGAGACCGCGCGCTGCGGCTTGAGCTCGGGGTTGATCCCCGCCGAGCCGTCCGGCTTGTTGCCGAGCTCCGTGGTCGTCGGGGTCTCGAAGCTCGTGGAGAGCGTCGTGTAGAGCGACGCGAGCGGCGTCGCGCGCCAGACGAGCCCCACCGCGGGGCTGACGGCGTGCAGGGTGCGATCCCCCGAGTCGTCCGGGTTCGTCGCGCTGACGAGCCGGTCGCGCACCTCGAAGCGCACGGCGTCGGCGCGCACGCCGGCCGACGCGATGAGGGCCGGCACGATCGCGAGCTCGCCGCGCACGAACGGGCCGACGCTCGACACCAGCTCGCGCTGATCCTTGCGGATCCCGCCGGTGCGCGCACCGGGCGTCGGACACTGCGCGGTGGCCGCGGTGGCATCGACGCAGTTCTCGTATTCCTGGCGGTCGTCGTTCTGCCACTGCAGGTCGCCCCCGGCCGAGAAGCGCGCAGCGCGACCGGCGAGCGCGCCCTCGCCGCTCAGCCGGGCCGACGCGCCGCCACTCGTGCGGTCGACGTTCACGACCGCGAAGGCGAGCGGATTGGCGAGCGTGCGCACGCTGGCGTACACCGTGGCGTCCAGCGCGAGCGCGCCGCCGAACGGCTGCGCCGCGGTGAGCGCGAGATCGCCCTGGCGCACCGTCTTCCCCGCCTGCTTCCGCACCGAGAGCGGGTCGGCCATCGCCGGATCGCTGTCCATCTGCGCGCGCGTGAGCGCGCCCGGGCTCTCGGCGAGCGACACGTCCGACAGCCGCGCGGCGAGGGTGAGCCCGGGGATCGCGCTTCCTTCGTCGTGCGCGTGCAGCAGCCGCAGCGCGCCGCGCGTGGCGCGCTGGTCGGAGTAGTCGCGGTAGCCTCGTCCGACGGTGCGCGTGACGGACGAGGTGTAGCCGATCGGCCCCAGCGTGCCACTCGCGCCGCCGGCCGAGATGGTGGGCACCGAGCCGCCGCCGACGACACGTGCGTACGGTGCGACCGCCGCGAGCGCGGGAGGCGCGCTGCGCACGTCGATCACGCCGCCGGCCGCATTGCCGTAGAGCGACGACGCGCTGCCGCGCTCTACCTCCACGCGATCCGCTCCTTCGACGTCGACGACGTCGACCGGCGTCTGGCCGTCGGGGAGCGTGAGCGGCACGCCGTTCTGCAGCACGCGCACGCCGCGCACGCCGAACGCCGAGCGCGCGCCGAAGCCGCGGATGCTCACGCGCGGATCCTGCGCGGGATTCTGCCGGTTCGCGAGCGAGACGCCCGGCATGGCGAAGAGCAGCTCGTCTACCCCCTGCCGGCGCAGCGCCGCGAGCGAATCGGGGCGCGCGAGCGTCACGGCGTACGGCAGCTCGAGCGGCGTGCGCGGGCCTTCACGCGTCGCGGTGACGCGCACGCTCGGCAGCGACGCGGCGCCGCGCGCGATCGAGTCGCGCCGCGCGAGGGAATCGCGCGCCGGCTGCTGCGCGCCGACCGTGCCGGCGACGACGAGCGGGAGCGCGAACGGCGCGAGCCACGGGCGAAGCAGGAGAGTGCGCATCCTTCAACTTACTGGCGCGCCGGGCCGCCGCGCGGACTACGGGCGCGGCGGCGCGGTGGCGCGCAACGCCAGGCCGAGGCTCGCGAGCGCCACGAGCAGCGCGGCGAGCGCGACCCAGAACGCCGTCGACGACGAGGATCCGCCCGGCGCCGCCGTGAGCGTCGTGACCGAGGCCGGCGTCTTCGTCTCGGGCGCGCCCGTCCATTCCACACGCTCCCCGTTCGCGTACGTCTGGTAGGCCGGCCACACCACCCGCGCCCCCGACCGCGGGTTCACGCCGATGAACGGCAGCTCCACGAACCGCTTCGGTGGCAGCGTCCCCGTCCACACCGCGCCGGTCACCTTCCCCGCCGAATCGGTGAGCACCTGAAGCTGCCAGCCGGGCACGTCCTGGAACGATGCGATCCGGACCTCGGCGGGAAAGCGCAGCTCGACGCGCGTGGTGGCGACGTCCCGCTCGTTCGGCACGCGCACCACGTAGCGCTCGTACGCGCCGCGCGCAGCGGTACGCGGCCAGACGGTGACGTGCGCCTGCGCCGGCGCGGGAAGGAGCAGCGCGGCGGCGGCGGCGAGAACGAACGCGCGGCGCAGCGGAGCGACGTACCTGGTTCGCATCGCGTGAAGCAGTCGGGTGGGCAACGGCATCAGTGGGTCGGCGGTGCGACGTACGCGAGCAGCCCGCCGAGCAGGATCACGATCGACATGACGGCGACCTCCTTCCGCAGCGAGCGCGCGAGCTCCTCGGGCGCGCCGGCCTCTGCGAGCCGCGGCAGCACGCGGTAGCGGTGATGCGCGCCGAACAGCACGAGTACGCCGAGGCCGGCCACCTTGGCGAGCGTGATCGCGCCGTACGTCGAGCGCACGAGATCGCCCCACACGGGCAGGAAGAGCCGCGTCTGCACGAGGCCGGAGAACGCGACGGCGATCACCGCGCCGAGCGCGGCGGACGACACGCGCTGCGCCTCGCGGGACACCACGGCCGCGCTCCGCCGCTCGAGCACGATCAGCCAGAGCAGCCCGCCGAGCCACGCCGCCACGGCGACGAGGTGCAGCGCGCGCGCCGGCACTCCCCATTCCGGATGGATCGCCGCGGAGTGGCCGGCTGCGCCGCTCACGAGCAGCGTGCCGGCCGCGAAGGCGAGCGCGAGTCGCGGCCGGCGCGCGAGGAGCAACGCCCACGCCGCGAGCACGGCGAGCACCACACGCGCGAGCTCCACTCGGCCGACGCCGGTCGCGACGAGCGCGGCGAGCTGATCGCCGCCGAGCGTGCGATCCGGCACGACGGCGAGAGCCCACGCGAGGAAGTGCAGCACGAGCAGCACGCTCGACGCGATCGCGAGCCGCGACGCGAGCCGCTCCGCCCGTGGCTCCGGTTCGGCCTCCCGCCGCGTGGCGAGGAAGCCGAGCAGGCCCGCGAGCGCGGCGAAGGTGCCCATGCCGAGCCCGCGGAGCAGGGCGGGGGGCACGAGCACGCCCTCCAGCGCCGATGCGCTCGAGGCGGCGGGTGGCGGCGCAGCGGGCGCGTTGCCGGCGGCCGGCGCGAGCACGCTCGTCGACTCGGGGATGCGTGTCGGCGCGGAGGGCGGCGCAACGCTCGTCGCGCCCGCGCCGCGGCTCGCGGCGATCGTGAACGCGAAGCTGCCGTCGATCGGATGACCGTCCTCCGACACGATGCGCCACTCCACGCGGTACGCGCCGCTCGCGAGCTCCGGCGCCACGGGTGCGACGAGCGCCGTGACGTCGCGCGGGTCGCCCGCGGCGGCGAGTCGCGTGACGCGTCCGTCGGGCGCGACGAGCCGGATGCTGCCGAGCGACGGCTCGACCTCCTCGCTGAAGACGAGCCGGATCGCGGCCGGCGCGCGATCGAGCGTGCTCCCCGCGGCGGGCGACGACGAGCGCAGCGTCGCGTGAAAGAACGCGGCGCGGGCCGGCGCGGGATGCGCGTACGCGAGCCGCGGTGCGCACGCGAGCGCGACGATCAGCACGAGCGCGCGCCGCGCCGCGGCGGCGCGAGGACGTCGGATCACCTGCTGCTCACCGGTAAGCGTATCGGAGTCCCGCGATGAAGGTGCGGTGCGGGAAGGGGTGGAACAGGAAGTACTTCCGGTCGAGCAGGTTGTCCACGCCGAGCGACGCGCTCAGATGCGAGTCGATGCGGTAGTCGGCGTGCGTGTCCATCACGAACCACTCGGCGAACCCCTGATACGTGTTGGAGCGCACGTCGGCGTCGTCAAGCGTGGTGTAGAGCTTCGAGCTGTATCGGCCGGCGAGCGTCCAGGTGAACCGGTCGCTCGGCTGGTACCGCGCCGTCGCCGTGGCGCGCCACTTCGGGATGTTCGGCAGCTGCTTGCCGATCGCGGCGCCGATCGCGGCGTCCGGGCCGGCGCGCCCCGACATCGCGAGCGTGCGTGGATCGACGTACGTCACGCTCGCCGAGAGCGCGAGCCCGCGAAGCATCAGGTCGCTGCTCCCGAGCGCGAGCTCCACACCGCGTGCGCGGACGTGGTCGACGTTCGAGAGATACGAGTAGAGCTGCGGCGAGCCGGGGACCAGCGTGTCGTACTGCTGGACGATCGCGTCGTGCACGTCGTCCTGGAACAGCGAGAGCTGGACGCTCCCGCGATCGAACCGGCGCTGCGCGCGGAGCTCGGTCGCGAGCACGTCGTCGGGCTTCAGGTCCGGATTGGGCGACGTGAACGTCGGTCCCGTGGACACGAGCTGATAGAGCTCCGCCGCCGTCGCGAAGCGATATGCCTTGCCCACCGCGGCGGAGAAGGTCCACTGGTCGGATGCGACCCAGCGCAGCCGCGCCTTCGGCGAGAGCGCCGAACGGGTCAGCTCGGGCTGCACGACGCGCGTGGCGCCGCTGACGTTGAGCCCATCGAACGCGCGCCATCCCTCGAGGCGCGCACCGTACGTGAGCTCGAGGTTCGGCGTGAGGTACCAGCCGTCCTGCGCCCAGAGCGCCTTCGTCTCCGTCTTGCCGTCGCCCTCGGTGGCGATGCCGGTGCGCGAGCCGCCGTCGGTCCACGTCGACGTCGACCACGTCGTGTTGCGCAGCGTGTAGTGCTCGTAGTGCGCGCCCGCGGTCAGCGTGTGCGCCGAGATCTGGCCGCTCGGCTTCCACGTGCCCTTGAGGTCGAGCGTCCCCCAGCCCGTGCCGTCGAGCACCGCGACGCGTCCCGTCTGGCCGAAGGTGGTGCCGCTCGCCGGCGCGACGTCCGGGCTCCGCTGCTGGTCGTAGTCGAAGCGGTACGTCGAGCCGACGAGCTCCACGTCCCAGTCCTTCCGCCGGTCGGTGCGCAGGGTGAACGAGTGCGACGTGTGCCGCTGGTCGAGATCGTAGAAGCCGTTCGCGAAGCCGGACTGGCCGGCGTAGGTCGGCTCGCCCGACGTGCTGATGTACGAGTCGACGCCGCTCGCGCCGTCGTTGCGCCAGAGGCCGAAGGTGTACGCGGCGCGCAGCGTCGGCGTGAGATCGTACGCTGCCTTGAGCTTGCCGTTCGCCATCGTGGTGTGGAGCAGACCGGTGGCGCCGAGCACGTTCGTCGGCGCGTCGAGCTTCGTGCGCTCGGGCAGGGCGCCCTCCGTGCCGGCGGGTACCGAGGCGCTCGTCACGAAGGCGAGCGGCTGACTGTTGCTGCGCTGGAAGTTGCCGCTGGCCCACAGCGCGAGCCGGCCGAAGCGGTCGCCGACGCTCGCGCTGGTCTGCGAGGTGAGATAGTTCCCCGTCGTGCCGTAGAGATCGAAGCGCTGGAGCGCCTGCGCCTGCTGCACCTGCGCCTCGAGCGATTTCGGCAGCCGCGTGGTGATCTCCATGACGGCGCCCATCGAGTTGCCGCCGTACGCGGCGGAGAAGGGGCCGAGCATGACGTCGATGCGCTCCACCTCGGTGGGCGCGACGAGCCCCCACCGCGGTCCGCCGATCTGGTTGTTGTTGGCGATGAGCGCGGAGAGCGGCACGCCGTCGGCGAAGACGAGGCTGCGCGCGGAGGAGCTCGTCCCCCACACGCGCGTCGCGAGCGTGGCCTGCGTGTCACCGAAGTTGCGCTTCCTGAGGAAGATGCTCGGCAGGTACTTCACCGCGTCTTCCGGGTCCACGAGGTTCACCGTCTGCTCGGCCCGGCGCTGCGTGATGCTCACCGACACGGGGAGGGTGAGGCGCTGGATCGGCTCGACGGCGGAGAGGTCCTCGTGCTCCGCGGTGACGTTGACGGTCGCGAGCGTTCGCGCGGAGTCGCGCGGTGGCGCCGGCGTCTGGGCGTGCAGGCCGCCGGCGGCGAGCGACGCGGCGGCGGCGATGACTAGTCGTTTCATGTCGTACGAGGCGAAGGGCGGCCGCCGCGATCGCGGCCATCGCCCCGAGCGGGGCGGACCGGATGCTACGGCGAGCGGTCGGGAACCGGATGCGCGCGCGCGCGCCGGAGTGGCGCACGGCACGACGACGGGCCGCGGCTACGCCGCGGCCGGCTCACACGGCCGTTGGAGGCCCGTTCGCGAAGGGGAGGAGCCGGTCGGGCGCACTCGGGGGCGACCACGCGGGCACCGCGTCGGGAAGCCGGCTCGGCTCCGCGGCCAGCACGGCCACGCGGACCGTGATCGCCGTCGGGACCGTCGCCGCGTGGAGCGGCGCGGCGCAGTCGCCGATGCAGGTGCAGCAGCAGTCGCCCGCGTCGTGCCGATGCCCATGCGAGCCGCCGTGGTCGTGACCGCCGGCCGCCGCCGCCTGCGCGTGCATGGCGCCGAGCCCGTGCATCTGGCACGACGCGCTCTGCACGCCGCCCAGCACCATCCCCAGGAGGGCGATGGGCATGGCGAGAGTGCGGAACAGGCGGGCGACGGTGGTCATGGCTGAAGTCTAGCTCGGGCGGACGCTGCCGTACACTGACGGAGCGATCGGGTGGTTTCTTCCCGAAGGCCTGCCGCGAGTACCTGCATGGCGCCGGCCATCGATCCAGCCGGGCGTCCGGCCGTCAGGGGCGCGACGCGTCAGAGCGCCGCGCGCCGCAGCAGTTGCGCGTTGATCGCGACGATCACCGTGCTGAGCGACATGAGCACGGCGCCAACCGCCGGACTGAGGACGACGCCCCACGGCTCGAGCGCGCCGGCGGCGAGCGGGATGGCGACCACGTTGTAGCCCGCCGCCCACCAGAGATTCTGGATCATCTTGCGGTACGTCGCGCGGCTCAGCGAGACGATGCGCGCCACGTCGCGCGGATCGCTGCGCACGAGCACGATGTCCCCCGCCTCCACGGCGACGTCGGTGCCCGCGCCGATCGCGACGCCGACGTCGGCCGTGAGCAGCGCCGGCGCGTCGTTCACGCCGTCGCCGACCATCGCCACGCGCTTCCCCCGCGCCTGGAGCTCGCGGATCCGCTCGGCCTTCTGGTCGGGGAGCACCTGCGCGAGCACCGTGTCGATGCCGATCTCGCGCGCGACGGCGTCCGCCACGGCGCGCGAGTCGCCGGTGAGCATCACGACCTCGATGCCGCGGTCGTGCAGCAGGCGAACGGCCTCGCGCGACTCGGGCCGCACCGCGTCGGCCACGGCGAACGCAGCGGCCACGGTCGTGTCCTCCACGAGATAGACGACGCCCTGGCCGCGCGACGCGGCCTGCTCGGCGAACGACTGCAGGTCCCGCGACGGCATCGCGACCAGCCGGTCCAACAGGTTGGGCCCTCCGACGGAGAAGGGTCGGCCGTCGACGACCGCCTGCACGCCGTGGCCCGGAATCGCCTGGAAGTCCGACGCGTGCGGGACAACGAGCCCGCGCTCCTCCGCGCTCGCGACGATCGCGCGCGCCACCGGATGCTCGGCGTCGCGCTCGACGGCGGCGGCGAGGCGGAGCGCGTCGTCGTCGCGCAGCCCGTGCGCCGTGCGCATCTCGACGACGCGATGCTCGCCCAACGTGAGCGTTCCCGTCTTGTCGAACACGACGGCGTCGAGCTTGCGCGCCTCCTCGAGCCCGCGCCGGTCGCGCACGAGCAGGCCGCTGCGCGCGCCGATCGTCGTGGAGATGGCGACGACGAGCGGCACGGCGAGGCCGAGGGCGTGCGGGCACGCGATGACGAGCACCGTGACCACACGCTCGACGACGAACGACGCCGGCGAGGAGAGCGCGGCCCAGACGACGGCCGTGATCACCGCCGACGCGACGGCGACGATCGTGAGCAGGAAGGCCGCGCGATCGGCGAGCACCTGCGCGCGCGAGCGCGACTGCTGCGCTTCGGCGACGAGGCGCATGATCCCGGCGAGCGCGGTGCGGGTCCCCGTGCGCGTCACCTCGACGCGGAGCGAGCCGTCGCCGTTCACCGTGCCGGCGATCACGTCGTCGCCGGCGTGCTTCTCGATGAGCCGCGACTCGCCCGTGAGCATCGACTCGTTCACCGCGCTCCGGCCCTCGCGCACGACGCCGTCGGCGGGGACGCTGGCGCCGGGCCGCACGAGCACCAGGTCGCCGTCGCGCAGCTCGGCGAGCGGCACGTCCACCGGGCGGTCGCCCTCGAGCCGCGCCGCGGTGTCGGGGAGCAGCTTCGCCAACTCGGCCAGGGCGCCCTGCGCCTGCGAGATGGAGCGCATCTCCATCCAGTGCCCGAGCAGCATGATCGTGACGAGCGATGCCAGCTCCCACCAGAGCGGCATGCCGCGGAAGCCGAGCGTGACGGCGACGCTGAACACGAACGCGACCGTGATCGCGAGCGAGATGAGCGTCATCATGCCCGGCGTGCGGTCCGCGAGCTCGCGCCCCGCGCCCTGGATGAACACCCAGCCGCCGTAGAAGAACACGGCGGTGCCGAACGCCACGGGGATCCACCGCGCGCCGGGCACCGCCGGCGGCGTGAACCCGAGCAGGCGCGGGATCATCTCTCCCCAGACGAGGGTCGGGATCGTGAGGAGGAGGGTGATCCAGAACTTGTCGCGGAACATCGCCACGGAGTGGCCCGCGTGCTTGTCGTGGCCGGCGTGCTCGTCGTGCGTGTCGTGTGTGCCATGCTCGCCGCCCAGGGCATGTCGTTCGTGCGAGGCGTGCGCATCGTGACCGGCGTGCGCATCGTGACCGGCCGCCGGCGGACCCTGCTGCTCCGGATGCTCCGGATAGCCCGGCTCGGCCGGAGCGCCTTCGTGGTGATGCTCGTGGTCCATCGAGGATGGGGGTGTCATCGGGCGGGCCTCGCGCGGAAGAAACGAGCCGGGGCGGAAAGATACCCGTCCATGTGCCGTCAAGGTTTTCCCCACATGATCGCCGCGCATTGCCCGACGGTGCCGGCGGAGGGCCGATGTACGTTCATGCAATCGATGCGTGCTTCGTCGTCCATCGGACCGTTCATGCCCCTCAAGCGGGTCGCCGCACTGCTCTCCGGTCTACTGCTGCTGCAGCTCGCGCTGCTGAGCAGCGGCGTGCTCTGCGGCCCGCATCGCGACGGCCAGGCGACGACCTCGATGACCTCGATGACCTCGATGGCATCGATGTCTTCCGTGAGCCGGATCGGCGACGCCTCGCGACCCGCGGACTCCGACGGCGACTGCGACGCGCAGCCCGCCGTCCGCTGCGCGGCGATGGCGTCGTGCACGCTCGAGATCGCGCCATCGGTGATGATCGCGGCGCTCGGTGCCACCGTGTCGGCGAACCGCCTCCCCGAGCCGATCGCTCTGCGTGCCGAGCGGTCGGTCGTCCCGGACGTCCCCCCGCCGCGCGCCTGACCTCCCACGCGTCGTGCGCTCGCCACCGAATCGCGGTGCGCTGAGCGCTGGTCATTCGCGTCCGCCATCGCGGACGCCGATCGGGAGGCTCGAGAGATGTCCACGGATTCACGGCGCTCGCGGCGCATGGTACGTCGCGCCGCCACGCTCCTCGCGGCGATGCTTGGCCTCGCCGCGCCCGCGGCGGGCGCGCAGCGCGCCGCAGCGGAGCCGCTACGGCTCGGCGAGCTCTACGCGCGCGTCGAGGGCGCCAACCCGCGTGTCGCGACCGCTCGCGCACTCGTGAGCGCGGCCCAGGCCCGCGTACCCGGCGCGAGGCGTCCCCCGGACCCGCAGCTCCAGCTCGGGTTCATGAACTACACGCTTCCCGGCCTCGCGCCGATGGAGACGCTCGGCATGACGCAGCTCCAGCTCATGCAGATGCTCCCACTCGGCGGCAAGCTGGGGTACGCCGGCCGCGTCGCCGGCGCGCGGGCCGCCGCGCAGGGCGAGCGGGCGCGCGAGGTCGTCTGGGAGCTCCGCAGCCAGACGGCGATGGCCTTCTATGATCTCTACGCCACCGACCGGCGGCTCGACGTCGAGCGCGAGACGCTCCGGCTCCTGCGCGACATCGCGAGCACCGCGCAGTCGATGTACCGCGTTGGCGAGGGACGACAGGCCGACGTGCTCCGCGCCGAGGTGGGGATCGCGCGGATGGCGGAGGACACGCTGCGGATGGAGGCGATGCGGCAGACGATGATCGCGCGGCTCGACGCGCTGCTCGACCGCGACGCGCCCACGGAGGTCGGCACGCCGGCGCTGCCGCGCTTTCCCGACTCGCTCCCAGCGCGCGCGTGGCTCGACTCCGTCGCCGTCGGCGGACGTCCGATGATCCGCGCCGGCCTCGAGGACGTGCGCGCCGCCGACGCCTCCGCCTCGCTCGCCCGCAGGGAGCTGATCCCCGATCTCCAGATCGGCGTGCAGTACGGCCAGCAGGGTGCGACGATGACCGATCCCGCCGGCATGACGCAGCGCAGGACGGAGCGGATGGGCAGCCTGATGCTGGGCGCGTCGATCCCGATCTTCGCGCGTGACCGGCAGCTCCAGATGCGCACCGAGGCGAGCGCCATGAGGGCGATGGCCGAGGCGGAGGTCGCCGCGA
This sequence comes from Gemmatimonadaceae bacterium, assembly GCA_035494615.1. Classification (GTDB taxonomy): domain Bacteria; phylum Gemmatimonadota; class Gemmatimonadetes; order Gemmatimonadales; family Gemmatimonadaceae; genus AG11. The sequence goes on from DATJGU010000042.1 coordinate 20,598, forward strand.
TGCGCGCCGAGACGCGCGGGAAGATCGGCGAGGCGTACGCCCTCCTCACCCGCGCACGGAATCTCGCGCGGCTCTACCGCACCACCGTCCTGCCGCAAGCCGAAGCGACCGTCGCGTCCGCGCTCTCCGCATACCGGGTGGGGAGCGTGGACTTCATGACGCTCCTCGATGACCAGATGGCGGTGAACCGGTACCGCGAGGAGCTGGCGACGCTCGACGCCGACGAGGGGAAGGCGTGGGCCGATCTGGAGCTGCTGAGCGGCCGCGAGCTGCTCGACCCGTTCACGGCGAGGTGAGAGATGACACGAGAGATCCACGACCAGCGTCCGATGAACGCGGAAACCGGCCGGCGCGGCTGGGTGCGCGGCGTCGTCTACGGCGGTGTGGTGCTCGGCACCATCGGGGTGGTGTATCTGGCAACCCGGAGCTCCGGCGCGCCGAGTGCCGCGCCCGCGGCGCACGATCACGGCGCCGCCACGGTCGCAAACAAGGAGCAGCCGGTGACGCTCTCCGCCGAGCAATCGCGGCGCATCGGCGTCACGTACGCCGTCGCCACGCTCGGCACGCTCGACAAGGAGGTGCGCACGGTCGGTCAGATCACCTACGACGAGACGCTGCTGCGGACGATCTCGCCGAAGATCGACGGCTTCGTCGAGCGCCTGCGCGTGAATGCGACGGGGCAGCCGGTCTCCGTCGGCCAGCCGCTGCTGACGATCTATTCGCCGATGCTCGTGCAGGCGCAGGAGGAACTGCTCCTCGCCAGGCGGCTGCAGGGCGACGTCGCCGGCGGCAGCGGCGACGCACGGCGCGGTGCATCGGATCTGCTCGAGTCCGCGCGCCGCCGGCTCGCCTACTGGGACATTCCGGCGAGCGAGATCGCCGCGATCGAACGCTCGGGCCAGGCACGGCGGACGCTCACCCTCTACTCGCCGGCCGCCGGCTACGTGCTCGAGAAGAACGTCGTCGGCGGCCAGAAGGTCATGGCGGGCGACCCGCTCTACAAGGTCGCGGATCTGCGCACCGTCTGGGTCGAAGGCGAGGTATTCGAGCAGGACCTCGCGAACGTGCGGATCGGCCAGGTGGTGCACGCCGATTTCCAGGCGCTTCCCGACGAACACCGAATGGGCCGGATCGCGACCGTCTACCCGACGGTGAATCCGGAGACGCGCACGGCGCGGGTGCGCGTCGTCTTCGCGAATCGCGACCTCCGGCTCAAGCCGGGGATGTACGCCACGCTGCGCATCGCCGGCGCGGAGCGGGGCAGCGTGCTGACGATCCCGCGCGATGCCGTGCTCTCCACCGGCGAGCGGAACATCGTCTTCGTGCGCGATGGGAGCGGCCAGCTGGTGCCGCGCGAAGTCGCACTCGGTACCGCGAACGACCAGCGCGTGGAGATCCTGCGCGGGCTCGCTCCCGGCGAGACGGTGGTCGCGTCCGCGACCTTCCTCATCGACGCCGAATCGAACCTCGGGAAGGCCCTCGGCGGGATGGGGGACATGCCCGGGATGGAGCTCAGCACGCCGCCCACGCCGCTGCCGATGCAGGCGCCCAAGGGTGCGACCGCACCCGCCGCGACCGACCACGCCGGTCACGCGCAGCCCTGAGGAGCGACGACCATGCTGAAACGCATCATCGAATGGTCGGTCGCGAACAGGCTGCTCGTCGTCCTGTTCACCATCGCGATCGCCATTGCCGGAATCATCGCGGTGCGACGCACGCCGCTCGAGGCGCTCCCCGATCTGTCGGACGTGCAGGTGATCGTCCAGGCGGACTACAACGAGCAGGCGCCGCGCATCGTCGAGGACCAGGTCACCTACCCGATCGCCGCCGAGATGCTCAAGGTGCCGGGCGCGCGGACGGTGCGCGGGTACTCGTTCTTCGGTGTCTCGTTCGTGTACGTGATCTTCGAGGACGACACGGATCTGTACTGGGCGCGCAGCCGCGTCCTCGAGTACCTGAACGGCATCAAGGGGAAGCTGCCGGCGAGCGTGACGCCCACGCTCGGCCCCGACGCGACGGGGCTCGGCTGGGTGTATCAGTACGCGCTCGAGGATACGAGCGGACGGCTCGACCTGTCGCAGCTGCGCAGCGTCCAGGACTGGTATCTCCGCTACGCCCTCACCGCGGTTCCCGGCGTGTCCGAGGTGGCGAGCATCGGCGGGTTCGAGAAGCAGTACCAGGTGGACATCGACCCCGCGAGGCTCCTCGCGTACGGCATCCCCGTCACGCGGGTGATGAGCGCCATCCAGAGCGCCAACAACGACGTGGGCGCGATGACCATGGAGCTCTCCGAGCGGGAGTACATGGTGCGCGGACTCGGGTATCTCAAATCGATCGGCGACATCGAGAACGTCGTCGTCGGCGCGACGGCGAACGGCACGCCGATCCGCGTGGCGGAGCTGGGACGCGTCACCACCGGCCCGGCGATCCGGCGCGGCATCGCGGACCTCGACGGCCGCGGCGACGCGGTCGGCGGGATCGTCGTCATGCGCTTCGGCCAGAATGCGCTGGCGACGATCACGGGGATCGAGGCGAAGCTGGCCGAGGTGGCGACGGGACTCCCGCCCGGCGTGGTGGTCCGCCCCGTCTACGACCGCAGCGATCTGATCGAGCGCGCGATCGACACGCTGAAGGGGAAGCTGCTCGAGGAGTCGATCATCGTCGCGCTGGTCTGCGTCGTCTTCCTGCTGCACGCGAGCTCCGCGCTCGTGGCGATTCTCACGCTGCCGGTCGGCATCCTCCTGGCGTTCGTGGCGATGCGCTGGGTCGGCGTGGGCGCCGACATCATGTCGCTCGGCGGCATCGCCATCGCCATCGGCGCGATGATCGACGCGGCGATCGTGATGATCGAGAACATGCACAAGCACCTCGAGCGCGCCGCGTCGGGCGCCGGAGCGTCGACGCCGTCCGAGCGGTCCTTCTCCACGAAGCACCTGAGCGCGGCCGAGCGGTGGCGGATCGTCGTCGAGAGCTCGAAGGAGGTCGGTCCCGCGCTCTTCTTCTCGCTGCTCATCATCACGGTCTCCTTCCTTCCCGTCTTCACGCTCGAGGGACAGGAGGGGCGGCTGTTCAAGCCCCTCGCGTTCACGAAGACGTTCGCGATGGCGTCGGCGAGCCTGCTCTCGGTCACGCTCGTTCCCGTCGCGATGGGGCTGTTCATCCGCGGGCGCATCTACCGCGAACGCGCCAACCCGCTCAACCGGGCGCTCATCCGCGGCTACCGCCCGGTGATCGACTTCGTGCTGGCGCGGCGTGGTCCGGTGATCCTCGCCGGCCTGGTCATGCTGATCGTCACCTGGATTCCGTGGACGCGCATCGGGAGCGAGTTCCTTCCGCCGCTCGACGAGGGGACGATCCTCTACATGCCGACGACGCTTCCCGGGATCCCCGTGGCGCGGGCGCGGGAGGTCCTTCGCCAGCAGGACGCGATCCTGAAGTCGTTCCCCGAGGTGGAGCACGTGTTCGGTAAGGCGGGGCGCGCCGAAACGGCCACCGACCCCGCCGGACTCGACATGTTCGAGACCACGGTCTCGCTGAAGCCCAGGGACGAGTGGCGAACCGGCATGACGTCGGAGCGGCTCGTGGCGGCGATGGACTCGGCCGTCGCCATGCCCGGCGTGACGAACGCCTGGACGATGCCGATCCGCGGACGCATCGACATGCTCGCCACGGGAATCCGGACGCCCGTCGGGATCAAGATCTTCGGTCCCGATCTCGCGGAGCTGGAGCGCATCGGCAAGCAGATCGAGCTGGCGGTGAAGACGGTTCCCGGCACGCGAAGCGCCTTCGCCGAGCGCGCGGTGTCCGGCTATTACCTCGACATCGACATCGATCGCGCGGCGGCCGCGCGCCACGGCGTCAACGTCGCCGACGTGCAGACGGTGATCGCGACCGCCATCGGCGGCATGACGATCACCCAGACCGTCGAAGGGCGCGAGCGCTACGGCGTGCGCGTCCGCTACCCGCAGGAGCTGCGCGACACCCCCGAGCGTCTCGCCTCCGTGCTCGTGCCGGTCAATCACGATGCCGGTGCGCCGGGCGGCGGAATGGGCGGGATGGGCGGCGGCGCGCCGGCGGCGGGCTCACCGCGCGGGCAGGTGGCGCAGGTGCCGCTCGGTCAGCTCGCGACGATCAAGCAGGTGGCGGGGCCGATGGTCGTGCGCACGGAGGGCGCCGTGCCGACGGCGTGGGTGTACGTCGACGTGGCGGGACGCGACATCGGCAGCTACGTGCGCGACGCGCAGCGAGCGGTCGACGGCATGGTGAAGCTGCAGCCCGGCTACACGCTCGTCTGGAGCGGGCAGTACGAGTACATGCAGCGCGCGCAGGCGAAGATGAAGCTCGTCGTCCCCGCGACGCTGGCGATCATCTTCCTGCTGCTCTACGTCAACTTCAGGAGCGTCGGTGAGACGCTGATCGTCATGGCGTCGCTCCCGTTCGCGCTCGTCGGCGGGATCTGGTTCATCTGGGCACTCGGCTACAACTGGTCGGTGGCGGTGGCGATCGGCTTCATCGCCCTCGCCGGCGTGGCGGCGGAGACGGGCGTGGTGATGCTCAACTACCTGGATCAGGCATGGCGCGCGCGCCGCGCCGAACGCGAGCGGCCGAGCGTCGGCGATCTGCGCGCGGCGATCGTCGAGGGGGCGGTCGAGCGCGTGCGTCCGAAGCTCATGACGGTGACGGCGATCATGGCCGGCCTGCTGCCGATCCTCTGGGGCGACGGCACGGGCGCGAGCGTCATGAAGCGCATCGCGGCGCCGATGATCGGCGGCATGCTCTCGAGCACCGTGCTCACCCTCGTGGTGATCCCGGCGGTCTACTCGCTCTGGAAGGAGCGGGAGGTGCTGCGCGCGGGGCGCTAGCCGACCAGCGCCCCCGCGCCGTGCGCGAGCCGCAGAAACTCGTCGCGCGTCTTCGAGTCGTCCCGGAACGCGCCCCGCACCGCCGACGTGATCGTCCGCGAGTTCTGCTTCTCCACGCCGCGCATCGCCATACAGAGGTGCACCGCCTCGATCACGACGCCCACCCCCTTCGGCTGCAGCACGTCCTCGATCGCGCCGGCGATCTCCTCGGTCAGCCGCTCCTGCACCTGCAGGCGCCGCGCGAACACGTCCACGATCCGCGGCAGCTTCGAGAGCCCGACGATGCGTCCATCCGGGATGTACGCCACGTGGGCGCGGCCGAAGAAGGGGAGCATGTGGTGCTCGCAGAGCGAGTACAGCTCGATGTCGCGCACCATCACCATGTTCTCGTGCGAGTCCTCGAACATCGCGTCGCCGACGACGTCGCGCACGTCGAGCCCGTAGCCGCGGGTGAGCCAGGTGAGCGCGTTGGCCACGCGCTGCGGCGTCTTGACGAGCCCCTCGCGGCTCGGATCCTCGCCGAGGAGCTCGAGCTCTCGCGCGACGAGCCGCTCGAATTCGGTGTCGTGCACCGGCGCCGGATCGAGGTCGAGACCGGCGTCGGCCCGAGGCTCGGGCACCTCGTTGCGCCGCACGCGCTCGCGCTCGCCGAGCGGCTTCGCCGGTGGACGAGCGACCTCGGCCGCGCGGACGCCACGTCCCTGGCGTCCGTGCTTCCCGTTGGGACTGCCGCCGCGCGGCTCGCCGCGGCCCGTTCCGCTTCGCTTCACGATCTCCTCCGGCGCACGAGAGTGAACCCTACGCCGGGTCGTCCGCGAATGCCGCGCCAGACGGGCGTCTACGGGACGCCGGCTGGCTCCGGCTCCTCGACCACCCGCGCCGGCGCGCTCGCGTGATCGGGCCTCGCCGGCAGCGCGCGCGTTGCCTCCTCGCCGAGCCGGAAGCGCGACACGTGCGCCTGCGTCACCTCGACGAGATGGTTCAGGTGGTGCGCCGCCTGCACGATGGAGGAGGTCCCCGCCGAGGTGTTGCGCGTCACGTCGGAGATGCGCTCGATCGTGTCGCTGATCTGCGCGCTCGTCGCCGCGTGCTCCTCGCCGGCGGCGGCGACCTGGCGGATCCGGTCGAGCACGCGGTCCGAGTTCGCGATGATCGACTCCAGCGCCGAGCCGGCGCGCGACACGAGGTCGTTGCCGCTGCGCACCTGCCCGGTGACCTCGTTCATCGTCTGCACGACCTGCCGCGTCTCCTTCTGGATCTGCGCCACCATCCCCGCGATGTCGCGCACCGCGCGCGCCGTCGACTCGGCGAGGTTGCGCACCTCCTCCGCCACGACGCCGAAGCCCCGCCCGTGCTCGCCCGCGCGCGCCGCCTCGATCGCCGCGTTCAGCGCGAGGAGCTCCGACTGGCTCGCGATCGCGTCGATCGTGCTCGTGATCTTCGTGATCTCCTCGCTGCTCCGGCCGAGCTGCTCCACCGCGTCGGAGCTGCTGCGCACGACGCTCACGATCCGCTCCATTCCCTCGGCGGTGTCGCGCGCGATCCGGCCGCCGTGCTGCGCCTCCTCGCCCGACTTCGTCGCGATGTCGGCCGCGATCGCGAGGTGCCGCGCCGTCTCCGCCGCGCTCGCGCTCATCTGCTCGGCGGCGCTCGCGACCTCCGTCGCCTGGGCCGTCTGCTCCTCGGCGCCGACCGCGAGCGCCTCGGTGCTCGCGTGAATCTCCTGGCTCGACGCCATCGTCGCGGCGAGCGCGTCGTTCACCTGGCCGACCATCGCGCGGATGTCGCTCACCACCGTGTTGAACCCTCGGCAGAGCCGCCCGATCTCGTCGTCCCGCCGCACCGCGAGCTGCACGGTCAGATCCCCCTCGGAGAGGCGGTCCATCCCGTGCAGGATCTCGCTCACGTGCCGCTCGAGATACTCCTTCTCGGTGCGCAGAATCTCGCGCCGCTGCTCGAGCCGGCGCAGCCAGGCGCGCACGGCCGCCACCGCGGCGGCCACGAGGAAGAGCCGGAACCACCAGGTCTTCCAGAAGGGCGGCGTGACGGTGAGCCGGATCGACGCGCCTTCGTCGTTCCACACGCCGTCGTTGTTCGACGCCTTCACCCGGAAGGTGTAGTCGCCGGCCGCGAGGTTCGTGTACGACGCCGTGCGCTGGGAGCCGACCTGCTGCCAGTCGGCGTCGAAGCCCTCGAGCTTGTAGGCGTACTGGTTCTGCTCCGACGCCGTGTAGTCCAGCGCCGCGAACTCGAACGTCATGACCGACTGCTTGTACGAGAGCACGAGCCGGTCGAGACGCGAGATGTGCTTCGCGAGGGGCGAACCCTCCGCGCCGATCGGCACCTCGCGGTTGAACAGCTGGAATCCGGTGAGCACCACGGCGGGCGGCCGCTCGTTCCGCGCGATCTCGCTCGGGCGCACCATGTTGAAGCCGTTGTTTCCGCCGAAGAAGAGCGTGCCGTCGCTCGCCGCGAAGTACGCGTGGCCGTTGAACTCCCGCCCCTGCAGGCCGTCGGCCGACGAGTAGCGCTTGAGCCGCTTCGACGCCACGTCCCACCGCACGAGCCCGCGGTCGGTGCTGATCCAGAGCTGGCCGGCGCCGTCCTGCGCGAGGCCCGCGATGTAGCCGCTCGGCAGCCCGTCGCGCTCGCCGAAGTGCGTGAGCGTTCCCCTGTGGCGATCGAGGCGGTCGAGCCCCGTCGCCGTGCCGATCCATACCGTGCCGTCCTCGTGCTCGAGCACCGCGCGCACCGTGTTGCCGCTCAGGCTCGTCGAGTCCGACGCCGCGCTCTGGTGCAACGCCACGACGCCCGTGCCGATGTCGTAGTCGGCGAGCCCCGACGCCTCGGTGCCGATGAGCAGATGCTGGCCGTCGGGCGAGCTGCTGATCACGCGCACCGCCACCGACGTCTCCGTGCGCGGTGCGCCGCCCTGGAGCTGGTCGGCCGTGACCGCGGGCACGAAGATCCGGCGCGCACGGTCGAAGCGATACACGCCGTGGCGCTGCGTGCCGGCCCACAGGTCGCCGTGGCGGTCCACGTGCAGCGCGAACACGTTGTCGTCGCCGAGTCCCGCGTTCTTCGAAGTGTACGACGTGAAGGTGTGCGTCGCGCGATCGAACCGGCTCACGCCGCCCTCCCACGAGCCGATCCAGGTGACGCCCTCGCGATCCTGCACGACGTCGAGCACGGCGTCGGAGGTGAGGTTCGACGTGCGCGACGTGTAGTGCGCGAACTTTCCCGTCGCGACGTCGAGTTCGTTCAACCCGCCGCCGTCGGTCGCGACCCAGTAGAATCCGGGCCGGCTCTCGGCGAACGCGCGCACCGTGTTGAAGCCGAGGCTCGCCGGATCGCCCGCGACGACGTGGTAGTGCCGGATCGCGCCGCTGCTCGGCGTCGACACGTTCACGCCCCCGGTGAACGTTCCCACCCACACCGCGCCCGCGGCGTCCTGATGCACCGCCCACACCGACGCGCTGTTCAGCGACGCCGGGTTCATCGGATCGGAGCGATGATGCCGGAAGACGCCGCTCGCGAGGTCGAGGTAGTCGAGCCCGAAGTTCTCCGTCCCGATCCACAGCCCGCGCTCGCCCGCGGGGGCGAGGCTCACGACGCGGTCCGCGCCGATCGTGCGCGGATCCGCGGGGTCGTGACGATACACCGTGGCCTGGCCGGTGGCGGGGTCGAGCCGCGCGAGCCCGCCGCTCCAGGTGCCGACCCACATCGCACCGCTCGGATCCTCCACGAGGCTGCGCACGTCGTCGTCGGGGAGCGAGTGCGGATCCTGCGCCGAGTGCGCGTAGCCGCGGACGTCGTTCGTCGCCGGATCGAGAACGAAGACGCCGCGCGTCTGGGTGCCGACCCACAACCGGCCGCGCCGGTCGGCGTGCAGCACGAGGATCTTGAGGCCGGCGAGCGCGTTGGCCGCGTCGCCCTGCGCGGGGGTCGCGGCGCCGGTCTTCCGATCGAAGCGGAAGAGCCCTGCCTCGGTGCCGACCCAGAGCGCGCCCTGGCCCGCGTCGGCGATGCCGCGCACGGGTGACGGCGCCGGCCCGATGGCGAAGTTGGTGAAGGCGTCGAGGTCCGCGTCGTACCGGCTCAGTCCGACGTTCGTGCCGACCCACATCGTGTCGCCCGCGCCCGCGACCATCGTGTAGATCGTCCCGTCCGCGATGCTGCGCGCGTCGGCGCGCTGGTGCCGGTAGCTGTGAACGGTGTATCCGTCGTACCGGTCGAGTCCCTTGTCGGTGCCGAACCAGAGGAAGCCGCGCCGATCCTGGAAGATCGACTGCACGTAGGAGCTCGAGAGACCGTCGTCCGGCGTGAGCTGCCGGAAGCGCAGCTCCTGCGCGGGCAGCGAGACTGCCGGCCACGCGACGAGCGCTGCGGCCAGCAGTGTCGTCACGGTGCGGCGCACGATCGCGGCACGGTGACGGCGCACGAACGAACGGTCTGTCATGGGTGCCAGTCCCGGAGGGTCCCGAGCCTGCCGTCGGCTCGATGAGGGAAGACTGGCTCGCCGTGCGCCCGGTAACGCGGAGCCCGCTCGGTGCCCCCTCCCTCTACCGGGAGTGGCGGTACATCAGATCGAGCAGCTCGTCGTACATCGGCTCCGCTTCGGCGGGGCCGGATCGAATCGCCGTCGTGGCGCAGTGCTTCAGGTGATTGCGCATCAGCTCGCGCCCCACCGCGCGGAGCGCCTCCTGCACCGAGGAGATCTGCGTCAGGATGTCGGCGCAGTAGCGGTCGTCCTCCACCATCTTCTGGAGGCCGCGCACCTGGCCCTCGATTCGCCGCAACCGCTTCACGTTGCGCGACTTGGCGTCCGGGTCGACGGCCACCGCCCGGCGTGCGCCCGCCTCCTCGCCGCGGCGCCCGCACCCGCACTGGAGCACCGCGGGCTCGTCCGCCGGCTTCGCCCGCTCCGGTTCCTTCACTCGTGCCGTCATCGGTTTCCGGTCCTCCACTCGAGGGTCGCGCCGGCGCTCACGCGAGACGCGCGTGCCGCAGCCGCAGACTGTTCGTCACGACGCTCACGGAGCTGAACGCCATCGCCGCGCTGGCGATCACGGGGCTGAGGAGCAGCCCGAACGCCGGGTACAGCACCCCCGCCGCGATCGGGATGCCGACGACGTTGTAGACGAACGCCCAGAAGAGGTTCTGCTTCATCGTGCGCATCGTGCGGCGCGAGAGCACGATCGCCTCCGTCACGCCGCGCAGGTCGCCGCGCATGAGCACCACGTCGGCCGCCTCGGCGGCGATGTCGGTACCGCTGCCGATCGCGATGCCGACGTGGGCTCGCGCGATGGCCGCGCTGTCGTTCACGCCGTCGCCGACCATCGCGACGACGCGTCCGCGCTCCTGCAGGCGCCGGATCTCGTCGACCTTGCCGTCGGGGAGCACGCCGGCGACGACGCGCGCGATCCCCGCCTCGCGCGCCACCGCGTCGGCGGTGCGCTGGGTGTCGCCGGTGAGCATCACGACGTCGATCCCGCGCCGGTGCAGCGCGGCGATCGCCTCGCGCGACGTCGGCTTGACCGGATCCGCGACCGCGAGCAGGCCGGCGAGCGCGCCGTCGACGGCGACGTACACCGGCGTCTTCGCGTCCTCGGAGAGACGCGTGGCCGCATCGCGCAGGGGCGCGGCATCGATCCCGTGCTCGGCGAGCAGCGTCTCGTTGCCGGCGAGCACGTCGTGCCCGTCCACGCGCGCCGTCGCGCCGCGTCCGGTCGCCGACTGGAACGCTTCCGCCGTCGCGATGGCGAGCCCGCGGTCGCGCGCATGGCGCACGATCGCGTCGGCGAGCGGATGCTCGCTCGAGCCTTCGAGGCCGGCCGCGAGCGCGAGCAGGGCGTCGCCGGAGTGGGGCGCCCCCGGTGCCACGACGACGTCCGTCACCGTCGGCCGCCCTTCCGTGACCGTGCCCGTCTTGTCGAGCACCACCGTGTCGATCGCGCCGGCGCGCTGGAGCGCCTCGCCGCCCTTGATCAGCACCCCTGCTTCGGCGCCGCGGCCGGTCGCCACCATCACGGCGGTCGGCACCGCGAGCCCCATCGCGCACGGGCACGCGATGATCAGCACCGCTACGGCCGCGGCGAATGCGTGCACGGCGGGCGCCGTCGCGCCGGCGAGATCGCTCGCCACGAACCAGACGACGAACGTCGCGATCGCGATCGACACGACCACGGGCACGAACACGCCGCTGATCCGATCCGCCAGGTTCTGGATCGGCGCCCGCGAGCCCTGCGCGTCGCGCATCAGGCGGACGATCTGCGCGAGCACGCTGTCCGCGCCGAGCGTCGTGGCGCGATAGCGGAGGGCACCGGTGCGGTTGATCGTGCCGCCGATCACGCGTGCGCCGGCCTGCTTGGGAACGGGCGCCGATTCGCCGGTGAGCATCGACTCGTCCACCGCGCTCTCGCCGGACACGACCTCGCCGTCCGTCGGCACGCGCTCGCCGGGACGCACGACGATCACGTCGCCGCGGCGCACGTCGGCCACGGGGACGTCCATCTCGCGCGCCGCCGCGCCGTCGCCGCGCGCGACCCGCGCCGTCGGCGGCTGCAGCCCGGCGAGCGCGCGCAGCGCGGCGGACGTCGCCCGCTTCGCGCGCGCCTCGAACGCGTTGCCGGTCAGGATGAGCGCGATGATGATGATCACCGCCTCGTAGTAGACGTCGGGCGCGACGCCGTGGCGCACGAAGAATCCCGGCGCGAGCGTGGCGACGAGCGAGTAGACGAACGCCGCTCCCGTGCCGACGGCGATCAACGTGTTCATGTCCGCCGAGTGATGGCGGAAGGCGCTCCACGCGCGAGTGTAGAAGTGCCGCCCCGCCCACCCCATCACCGCCACGGTGAGCACGAGCAGCACGAGGTTCAGCGCGCGCATGGGGACGACGTGCATGAGCGCCATCGGCGCGATCATCGCGACGACGCCGATCGAGCCGCTCACGATCGCCTTGCGGCGCAGCTCGGCGAACTCCGCCTCCTGCGCCTCGTCGCGCGCGCGCTGCTCGTCGAACGCGCTCGGCTCCTCGGCCGGCGGCAGCTCCGCGCCGTAGCCGGTGGCGCGGATCGCCTCGACGAGTCGCTCGGGCGACGTCGTGGCGGGCGTGTACCGCACGGTGGCGTCGTGCATCATCAGGTTGACGCCCGCGTCGACCACGCCCGGCTCGCGCTGGAGCGTGCGCTGCACGCGCGCCTGGCAGGCGGCGCACGTCATCCCCGACACCGGGATGCGGATCGTCCGCTCTCCGTCGACGGCCGGCGGCGCCTCGACGATGGGCGCCGGCTGCGTGTCGTCGATCACCGAAAGTTGTCGAGCCATCTCGTCCTCCTCACCGGTCCGATGCGGATTTCGCCGCGGCACCATCCGCCGTGCGGCTGCCGCCACCGTCGGCCCTCGGCGCGACGAAGAAGTACCAGTTCACCCACCCGATCGCGCCAATGCCGGCGACGACGACGACCCAGTCCACGACAGTCATTGCAGTTTCCCCCACACGGTGCGAATACCCCCAGGGGGTATAGTAACCGGCCCGCGCCGCGCCGGCAAGTCGATGAAGGTGGAGATACGTGGAGCCGGCCGCCCCGTGTCGAGGCGGCCCCGCTCCTTGAACGCTGGCGTCGACGGAGCCCGCGTGTGCTGCGGCTTGCACCCCGCTTCGCGTCACACGAGTGATGCGCCGCACGTTCGTTCGCGCGCCACGTGCGCTCGAGCCGGAGCAACGACCGAGCAGCCACCGAATCGTGGAAACGTCGCCTCGCCTCGGTCGTTACTCCGGTGACGATGTCCAGCCGAACTGAGCTACTCGACGCGATCGAGATCCCGGCGCCCGCCGAGCGCCCCGCCCGAAACTCCGGGCAATTCGTGGCGCCCCGCCGCATCGCCCTCTCCGAGGTCCTCTCCGCGCTGTCGTGCGCGCTCGATCTCACCGAAGGCGCGCCCGCGGGTCACACGATGCGATCGTGCCTGATCGGCATGCGGATCGCCGAGTCGTTGGGCCTCGAGCCGGCGCAGCGCTCCGCGCTGTACTACGCGCTCCTGCTCAAGGACGCCGGCTGCTCGAGCAACGCGGGTCGCATGGCGTCGCTGTTCGGCGCGGACGACCGCGCCGTGAAGCCGCGCATGAAGGCCGTCGACTGGCACGCGCGCCTGCGGCTCGCGCTCGAGACGGCGCGCGCCGTCGCACCGGGCCACTCGCTCCGCGCACGAGCGCGGCACCTGCTCCGCCTCGCGCGCACCCCCGAGGCGACGCGCGAGCTGATCGAGATCCGCTGCGATCGCGGCGCGTCGATCGCGCTGCGGCTCGGCTTCCCCTCCGCCACCGCCGACGCGATCCGGTCGCTCGACGAACACTGGTGCGGGCGCGGCTACGCGCAGGGGCTCGCCGGCGACGCGATCCCCCTGCTCGCGCGCATCGCGAACATCGCGCAGACGGTCGAGGTGTTCCACGACCGCGGCGGCGTCGCCGCGGCGCATCGCGTCGTGCGCGAGCGCACGGGCCGCTGGTTCGACCCCACGCTCGCGTGCATCGTCCTCGGCTGGCGCGCCGACGATCCGTGGTGGGCGCTCCTGCGCGGCGACGTCGGCGGCGCGGTCGTCGCCGCGGAGCCGCCGGACCGCGTCGTCGAGCTCGACGAGGACCGGCTCGACGAGGTCTGCCGCGCCTTCGCCGACATCATCGACGCGAAGACGCCCTTCACGTACAACCACTCCACGCGCGTGGCCGACGTGTCGCGCGCGATGGCGGCCGAGTGCGGGCTCGACGCCGCCGAGCAGCGGCGCATCTATCGCGCGGGACTGCTGCACGACCTCGGCAAGCTCGGCGTGTCCAACCTCATCCTCGACAAGGACGGCCCGCTCACCGACGAGGAGCGCACGCGCATGGAGCAGCATCCGCGCTTCACGCTCGACATCCTCGAGCGGGTCGCGGCGTTTCGCGGGTTCGCGCGCACCGCGGCACTGCATCACGAAAAGCTCGACGGCAGCGGCTATCCGTTCGGGTACGGCACGGACGACCTCGATCTCTCCGCGCGCATCCTCTGCGTCGCCGACATCTTCGACGCGATCAGCTCCGATCGCCCGTACCGCAAGGCGATGGTGCCCGCGGTGATCACGTCGATCCTCGAGCGCGATCGCGGCACGCGGCTCTGTCCGGTCGCGCTCGACGCGCTCCACGCCGTGCGCGCCGCGCGCGCACCCGACGACGCCGCCGATGCAAACCCTCCGGCCTCCGACCGTGTCACAAGCGTAGACACCGTCGCACACACCGGGACCGACCGATGAACTGGGCCACCGCATTGCACGACATCGCCGAGCATGGCGCACACGATCCGCGGAGTCGTCGCGCGCTCGCGCGCGATACCGTCTACATGCCGTCCGACGTCGCCGCGCGCCTCCTGCCGCTCGACGCCGCTCGCGACGCCGAGCGCTGCGTGCGCGACGTCACGGTGCCGGATGCAGATCGTCGAGCGCGGGACCGTTGAGGACCTTGCCGTACGGGTCGAACCGCGAGCCGTGACAGGGGCAGTCCCAGCTCTTCTCCGCGGTGTTCCAGTCCACGATGCACCGCACGTGGGTGCACGCGGCCGACCGCTCGTGCAGCCGGCCTGACGCGTCGCGGTACACGGCGACCTTGTGCGCGCCGCGCCGCACGACGCGCCCTTCGCCCGGCGGAATCGAGTCGACGTCCGCCACCTGGCCCGGCGTCACGTAATCGCCGTACTGCAGCGCGACGTCGGCGTTCTCCTTCGCCACCGTGCCGAGCTCGCGCCCGTGCAGCGTCACGCGCTTCGGGCTGAACTCCTCCGCCCACGGATGCGACCGTCCCTCGAGCAGCGTCGGCAGCAGCAGCGCCGCGATCGTGCCGTGCGTCATCCCCATCCCTGAATCGCCCGTCACGATCCACACGTGCGGGGCGCCGTCCGGGTTGGGGCCGATGTACGCGAGATAGTCGTTCGGCTCGAGCACCTGTCCCGACCACTGCGTGATGCGCTCGCCCGCCGCCGGAACGTGCGCGCGCGTCCACTCCTCCAGGCGGCGGAACCGCTCGCCGGCATCGTCCTCGTGCGCCGTCTTGACGTCCTCGCCGCCGACGAGCAGCGCGTCGCGCTCCGCGTCGAGCGGCTGCAGCCGGACGTAGTGGTACGGGTCGGGCGTGTCCCAGTACAGTGCGTCGGCGACCGCGCCCTTCGGCACCGCGAACGCCAGCACGAACGTGCGGTAGGGCGCCATCTTCACGTGCGTCACCACCATGTCGCTGATCGGACTGTCCGTGCACACGATCACGTCGTCCGCCGCGACGGTGACGCGGTTCGTCATCGTGATCATCGCCGGCGAGCCACCCTCGACCTGCTCGACGCGCGTGCCGCCGAAGATCTCCCCGCCGCGCGCCTCGATCGCGCGCGCCAGGCCATCCAGATACTTGAGCACGTGGAACCGCCCCTGGCGCGGAAAGCGCAGCGCCGGCCCGGCGATGTGCCCCTCGCCCGGCACGCGCTCGACGCGGGTCACCGCGGTCAGGCCGGCGCGATGCGCCGCGGCGAGCTCGTCGTCGAGCAGCGCCGGCGTGTCGTCGCCGCCGAGAAACAGGTACCCGTCGAGCCGCTGGAAATCGCAGTCGATCCCCTCGGCGCCGACCGCTTCCTCGATGAAGTCGATCGCCGAGCTGTGCGCCTCGGCCGCGATGCGCGTCGCGTCCTCGCCGCGCGCCTTCTCCAGCGTCACGTAGCGGTCGTCGAGCGCGTTCGAGAGGTGCGCCGTCGTGCGCCCCGACTCGCCGCTGCCGATCTGCTCCATGTCGACCACGACGACGCGCTTCCCCGCGCGCGCCAGCGCGTACGCGACGCTGAGTCCCGCGATCCCCGCGCCCACGACGCACACGTCCGTCGTCAGGTGCTCGCGCAGGGGAGCGCGGTCGGGTACGGTGAAGGTCTCGTGCCAGATGGAGATCGTGCGGTCGTCGGGCATCGGTCGGTGTGTCGAGGTGGATCGCGCCACTGCGAGGGGAGCGACGTCTTGCACGGCACGCACCAGCGCGGCGTCGCGGCTCCGGCGAACAGCCCGGTCAGCGTGGCTGAGGCCGCCGCTGCCGCTCAGGCTGGCGGCCGTCCCGTCGATGTCGCAGCTTCCCGGTCATGAGCGTCACACGCCGCGCCCCCCGCCGGGCGTCGCGATTCGCTCCACGCCAGGGCGTGCGACGCCGCCGCCGATGAAACGGCGCTCGGTGCACCGCTGGGTCGTGGACGGGATCGAGGAGGACGTCGTGCGCGTCGTCGAGGACGGCGAGCACGCCTTCACCCTTCCGCATTCACTCCTTCCCGCGGGTCTGCTCGAAGGCGACGTGTGCGCCGTGGTGCGCGACGAAGACGACGCCGGTGTGGTGCGCCTCGCCATCTCGACCGACGCCCCGGCCGCCCGCCGCGCGCGCGGCAACGCCGGCGCGAGCCACGTGCACGCGCTCGACGCGTCGAAGAAGCGCGACCGCGGCGGCGACGTGCAGCTCTGATCGCGACCCCCCTCGACGTACGGCCGGGTAGCAGTCGGATGTCGTTGAAGCTCACCGGTCGCCACGCCGCGCTCGTCACCGTGCTCCTGCTCACGGTCGCGCTTCCGCTGCGCGCGCAGTCCACCGAACCCCCGGTCTGCCTCGGCTTCGCCTTCGGCGCGTGGAGCCCGGCGCTCGACTGGCGCGCCGCGGGCCATACGTCGCCGCTCGATCCCGCCGCGCACCAGCGCGCCGACGACGGACGCGACTGGGCCACGACGCAGGCCGTGCAGGACGAGCACACGATCGTGCTCCTTCCAGCGTGGTGGCCCGCCGGCGTGTCGGTGACGCTCCCCACGCGCACGCCCGCGCCCGGCGACACGGTGAGCGGCACCGCCTTCGCGTACGTCGCCGACGGACGCCTCCGCGTGCCGCGCGCCACCGTCCGCGCGTGGCGCGTGCCGTGCGGGCGCCACGCACCGTGACGCCTCCCTGACGTCGCCTTGTCGCGCCCGCGCACGCTCGGCACCTTCTCACCTCCCGTTTCGAGAGCTGCTCCGATGACGCTGGACTCCGCCGTACTCGACGCCGCCCGCGCCGCGTTTCCCGACGCTGGGCCCGCGATCACCCTCGGCGCCGTGGTGCACGACGGCCAGTGCGGCGGCGGCCCGGTGGTCGCCGTCCCGCTCGCCATGGTCAACCGCCACGGCCTCATCGCCGGCGCCACGGGCACGGGAAAGACGAAGAGCTTGCAGCTCGTCGCCGAGCAGCTGTCCGCGAACGGCGTCCCGGTGTTCCTCGCCGACGTCAAGGGCGACGTCTCCGGAATCGCGACACCCGGCGCGTCGAACGACCGCGTCGCCGCGCGCGCGAAGGACACCGGCTACGACTGGAAGCCGAACGGCTATCCCGTGGAGCTGCTGAGCCTCACCGGCGCGAAGGGCGCACAGCTCCGCGCGACCGTCTCGTCGTTCGGGCCGATGCTGCTCTCCAAGGTGCTCGAGCTCAACGACACGCAGACGAGCGTGTTGAGCCTCGTGTTCAAGTACTGCGACGACAAGGGACTGCTCCTGCTCGACCTCTCGGACCTGCGCGCGGTGCTCCAGCACCTCACCGACGAGGGCGCCGACGACATCAAGTCGTACGGCGGCATGTCCGGCGCGACGGTGGGCGTGCTCCTCCGCAAGATGGTCGAGCTCGAGCAGCAGGGCGCCGACAGGTTCTTCGGCGAGCCGCAGTTCGAGCTCACCGACCTGCTCGCCGTGAGCCCGGACGGCCGTGGCACGATCAGCGTGCTCGAGCTCACCGACGTGCAGGACAAGCCGGCGCTCTTCAGCACCTTCATGCTCTGGATGCTCGCCACGCTGTACCACGATCTCCCCGAAGTGGGCGACATCGACAAGCCGAAGCTCGTCTTCTTCTTCGACGAGGCGCACCTCATCTTCGACGACGCGAGCAAGGCGCTGCTCGATCAGATCGAGCAGGTGGTGCGATTGATCCGGTCGAAGGGCGTCGGCGTCTTCTTCGTCACGCAGAGCCCGAAGGACGTGCCGGCCACGGTGCTCGGCCAGCTCGGCCATCGCGTGCAGCACGCGTTGCGTGCGTTCACGCCCGACGACGAGAAGGCGCTGCGCGCGGCGGCGCGCACCTTCCCGAAGACGAAGTTCTACGACATCGAGGAGACGCTGACGACGCTCGGCATCGGCGAGGCGCTCGTCACCGTGCTCTCGCCGTCCGGCGTGCCGACGCCGCCGTTCGCGACGCGACTCATCCCGCCCGCCTCGCGGATGGGCCCACTCACCGACGACGAGATGAAGCAGCGGCTCGCCTCGTCGGCGCAGGTGCGCAAGTACGCCACGGCGATCGATCGCGAGAGCGCGCGCGAGATGCTGAGCGAGCGCGCCGCGCCGGCGGCCGCCGGCGCGGAGGATGCCGCCGAGGGCGAGACGGCCGCGGCGCGCACGCGCGGCGGCAAGGCGCCGCCGACGGCGTTCGAGCAGATCCTCAAATCGCCGGTGACGCGCACCGTCGCGGGGACGATCACGCGTGGATTGATGGGCGCGCTGCTCGGCTCACTCGGGGTGAGCGCGGCGCGGCGCCGCCGGCGCTACTGAGCCGGCGGCGCCGCGCGTCTCGCGAGCGATTACTTCGCGCTGCCCGCGCGGCGCACGGCGAGCTTCCACGTGCTGTCCGCGTGGACCCACACGTCCTCCACCGGGCCCGTCTCCACCTTCGCGGGCTTCCCCATCCGGCTCGGGCGCCAGTAGAAGGTGAGCTTCGCGACCGCGCTGTCGCCGCTGCCGCTGACGGCGAGGTCGCTGATCGCCGACGTGTCGGCCTGCACCGTGCCGCCGGAGACCTCGTCCATGAGCTGCTTCCGGCTGCGCGTCGTGCCGCGCCCCGGCTCGACCATGGTGAAGCCGGATGCGGTCAGCTTGCTCAGCTCCACCGTGTCGCCCGACACGAGCGCGATGCGCCACGCATTCTCCGCATCGCGGATCTGATCGGAGAGCGCCGCCGGACCGGCGGGCGCCGGCGTCGCGGCGGTCGCGGTGGTGTCGGTCGCGACGGCGGCGGCGGCCTTCGCCGAATCGGCCGCGGCGTCCCGTCCGGACGAGCAGCCCGCGATCAGTGCTGCGGACGTCGCGCCGCAGACGAGCGCGCGCGTGAAGCGACCCTGCATGAAGCACCTCCAGGTGAGTTGCGATGGCGGGGGACGGTCGACGATGGGCCCGGCCCGGTCGGGGACGGCATGTTACGAGCCACCCGCGCCGCTCACAAGGCGCACGTCACATCCCGGCGCAGTCGGGCTGGCGGCTGCGGCGATCGCTCGGCCCGCTCATGTCCGTCGTGCCGCGCTCGACGCTCACCGTGTAGCCCCCTCCCACCGTGCCCGGCGACCGGATGGTGATCGTCCCGTTCTGGTCGGTGCGATACCAGGGGACGCGGTGGCGCGAGTACATCGCCTTCGCCTGGGAGTGCATGTGGCCGTAGTCGTTTCGCGCCGCGAGCGACGCCACGACGTACGATGGGCGCACGGCATCGAGGTACGCGCTCGTCACGCCGTCGCAGCTGCCGTGGTGATCCGCCTTGAGGACGTCGGCGCGCATTCCCGGCGCACGGTCGTAGTCGGCGGTGCCGAGGAACCAGCGGAGCTCCTCGCGCTCCGCGTCGCCGGCGAGCCACATCGTGAACGACGCCGAATCCGGCCCGACGAGCTTCAGTGCGACGGAGCGATCGTTCTCGCCCGCGCTGCCGGGCCTCGGCCGCATGATGTGCAGGCGCGCGCCGCCACGCAGCACGAGGTCGCAGATCGCGCGGCCGTCGCCGCACGGATCGTCGGTGTCGCGAAGGATCGTCTCGCCGCGCCGCGCGCGTGCTTCCACGGAGTCGGGGAGATGCGAGTACGCGAGCGCCGGCGCCGGGTCACCGTTCCACCACACGTACCGGATCGCGAGCGCGCGCCGCGTCCTGAACAGCTCGGGCAGCCCGCCGAAGTGATCGACGTGCGCGTGCGTGAGGATCACCGCGTCGAGCGTGTCGCGCACGCCGAGCCGGTCGAGCCAGCGCGCGAGCACGCGTCGCTCCGGGCCGCCGTCGACGAGCACGGTCGATCCGCCGTTCTGGATCAGGATCGCGTCGCCCTGGCCGACGTCGAGCACGCGCACGACGAGCTCTCGCCCGGTCGCGGGCGGCGCGGTGGTGCGCTCGCTCGGCGGGGCGGTCTCTCCCGACGCGTTCGCCGCTGCGCTCGCCGTGCCGTGCTCGATCGCGACGCCCCGCGGCGTGAAGCTCCAGGCCAGCGAATCGCGCGTGCGGCCTTCCGGATCGCGCAGCACGAGCCAGTCGGCGCCATTGGCGAGCGTGATGCCGGAGTACACGAGCGCCGGATGCGGCTCGCCTGGCACCGACGCCGCCCGTGCGAGCCGCACCGACGCGCCCGGCGCGACGACGAGCGAGCGCCGCACCACGTAGCCGGCGTCGTTCCCCGAGCGGAGCGACCAGTCGCGGAGATCGGCGGCCATCGCGCCGCGGTTCGCGATCTCGATCCACTCGCCACGCTCGTCGGCGACGCCGACCGGATCGGCCATCACGCGCGCGACGACGAGATCGCGGCCGCCGGCGCCGCTCCCCGCCGCTCGGCCGCGGCAGGCGGCGAGCGCGAGGAGCACGAGGGTGCAGGCGAATCGCGTCACGCGCGGAAGCTCGCCCGCTACGTCGCCTCCGCGACGACCATTTCCGCGGCGGCCACGAGCTTTTCCACCGTGAGCCCGAGCTCCTCGTAGAGCTTCTCGTACGGCGCGCTCGCGCCGAAGCGCTCGATGCCGAGCACGACGCCGTCCGAGCCGACCCAGCGCTGCCAGCTCATCGGATGCGCCGCCTCGATCGCCACCCGCGGCACGCCGCGCGGGAGCACCTCGTCGCGGTACGTCTTCGGCTGCTCGGCGAACAGCTCGTGGCTCGGCATGCTCACCACGCGCGCGCGCACACCGCGCTCGGCGAGCTGCTCCGCCGCTTTCAGGATGAGCGCCACCTCGGAGCCGCTCGACATCAGCACCACCTGCGGCGCGCCGCCTTGCGGGTCGGCGAGCACGTACGCCCCCTTCGCGACGCCGGCGGCGCTCGCGTACTTCGTGCGATCGATGAAGCCGAGCTTCTGCCGCGTGAGCACGAGGCACACCGGCCCGTTCGCGTGCTCGATCGCGACGCGCCACGATTCGGCCGTCTCCGTCGCGTCGGCGGGCCGCAGCAGGGTGAGCTCCGGGATCGCGCGCAGCGCCGAGAGCTGCTCGATCGGCTGGTGCGTCGGCCCGTCCTCGCCGAGCCCGATCGAGTCGTGCGTGTAGATGAAGATCACGCGCGCCTTCATGAACGCCGCGAGCCGCACCGACGGCCGCATGTAGTCCGAGAAGATCAGGAAGGTACCGCCGAACGGCAGCACGCCGCGGTGCAGCGCCATGCCGTTCATGATCGCCGCCATCCCGTGCTCGCGGATGCCGAAGTGCATGTAGCGCGCGTCGTAGTCGCCCGGCTCGAAGTTGCGCCACGACTTCACCGCCGTACCGTTCGACGGCGTGAGGTCCGCCGAGCCGCCCATCAGCTCGGGGAGCACGCCGACGAGCGCGTTCAGCACCGTGTTCGACGCCGCGCGACTCGCCACCGTGCCGTTCTCCTTCGTGAACTCCGGGATCGAGCGCTGCCAGCCGTCGGGCAAGCGCCCCTCGGTGCGCCGCTCGAGCTCCGCCGCCTCCTTCGGGAACGCCGTGCGATATGCCTCGAGCCGCTTCTTCCACTCCGCGTGCGCCGCCGCGCCGCGCTCGCGCACCTTCCGCCAGTTGGCGAGCGCTTCGTCCGGTACCCAGAACGACTCCTCCGGACGCGCCCAGCCGAGCGCCTTCTTCGTCGCCACGATCTCATCGGCGCCGAGCGGCTCGCCGTGCGCCGAAGCGGTGTCCTGCTTCTTCGGGCTGCCGTAGCCGATGTGCGTGCGCGTGACGACCAGCGTCGGCCGCGACGGGTCCGCCTTCGCGTCGGCGATCGCCTGATCGATCGCGGCGAGGTCGTTCACGTCCTCGATGTGCAGCACCTGCCAGCCGTACGCCTTGAACCGCATCGACGTGTCGTCGCCGAAGGTCAGCGCCGTGCTGCCGTCGATCGTGATGCGGTTGTCGTCGTAGAAGCCGATCAGCTTTCCGAGCTTGAAGTGTCCGGCGAACGACGCGGCCTCGTGGGAGATCCCCTCCATGAGGTCGCCGTCGCTGCAGATGAAGTACGTGTAGTGATCGACGATGGCGTGTCCGTCGCGGTTGTAGGTCGCCGCGAGGTGCGCCTCGGCCACCGCCATGCCGACGGAGTTGCCGACTCCCTGGCCGAGCGGCCCGGTCGTCGTCTCGACGCCGGGCGTGTAGCCGTACTCGGGATGGCCGGGCGTGCGGCTCCCCCACTGCCGGAACTGCTTCAGGTCCTCGAGCGTGAGCCCGTATCCGCTCAGGTACAGCGCGCTGTAGAGCAGCATCGACGCGTGGCCACACGAGAGCACGAAGCGATCGCGGTCGGGCCAGTGCGGATCGGCCGGATCGACCTTCATGTGCTTCGTGAAGAGCGCGTACGCGAGCGGCGCGAGCGCCATCGGCGTCCCCGGATGCCCGGAGTTCGCCTTCTGGACCGCGTCCATCGACAGCGTGCGGACGGTGTTGATGCTGAGCGTATCGAGGTCGGACATTGTCGAGAGATGTGGGTTCGCCGGAATCTAGTGGCGCGAATGGGGGAGCCGTACTGGATACTTCGACTACAACGGCGAGTAGGGGGTAGCGAGTACCTGGTAGTGGGACTGGCATGGTCGCCACTGGGAGCCGTGGAGGGCGCTCTCCCTCACGCGCGCTGATCACCGCGTGCGAGAAGGGCGCAGGCTGACGGCGTGTCTTCCGCGGGCTTCGCGGCTCCGCGTGAGCTCCTCCGAACGAGCCGCCGTACCGGATACCTGTACGGAGTACTCAGTACCGAGTACGGCCGTCTCCCTCCCCCTCGAGCGCTGTCCACGGCTCCCAGTGAGCGGCATGCCATTCCCGCTGCCAGCTACCCGCTACCCCCTACTCGCCGTTGCAGTTCACACGGCGTACAGGTCCGCCCTCGTCGCGGGGATCTCCACTCGCCCGTCCGGGTGCGGCTTCGCGTAGAGCGTCTGGATCAGCGTGAGCCGGCCGCTGCGGAAGCCGAGTCGCGTCGCCGCCATGTAGAGTCGCCATACGCGATACGTGTGCTCGCCGACGAGCGCGACCGCGGCGTCGTGCACGCGCTCGAGGCGTTGCACCCAGCATTGCAGCGTGCGCTCGTAATGCTCGCGCAGGTTTTCGACGTCGCGCGCCTCGAGGCCCGCCGGCTCCGCATCGGCGATCAGCTCGCCGAGCGGCACGAGCTCCCCGTCGGGGAAGACGTAGCGCTCGATGAACTCGCCGCGCTGCCAGAGCCAGCTGGCGAGTCGTGACATCATCGTCTGCCGCGGCTCGTGGCCGCCGCGCACGAGGCCGTGATCGAGGAACAGGCCGCCCGGCTCGAGCACGCGCTCGACGGCCGCGAAGTAGCCGGCGAGCCGCGGCGCGCCGACGTGCTCGCGCATGCCGACGCTCACCACCTTGTCGAATCGCCACTCCGCGGGAAGATCGCGGTAGTCGCGCACCTCGATCCGCACGCGGTCGCTCACCCCAGCCGCGGCGAGCCGTTCGCGCGCCGCCTCGGCCTGCGGCTGGCTCAGCGTGATCCCCACGCCGCTCACGCCATGGCGTGTCGACGCGTACTCGAGGAGGCCGCCCCATCCGCAGCCGACGTCGAGCAGCCGCTCGCCGGCGCGAAGGCGCAGCTTGCGGCAGATGTGCTCGAGCTTCGCCTCCTGCGCGGCGTCGATGTCCTCCGTGCCCGTGACGAAGTACGCGCACGAGTAGATGCGCCGCGCGTCGAGCCAGAGCGCGTAGAAGTCGTTGCCGACGTCGTAGTGATGGCGCACCGCGGTCGCGTCACGCCGGCGCGAATGGCGACGCGCGATGCCGAGCCGGACGCGGCGCGGCGCGGACGCGTCGCCGTCGTGCGTCGCGCCGTCGCTCGCGAATGGGGCGTCGTCATCCGGCGGCAGGGCCAGGAGTGCGCGTGCGAGCCGGAAGAGCGCCGCCGGCGAGCGCAGCCGCACCGCGGCGACATCGGTCAGTCTTCCCGCTTCCGTGATGTCGCCCTCGGCGTCGAGATCGTCGCGAAGATACGCCTCGGCGAGCGCGAGCTCCGAGGGCGGGAGGAGCGCGCGGCGCAGTGCGCTGGGTCGGCGCACGACGAGCGTGAACGGCGGAAGGGGCCCTGGCGGCGCGTCGACGCTGTCGTCCCAGAGCCGCACCGCGAAGGTGCGTTGCTCCACCGGGCCGAACGCGATGTCGAGCGCCGCGCGAGCGGCGGTCAGTGCCCGCGCAGCGCGCGAAGGCGTGGCTGGCGGGGCGAGAGCCGTCGCGGATGCCCGGTCAGGGGCGGTCGGCGAGGCGTCCATGTGCGCAGAATGCTCAGCAGGCGAGCGTGAGGCAATCCCTCCGGTGGTGCGTGACGCGGGCGCGGGGTCAGCGAGCGGCGACGGTGCGAGGCTTGTCGGCGCCGACGAAGAGGAGCCCCGCGCGCGGCGACCGGGTCGGGTCGACCATCACACCGCGCGCGGTGGCGCGCACGTGCGCGGCGACCTCGGACGGCGTGGCGGTCGGGTGCGCCTCGAAGTAGAGCGCGATCGCGCCGCTCACGTAGCCCGCCGACATCGACGTGCCGGTCCAGAGCTGGGTGGTGGGACGGCCGTTGGACTCCATGCTCGGGAGGAGCACCGAATCGCCGGGGGCGAAGACGTCGACGCAGGCGCCGTACGCCGTGCCGGGCGTGCGTGCGTCGAGGAGCCGTGCGGTCGAATCGGTGCCAGCCCGCCGGATCCGCGACGCGCCGACGACGATCGCGCCGGGCGAGTTCGCGGGCGCGATGCGGCAGGCGTTCATCTCGAGGTTGCCTGCCGAGACGACGACGGGGATGCCGGCGTCGCGGAGCGCGGTGACGGCGCTGTCGAGCGCGGGGATCGTGGCCGCGGTATCGGCGATGAACGACCAGTTCGCGATCGCGCGGCGCTCCGGATGGCGCGCGTGGTCGGCGATCGTCCATTTCGCTCCGTCGACGATGGCGTCGATGGTGCCACGCAGGCGGCGGCACTCGACCATCTTGACGTCGACGATCTCCGCCTCGGGGGCGACCCCGAGCGTGGCGCCGGCGATCGCGCCGGCGACGGCGGTGCCATGCGGGTTGCAGATCCGGTCGTCCGAGGGGAAGGCGTCGAAGCCGCGCCGGACGCGTCCGGCGAGCTCGGGGTGCGTCTCGAGGATGCCGCCGTCGAAGACGTAGACCGTGACGCCGCTCCCGGTGCCGTAGTGGCGGTAGGTGCGGTCGAGGGGGAGCTCGCGCTGGTCGATCCGGTCGAGCGCGAACGAGACCGTCTGCGCCTCCACGTACTCCGTGGTGACTGACGCGATGGTGGTCCCCG
>DATJGU010000043.1:0-22241 GCA_035494615.1 Gemmatimonadaceae bacterium
AAGAAGAAGGCGGCCGTGAACTGGTGTCCGTTCGACAAGACCGTGCTGGCGAACGAGCAGGTCATCGGCGGCGCGTGCGAGCGGTGCGGCACGCCGGTCGAGCAGCGGTTCCTCGAGCAGTGGTTCTTCCGGATCACCGACTACGCGGCGCGGCTCCTGGCGAACCTCGATCATCTCGACTGGTCGGAGAGCACGCTCACGGCGCAGCGGAACTGGATCGGGAAATCGGAGGGGGCGGAGATCGTCTTCACGGTGCAGGACGTGATGGCGTACGCGGGGAGCGCGACGGCGAGCGCCGGCTCGTCGTCGGGCGAGCTCGCGATCGGGCCGCCGGAGATCCGCGTCTTCACGACGCGGCCGGACACGGTGTTCGGCGCGACGTACCTCGTGCTCGCGCCGGAGCATCCGCTCGTGGCGCAGATCGCGACGGACGAGCAGCGCGCGGCGGTGGACGCCTACGTCGCGCGCGCGGCGAAGCAGGATCTCGTGGCGCGGAAGACGTCCAAGGAGAAGACGGGCGCGTTCACCGGCGCGTACGCCACCAACCCGGCGACCGGGCAGCCGATCCCGATCTGGATCGCCGACTACGTGCTCATGGAGTACGGCACCGGCGCGATCATGGCGGTGCCGGGCCACGACGAGCGCGACTTCGAGTTCGCGCGTGCGTACGATCTGCCGATCGTGCGCGTCGTCGCCGCGGCGGGCGAGTCGGCGGACACGCCGCTCACCGCGGCGGTCGTGGAGACGGCGGGATGCACGATGGTGAATTCGGGGCACTTCGACGGCGAGCCGGTGGAGGCGGCGCGTTCGGCGATCGTCGCCGAGCTCGCGGCGCATGGCGCGGCGACGCCGGTGGTGAACTACCGGCTGCACGACTGGTGCATCTCCCGGCAGCGCTACTGGGGGCCGCCGATCCCGATCGTGTACTGCGACGAGTGCGGCGTCGTGCCGGTGCCCGAGTCGGAGCTGCCCGTGCTGCTCCCCGACATCGAGGACTTCCGTCCCGACGATTCGGGGGTGAGCCCGCTCGCGCGCCACGAGGAGTGGTACCACACGCCCTGCCCGACGTGCGGCCGCACCGCGCGGCGCGAGACCGACGTGAGCGACACCTTCCTCGACAGCGCGTGGTATTTCCTGCGCTATCCGAGCACGGAATTCGACGACGTCCCGTTCGACCGCGAGCGGACGCGGAAGTGGCTGCCCGTGACGAGCTACATCGGCGGGAACGAGCACGCCGTGCTGCACCTGCTGTACTCGCGCTTCGTGACCATGGTGCTGCACGACGCGGGGCACATCGACTTCGAGGAGCCGTTCTCGCGCTTCCGCGCGCACGGGATGATCGTGCGCGAGGGCGCGAAGATGTCGAAGAGCCGCGGCAACGTGGTGAATCCGGATCAGTACATCGATGAATGGGGCGCGGATGCCTTCCGCACCTATCTCATGTTCCTCGGCCCGTTCGAGGAGGGGGGCGACTTCCGCGACAAGGGGATCTCGGGGGTGAAGCGCTTCCTCGACCGGTTGTGGAAGTCGGTGCACGACGCGCGGCGCGACGGCTCACCGGACGCGGAGGTCGAGCGGAAGCTGCACCAGACGATCCGCAAGGTGGGCGAGGACATCGCGCGTCTCAGCTACAACACGGCGATCGCGGCGATGATGGAGTACATGAACGTGCTGCGCGCCGGCGAGCGCACGCCGCACGTCGACGAGGTGCGCCCGCTCGTGCAGCTCGTGAGCCCCTTCGCGCCGCACATCGCCGAGGAGCTGTGGTCGGTGCTCGGCGGGTCGCCGAGCATCTTCGACGCCGGCTGGCCGAGCTACGACGAGCGTCTCGTCGTGGAGGAGCGCGTCACGATGGCCGTGCAGGTGAACGGCAAGACGCGCGGCACGATCCGCGTGCCAGCCACCGCGACCCAGGAGGACGCCGTCGCCGCCGTGATGGCGGAACCGGGCATCGCGCGGTTCGTGACGGGACCGTTCAAGCGGGTGGTGTTCGTGAAGGGGAGGATGGTGAATCTGGTGACTTAGTGACTTAGTGACTTGGTGACTTGGTCGGTGACTTCGACACAGCGGTTGAACCAAGTCACCGTGGGTGAGTGGCGGAGCGAGCGCGCGTGCGCATCCGGGCGAAAAGTCCTGGCTTCAGCCTCGATGCTCGCGACCTGAAACCGGTGCCCAACCAGCGTGGAGTCTCCACGGCGTGACTTGGTCGGGCGTCAGTGGCCGGTGCCGTTCCGATGCACGAAGTCACCGACCAAGTCACGAATGAACGAAGTCACCAAGTCACTGACTTCGTCAGAACCTGACTCCCACGCTCAATGGCAGCGCCAGGATCGGCTTTCGATCGGCGAGCATGACGTGGAGGCGGATCTCGCCGATGGCGGAGAAGCCGCTGAGGGGGAAGCCGATGCCGCCGCCGAGATTGAAGCCGGGGCGCGCGCCCTCGCCGGTGGCGTTGTAGATCGCGATCCCGCCCAGCAGGTACGTCTGGGCCGGAGTCTGCTGCACCTGGTACAGGATCGTCGGGCCGATCGAGAAGAGGGAGACGTCGTCGCCGGCGGTGCGCCCCGACTTGAGCGCGAAGCGCTGGAACGACGCTTCGGCGCGCAGGGCGTACGCCTGGTTCGGCACGGCGAACTCCACGAGCCCGCTCAGCGCGTATCCGGCGGCGTGGTCGTCGCCGAGCCGGCCGGCGGGGATCGAGATGCCCGCCGTCGCGCCGTAGAGCGGGTAGTAGGTCGTCGGCTGTCCCGGCGCGGCGGTGCCCGGCCCGGAAACCTGCGCGGCGGCGGGGATGGCGAGCGCGAGACTCAGCGCGAGAGCGGCGACGGAGGTGCGGTGGCGCATGTCGAGATGAGGGAGTCGAGTGCCGAGCCTGCGGCTACAGGAGCCGCGCGATCCATTCCCCAACGTAGTAGCCGACCACCGCTACGCCGAGTCCGACGACGAACATGTCCATGCCGGAGCGGAAGACGCTGCGGCCCGTGAAGACGGAGCGCGCCGCGCCGACGAGCCAGTGCGAGAGCATGGCGACGGCGAACGCGACGAGCGCGGCGGTGTGACCGCGCAGGAAGAAGAAGGGAAGCACGGGGATCGCCGCGCCTACGGCCGTCGCGAGCCCGGTGATCCATCCTTCACGGAAGGGCGACGCCGCCGCCTCGCTGATGCCGAGCTCCTCCTGCACCTGTTCGGCGAGCATGCGCTGCGGATCGGCCATGATCTGGGTCGCGATCCGGTGCGCGGACTCGCGGTCCATCCCCTTGGCTTCGTAGATCAGCGCGAGCTCGTCTCGCTCGATCTCCGGCATGAGCGCGATCTCGTCGCGCTCCATGGCGATCTCGTGCGCGTACACCTCGCGCTCGCTCTGCGCGGCGAGGTAGCCGCTCGAACCCATCGAGAGCGCGTCGGCGATGAGGCCGGCGACACCGGCGACGATGACGGCATGGTACTGCGAGCTCCCCGACGCCCCGAGCACGCCGGCGACGAGCCCGAAGTTCGCCGTGAGCCCGTCGTTGAAGCCGTACACGACGTTGCGGAGGAATCCGCCGGCGCCCGTGCGATGCCAGGGCTCGCCGCTCCGGCCGGCGATCTGGTTCAGCGTCGTCGCGTGCTCGGCCGACTCGCGTGCGAGGGTGAGCGCCTCCTCGCGGCCGGCGACGCCGGTGCGGGTGGCGCGGTGCATGTCGAGATACGCCTTGACCTCGCGTCCTTCCTCGGCGAGGAGCATGGGGAGGAGGAAGCCTGGCCCGAGGCTGCGACCGAGGAAGGCGAGGAGGCGGGTGCGCGCGGTGGGACGGTGCGGCCCGATGCGACGTCCGTGGCGCGCGAGCAGATCGGCCCACACCTGGACGTGCCGATCCTCGACCTCGGCGAGCCGGTGGTAGACGTCGCGCTTCTGGCTGTCCGGCTCGGCGTCCGCGAGCTGTCGATAGAGGAACGCCGCGTCGGCCTCGTCCTGCCAGTGGTCCTTGAACTCGTCGAGATCAGCGCCCGAGGTCTCATCGTGCGTGGAGATGGCCATGGCCGAAATATGGCAGGATTCGCCGGAGCGGAGGAACGGTGTGTCGGTGTGTGAGTGCGTTGGTGTGCTGGTAGGGACGGACGGCCCCGGGAGCCAGGAGCTTCCCGAGGCCGGTCACCAACACACCAACACACCAACACACCGCCGTTCAGATCGTCACTCCCATCGACCTCACTCTCACCACGCGATCGCGTAATGGGCTGCCGAGCTCGAGGCGCTGCGGCGCGGTGCGCATGAGGACGCGACCGTCGGGGGGAAGTGGAGGGCGGGGCGTCATGGGGACGAGCGGCCTCTCCGGCATTCGCGGCATGTCCGGCATCATGGGCATCATTGGCATCGCGGGGATCGGCGGCTCGCCGCCGAAGTACGTCATTCCGCGCGGATGGGGCAGGTCGCGCGCGCGCGCCACCTTGACCGGCACGTCACGGAACCGGCCGTTGGCGTAGACGCGGAGCGTCACCGTCCTGCCCGGGGTGAGCCGCGCGACCTCGCGCTGGAGACGCTGCGCCTTCGCGCGGCCCGCGCCCTCGTCGTCGGCGTCGGCGCGGGCGACGCGAAGATCCACGCCGTCGATCGCGGCGATGCGGTTCCCTTCCTCGAGTCCCGCCGTGGCGGCGGGGCTCGAGTCCTGGACGCTGATGATCAGCACGCCGAGCGAATCGCGCTTGCTTCCCGCGGCGCCGATGCCGATGCCGAGCGCGGGACGGTCCTCGACGTCGGCGCGGCTCCTGCGCCGGAACTCCGCGCGCCGGAAGAGCGAATCGGCGCTCGTGGTGCGCACGCGCACGGGTTGGATGCGTCCATCGCGATACACGCGCAGCGCGACCTCGTCGCCGGGCTTCACCTTCTCGAGCGCGCGCACGAGGCGGCGGCTCATCGTGCCCGCGGCCGAGTAGTCGTCGACGTCGGCGGCGCTCGCGCGGAGGCTGACGTCGCCGATGGCGGCGATGCGGTTCCCCTCCTCCAGGCCGGCCTTCTCCGCGGGCCCGCCGGGCACCACACGCTCGACGAGCAGTCCGAGGGTGTCCCGCAGCGTTCCGGTGGCGTTCGTGGAGATCCCCAGCGCGGCGCGCGGTCGCGCATCGGCGCCGTCGATCCGAAAGACCAGGTCCCGCACGTCCGGGCCGGCGATCTCCGGCGTCGATTGCCTGTCCTGCGCGCTCGCGGTCGACGCCAGTGTGAGCGCCGCCGCGATCGCGGCCAACTGAGTGTGTCTCATGGGTGCCTCGATCCGGTTGAGTCGGTACACCCCCTCAGACACGCACGCGCGGCGGCAGGGTTTCCCTCCACTCGATCCCTTGCGGCGCTCCGACCGAAGCGCATCGTCAGCGCATCGTCGCGGGGCTGGCAGGCTTCACCCGGCGGGCCGAACGGCTGGAACGCGGATCAGCGGATGACTGCACGGATCACGCGGATCGCTCCTCACGACGTCGTGCTCCACATCCCACCCAAGAAGTCTTTGCAGTCGTGCGCGGCGCCGAGATCGGTGCATGAGTGAGAGTGTCGGGCCAGCGGTACGAGCTTCCAGGCCCGGAGCGGCGATGCGGGTCGATCCGCGCAGTCATCCGCCTGATCCGCGCTGCAGCCGTTGCAGTCCCGGCTCCGGCGCACGAAGACACAACACGCTCACTACCCGCTACCGAATACCCGCTACCCGCTACCACCTACCGTCAGTCGCCGTTCACGCGCGCCTCACGGCAGTCACCAACACACCAACACACCAACACACCAACACACCAACACACCGCCTAATTCGCTGCCCCGAGAATCAGCGCATTCAGCACCAGGCGGTCCAGCGCGCGCCACCAGCCGCGAAACATCGGATCGTTGGCGAACAGCACGACGTGGCCGCGACCCGTCGGCTCGTCGATGAGAAACGCCGTGCCGCGCAGCAGTCGCTCCGTGTTGCCGGGCCACGCGAACCCGGCACGCACGAGCGGCCCGGTGCGCGGGAAGACGGCGACGTTCGCTCCCTCGCGCGACGGCGTCAGAAAGAGATCACCCGTGAGCAGCACGGTGAGCCGGGGGGTGTCGTATCCCGCGGTGAGCCAGTGCGTGCGATCGAGGACGACGTCGGCGTGAATTCCCGGAAGCGCTTCCGGCTCGTTCCCGCTCGCCGACGGGCTTCGGTACGGGATCAGCTCCTCGGCGAGCCGGTCGGTCTCGGTGCTGTCGAGCTCCGCGGGCCGGGTGCGCGCCGCGGACGCCGACGAGTCGTTCGCCCCGCCGGCGACGTCGGTTCGCGCCGTGTCGCCGACCCGGCTCGCCGAGGTGAGGCCGACCGCGTCGTCCGCCGCCCAGTCGGTGGCGCCGCCCATCGTCACGAGCGTACCGCCGGCACGGACCCACGCCTTGAGGCGCTCCACCGCTTCCTTCGGCACGCGTGACGCGTAGCTGCCCGAGGGCAGCAGAACCGCCGTGAAGCGGGAGAGGTCGCCGCCGAGCGCCGCGGTGGAGATGGGGGTGAAGCGGATGCCGTACCGGCGCTCGAGCGCGTACCACACGGCGCCGTACGACGTCTGCGAGACCCCCTCGTCGGCGACGACGGCGATCCGCGGCGCCGGAATCGCAACGACCGTCTCCGAGCCGATGCCGAACTGGCCGTCGCCCGCTTCGGCCGAGCTCACGCCGACGACGTCGACACCGCTCGCGCGCGCGAGCGCGTCGATCCGCGCGTGCAGCGACGCGTCGTTGCGCGCGACGCGCACGACGTACGTGCCGCGCGGCCAGCGTCGCCCGCCCGCCTCGAGCGGGCGCGACGCGACCTCGACGCGATAGCCCTCGTCGAGCAGATCGTAGACGAGCCGCGACGCGCCGTTGCGCTCGGGGCCGAACAGATAGCCCGACGTCGCGCCGCGCCCGCTCACCACGCCGCCCCCGATGTCGACGGCGAGCGCTTCGCCGACGCTGGGCCCGGGCCGCTCGCGTGCGTCGGGGAGCGGCGGCTCCTCGGCGGGCAGGGAGAGCAGTTCGCCCGCGACGGGCGCGACGTCGTCGGTCCAGAACGCGCGCACGCCGTACGTCACCGGGAGGGACCACGCGGTGATGTCGTAGAACTCGTACTCCTCCGCGCCGCCGTGCGTGCCGCGCCGCTGATTGCGGCCGAACTTCGCGAGCTGCGTGCCCGCGAACGCGGTGTCGAGCGCCGCGCTCGGCTCGAGGATCGCGCGCGCGAGCTTTCCCTGCGGCTGCGCGAGGTCCACCACGTAGGCCCCCGCGCCGACGCGCCGAGGCGCCACCGCATCGTCGTCGTACGCGTGCGCGCGCGCGACGGCGAAGGGCGCGCTGGCGCGCCGCACCTCGATCCCGGACCGGAGCAGCGCGCTCACCAGCTCGGCCGCGCGCGCCGGATCGGGACCGGGCTCCACGACGACGCGGCGCAGCGCACCGGCGAGTCCGTCGCGCACCGCCTGCCGGCGGAAGGCGACGAAGTCGCGGACGCGCTCGCGCGCGTGCGCCGCCGTCGCCTCGATCGTCGCGAGCGAGGCGACGTAGTGCTTCGCGATCCCGTCGCGCAGGGAGAGGAGCGTGCCGTCCGGGCGCCGCCAGCGCAGGCCGCGCGGACCGCCGCCGTCGGTCTCGTACGTCATCCCGATCGCGCCGGTGAGCGACAGCCAGGTGTCGAAGTAGCCCGCGTAGTACAGGTCGAACACGTCCCGCGAGTAGTACAGCCAGCCGTAGCGGTCGAACGCGGCGGCGTTCGCGTGGCCGAACAGATCGAGCCACCGGTCCGCATCGCCGACGATGTTGGCGTTCATCGGCCGCGCGGAGGGAGGAAAGAAGTACGTGCCGACGTGCCCGTGCAGGTCGACGCCGACCATCGGATGCCAGCGCAGCATCGACCGCACGACCCCCTGCACCTCACGCTGGGTCGATGCGATGAGATCGCGATTGAGGTCGAAGCGATAGTGGTTGTACCGGCCCGCGACGCTCCAGGGTTGATCGTGCTCCTGCGCGCGCGGATCGGGGGAGCCGACGGCCACGGAGTTGTACCAGACGGCGAACCGCTCGTGACCGTCCGGGTTCGCGCTCGGATCGATGACGACCATCGCGTCGCGCAGCGCGGCGAGGGTCCGTGGCTCCTCGCTCGCGGCGAGCTGGTAGAGGAGCTGGATGCACGCCTCGAAGCCGGGCGTCTCGTCGCCGTGCACGGAAGCCGAGATCCACACCACGGCTGGCGTGCGCGCGCCGATCGCGTCGAGCTCCGCGCTGGAGGCGGTGCGCGGGTCGGCGAGCCGGTCGAGGTCGCGCCGGATGGCATCGAGCCGCGCGATGTTCTCGGGCGACGATACGACGTAGAGCCGCATCCGGCGGCGCTCGTAGGTCGTGGTGATGTCCTCGACGCGGACGCGATCGCGCGCCGCGCCGGCGATGGCGAGCATCGCGCGCTCCTGCGCGCCGAACTCCGTGTTCGTCTCGCCGACGGCGTAGCCGAGCAGCGAGTCCGGCCGCGGGACCGAGGCGCGATACGGACCACGATCGTAGAACGAGAAGCGTGCGTCGTCCCGGATCGCGGGCTGGCCGGCCGCGCGCTGCGCGCGCAGCGAGGCGAGCGGCGCGAGCGACAGCGCGAGGAGCGCGGCGCCGAGCGCCGCCAGCGCGCCGCGTCGCGAGCGTACGACGGACGGAAGCGCGTGCGTCAGCGGCTCGCCCCTCCGCCGGTCACGCGGATCGTGTGCTCGCCTCTGATGTCGGCGGACGAGGAGCCGACCTGCAGCTTCACTCGCTCGCGCTCGACGGTCCACCCATGCGTGTCGGGATTCCAGTACGCGAGCGACGAAGCGGTGAGCGGGAACCGCACCGTGCGCGTCTCGCCCGGCTTCAGCGTGATGCGCCGATAGCCGCGGAGCTCCTTCACCGGCCGGCTCACCTTCGAGTCGACGTGCTGGACGTAGAGCTGCACCACCTCGTCGCCGGCACGCGTGCCCGTATTCGTGACGTCGACCGACACGGTGGCCGTGCCGCGCGCCGGCAACCGGTCGGCGCTCGTGCGCAGGTTACTGTACGCGAAGGTGGTGTAGCTCAGTCCGTGGCCGAAGGGATAGAGCGGCGTGCCGGTGAAGTACCGGTACGTGCGTCCCGTCATGGCGTAATCCTCGAACGGCGGCAGGTCGCGCACGTCCTTGTAGAACGTCACGGGCAGGCGGCCGGCCGGGTCGTAGTCGCCGAACAGGACGTCGGCGATCGCCGATCCGGCGGCCTGGCCCGGATACCACGCTTCGACGATCGCCGGGACGTGCTCCTGCGCCCAGTTCATCGCGACGGCGCTGCCGCTCATCAGCACGATGACGGTCGGCTTGCCGACGGCGGCCACTTCACGGATGAGCCGCTGCTGCGCGGCGGGGAGATCGAGCGCCGTGCGATCGCCGCCCCGGAAGCCGGGGATCTGCACCGGCATCTCCTCGCCCTCGAGCCGCGCCGTGAGCCCGACGAACATCACCACGGCATCCGCCGCGCGCGCCGCGCGCACCGCATCGGCCAGGAGGGAGTCGTTCGGCGCGGCCCAGACGAAGCGAAGCGAGGCGTCGCCGTACGACTCGCTCGCCTCGATGCGCACGCGATACGCGCGGCCTCCCTCCAGGCGCAGCGCGGGGCTCTGCTGCATGCGCGGGTCCGGATATTCGTCGCCCTTGCCGGGATAGCGCGAACGGGCGACGAGACTGTCGTCGAGGAAGAGCTGGTACTTCATCGTGCCGCCGAGGCCGAGCCGGTAGGTGCCGGTGGTCGGCGGGCGGAGCGTGGCGGTCCATCGCACGGAGAAATCGTCGGCGCCGAGCCCCGCGGCGGGTGCGGCGTCGTGCCAGTCGGCCTCGAGCGACGGTTCCGTGCGCGCGAGCACCGGCGCGCCCTGCATCGTCGTGTTCGCGAAATATTCCGCGCGCAGCCCGGGCGAGCCGTCCGCGGTGGCGAGCACGGTCGACGGGACGACCTCGAGCACGGGGAAGCTGTCGGCGAGATCGGAGCCGCGCGCGTACAGCACGCGCGTGCCGCGCGACACGGCCTCGCGGATGCCTCGCAGCGGTGTCACGGGATCGGACGGCTGGCCATTGTAATTGCCGAGCAGCATCTCCTTCTCGTCCGCGTTCGGGCCGATCACGGCGATCGTGCCGAGGTCCTTCCGGAGCGGCAGCACGTTGCCCGCGTTCTTCAGCAGCACGATCGACTCGCGAGCGATCTCTCGCGCGAGCGTGCGGTGTGCCGGCGCGTCGAGCGCGGAGAAGGGGATCTGCGCCCAGCGCACGTGCCGCGGATCGTCGAACATCCCGAGCCGGAAGCGCGCGAGGAACAATCGCTCGAGCGAGACGTCGATCTCGCGTTCGGTGATGAGTCCCTGCTTCACCGCGTCCACGAGGTTCGTGTAGACGTTGCCACACTCCAGATCGGTGCCGCTCTTCACGGCGAGCGCCGCGGCCTCGGCGGCGGTCTGCACGACCTTGTGGTGCTGGTAGATGTCGGCGATCGCGCCGCAGTCGGAGACGACGTAGCCGTCGAACTTCCACGCGCCCCGCAGCACGTCACGGAGGAGCATGTCGCTGCCGCATGCCGCCTTCCCGTCGACGCGGTTGTACGCGCACATGAGCGAGTACGCCTTCCCCTCGCGGATCCCCCGCTCGAAGTGCGGCAGGTAGGTCTCGTGCAGATCGCGCTCGCTCACCACCGCGTCGAAGGTGTGCCGCTCGGGCTCGGGCCCGCTGTGCACGGCGAAGTGCTTCACCGTCGCGATCGTCTTGAAGTACTTCGGGTCGCTCCCCTGCATGCCGCGCACGAACTGCACGCCGAGCGAGCCGGTGAGGAAGGGATCCTCGCCGTAGGTCTCCTGGCCGCGGCCCCAGCGGGGGTCGCGGAAGATGTTGATGTTCGGTGACCAGAAGGTGAGCCCCTGGTAGCGATCGTGGCTCCCATGGCGGAGGTACTCCTGATGCTTGGCGCGCGCCTCGTCGGAGATCACCGTCGCCATGCGGAAGATGGCGCTGTCGTCGAACGTCGCGGCGAGGCCGATGGCCTGCGGGAACACCGTCGCGAGGCCCGAGCGCGCGACACCGTGCAGCGCCTCGTTCCACCAGTTGTACGCCGGCACGCCGAGCCGTTCGATCGCCGGCGCGACGTCCTTCATCTGCGAGACCTTCTCCTCGAGGGTCATGCGCGACACCAGATCCTTCGCCCGCGCCTCGAACGGAAGCGCTTCGTTCCTGTAGGCCGGGGTCTGCGCGGACGCGAAGGCAACGGGCGCGAGGCAGGCGGTGAGCGCGAGCAGCGTCGCGCGCGACCGCGGGAGAAGGCGGGTCACGAGAGAGGAGGGCATCGTCGGCTGGCTCTTGGGCGATTGACCGCCCGAACCTAACGGCGGCCACGAAGGGCTGGAAGACGGAACGAGGGGCGCGACAGCGTGTCGCGCCCCTCGCTCTCCGCCGCGCGCCGACCTGGGCGGGTCAGGCGCTCGTCGCCGCCGTGTGCCGGCGCGTGGAACCGCTGGCCCCCGCGTGGCGCAGGTGCCGGTCGATCGATGCGGCGGCATCGCGACCTTCGCGGATCGCCCAGACGATGAGCGACGCGCCGCGGCGCATGTCCCCCGCCGCGAACACGCCGGGGACGTTCGTGCGATAGAGCGCGTCGGTCGACACCGCGCCGCGCGGACCGATCGCGACGCCGAGATCGGCGAGGAGACCGGCCTGCTGCACGCCGGTGAAGCCCATGGCGAGCAGCACGAGATCGACCTCGAGCGCGAAGCCGCTGTCGGGTACCTCGACGAAGCGCGGACCGTTCGCGCCGTACTCCATCTCGACGCGCACCGCGTTCAACCGGCGCACGCTCCCCCCTTCGCCGGAGAGCGACGTGGTCGACACGCTCCAGTCGCGCCGCCCTCCCTCCTCGTGCGCGTGGCTGGTGCGCAGCTTCATCGGCCAGTGCGGCCACGGCGTCGATTCGGCGCGATCCTTCGGCGGCTGCGGGAGCAACTCGAGCTGGTACACCTCCACCGCGCCCTGGCGGTGGCAGGTGCCGATGCAGTCGGAGCCAGTGTCGCCGCCGCCGATGACGACGACGCGCTTGCCCTCCGCCCAGATCGCCTGCGACGGGTCGACCGTGTCGCCGGCGACGCGGCGGTTCTGCTGGGTGAGGTAGTCCATGGCGAAGTGCACGCCGCCGAGCTCGCGCCCGGGAACGAGCAGGTCCCGCGCCTGCTGCGCGCCGCCGGCGAGCAGCACCGCGTCGAACTCGTCGCGGAGGCGCTGCACGCTCAGGTCGCGGCCGACCTCCACGCCGGGCTCGAACGCGACCCCTTCCGCCTCGAGCTGCCGCAAGCGGCGCTCGATGACGTCCTTCTCCAGCTTGAAGTCGGGGATGCCGTAGCGGAGCAGGCCGCCGATGCGATCGTCCTTCTCGAACACGACGACGGCGTGGCCGAGCCGGCGGAGTTGCTGCGCGGCGGCGAGCCCCGCCGGCCCGGACCCGACGACCGCGACGCGATAGCCGGAGTCGGGCGCGGTCGGCGCCGGCACGATCCATCCTTCCTGGAACGACTTGTCGGCGATCGCCTGCTCGATGTTGCGGATGGCGACGGGCTGCTCGATCAGGCCGAGAACGCACGCCGACTCGCAGGGCGCCGGACAGAGGCGCCCCGTGAGCTCCGGAAAGTTGTTCGTCGCGTGCAGCGCGAGCGACGCGTCACGCCAGCGGCCGTCGCGGACGAGGGCGTTCCACTCCGGGATGACGTTCTGGACGGGACAGCCGGTGTCGCCCTGACAGAAGGGGACGCCGCAGTCCATGCAGCGCGCCCCCTGCGTCCGGAAGTGATCATCCGGCGTTGGTACGTAGAACTCCCGCCAGTCCTTCGTCCGCTCGGGCACCGGCCTCCGCTGCGGCTCGGCGCGCTTGATCGTGAGGAACCCGCGCAGATCTCCCGTTCCCGCCATCGCTCTTGACCTCCGTGAGTCGCTCCCGTTCGCGCGCATCCAGCGCCTTTCTGTATTCCGTCGGCATCACCCGCACGAACTTCGGGAGCATCGCGTCCCAGTTCGCCAGCACCCGCCGCGCGCGTGCGCTGCCGGTGTACCGGGCGTGGCGACTGATCAGCTTCTTCAGCAGGGCCACGTCCTCCTCTTCCTCCACCGGCTCGAGCGCCACCATCTGGGTGTTGCATCGCCGCTCGAACTTCGAGTCGAGGTTGAGGACGAACGCCACGCCGCCGCTCATCCCCGCGGCGAAGTTGCGTCCCGTCTTGCCGAGCACCACGACCACGCCGCCGGTCATGTACTCGCAGCCGTGGTCCCCGACCCCTTCGACCACCGCCGTGGCGCCGCTGTTACGCACGGCGAACCGCTCGCCCGCGACACCGTTCAGATACGCGTCGCCGCTCGTCGCCCCGTAGAGCGCGACGTTGCCGACGAGGATCGCCTCGGCCGGATCGAAGCGCGAGGCCTTCGGCGGATAGACGACGAGGCGTCCCCCCGAGAGGCCCTTGCCCATGTAATCGTTGGTCTCTCCCTCGACGGTGAGGGTGATCCCCTTGGCGAGCCATGCGCCGAAGCTCTGTCCCGCCGAGCCGGTGAAGGTGTAGCGGATCGTTCCATCGGGGAGGCCCGACGGGCCGAACCGCTTCACCAGCTCGCCCGAGAGCATCGCGCCGACGGCGCGGTTC
Source organism: Gemmatimonadaceae bacterium (assembly GCA_035494615.1). Classification (GTDB taxonomy): domain Bacteria; phylum Gemmatimonadota; class Gemmatimonadetes; order Gemmatimonadales; family Gemmatimonadaceae; genus AG11. Next base: position 13,656 of record DATJGU010000043.1, read on the forward strand.
TCGTTGCGGATCGGGAACGCCGCGCGCACCGGCCGCCGCCGCTCGAGCGCGGGCTCCGCCGTCTCGATGAGCTGGCGGTCGAGCACGTGCTCGATCGGATGGTGCTGGTTCTGCACCTTGTGCACGGCCACCGTATCGGGAACCTTCGGCCGGTACAGCAGCGCCTTGAGGTCGAGCGTGCACGCCTTCCAGTGATCCGAGAGGTCGCGCTGCTTCAGCAGGTCGACGCGGCCCACGAGCTCGTCGATGCTCCGCACCCCGAGCGAGGCCATGATCCGGCGCGCCTCCTCGGCGACGAAGAAGAAGTAGTTGACGACGTGCTCGGGCTGGCCCCGGAACTTCGCGCGGAGCACCGGATCCTGCGTCGCCACGCCGACGGGGCAGGTGTTCAGGTGGCACTTCCGCATCATGATGCACCCCTCGACGATGAGGGGCGCGGTGGCGAAGCCGAACTCCTCGGCGCCGAGCATCGCGGCGACGACGACGTCGCGGCCCGTCTTGAGCTGGCCGTCCGTCTGGAGCCGCACGCGACCGCGCAGATCGTTCTGCACGAGCGCCTGGTGCGCTTCGGCGAGACCGAGCTCCCATGGCGCGCCGGCGTGCTTGATCGACGAGAGCGGCGACGCGCCGGTGCCCCCCGAATCGCCGGAGATGAGGATGATGTCCGCGCGCGCCTTCGCGACGCCGGCGGCGATCGTGCCGACGCCGACCTCGGAGACGAGCTTCACCGACACCATCGCCTGCGGGTTCACGTTCTTCAGATCGAAGATGAGCTGCGCGAGATCCTCGATGCTGTAGATGTCGTGATGGGGCGGCGGCGAGATGAGCGTGACGCCGGGAATCGAGTAGCGCGTCTTCGCGATGATCGCGTCGACCTTGTGGCCGGGAAGCTGGCCGCCCTCACCGGGCTTCGCCCCCTGCGCCATCTTGATCTGCAGCTCGCGCGCGCTGACGAGGTATTCCGTCGTCACGCCGAAGCGTGCCGAGGCCACTTGCTTGATCGCGCTGCCGCGCTCGTTGCCGTAGCGGTCGGGCGCCTCGCCTCCTTCGCCCGAGTTGCTCCGCCCGCCGATCCGGTTCATCGCGAGGGCCAGCGTCTCGTGCGCTTCGGCGCTGAGCGAGCCGAACGACATCGCGCCCGTGGCGAAGCGCTTGACGATCTCCTTCGCCGGCTCGACCTCCTCGAGCGGCACCGGCGCGGTGTCGCCGGCAAACTCGAGCAGGCCGCGCAGCGTCGAAGGGCGCCACCGCTCGTCGTTCACCAGCCGCGAGAACTCCTCGTAGGTGCTCGCGTCGTTGGTGCGCGTCGCCTGCTGGAGCGTCGCGATCGTGAGCGGGTTCCAGTTGTGGTGCTCGCCCTGGCTCCGATAGTGATAGAAGCTGCCGAAGTCGAGCCGGCCGGGCAGCGGCGTCTCGCCGAACGCGACGCGGTGCCGGCGCAGCGTCTCCTCCGCCACCTGCGCGATCTCGATCCCGCCGACGCGCGAGGCCGTGCCGGTGAAATAGCGCTCGACGAGCCGGGGCCCGAGGCCGATCGCCTCGAACACCTGCGCGCCGCAGTACGACTGGATCGTGGAGATCCCCATCTTGGAGATCACCTTGAGCAGTCCCTTCTCGGCCGCCTTGATGTACTTCGCTTCCGCGGTGGGCTCGTCGACCGAGGGCGGGAGGTTGCCCGACCGCACGAGGCCGACGAGCGATTCCAGGGCGAGGTACGGGTTGATGGTGCCCGCCCCGTAGCCGATGAGCAGCGCGAAGTGCGAGACGTCGCGCGCGTCGCCGGTCTCGACGATGATGCCGACCTCGGTGCGCAGTCCCTCGCGCACGAGATGGTGGTGCACGGCCGCCGTGGCGAGGAGCGAGGGGATCGGCGCCCAGTCGGCGTCGACGCCGCGATCGCTCAGCACGAGCATCGTGTTCCCTTCGTGCACCGCCTGCGACGCGCGCCGGCACAGCGACTCGAGGGCGAGGTGCAGCCCCCGGGCGCCGCCCGCGGCGGGGAAGAGGGTGCGGAGCGTGGTGCACCGGAAGTGCGGGTCGCCCTCGCGCTCGCCGACCGAGCGGATCTTCTCGAGCTGCGCGCTCGTGAGGATCGGCCCCTTCACGCGGATGCGCCGAGCGTGCTCGGGACGCTCGCCGAGCACGTTCGTGCGCGGACCGATGTTCACCGAGAGCGACATGACGAGCTGCTCGCGGATCGGATCGATCGGCGGGTTGGTGACCTGCGCGAAGAGCTGCTTGAAGTAGTTGTAGAGGAGCTGCGGCTCGTGCGACAGCACCGCGAGCGGCGTGTCGGTGCCCATCGAGCCGATCGGCTCCTCGCCGTTGACGGCCATCGGCGTGATGATCATCGAGAGCTCCTCCTGCGTGTAGCCGAAGGCGGCCTGGCGCTGGAGCAGCGTCTCGGGATCGGGCTGCGCGATGCTGATCGGCTCGGGGAGCTCGTCGAGGCCGACGCGGTTCGAGGTGACCCACGCGCGGTACGGGCGGCGCGCGGCGAGGTCGCGCTTGATCTCCTCGTCTTCGATGACGCGGCCGCGCACCGTGTCGACGATGAACATGCGGCCCGGCTTGATGCGGCCCTTGGAGACGATGCGCTCGGGCGCGACGTCGAGCGCGCCCGCCTCGGAGGCGAGCACGACGAAGTCGTCGTCGGTGACGACGTAGCGCGCGGGACGGAGGCCGTTGCGGTCGAGCGTGCCGCCGATCATGCGCCCGTCGGTGAACGCGACGAGCGCCGGACCGTCCCACGGCTCCATCATCGTGGAGTGGTACTCGCAGAACCCGCGGCGATCGAGGTTCATGTGCGGGTTCCCCTCCCACGCCTCGGGAACGAGCATCGCCACCGCGTGCGGAAGCGACCGGCCGCCGCGCACGAGGAACTCGAGCGCGTTGTCGAGGCACATCGAATCCGACTGTCCGTCGGCGATGATCGGGTAGAGCTTGTGCAGGTCGTCGCCGAAGAGGCGCGACTGCATCGACGCCTCACGCACGCGCATCCAGTTCAGGTTGCCGCGCAGCGTGTTGATCTCGCCGTTGTGGCAGAGAAAGCGATAGGGATGCGCGCGCGACCAGGTCGGCAGCGTGTTCGTGGAGAAGCGCGAGTGAACGAGCGCGAGCGCGCTCGCGAAGTCGGGGGCGCTGAGATCGGGGTAGAAGCGGGGGAGCTGCTCGGGCATGAGCATTCCCTTGTACACGATCGTGCGCGACGACAGCGAGACGACGTAGAACCCGCCGCGCGTGCCGATCGCGTTCTCCGCCTGGCGCCGGATGACGTAGAGCTTCCGCTCGAACGCCTTCTTCTCCGTGGTGCGCCCCCGCTCGATGAACACCTGCCGGAAGACCGGCGCGGCGGACCGGGCGACGGGGCCGACGGCGGGGAGCTCGACGGGCACGTCGCGCCAGCCGAGCACGTGCTGGCCCTCTTCCTCGACGATGTTCTCGAGCAGCAGCTCGCAGGCGCGGCGTTCCCCCGGATCCGTGGGCAGGAACAGCATCCCCACGGCGTAGCCGCCGGGGCGCGGAAGGTCGATGCCGAGCTCCGACGCCTCGCGCCGGAAGAACTCGTGCGGGAGCTGGACCACGATGCCCGCGCCGTCGCCGGTGCACGGATCGCAGCCCACCGCGCCGCGATGCGCGAGGTTCTCCAGCAGCGTCAGCCCCTGCCGCACGATCTCGTGGGACGCCGAGCCGCGGACGTGGGCGACGAACCCCACGCCGCACGCATCACGCTCGTCCCGCCGAGGATCGTACAAACCCTCCTGCGTCAATCCATCGTCCATAGTTCCAGGCGCTCCCCACGCATGGGCCACTTACGAAGAGGCCCCTCCAGACCGCTGGTCAGGAGGGGCCGTTGCACCGTTGCGGTACTCGCTGCTCCTAACCCCTCGATCCCTCGCGCGAAATGGCGGCCTTGCGGTTCGGCAAGGTCGTCGGATTGGCGGCGATAATCGATACCAGGGAAGAGCGCATCGCGGTCTGTCGTGGCGGATCGGCGGCGCGGGAAACGCGCACTGGCACCCTCAATCAGAGTATGCCCGCCGGGGGCGCGTGTCAAGGATTCTCGGGCTCGGTTCCCCACCCCGCGCGCCGCGCCGGTGCACGGTCGCGACGGCCTTCAGCGAACCGGCGCGATCTCGAGCCGCGGCCGGCCGGCGCCGTTCGTGACGGCGACACGAAGATGCGCGAGGTCGGGAACGACCAGGTCCGCCGGCTCGAGCGCGGCGGCATCGTGCGTCGACGTGACGCCGACGAGCCGCATGCCGGCCGCGCGGCCCGCGGCGGCGCCCGCGGGCGCGTCCTCGACGACCACACAGCGATCGGGCGAGACCCCGAGCTCGGCCGCGCCGCGCAGGTAGCACTCGGGGTCCGGCTTTCCGTGGACGATCGACTCCGCGGTGACCATCACGGGCGGGATCGGCACGCCGGCGGCGACGAGCCGCGCGGTCGCCACGGCGCGGAGCCCCGAGGTGACGATCGCCCAGCTCCCCACCGGCAGCGAGCTCACGAGGGCGCGCGCGCCGGCGATCTCGAAGGTGTCGGCGTTGTCGGTGGTTTCGTCGGCCACGAGCCCGGCGAGCTCCACGTCGGGATCGAGCGCGGGGCGGAGCGCGCGGATCGTGTCGACCGCGCGGCGGCCGTGGACGGCGGCGAGCACCTCCGCCGGCTCGAGCCCCACGCGTCGCGCCCAGGCGCTCCACGCGCGGATCACGCTCGGCGTGGAGTCGACGAGAACGCCGTCGAGGTCGAACAGGAGCGCGTCGGCGGAGAGGAGATCGGACATTTTCCCAATCTAGCGCGCCGGTTCGCCGCTCATCCGGGCCGCTCGGGGAGCCGATGCCAGCGGCGGCGGCCTCGCGACGAGCCCTCGAGCAGATCGAGGCGCTACCTGCTCTTCGGGATTCGCGCCTCGCTCCAGACGCGCCACTCGCCGCGGATCCTCGCGAGGCGGTACGCGCGCTCGAAGCTGAGCAGCTCGGCGGGCTCCTTCGGCGCGCGGCGGTAGCGCGTGGCCGCGAGGTAGACCTGCACCGAATCCGGGCTCTTGCCGAGCTGGAAGATCTGCGAGAAGCGCACGACGTAGCCCGAGATCGGCGCGGGGCAGGTGGGGACGACGTGCCCGTTCTCGCGCGGGATCTGGCAGGTGCCGCGGATGGTGCCGATCCGCTTCATGCGCGCGATCAGCGCCGGCGCGACGGAGGCACCGCCCTCCCGGCCCGCGGTTCGCGGCAGGTACACCGGATCGATGAGCAGTGAGAGCGCGGGGTCCGGGTTGAACGCGGCGCCCACGGCGGCGGCGTTCACCGCCGCTTCCCCGTTGACGTCGAGCGCGGCGACCTCGAGGCCGGGTCCGCGCGCGTACGGCGCGCCGTCGTCGCCCTTGCCGCAGGCGCCGAGGAGAAGACCGATCAACGGAACGAGTCGCGGAACCGCCGCGCGGCTGCGTCGAGTGGGCATGGGATAGCGGGCCGGCAGGAGAATCAGAACTCGATCTGCGCGCCCAGCTCGACGACGCGGTTCGGCGGAATCTGGAAGAACTCCGTGGCCGAGCGTGCGTTGCGTGACATGAGGGCGAACAGCTTCTTGCGCCACCGGTGCATCTTCGCGTGTCCGGTCAGCACGAGTCGCTCGCGGCCGAGGTAGTACGACGTCTCCATCGGCGGGACGGGAATCCCCTGGGCCGCGGCCCGGGCGAGCACCTCCGGGATGTTGGGGGACTGCATGAACCCGAAGTAGGCAACGACGCGCACGAACCCGTGCGAGAGCCGCTCGAGCGAGAGCCCGCGCTCGGAAGGCACCTCGGGAACCCCTTTCGTCGTGACGCTCAGGATGACCACCGTCTCGTGGAGCACCTTGTTGTGCTTGAGATGGTGGAGCAGCACGACGGGGACCCCCTCGGGGCTCGACGTCATGAACACGGCGGTGCCCTTCACCCGCACCGGCGGATTGCGCTCGAGTCCCTTGAGGAAGAGGTCGAGCGGGAGCGCGCCGGCCTCCTGAATCGCGCCGAGCTGCATGCGGCCGCGCTTCCAGGTGCTCATGAGCAGATAGATGCCGATGGCGATTCCGAGCGGGACCCAGCCGCCGTGCTCCAGCTTCACGAGGTTGGCGGTGAGGAAGGAGAGATCGATGAGGAGAAAGCCTCCGACGAGCGCACCGACCCGGAGGCGCGACCAGCCCCACCGGCTGCGCGCGACGACGCCGAACAGGATCGAGGTGATGGACATCGCCCCCGTGACGGCGATGCCGTACGCCGCGCTCAGCGCGCTCGAGCTCCGGAAGAAGAGCACGAGCAGGAGGCAACCGACCATGATCGCCTTGTTGATCTCGGGGATGTAGATCTGCCCGGCCTGCTTCTCCGAGGTGTGCACGATCTGCATCCGCGGCGAGTAGCCGAGCTGGATGCTCTGCTGGGTGAGCGAGTACGCGCCCGAGATCAACGCCTGCGAGGCGACGATCGCCGCGAGCGTGGCGATCACGAGGAGCACCCACTGGAAGTCGGGAGGCGAGAGCAGGTAGAACGGGTTCGTCGCCGCGCGTCCCTCGCGGAGCAGCAGCGCGCCCTGGCCGAAATAGTTCAGGAGGAGCATCGGCAGCGCGGCGACGAACCACGCGAGCCGGATCGGCCGCTTGCCGAAGTGCCCCATGTCGGCGTAGAGCGCCTCGCACCCGGTGATGCACAGCACGACGGCACCGAGCGTGAGGAACCCCGCGGTGCCGTGGTCGCCGAAGAAGCGTAGGGCGTACAGCGGATTCAACGCCAGCAGAACGGACGGCGTGGCGAGGATCGAGCGAAGGCCGAGGGCGCCGATCGTGAGGAACCAGACGAGCATGATCGGTCCGAAGGCGGCGCCGACGCGCGCGGTGCCGAAGCGCTGGACCATGAACAGCGCGAACAGGATCAGGAGGCTGATCGGCACCACCAGATGGACGAGCGCGGGGCGCCCGACCTCGAGCCCCTCGACCGCGCCGAGGACGGAGATGGCCGGGGTGATGATCCCTTCGCCGCAGAGGAGCGCGGCGCCGAAGAGGCCGGCCGCGACGAGGGCGAGGCGGCGGCGCCGCTCGTTGGCCTGGCCCTTCTGCTGAAGGAGCAGGGCGAGGAGGGACAGGATTCCGCCCTCGCCCCGGTTGTCGGCGCGGAGGATGAAGGCGATGTACTTGACGCTGACGACGAGGATGAGTGACCAGACGATCAGCGAGAGGACGCCGGCGACGTTGGCGTGGGTCGGGAGGATGCCGTACTCCGCCTTGAAGCACTCGCGGAGCGCGTACAGCGGGCTGGTGCCGATGTCGCCGTAGACGACGCCGAGGGCGGTGAGGGTGAGAACGCCGAGCCGTCTTCCCGTCGGAGGCGGATGCTGCGCCTCGTGCTCGAGCTCCGTCGCCGTTAACGATTCGACCGACATGCGGTGGGGTGAACGTACGGAAAGGCCGGGAAGCGATCTTCCCGGCCCATCTGAACATACGCGGTCGTCCCGACCACGTCAGCCGCGTGCCTTCCCGGTGCCCGCGGCCGACGTGAAAGCGCGCTCAGCGCGGGAGGTCCTCGATCTCCTTGGCGGCGCGCTGGAGGATCTCGGCGACGCGCTTGAGGAGCGCCTCGTCGTGCATCGCGCCGGTGGCTCGCCCGTAGGTCGCCTTGCCGACGTGCCGGAAGGCGGCGTGCACCTCGGCCATGGGCTCGTCGAGGAAGTGGCCGACGAGCTTTCCGATGCGGTCGAAGATGGAGTCGACCGTCGCCTGGTTCTCGGCGAGGTGGGCGCGTCCGGCGTCGGTGATCTCGTAGACCTTCTTCCCCTCCTCGCCGGAGACCATGCGGGCGTAGCCGAGATCCTCGAGGAGCTGGAGGGTCGGGTAGACGGCGCCGGGGCTCGGGGCGTAGGCGCCGCCGAAGCGCTCCTCGAGGGCCTTGATGATCTCGTAGCCGTGGCGTGGCTTCTCCTCGAGGAGCCGGAGGACGACGTAGCGCAGGTCGCCCTGCTCGAACATCCGGCCGCCGCGCCAGCGACCGCGCGGGCGGCCCTCGGCGCCGAAGAAGCCGGCCATGAAGCTGGGGTCCCACCCCCACTTGGCGCGTGCGCCCGGGGGGACGTGTGCTTGCCACCGTGGATCGAAGCAGAAGTCTCGGAACATGTGGTCCTCCGCTGCGGAGCAGCGATATATCGTGTCGGTCGCGAAGATATATCGTACGTACTATCTTTGGCAAGGTCGAGTCAGTGTGTGGGTGTGTGGGTGTGTAGGTGTGTGGGTGCCGGGTTTGACGAGCTCGCTTTCGTGCGCCGACAATGGGCACATCGCTTGCTTTCCCTCGTCGCCCACGGCACGACCTTCCTAACTCATCGAGGGGTGCACCAATGGCGGACGATCTCGGCACGGACGGCCTGGAGAACCAGGCCAAGGGCGCGGCGAAGGAGCTGGGCGGTAAGCTCCGCAACGCCGCGGGCGGCCTGTCCGGCGACACGAGCGAACAGCTCAGGGGGAAGGCCAAGGAGATGGAAGGCAAGGCGCAGCGGAAGCTCGGCGAAAAGGAAGTCGACGCCGACGACTGACCGGCCGATCCATCGCGTGAACGGGGGCGGGGGG
>DATJGU010000044.1:0-4900 GCA_035494615.1 Gemmatimonadaceae bacterium
TCGTCGCCGAGCGCGGGATCCGCCAGCCGACGAAGGTCGACCGCTACGGCTATCACTCCCTCGAGACCCTCGCGTTCGAGCCCGACGAGCTCCAGGCGATCGTCGACGGCGCGCGGCGGGTCGCGCAGGTCGGTGATCCGATGCTCGCCGCCGAAGCGAAGAGTGCGCTGCGCAAGCTCGCGTTCGACCTGCCGCTCGGCGCCACCGATCTCCCGGCGGAGGAGCTGCTCGTGCCGCCGCGGAAGCGCGCCGATCCCGGCACGCTCGCGACGCTCGGCGACGCGCTCTTCCGGCGCAAGCGCGCGACGTTCGTCTACCAGGCGATCGGCAGCGGCGCGAGCGCCGAGCGTACCGTCGAGCCGTACGGGCTGTTCTTCGTGAGCGGCCACTGGTATCTCGCAGCGCGCGACGTCGAGAAGGACGCGATGCGCAACTTCCGCGTGAGCCGGATCGCCGGCCTCGCCGTGAACGCCGCACGGTCGGGTACTCCCGACTATGCCATCCCGCCGAGCTTCTCGCTCCGGGAGCACGCGCACTCGCGCCAGGCGTGGGAGCTCGGCGACGGCGACGCGTTCGAGGCGGTCGTGGAGTTCCGCGGGACGAGCGGCGCCGTCGTCGCCGCGGCGGCGCTCGGTCGGCCGGACGACGCCACACCTGCCCTGCGCCGGTTCGGCGTGCGCCGCGCGGACAGCTTCGCGCGCTGGCTGTTCTCGTTCGGCGGCGACGCGGTGCCCGTCTCGCCGCGCGCGCTCGTCGACGAGTACGCCGCGCTCGCGGCGCGCACGCGCGCGCTGTACGCGTGAGGGCGCGATGACGGCGACCGCCGCCGCGCAGCTCCGGCGCATCCTCGCTCTGATCCCGCGCCTCGCCGACGGCGACGAGCACGCGATCGCCGACGTCGCCGGCGCGGCGGGAGTGCCGGCGGCCGATCTGCTGCGCGATCTCGAGGCGCTCTCAGAGCGGTTCGACGCGCCGGGCGGGTTCGTCGACGGCGTCTCGATCTACGTGGAGGGGGACACGGTGTGCGTGTCGGCGAGCCAGTTCCTCCGGCCGATGCGGCTCACCATGCCCGAGCTCTGCGCGCTCGAGCTCGGGCTCACGATGCTGCGGCGCGAGCGGACGCCGGCGGAGCAGGGGCCGATCGACCGCGCGCTCGAGCGGCTCCGCCGCACGATCAGCCGCGTGCCGATGGACGACCGCCACGAGGGGATCCGCTTCGCCGATCTCGGCGTCGCGAGCCCCGACTCGGCGTCGCATCTCTCCGCGCTCCGCCGCGCGGCCGCGAACGACCGGCGGGTGCGGCTCCATTATCGCGCCGGCGGCGCGTCCGAGACCACCACCCGCACGATCGATCCGCAGTCGCTCGTCTTCGCCGAGCAGATGTGGTACGTCGTCGCGACGACTGACGACGCGACGCTGCGCTTCTTCCGGCTCGACCGGATCGAGGACGTCGAGGTGCTCGACGAGCCCTTCGTGCGCGACCCTTCGGCGGGGTCACGCGTGCAGGAGGCGGGTCGCGTCTTCGCGTCGGACACGACGCGGCGCATGACGGTGCGCTACTCGCCGCGCATCGCCCGGTGGGTGGCCGAGCGCGAGGGGGTGGCGGTGGCCGAGGATGGCAGTCTCACGCTCGAGCATCCGGTGGCCGACGAGTCGTGGGCGGTGCGCCACGTGCTGCAGTACGGGCCGGATGCGGAGGTGCTGGATCCCGCGCCGATCCGTGCGCTCGTCGTCGCGCATCTGGATCGCGTGGTGCCGGAGCGTAGCTGACGCCGCCGGTGTCATCCGCGCGGAAGACGTTCCCGGTATTCTACGGTCCCGCGTATGTCCTCGGTGAGTACGCGTTCGAGACGACGCGCAAGGCACGCTGGGTCGCGGAGTCGTTGCGGGCCGACCCGATCGCCGGTGTGCGGCTGGTCGAGCCGGAGGCGTCATCGTTCGATGATCTGGCGGCGGTGCACGACCCGCGCTACGTGGCGGCGGTGCGCGACGGCGCGCCGCGCGAGCTCGCCGAGTCGCAGGGATTCCCGTGGGACGAGGGGCTCTGGCGCATGGTGCTCGCGACCAACGGCGGAGTCGTGGCGGCCGCGCGCGCCGCACTCGCCGGCGGCGTCGCTGGATCGCTCTCGAGCGGGCTGCATCACGCTCGCCGCGAGCACGGCAGCGCGTTCTGCACTTTCAACGGTCTCGTGCTCGCGGCGCGCGCTGCGCTCGGTGACGGCGCCGGCTGTGTGTTGATCCTCGACCTCGACGCGCATTGCGGAGGTGGCACGGCAAGCATGATTGCCGGCGTGGAGGGGATCTGGCACTGCGACGTCGCCGTCTCCTCGTTCGATCGTCACGATCCGGCGCCTCGACAGAGCCTCGCCGTCGTGAGTCGGGCCGCCGAATATCTCTCGACCATCGAACGGCTCCTCGAAGAGATCTCGGCGGCGGCACCGGCCTTCGGCCTCTGCCTGTACAACGCCGGGATGGATCCGTTCGAAGGGTGTTCGATCGGCGGCCGGCGCGGAGTCGATCGCGAAATGCTCTCGCGGCGCGAGGCGCTCGTCTTCTCGTGGTGCCGGTCGCGCGCGATTCCGGTCGCCTTCGTGCTGGCGGGCGGATACAAGGGGTCCGGCCTCGACGAGGCCGGCCTCGTGGCGCTTCATCGTCTCACGATCGAAGCGGCGGCGGGCTGAGGACGGCGAGAGGGCGCTCCGCACTGAAGGGGGCGCGTGGCGGCGGCACGCCTTCCGCATGAGCAGCCCCGCATGAGAGACCTCGGCGCCCCGCGACCGCTCGCGCGTCGCGTACGCGATCGCGTTCTGGCCGCCGATCCCGGGCGGTTCGGTCTGCGCACGGCGCTTCGCGCCTCGATCTCGCTCGCCGTCTCGGCGATCCTGCTCTATCGGTTCGGCGCGCCGCTCGGCTCGCCGCTGCTCCTCGCGATCGTCGGGGGCGAGGTGGCGATGATGAGCAGCTCGTCGGTGAGTGACGCGACCCTCGGCGCGCAACGGGTGACGCTCCTGCTCGCGGTGCTCGCGTCGATCGCCGCGGTGGGGCTCGCGGCGCTCGTGTCGCTCCTTCCGTCGCTCGCGGTCGTCGTGCTCTGCGCGCTGGTCTTCCTCGTCGTGCTCGCGCGGAAGATCGGACCGCGCGGCATGGCGGTGGGACTGCTCGCGTTCATGGGCTACTTCCTCGCCCTGTACGTCGGCGCGCGGCCGGCACAGCTGCCGGGGCTCGTCGTCGCGATCCTCGTCGGCGGCGCGGTCGCGTACGTCGTGCACTTCCGGCTCGTGCGCGAGCGGCCGGAGGAGGTCCGCGACGCGGTGCTGCGCGCGTTTCGCGCGCGCGTGATGCTCCTGCTCGACGAGGTCGCGGTCGACGCCGCGTCGGGGAGCGCGAGCTCGCGGCGGTGGCGACGGATCCGGCGGGGCACGGGACGGGTCGGCGAGGTGGCGCTCGCGCTCGAGCGCGCCGTCGGCCGAGTCGAGGGAGTGGCACCCGAGCCGCCGATCCGCGGCTGGGTGTCCGCGCTGCTGCACGCCGAGGTCGCGGTGGACATGCTCGTCGAGGCGGCGCATCGGCTGGCGTCGCGCACCGACTCGCGCGAGCGGCACCGCGCGCTGGCGCGGATGGTCCGCGCGCTGCAGCCGTGGATCGACGACGGCGACGAGCGCGCGCGCGACGAGGCGCGCCGGCTGCATCGCCTGCTCGACGCCGCGCGCGGGGCGGAGCGCCAGTGGGCCGAGCATCCCGAGCTGTGGTGGCGACTGTCGCGCGCGATGGCGACGCTCACCGCCGGCCGCCCGTGGTCGGCGTTCCCGCCGATCGAGCCCGGCGTCGCCGCGCTCCCGGTCGGGACCTTCCGCGCGGGGGGCGGCGGCGTCGCGGGCGTGCAGGGGATGTCGCCCGACCTGCGGCTCGCGATCCAGGCGACCGTCGCCGTCGCGCTGTCCGTCGTCGCCGGCCGGCTCATCTCGGGGGAGCGCTGGTACTGGGCGGTGCTCGCGGCGTTCGTCGTCTTCGTGCGCGCCACGACGGTGGGGGAGACGATGTCGCGCGCGTGGCAGCGCATCTTCGGCACGGTGATCGGCGTGGCCATCGGGCTCGCCGTGGCGCGGCTCGTGGGGCGACATCCGGTGCCGGCGTCGGTCGTCGGACTCGCGGCGATCTTCCTCGCGTACTACCTGATGCGCATCGCGTACACGGGGATGATCGCCTGCTTCACCATCGCACTCGCGCTGCTGTACTCCGAGATGGGTCGGGCGACGGCCGGACTGATGGAGCTGCGCCTGCTCGAGACGCTGGCTGGTGCGACGATCGGCGTCGTCGTCTCGGCGGTCGTGCTGCCCGCGCACAGCGAGTCGCGCGTGCGGGTGCTCGCGGCCCGCGTGCTGCGCGCGGCGACGAGCGCGATCGAGCGGGCAACGACGCCCGGCGTGCGCGCCGAGCACGACGACGTGCTGCACGACCGCATCCGTGACGTCGACCGCGCGCTGGCCGAGCTGCGCAACGCGCTGCGACCACTGTGGGGCCCGAACCTGCCGCTCGAGCGGACGGTGCACACGCGCCCGGGCCGCGTCGCGGCGGGACTCGCCTACGCCACGCGTCGCCTCGCGACGACCCCGCTCTCCGACACCGGCGAGCGCGGCGCACTGCTGCGCTGCATCGGCGAGCGGATCGTCGCGAACGGCCGCGCCTCCGCCGACGCGCTCGAGTGGGGCGGAAGCGCGACCGCGGAGCCGATCTTCCCGCTCGTCGAGCGGCTCCAGGCGCTGGAGACCGACCCCGTCGACGTCCCGCGGATCCAGCAGGCGTTGTCACTGCTGGGCGACATGGCGGCGATCGAGCGGGAGCTGGTGGAGATACGCTGAGTGGTGTGTCAGTGCGTCGGCGTGTCGGTGTGTCGGTGCCG
>DATJGU010000045.1:0-39856 GCA_035494615.1 Gemmatimonadaceae bacterium
CTATCAGTTCCCCGTCGTCTTCTTCGGCCGCCACTACTGGGCCGGCCTGATCCGCTGGCTCCAGTCGCGTGCCCTCACGGAACGGAAGATCTCGCCTGGCGACCTCGATCTCATGCTGCTCACCGACGACCCCGCCGAGGCGGCGCACGCGGTGGTGGAGGCGTGGAAGACGACGCACGGGAAAGGACGGTGAACGGTGAACAGCGAATGGTGAACAGCGAATGGTGAACGGCGAATGGTGAACGGCGAATGGTGAACGCACAACGGTGAACGGTGAACGGTTCTTCGGTTGGCGGTTCGTCGGTTGACGGCCGGCCTCGGGACGCTTCTGACGCCTCACGCCGCCGTCGCCGCTCCTGCCGGCCGACGTAAACCGTCAACCGTTCACCATTCACGGCCCTTTGCCGTTCCTGGCTGCTGACGTCAACCGTTCACCGTTCACCGTTCACAGCACGAAACCAACCTCGCACCGACACGGACCGAGATGGCCAGCAAGAAGTCCGACAAGCACACGAGCCCCAAGGCGTCCAAGGCCCCCAAGGCGTCGGCAGCCGGCCCGAAGAGCGAGCAGAAGCGCGCCGCCGAAGCCCGCGAGCATGCCGGCGTCGCGCACACGGCGCACGAGGAGAGCAAGTGGCTGCGAGGCGGCCGCATCGCGCCGCGCCGCATCGACGGCACCGAATCCGCCGCCGACCTGATCGACGAGACCTTCCTCGCCTACAATGCCGCGCGCCTCCGGGAGGCGTGCCAGCTCTACTCGAAGAAGATGCTCGAGCCGGACGTCACCGTCGGGCTCACCCTGACCGGCGCCCTCACGCCGGCGGGCCTCGGCATGGCGGCGATCATCCCGCTGCTCGAGGCGGGGTTCGTCGACTGGATCATCTCCACCGGCGCGAACCTGTATCACGACGCGCACTTCGGGCTCGGCCTCTCGATGCACCGCGGCGATCCGGGCGCGAGCGACACGATTCTCCGCGAAGACGGCATCGTCCGCATCTACGACATCTTCTTCGACTACGACGTGCTCCTCAGCACGGACGCGTTCTTCCGGAAGATCATCCAGGGCCCCGAGTTCCAGCGCGCGATGAGCAGCGCGGAGTTCCACGCGCTCTGCGGCAAGTACATTCGCGAGCGCGAGAAGGCGCTCGGCATCGGCAACAAGTCGCTCCTCGGCGTCGCGTACGAGTGCGGCGTGCCGGTGTACACCTCGTCGCCAGGCGATTCGTCGATCGGGATGAACATCGCCGCGCTCGCGCTCGAGGGAAATCGCTGCGTCATCGACCCCAACGCCGACGTCAACGAGACGGCGTCGATCGTGCTCGGTGCCAAGCGCGGGGGAGGGAAGAGCGCGGTGCTCATCTGCGGCGGCGGCAGCCCCAAGAACTTCGCCCTCCAGACCGAGCCGCAGATCCAGGAAGTGCTCGGCATCGACGAGAAGGGGCACGACTACTTCCTCCAGATCACCGATGCGCGCCCCGACACGGGCGGACTCTCCGGCGCGACCCCGGCCGAGGCGGTGAGCTGGGGGAAGATCGACCCCGAACGCCTCCCCGACGCCGTCGTCTGCTATCTCGACTCTACCGTCGCGCTGCCGCTCCTCACCGCGTACGCGCACGCGCGCCACGAGCCACGCCCACTCAAGCGCCTCCTCGACCGCCGCGAGAAGAACATGCAGCGTCTGAAGGCGGAATTCGCGCGGTCCACTGGCGCTCCAACGGAACCGAGCGACACCGACGCCGTCCTCCCCATGCACCGCTGACCAACACCGACACACCAACACACCAACACACCAACACACCAACACACCAACACACCAACACACCAACACACCGCTTCCAGTGCCTCTCTCCTCACTGCTGCTTCCCGAATTCGACGTCGAGATCGCCACGACCCGCACGGTACTCGAGCGCGTCCCCGACGACCGCATCGAGTGGAGACCGCACGAGAAGGCGTTCCCGATGGGCCACCTCGCGCAGCTGGTCGCGATGATCCCCGGCTGGACCGTGATGATCATCCGCGACACCGAGTTCGACATCGCGCCGAAGAACGGCCCCACGACTGCCTACCGGTTCATGCCGGTCCAGGAGCTCCTCGCGCTCCTCGCGACGGGCGTCGCCGAGGCCCGTCCGCTGATCGAGCGCGTCTCCGACGACGCGCTCCAGCAGCCGTGGACGCTGAAAGCCGGCGGCAACGTCGTGAGCACGCAGTCGCGCTACATGGTCTATCGTACGATGATGCTCAATCACCTCGTGCATCACCGCGCGCAGCTCGGACTCTATCTGCGGCTCACCGGCCAGAAGGTGCCGGCGATGTACGGGCCGACGGCGGACGACAAGGCGGCGTCGCCGGGCGGGCCGGCGGGACGCTAGCCCAGGCTGCCGCGCGGCGCGCGCAGCGAGCGCACCGCCGTCGCCACCTGCCATCCCGAGAGCAGCGTCACCGCCGCGAGCATCACGAGGCTCGCCTCCGGAAAGAGCAGCACACCGATCAGCCCTCCCGCCGCGGCGACCCACGCCAGCCACGCGAGCCAGCGCGGGCTCGCCGGATCCCGCCGCTCGAGCCACCCGAGCAGCAACGCGCCGAGCGCGACGAGGAAGTTCCCGAACCGCGCGGTCATCAGGCCGACCCGATGCAGCGCATCGAACAGCGTCGCCAGCTCGGCGCGCCCGCCCTGGAACGACGCGGCCATGTTCGTCCCCGCGCTCGCCATGAACGCGATGTCGATCGCGTTGAAGCAGTAGCCGAGGCACACGAGCGCCAGCGCGGCGACCAGCGGCGCCGCGACCTCGCGCCCCGCGCTCACGGTCCGCGTCCACACGCCGGCGACGATCAGTCCCGTTCCGGCGAGCATCGCGAGATGGATCGGCCGGAAGTACCACGCGGCCGCGATCACCCGGAGCTGTGCCGAGGGATCGTGCGGCAGGATCGGGTGCAGCGCCGCGCCCGCGCCGAGGAGCAGGGTACCGGCGAGCAGCGCGATCGCGAGCGGTCGTGAGAGCGTCGACACTACATTCCTCCGGATGCGCGACGAGCCTGGCGCGTCAACTTACGTCGCGACCGAGGAGCCGGCGACTCTCACCGCCGCGATGACGGCGACGCTTCCGGCGATCGAGCCGAGCGACGCCATGCGCGGCCGCGTGTGCGTCGTCACGGGCGCGACGCGCGGGCTCGGCAAGGCCACCGCGTTCGGCCTCGCGCGGCTCGGCGCGAGCGTCGTCCTGCTCGGGCGCGACGAACGGCTCGTCGCGCACGCGGCCGAGGACGTCGCGCGTGCCAGCGGGAACGCCGACGTCGCCGGCATCGTCGCCGACCTCGCCTCGTTCGACGCGATCCGCGCGGCGGCGTCCGCGCTGCGCGCGCGCCGCCCCGCGATCCACGTGCTCGTGCACAACGCCGGCGTGAGCCTCACGCGCCGCAAGCGAAGCGCCGACGGGATCGAGCTCACGCTCGCGGTGAACCTGCTCGCGCCCGCGCTCCTGACGCACGAGCTGCTTCCCGCGCTGCACCGTGGCGCCGAGGAGCGAGGCGCGCGCATCGTGACGGTCGCGTCGATGTTCGAGCGCTTCGGCCGCCTCGCCCTCGACGATCTCGAGGGCGAGCGTCGCTGGTACGGCCCGCTCGCGTACGCCCAGTCGAAGCTCGCGCTGCTCGCGTTCACCTACGAGCTCGCCACCCGGCTCGCCGGCACCGGCATCACGGCCAACGCCGTCGATCCGGGGCTCGTGGCGACGGACCTCATGCGCGAGCACGTGCTCTTCCGGCCGCGCTGGCTCAGAGCGGCGTGGGGACGCGTGCTCTCCACCGCGGAGCGCGGCGCGCGCGCCGCCGTGTACGCCGCCACCGATCCGGGACTCGCGTCGATCAGCGGCGAGTGCTTCGACCGCCGAGGCCGCTCGATGCGGACCTCGCGGCGCTCGCGCGATCCGGTCGTCCGGGCGCGTCTCGTCGAGGCGATCGAGCGACTCATCGGCGCCTCGTTCGACATTGCCCCACCGCCCCGTCCTCGATAGAATGCAAAGCATGCGGCGCCCGGCCACCGGTCGGGCGTCACCTTTTTTTTGTCGTCTCGAAGTCCGGCAGACCATGATCGAAGCGCTCAAGCAGAAGCTCGGAGACGAGGTCGAGAAGCTCCAGTACGAGCTCAACGTCACGCTTCCGAACGAGATCCGGAGAGCGGTCGAGATGGGGGACCTGCGCGAGAACAGCGAGTACAAGTCGGCCCTCGAGCGCCAGCAGTTCGTCCGGGCCCGGCTCGGTCAGCTGCGCGAGCGTCTCAGCAAGCTCTCCTCCATCGACGTCGCCCAGATCCCGCAGGACAAGGTCGGGCTCGGCTCGACCGTGCACGTTCGTGACGAGAAGTCCGGCCTCAAGGAGACGTACCATCTCGTGTTCGGCGACGCCGTGGACTTCGAGGAGGGCCACGTCACCATGTCGTCGCCGATCGGACGCGCGCTGCTCGGAAAGGCCGTCGGCGAGATCGCCTACCTCAAGCTCCCCGCGCTCACGCGCCAGCTGAAGATCACGGAGCTGAGAACCATCCACGATCTCCAGCCCGACGAGCTCTAGTCGGGGGTGATCCGGAAGAGGCGCGTCACCTCGGCCTCGTAGGCCGCCAGCGCGCCCTCCATCTCTTCGCGGGACCAGCGCAGCCATCGCGCGACGGTGGGTGCCAGACGTCGCGCGGCACCGCGCCCGTGATCGCGCGTCTCGAACGCCACCGGCGTACGCCGGATGAGCAGGTCGCCGAGCGTCGCGGCCTGCTCGTGCGTGATCGCGTGCAGCAGCTCGGCGTACCGGTAGGGCAGTCCGGGCTCGACCTCGCCGCCGAGCGCGGGATCCGCCTCGGTGAGCGACCAGACGCCGTGCCACTCCGTGCCGTGCGCGCCGACGAGCCGGCGCGCGCGCGTCTCGTCGCCCGTCGTCGCGACGGCGCGCGCGATCTCCGCGTCCACGTCGCGCAGGTCGCCGCCGGCGAGCGGCAGCGACGCGGTGCGCGTCGGCGTCGGCGTGCGGCCGAGCGAGCGCTCCACCACGTCCACGATCTGCGCCGCCATCGCCCGGTACGTCGTGAGCTTGCCGCCGGTGACGCGCACGAGGCCGGGCACGTGCTCCACGATAGTGTGCTCCCGCGACGCGCTGCTCGGCGCGCCGGTCGCGCCCCGCGCGGCCAGCGGTCGGATTCCCGCCCAGGCGCTCACGACGTCCTGCTCGCCGAGCCGCGCCTCGGGGAAGTAGTGGTTCGCCGCGTCGAGCAGGTAGCGCACGTCACGCGTCGTCGCGTGCACCTCGTCGGGCGGGCCCGCGTCGTAGGTGTCCGTCGTGCCGATGATCGTGTGCGCGCCCGAGGGGAGCACGAACATCACGCGCCCGTCCTGCGGCGCGGTGAGCGTGACGGCCTCGACGTTCCCGATGCGCACGCGCGGCACGCTGACGTGCACGCCCTTGCTGCCGCGCACGCCGGCGCTCGCGCCCGGCTCCGCCATCCGCTCGATCGCGTCGCTCCAAGGACCCGTGGCGTTCACCACGGCGCGTGCGCGCACCGTGAGCTCCGTGCCGCAGAGCGCGTCGAGCGCGTGCGCGCCCGTCACGCGCCCGCCGTCCTGCTGCAGCGCCGTCACCGTGACGTGATTCAGCGCCACCGCGCCGGCACGCTGCGCGGAGCGCACCGTCGCGAGCGTGAGCCGCACGTCGTCGGTGGCGGCGTCCCAGTAGCGCGCGCCCCCGAGCAGCGCATCGGTGCGCAGCTCCGGCTCGCGCGCGTGCACGTCCACCGCGTTCAGCCGCTCGTGCCGCCGATTGCGGAAGAGCGAGAGCAGGTCGTACAGCGTGAGCCCCGCGGCGAGCTTCCAGCGGGGCAGTCGCGCGCCCCGGTACACCGGCCAGGTGAACGCGAGCGGGCGCACGAGGTGCGGCGCGATGCGGAGCAGCGTGCGCCGCTCGCGGCTCGACTCGAACACGAGCCCGAGCTGGCCGTGCTCGAGGTACCGCACGCCGCCGTGGACGAGTCGCGACGATCGGCTCGACGTGCCGCTCGCGTAGTCGTGGCGCTCGAGGAGCGCGGTGCGCAGGCCGCGCAGCGCGGCGTCCCGCGCGACCCCCGCGCCCGTGATCCCGCCGCCGACGACGAGAACGTCGAACGCCTCGCCGCCGAGCGCGCGGAGGAGATCGGCCCGGTCCGGGCGAGTGGCGTGAGCGGTCGTCGGATCGTCCTCCGAGAGGCGGAACACGGGCCTGGCGGCCGCTCAAGATAATAACCCTCGCCTCCCTCCTCGTGAGCACTCTGGCCATCCCCGAGCTGTTGCTGCGCGCGTGGACCTGGCTTCCGGTGCGCGGCCGCGTCGGGGTCACGATCCTCGCCCTCCTCCAGCTCTACTGGGTCTGGGCGTTCTTCCTCCATTACGTGCGCGCGCCCTTCGTGCTCTATCGCGGCAGCGTGATGCGCCGCGACACCACGCGCACGCTCGATCCGGCGTATCCCGAGCCGATCGACATCGACCTCCTGCGCTGGCTCGAGGAAGGCGAGCGCCGGCTCGCGAAGCTCGGCTTCCGCGACCCGCATCGCACCACCACGTCGACCGAGTATCCCATCCGGTTCGCCGCGTCGTCGATGGAGCATCCCGTGCGCGGCGACCACGCGATCGTCAGCGGGAGTACCTCGTCGGACGGCGTGACGAGCGGCGAGTTCTCCGGCTCGATCGCGTTCGACTGCGAGTTCGCCGACGGCACCCGCTTCGTCACGTCCAATGCGCGCAACCCGCGCTACTGGCCCGATCCGCGCGGCACCGATCACGTCCGCATCCCCGACCTCTTCGACGTGACCGAGCTCTACCGGCTGCACCGCATCCGGGTCGGGCGCTACACGGACCGGGTCCCCCAGAAGAAGACGACGCGCGGCGGGACGCCCGAGCAGCGGCTCGTGTACGAGAAGCGCCGGCACCTCGATTTCCTCAAGCACCTCGTGCGCCGCGGATACGCGCGCCGCACGCCGGGAGGCGTGCGGCCGACGTTGCGCGGCGCGATCGTCGGCGCGTGGCGCCACGTCTTTCCCTGGCGCGAGATCGATCGGTGGCGCGTGCGGCGGCGCGCGCGCACCGTCGTGCGGATCGGCTAGTCGCGGTTCACGTCACCCCGTAGCTTTCGCCCATGGCCAGCTACGGGATACCGGGCCGACGCGTCGCCATCGTCGCCGGCGTGCGCACTCCCTTCGCCAGGGCGGGCACGACGCTCAAGGGGCTGAGTGCGATCGAGCTCGGAAAGCACTGCGTCGCCGAGCTGATTCAGCGCACGGAGCTCGACGGCAAGCTCGTCGAGGCGATCGTTTACGGCACGGTCGTGCCCTCGGTGCTCGCGCCGAACATCGCGCGCGAGGTGTCGCTCCTGCCGATCCTGCCCAAGGGCTGCCAGGCCTATTCGGTCAGCCGCGCGTGCGCGTCGGCGAATCAGGCGATCACGGACGCGGCGGACCAGATCGCGCTCGGCCATGCCGACGTCGTCATCGCCGGGGGGGCCGAATCGCTCTCCAACGTGCCGATCCTCCACTCGCGCGGCATGAGCGAGGCGCTCGTCGCCGCGTCGCGCGCGAAGAGCGTCGGCGGCCGCGTGCGCGCGCTGTCGCGGGTGCGTCCGCGCGATCTCGTTCCCGTCACCCCGGCGATCGCCGAGCCGTCCACCGGCGAGACGATGGGCGAGTCGGCGGAGAAGATGGCGAAGATCAACGCCATCCCGCGCGAGCAGCAGGATCAGTTCGCGCTCCGCTCGCACCGCCTCGCCGCCGCGGGCACGCAGGACGGCCGGCTCACCGCGGAGATCGTCCCGCTCTTCGTGCCGCCGGCGTTCCAGCCGATGACGGCCGACAACGGCATCCGCTCCGACTCGTCGATCGAGGCGCTCCGCGCGCTCAAGCCGGTGTTCGACCGTCGGAACGGGACGGTCACCGCGGGAAACTCCTCGCCGCTCACCGACGGTGGCAGCGCCGTCCTCCTCATGAGCGAGGAGCGCGCGACCTCGCTCGGCTATCGCCCGCTCGCGTACATCCGGAGCTATGCGTACGCCGCGCTCGATCCCGGCGAGCAGCTGCTCATGGGCCCCGTCCTCGCCGCGCCCGTCGCGCTCGCACGCGCGGGACTCTCCCTCGCGAACATGGATCTCATCGAGATGCACGAGGCGTTCGCCGCGCAGGTGCTGTGCAACCTGCAGGGCTTCGCGTCGCGCGAGTGGGCCGAGCGCGCCGGCTTCTCCCAGCCGGTCGGCGAGGTGGATCGCTCGCGGCTCAACGTCATGGGCGGCTCGATCGCCATCGGCCATCCCTTCGGCGCGACGGGCGGCCGCATCCTCACGACGCTCTGCAACGAGCTCGCGCGGCGTGGCGGACAGTTCGGCCTGCTCACCGTCTGTGCCGCCGGGGGACTCGGCCACGCGATGGTCGTGGAGCGCGCATGAACGTCTCCGCGCTGCAGCTCGAGTTCGCGGACGGCATCGCGCTCGTCACGATCGATCTTCCCCACGAGCCGGTGAACAAGGTGACCGCCTCGCTTCGCGCCGAGTTCGGCCAGCTCTTCGGCCGCATCGAGACGGATCCGACGCTGCGCGGGGTCGTCCTCCTCTCGGGGAAGCCGGACACCTGGATCGCCGGCGCGGACATCGACGAGTTCCTCACGATCGTGAGCGCCGCCGACGCCGAATCGTTGAGCCGCGGCGGCCAGGCGCTCCTGGCGCGCCTCGACACGCTGCGCATTCCCGTCGTCGCGGCGATCCACGGCGCGTGCCTCGGCGCGGGTCTGGAGACGGCGCTCGCGTGTCGCTATCGCATCGCGACCGATCACCCGAAGACCGTGCTCGCGCTCCCCGAGGTGCAGCTCGGGATCATTCCCGGCGGCGGCGGCACCCAGCGGCTGCCGCGACTCGTCGGGCTCCAGCGCGCGCTCGACATGATCCTCACCGGGCGGAACATCAGGGCGAGGAAGGCGCTGCAGATGGGACTCGTGGACGAGCTGGTGCATCCCGCCATTCTGCGCGACGTCGCGCTCGACCGCGTGCGCCGTCTCGCCGACGGCTCGCTCGAGCCACGCCACTCGCCGAAGGGCCGCGGGGCCGCCGGCTTGCTGCTCGAGGACAATCCGCTCGGGCGATCGCTCGTGTTTCGCAAAGCGCGCGAGGGCGTCGTGGCGCGGACTCACGGCCACTATCCCGCGCCGCTCGCCGCGCTCGCGGCCGTGCAGGCGGGCTACGACGGCGGTCCGGAGCTCGGCTACCGGATGGAGTCGCGCGCCTTCGGCGAGTGTGCCGTCACCGACGTCGCGCGCGAGCTGATCTTCCTCTTCTTCGCCACCACGGCGCTCAAGAAGGATCCGGGCGTCGACGAGGAGCCGCCGCCCGAGCCGCGCGACGTCGAGACCCTGGGCGTGCTCGGCGCAGGCTTCATGGGCGCGGGCATCGCGTCGATCGCGGTGCAGCAGGACACGGCCGTGCGGCTCAAGGACACCGATCTCGCGCGGGTGGGGAAGGGGATCGCCGCCGTGAGCGAGGTGCTGAAGGAGCGCCTGAAGAAGAAGCGGATCACGCGCCTCGAGTACGAGGACCAGCTGCTCCTCGCGGGCGGCACCGTCGAATACACCGGCTTCGGGAAGTGCGAGCTCGTCATCGAGGCCGTGTTCGAGGACCTCGCGCTCAAGCAGCGCGTGCTGCGCGAGGTCGAGCCGTTGCTGCGGATGGATGCGGTCTATGCGTCGAACACGAGCACGATTCCGATCGGCCGGATCGCCGAAGCGGCGCAGCGCCCGACTCGGGTGCTCGGCATGCACTTCTTCTCGCCCGTGCACAAGATGCCGCTGCTCGAGGTGATCGCGACGGGCGACACCGATGCCGACGCGATCGTCACCGCGGTGGCGTACGGGAAGCGGCTCGGGAAGACGGTGATCGTCGTCAACGACGGGCCGGGCTTCTACACGACGCGCATCCTGTCGGCGTACATGAACGAGGCGGGCCGGCTGCTCGACGAGGGCGCGAGCATCGACGCCGTCGATTCGGCGCTGACGGCGTTCGGATTCCCCGTCGGGCCGATCACGCTGCTCGACGAGGTGGGCATCGACGTCGGCGGCAAGGTCGGCGTCGTGCTGAACGAAGCGTTCGGCGCGCGCATGACGCCGAGCGAATCGCTGCGGCGCGTCGTGGAGTCCGGGCGCACCGGCCGGAAAGGCCGGCTCGGCTTCTATCGCTACGACGAGGCGGGAAGGAAGGGCGAGGTGGACCCGTCTGTCTATGAGGTGCTCCCCGGGGGCCCGGAGCGGCGCGAGCTCCCGGTGGCGGAGATGCAGAACCGGTGCGTGCTCGCGATGGTGAACGAGGCGATGCTGTGCCTGGAGCAGGGGATTCTGCGGGCGCCGGTCGACGGAGACGTCGGGGCGGTGTTCGGGCTGGGCTTCCCCCCCTTCCGGGGCGGCCCCTTCCGGTATGTTGACGCCCGGGGCGCGGCACGCGTGCTTGACGACCTCGACCAGTTGAACCAGCGTTTTCCGGGGCGGTTCGCCCCGTCGGAGCTGCTCGTGGAGCACGCCCGGGCGCAGCAGCGATTCTATCCGGCGCGCGAGGCGTTGGTGCTGTAGAATTCGTACGGGTTTGTGATGTTCGTTACCGGCTCGTCGGCGTCGCCGCGCACCCTCCGTGCAACGCGCTCTCGACTGTGACGACAGGTGTCGATGCAAGGTCCAGACGGTATGGAGAGCTCGGATGCGGCGCTCGTAGCTCGAGTGTTGCACGGTGAGGTGAACGCGTACGGAGCGCTCGTCTCCCGATACCGGGACAAGTACGCGCGGTATGCGGTGCACATGCTGGGGAATCGGGAGGACGCGGAGGAGGCGCTGCAGGATGCCTTCACGCGAGCCTACCGGTCGCTGGCGAGGTGCGAGGACCCGGAGCGTTTCGGCGCGTGGCTGTTCCGGATCCTGGTCAACCGATGCCGCACGAGCGGGGCACGACGTGTGCGAAGAGGTCAGACGTTCGTACACGACGAGACCGCGCTGCTCAATGCGTCGGAAGAGCACCCGGCGGAGCAGACGATGTGGCGGGAGGAAATCGAACGTGCGCTTGGCGAGCTCAGCGCTGACCAACGCGAGGCGTTTCTTCTGAAGTACGTGGAGGAGCTGGGGTACGACGAAATGGCGGAGATCACCGGTGTCGGAATCTCTGCGTTGAAAATGCGGGTCATGCGCGCCTGCGATCGGCTGCGCGTCCTGCTGCGGGAGGTTCACAGTGCCTGACTGGGGTCGCACGACACTCGAGCTGATCGTTCAGGAGCTGCAACACCCGGTTCACCTCGACGAGTCGTTCGAGCGACGGGTGATGGTTCGCGTGCGCCGGCTGTATGCCGAGCGCCGGCGTCGCGGGGTCGCGGCCTGGATCGGCGCCGCGGCCAACGTCACGCGGCGACCCGCCTGGGCCGCCGCGCTCGCCGCCGGCGTCGTCGCCGTCGTCTCGGTCGGCATGCTGCGCTCACATCCGCATACTCCGGCCGTCACCGAGCCAATTCCGGTGCAGTTCGTCCTCGTCGCCCCCGACGCGCGCAGCGTCGCCGTCGTCGGCGACTTCAACAACTGGGGACTCGGCGACACCGCGCTCGTCGCGGAAAACCATAACGGCGTCTGGAGTGTCTCAGCTCCAGTACCAGCCGGCGTCCACCGCTATGCCTTCCTCGTCAACGGCAAGCAGTGGGTCGCCGACCCGACCGCTCCGCGTGCCGCGGACGATGACTTCGGACAACCCAGTAGCGCGCTCGTCGTGGAGGCGATGGCACAGTGAGATCTGGCACGGCTCGCGTGATCATGACGGTGCTCCTCGCCGGCTCAGCGTTGAGCCGCGCCGAGGCGCAGGATCCGCGTATCGGTAATCGGCTCGACGCGCCCACTCGAAAGGCGCTGTCGGCGCTCGTCGACTCGGCGCGCGCGCAGGGGATTCCCGTCGAGCCGTTGATGGAGAAGGTCTATCAGGGACTGGCGATGGGCGCCGACGGGCCGCGCATCGTGCTCGCCGTCCGCTCGCTCACCGTCGAGATGGCCAGCGCGCATCGCGCACTTGGCGCCGTCGCGACCTCGGACGAGCTCAAGGCCGCCGCTTCCGCCATGCACGCCGGCGTTCCCGCCGTCGAGCTGGGGAAGATGAAGAAGCAGTCCGGGCTCCGCCGCTCGCTCACGCTCCCCTTCACCGTGCTCGCCGACATCGTCACACGCGGCGTCCCGGTGCAGACCGCCGCGAACGCGATCCGCTCGCTCGTCGGCGCCGGCGCGCGCGATACCGATATCAGCCAGTTCCAGCGCAACGTGCAGGTGGACATCGAGAAGGGTGCGCAGCCCGCCGCGGCCGCCGAGACGCGCGCCAAGGGCGTCGCGCCGGAGAACCGCGAGCACGAGTAGGGCTCGCGTCGTGCCGAACACCCGCGGGCCGGCCATGCGCCGGCCCGTTCGCGTTCCGCCGGCCACGTTCCTTCATTCCCGACACCCGGCGATTAGCTTCCTAGCTCCTCCGGCACCGCCGGCCGCCGTGGCATCGAGGATCATGCTCCGCGACACGCTCCTGTACCTCTCCAGCCAGCCGCGCGTCTTCACGTTCGTCCGCAACAACCGACTGGCGAAGCATTTCGCGAAGCGGTTCGTCGCCGGCGAGACCCTCGCCGAGGCACTCGACGTCGTCCGCGCCCTCAACGCCCGCGGCATCTCCGCCTCCCTCGATCTCCTCGGCGAGAGCGTCACCAACGAGCGCGAGGCCCGCGCCGCCCGCGACGAGTATCTGCGAATCCTCGAACGGATCCGCGAGGCACGCCTCGACGCCAACGTCTCCGTCAAGCTCACGGCGATGGGGCTCGACATCGACCACGAGCTGTGCGTCGCCGTCATGCAGGACGTCTGCGCGCGGGCGCAGGAGTACGACACCTTCGTGCGCATCGACATGGAGGCGAGCGCCTACACCGACGTCACGCTCGCACTGTTCGAGGAGCGGCTCTACCCCGCGTACAAGCCCCACGTCGGCGTCGTGCTCCAGAGCTATCTCTACCGCACCTTCGCCGACGTCGAGCACATGAACGCGCTGCGGGCGCGCGTGCGCATCTGCAAGGGGGCGTACCGCGAGCCCCCCGCCGTCGCGTATCCGGACAAGAAGGACGTCGACGCGAACTACGTGAAGTGCATGCGCGAGCTGATGCTGCGCGGCAACTACCCGGGGATCGCGACGCACGACCAGGCGATCGTGAACGAGGCCAGACGGTTCGCGAAGGAGCAGGGGATCGACAAGGACCGCTTCGAGTTCCAGATGCTCTACGGCATCCGGCGCGATCTCCAGGACGCGCTCGTGCGCGACGGCTACCGCATGCGCGTGTACGTCCCGTTCGGCACGCAGTGGTATCCGTATCTGATGCGCCGGCTCGCCGAGCGGCCCGCGAACGTCGCCTTCATCACGGGCAACGTGATTCGCGAGGCGTTCCACGCGCGCCGCTGACGCACCGGCGGCTCCGGCGTCTTCGCGCATGCCCGGACAGCATCTTCCCGCCGATCACGGCCGCGGCGACGCCAACACGATTGGCGGCTACGCCGCGGTGCACGGCCGTCCCGCCGCGTTCGAGGGGAGCGACGGCTTCTCCTACAGCGTCGAGATCGTGACCGCCCCCACGGGCGATCCGGAACGTCCCTGGGGCGCGTACCTGCTCTTCGTCCGGTGGTCCCGCATCGGCGCGACGACGCCGAGCGGACACCTCGAGACCGACTTCCTCGCCGAATCGGATACCGAGGACGACGCGCGCGCGATCGTCGGCGCGCTGCACCTCGCCGAAGTGCGCGGTGCCCTGCACGCCGCCATCGCCGAGCGCGCGGGTGGCGCTCCGGCGCGCCGGTGGTGGGATGCGATGCGCGACGAGGGAAAGGATCTCGGCGAGGGCGGAGGTGCGGCCCCGCACGACGCTGGCGCCAGACGCCCTCGGCGCGACTCGCCGGATACCGAGCGCGGATGACGCATCCCCGCGAGCCGGCCGTCGGCGGCGACGCAGCAGTCGAGCGCGGGATCCTGCTGAGCGGCACCGGCGGCGTCTGGCGCGTGCGCCGGACCGACGGATCGATCGTCGACGCCTCGCTGAGAGGACGCGTGAAGAAGTCCAACGCGGGACGCCGCGCCGACGGCTCGCTCCGCCGCGACACGGTGGCGTCCGCCGCCGAGTCGCTCAAGCTCGCCGTGGGCGACGACGTCGTCCTCGAGCGCGACGATGCGTCCGGAGCCTGGGCGATCGCCGAGATCCTGCCGCGGCGCTCCCGCCTCGCGCGCCGCGCTCCGGGGGGCGGGCAAGGTGAGCGCGTGCTCGCGGCCAACGTCGACCAGGTCGTCGTCGTCTTCGCGGCGGCGAACCCCGAGCCGCACCCGCGCATGCTCGACCGCTTCCTCGTCATCGCCGAAGCGAATGCGCTCGACGCGCGCGTCGTCATCAACAAGGTGGAGCTCGTCGGCAGCGCCGAGACGGAGCACCAGCGCTGGAACGCCTACGAGCGCGCCGGCTACCCGGTGCACTACACGAGCGCGAAGCGAGGCGACGGGCTCGACGCCTTGCGCGCCGCCCTCGGCGGCAAGGTGAGCGTCCTCACCGGTCCCTCGGGCGTGGGCAAGTCGTCGCTGCTGAACGCGATGTTCCCCGGCCTCGAGCTCCGGGTCGGCGAGATCAGCGAGTCGGTGAACAAGGGGCGCCACACCACGGTCGGCGGCTCGCTGCACCCGCTGCCCGATGACGAGCCGGGGCGCGAACCCGGCGACCGGACCGGCTACGTCGCCGACACGCCGGGCCTGCGCGAGGTCGGCATGTGGGCCCTCTCCCCCTCCGAGCTCGACGCCTGCTTCCCCGAATTCCGCCCCCATCTCCCCCTCTGCCGCTTCGCCGACTGCCGGCATGTGGAGGAACCGGATTGCGCCGTGCGGGACGCGGTCGCGCGGGGGGACGTGAGCGTCCCGAGGTACGAGAGCTACGTGCGGCTGATGGAGGAGTTGGGAGAGGCGCGATAGAGGCGTGTGTTGGTGTGTTGGTGTGTCGGTGTGTTGGTAACAACGATGCGTGACGCGCGAAATCGAGTACGCAGGCCGGCGTGAAGCGCGCTACGATGCGTGCATGCAAGATCCCGACAAACTCGACGTGACGCAGGAAGCACGGTCGCTCGCGGTCAACGTCTATCGCGCGACGACAGATTTCCCACGCGACGAACGCTTTGGTATCACGGCACAATTGCGGAGGGCCGCGATGGGGATCGGGAGTAACATTTCGGAGGGATGCGGTCGTAGTGGCAACCGCGAGTTGCTCCACTACCTCTACAGCGCCCACGCCTCCGCCAGCGAAGTAGCGTTCCAGCTCAGCGTGGCGATCGAGCTCGGCTTCGGTGATCGCCAGAAGATCGAGTCGGTGATGGGGCAGACGGCCACCGTCGCCCGGATGCTCAATCGACTAACCACGCGGGTCGGGAGCACGCTAGCTCCGAAAGAACGGGCGTCCCGCCGTCCGGCGAGACGTTCACAAGACCCGTAGCACCGCGCACCAACACACCAACACACCAACACACCAACACACCGCTACCAGCTCCCCCTCTCCCCCGCCACCTCGATCACCTTCCCGATCCGGTCCGCGGCGTGCCGCCAGTTGGTCTGGACTGCGGCCTGGGCGCGGTCGGCGTCCCCTTCCTCGATCGAGGCGATGATCGCGTCGTGCTCGGCCACGGAAGCGCGGATGTCGCTCGTCAGCATGCTGATGTACATCCGGATGTAGCGCTCCGCCTGCGGCTTCACGCTGTCGTGCAGCGCGAGGAGGCGCGGACCCGCGCTCGCCTCCACGATCTTCCGGTGCAGCCGTTCATCGGCCTCGTACAGGCTGCTGTGATCCGGCGGCGTGACGCGGCCCATGCGGTGAAACTCGACGTTCAGCGCGTGGAGCTCCTTCGCGAGCGCGCGACGCTCGGCAGGCGGCAGCCCCGCGGCCCACCGCGCGCCGAGGCCCTCCAGCTCGCCCACGATGTTGAGGAGCTCGTGCACGTCCGCGATCGTGAGGGGCGCGACGGTGAGCCGCGCCTGCTGCGCGCCGGGCGCGCCGACGACGAACCCTTCCTGCTGCAGCCGTTGCAGCGCCTCGCGCACCGGCGTCCGGCTCACCCCGAGGCGGCTCGCGACCTCGGTCTCCACCACTCGGCTTCCCGGCGCGAGGAGCCCCTGGACGATGAGGTCGCGTAACCGCTGATAGACCTGCTCCGGCCGCGAGCCGTGTGGGGCGGAGGCGGCGCTGTCGTCGTCGGCCGGGCGCGCGGCGCGCGCGGACCGCGAGGACGCGGGCCGGCTCGATGGTGAGGAGCGGCGAACGGGCATTGGAGGGGCGGGCGGGGAGGGGAGGGTGCCCGGAATATATACCAATCTGGATGCAGCGCCCCGGCGCCGAGCGGTGACTGTGCAATGCGTGGAGCGGCCGGCGTCTCCCGGGCGACTCCAACCGGAACGGTTCCCGATGCTCGCCTCCCTCGTTCGTACCCCAGCGCTGCTGGTCGCCACCGGAGCGGCGCTGCTCCTTCCTCCAGCGCGCGCGCCCCGCCTCGAGTCCACCGTCGTCACCGGTCGGGTCACGGCGGAGGGCCGCCCCGTCGCCCGCGCGCTCGTCTCTGCCGCCGGCCGCGCCGCGAGTGCGGTCAGCGGGGTCGACGGCCGCTTCGCGCTCTCCATCGAACGCTCCGCGCGCTCCGAGCGCGTCACCGTCGTCGTCCGGCATGCCGGCTACGAGCCGTGGCAGCGCGCCGTCACCCTGCGTGGCGATACGGTGCGCGTCGACGTCGCGCTCGTGCCGGCGTCGGGGCCGCGCGAGGATTCGGCGGTCGCCAGCGCGGCGCCGTCCCCGAAGAGCGCGCCCGTCGGCCTGCCGACACGGGTCGAAGCGCAGCGGCGCGAGGGCGACGCGGGCGCCGGACGCGCCTCGAAGGACGTCGCCGTCGGCGAGATGCGCGCGCCGCGCGTCTCCGCGGCGATCCAGCCTGGCGTCGTTCCCGACCGGATCCGCCGGCGGCACGAGCCGTGGAACACCGAATCGTACGATGCCCTCGAGGACAATCCGTTCCGCTCGCCGCGCGTCGCGCCGCTCTCGACCTTCTCCGTCGACGTCGACCGCGCGTCGTACGCGAACGTGCGCCGGTACCTCGATCAGGGCGCGCTGCCGCCACGGGACGCGGTGCGCATCGAAGAGCTCGTGAACTATTTCCCGTACGCCGACGTCGCGCCGGCGCGCGGCGACGTCCCGCTTCGCATCACGACCGAGGTCGCGGCCGCGCCGTGGCATCCGTCGCACGATCTCGTGCGCATCGCGCTTCGGGCGCGTGACGTCGACATGCGCCGCGCCCCCGCGTCGAACCTCGTGTTCCTCGTCGACGTGTCCGGCTCGATGCAGGGGCCCGGCCGCCTGCCGCTCGTGAAGCAGTCGCTCGCCCTCCTCGTCGAGCAGCTTCGCGAGGACGATCACGTCGCGATCGTCGTCTACGCCGGAAGCGCCGGCCTCGTGCTGCCCTCGACGTCGGGCAGCGACAAGCGGCGCATCCTCGCCGCGCTCGATCGCCTCGAGGCGGGCGGCTCGACGGCGGGCGGCGCGGGACTCCGGCTCGCCTACGACGTCGTGAGCCGGAACTTCGTTCGCGGCGGCAACAATCGCGTGATCCTCTGCACCGACGGCGACTTCAACGTCGGCCAGTCGAGCGACGGTGCGCTCGTGCGGCTCATCGAGCAGCGGCGCGACGAGGGTGCCTTCCTCACCATCCTCGGCTTCGGCATGGGCAATTACAAGGACTCGAAGATGGAGAAGCTCGCCGATGCCGGAAACGGCAACTACGCGTACATCGACGACCTGCTCGAGGCACGCAAGACGCTCGTGAAGGAGATGGGCGGCACGCTGCTCACCGTCGCCAAGGACGTGAAGCTGCAGGTCGAGTTCAATCCGGCGCGCGTCGCGGCGTATCGCCTGCTCGGCTACGAGGACCGGCTCCTGCGCGACGAGGACTTCGCCGACGACACGAAGGATGCGGGCGACGTCGGCGCCGGCCACATCGTGACGGCGCTGTACGAGGTGGTGCGCGCGGACGTGCCGCTCGACGTCACGCTCCCCGAGACGAGCGCCCTGCGCTATCAGCGGCCGACGGAGTCCGTGGCGCCGAGTGACGAGCTGCTGCACGTGGCGCTGCGGTACAAGGAGCCCGACGGCGGTCGCAGCCGGCTCGTGACCCAGCCGGTGGCCGCGCGCCGTGGCGCGCCGTCGGAATCGATGCGGTTCGCCAGCGCCGTCGCGGGCTTCGGCATGCTGCTGCGCGGATCGCCCTACGCCGGCTCGCTCACCTGGCCGCGCGTGGTCGCGCTCGCGCGCGGAGCGCGTGGCGACGACCCGGACGGCTATCGCGCCGACTTCATCCGCCTCGCCGAGCTCGCGGGCGAGATCTCACGCGGCCTCGCCGCGGGAACGCCCGTGCGTCCGGAGGAGTGACGATGCTCGACAGGGCGCGGTGCGACGCGCATGATAGCGCATGCCCGACCATGCGCATCTGCGCGTCGACACCACGCCCGACGGCGTCCGCACACTGACGCTCGATCGTCCCGACAAGCTCAACGCGGTGAACGGCGCGCTCGCCGGCGCACTCGCCTCCGCCGTGGCCGACGCCGCGGTGGAGGACGCGGTGCGCGTCGTCGTCATCACCGGTGCGGGGCGCGCCTTCTGTGCGGGACTCGATCTCTCGGAGCCGCCGGCCCTTCCCACCGCGACGCGGGCGGAGCGGCTCGATCCGTATGCGTGGGTCGGCACGTGGGTGCGCACGGTGCTCGGCTGCGAGAAGCCGGTGATCGCGGCGGTGAACGGTCCGGCCGCCGGCGCGGGCTTCGGCCTCGCGCTCGCCTGCGACGTCCGGCTCGTCGCGGGCTCGGCGCGGCTCACCGCGGGATACGTGCGGCGCGGGCTCAGCCCCGACGCCGGGGTGAGCTGGCTGTTGCCGCGTCACGTCGGTCTCTCGCGCGCGACGGACATCCTGCTCACGGGACGCGACGTGGACGCGGCGGAAGCGGAGCGCATCGGTCTCGCCGCGGCGGCGGTGCCCGACGCGGAGCTCGCGGCGCACACGCGCGCGTACGCCTCACGGCTCGCCGCGGGACCGCCGATCGCGCAGGCGCTCACGAAGCGGTTGCTCTCGCGGAGTCTGGACACGCCGCTCGACGCGGCGCTCCGCGACGAGCTCGTGCACATCAAGCAGTGCTTCGCGACCGCGGACGTGGCCGAAGCGATCACGGCCTTCCGCGAGAAGCGCGAGCCCGTCTTTCGGGGCCGGTAAACGAGCTCGACGAGCACGCGGTGACACGCGCCACGCATGGTGTGTGCGACGGGTCACTGTCCGTACTTCCCGCTCGGAGATGTCACGTTTTTGAACGCCGCGAGCACGGTATCTGCGTGAGGCCGTGTGTTCTCCGTTCTCCCGGACGGATCGATCACACCCCACGCAGGAGATTCGATGATGAGACACCAGTTCCCGCTGGCCGCGGTGCTGCTCGCAGCGTTCGCGATTCCCGCCGCGGCGCAGCAGACCACCACGAGCGACACGACGGCAAAGAGCCCGAGCGGCGCGACGGTCACGACGTCGAACGGCGCGCTCGCCGATTCGGCGAAGGCGACGAACGCCACCGCGCCGACGGGCGCGAACGCGGCGGCGCCCGCGGCGCCGATGGCGGCGCCCGCCCCGGCGGACAGCGCAAAGCCCGCCGAAGGTCAGGTCGCGCCGCATGCGGCGGCCAAGGTGGACGTGAAGGTCGCTGAGAGCCTCGCCTCCACCGTGAAGGTCAGCGGCGATTCCGCCTTCGCGCTCGCACGCGCGTCGGTGCCGGGCACGGACGTGAGCTCGGCCGATCTCGAGATGAAGGACGGACGGCTCGTGTACGAGGTGAAGCTCGTGGGCGACAACCAGTCGGCGTATGAAGTCCACGTCGACGCGATGACGGGCGAGGTGACGAAGGACAAGCGCTACGGCGGCGCCAAGGCCCTCATCGAGCACGCGAACGAGAGCAAGAAGCTCGAGGAAGCGAAGAGCGATTCGGTCGAGAAGAAGCCCTGATCGCGCTGTCCCACCAGCGTGGCGAGCGCCCGTTCCGGCATCGGCGGAACGGGCGCTCGTCGCATCACCGGTGGGGGGAGACCAGGGAACGCGGCCTGCCGGTCTGGCCACGGTCGCTACGTGGTTCCACGCGGAGGCGCGGTGAACGGGCGGAGGGCGCTAAGTTTGAGCCGCGCTCGCCATCGTCACTCCCACCCGATCGGTTCTCGTGCGTCGTCTTCTCCTCCTCTGCCTCACCATCCTCGGCGCGCGAGGCCTCCCGGCGCAGACGCCGCGCATCGCGTATCGCCTCACGGTCGGCGATCCGGCGCAGCACCTCTACGACATCGCGCTCGAGGTGGACGGCGCGCACGGCGATTCGCTCGCGCTGCAGCTCCCCGTCTGGTCACCGGGTCGCTACGCGAAGATGGACTTCGCCAAGAACGTCCAGGAGTTTCACGTCACCGACCGCGACGGCGCCCCGCTCGCGTGGGACAAGACGGACGGCTCGCGGTGGGTGGTGCGAGCCGGCGCCTCGCGCGGCGTGCGTGTGCGCTACCGCGTCTTCGCCGACAAGCTCTCCGGGAGCTTCAGCGTGCTCGATACCGCGCACGCGAACTGGAACGGTGCCCCGATGTTCATGTACGTCGAGGGGCACAAGCCCGACCCCGTCACCCTCGACGTCGTCGCCCCCGCGGGCTGGCACGTCGTGAACGGCGACACGCGCACCGCGGACCAGACGCACTTCGCGTTCGAGAACTACGACCGGCTGATCGATACGCCGACCGAGGTCGCGCCGGCGTTCCTCGTCGATTCCTTCGTCGTCGACGGGCGCCGCTATCGCACGGTCGTGCACCACAACGGCGACGCGCCCGCGGCCTCGCGCGCGCGCTTCGTGCGCGACGTCGAGCGCATCGTGCGCTACGAGAACTCCGTCTTCGGGCCGCCGCCGCTGGAGCAGTACACCTTTCTCGTGCACGTCGGCTACGCCGGCGGCGATGGGATGGAGCACCTGTACTCCACCCAGGTCATCAACGCCGCACCGTGGGCGGACTCGCTCGCCGTGCTTCCCGGCGTCACGACCGTGGCGCACGAGTACTTCCACGTCTGGAACGTGAAGCGCGTGCGTCCCGCCGCGCTCGGCCCCTTCGACTACACGCGCGAGCAGTACCAGCCGAGCCTCTGGGTCGCGGAAGGGTGGACGCAGTACTACGGGCTCGGTGCACTCGGCCGAGCCGGCGTCGTGGACCGGGACGCCTTCTACTCGACGATGGCCGGCGTGATTCAGGCCAACCTCACCGCGCCGGGACGCACGGAAGTCTCGGCGCGCATGGCGTCGTTCCACGCGCCCTTCTGGGACGGCGCCCCGCAGGCCCAACCGACGAACGGCGCGAACACCTTCTTCACCTACTACACGAAGGGCGCGGGGCTCGCGCTCTATCTCGATCTGCATCTGCGCGCCGCGACCTCCAACCGCCGGTCGCTCGACGACGTGTTCGACGCGCTGCGCCGCCGGAGCTGGATGGCGCCGAATGCGTCGTACTACCTGCAGGGGAGGGGATACACGGAGCGCGACGTCGAGCTCGCGGCCAGCGAAGTCGCGGGCGAGGACATGCACCCGTGGTTCGACCGGTACGTCGGCGGCACGGAGGATCTCGACTACGACGCGCTGCTCGCCCACGCCGGATTGCGGCTCCTCCGCGGCGAGCGATGGTCGATCGAGGAGATTCCCGGCGCATCTCCCGCGCAGCTCGTCGTGCGCCGCGGCTGGACCACCGGACGTCGCGACTGAGCGCTCAGTCGTCGCGCGCGATCGTGATGATCGCGACGCCGGCGAGGATCACCGCCGCGGCGAGGACGGTGCGCCGCGTGACCGACTCGTGGCCGAGCGCCCAGCCCAGGAACACCGCGACGACCGGATTCACGTACGCGTACGTCGCCGCTTTCGCGGCCGTGGTGTGCGCCAGCAGATAGAAGTACGCCGTGAAGCCGATCAGCGACCCGAAGGTCACGAGATACGCGAATCCGAGCAGCGAGCGGGTCGATGCGTGCGCGAGGTCGAGCTGCGCCGGCTCCCCGAAGAGCGCGGCGACGAGCACCAACGCGACACCGCCGGCCAGCATCTGCGAGCCGGCTTCCACCATGCCGGAGCTCGCCCGGGGCGCGAACTTGGTGTAGAGCGAGCCCGCCGCCCACGCGAGCGAGGCGGCCACCAGGACGAGCGCGCCGATCGTGTCCGTGCCGCCGCCTCGCACGGTGTCCGGTCCCACGAGCAGCAGAAGCCCCACGAGCCCGAGCCCGACCCCAGCGAACACGGCGGTTTTCGGGCGGTGCCCTCCGGGGCGCAGCCAGTCGAGCAGCACCATCCAGAGCGGCACCACGGCCACGAGCAACGCGGCGATCCCCGAGGGGACCCGCTGCTCCGCCCACACGACTCCGCCATTCCCGCCGAGCAGGAGCAGCGACCCGCTGATGAACGCCGTTCGCCACTCACGGGCGGTCGGCCAGCTTCTCCGTCCGTGCATGCGCGCGAAGGCGAGGATGATCGCGCCCGAGAGGAGGAAGCGGCACCCCGCCATCAGCAGAGGGGGCAGCGTCTCGACCGCGAAACGGATCGCCAGGTACGTCGACCCCCAGACGAGGTAGACGGCGGCGAACGCGGCGATCAGGCGGGAGCGCATCGCCCAAACTTAGCAGGCCGATCCAGCGGGTCCGGCACCTCCGCGAGGGTCGCGCTCCCTCGCCGCGCCACCTTGCCGGAACGCTTCGGTAAATGTATAGTTGCAGTGTAAACTAACGGTGATTCGATGACTACCGCTCCTACTGTCATGTCGCACTCCGCCGGCACGTTCGCCGGCGAGTCGGGCATGACGGCCGACGACTCGCGAGGAGATCGCTCCGCCGCCGACGTCGCTCGCGATGCCGCCTTCGAGCGCGATGCGCTGCCCTGGCTCGACGACGTGTATCGCTTCGCCCTCTCGCTCACGCGCGAGGAATCCGACGCGGACGACGTCGTGCAGGAGACCTTCCTGCGCGCCTACCGGTCGTGGCATACTTTCATCCCCGGTACCGACTGCCGGCGCTGGCTGTTCACGATCTGTCGCAACGTCTTCCTGCGCTCGCGCGAGCGGCAGCGCCCCACCGTGGACCTCGAGGACGGCGAGCAGGACGCGGTCGCCGCGGGCTCCGTCTTCGCCGCCGCGCGGGAGAAGGGTTATGACGACATCTTCGCTCGACTCGATCTCGCGCCCGCGCTGCAGGAGGCGCTCGACGATCTCGCCGAGCCGTTCCGTTCGGCCGTGATCCTCGTCGACGTCGAGGACCTCTCGTACGAGTCGGCCGCCGAGGTCATGGGCGTGCCGATCGGCACGGTACGCTCGCGCCTCTTCCGAGGCCGCCGGCTGCTCCAGGAGAAGCTCGTGACGGTCGCCGAGGACCTGGGCTTCCAGGGTGCCGGAGCCCGATGATGAGCGCGCCGGCCCGCTCGCAGCTTCAGGAGCTCGGGCTCTCCGCCACCTGCGCGGAAGTGCTGCACCACCTCTGGGACTATCTCGACGAGCAGATCACCCCCGAAGGGGCCGAGCGCCTGCGGGCGCACATCGCGAGCTGTCCGCAATGCCGCGGCTACGAGGAGTTCCAGGAATGCTTCCTCACCGCGGTCGCGAGTCTCCGTCAGGAGCTCGGCGCACCCGAATCGCTCCGCGAACGGCTCGCCGAGCGGCTGAAGGGGCAGGGGTGCGGCTGCTGGGAGAAGGTGCGCCGCAAGCAGTAGCGGGGGTCAGCGCGCCGGTGGCTGGCGCACCATCGGGCCCGCCTGGCCGTTCACGACGGCACGTGTCTCCACCACGACATGTGGTGCGAGCGTCGCCGCGACCGAGCAGTACTTCTCCAGCGCGAGCGCGATCGCACGCTCCGTGTGCTCGATCGCGATCCCCTGGCCGTCCACGAGGAAGTCGAGCCGGACCAGCTCCACGCGTCGCGGGTGCTCGCTCCGTCGTTCGGCGTACGCGTCGATGACGAGCCGCTCCGGTGGCGTGCGACGCTTGCCGAGGATGTCGACGACGTCGATCCCGACGCAGCTCGCGAGCGCGCTGACGAGGGCGTCGACGGGATTCTGGCCCGTCCTCGCCGCTCCATCGAAGTGCGCGGTCGGGCCGCCCGGTCGCCCGGTATCGAACCGATGCTCTCCCGCCCAGGTCGCGCGGACGGTGATCGTCGGCTTCGGTACGGGATGAGGGGCGATGGCCGGATGCGGATGACTGGACAGAGGGCGAGCTCGCGCGTCGCTGTTCGTTGGGTCGGCCGAGGTCATGCTGCACGCTAGCCGGCGTGCCGCGTCGGCGCCGTCCGGGAATTCCCGGCGCCGGCGCCGAGTCTCCCTCACCGCGTCCGTCACGCCGCGTGCCGGCACTCCGCGGCGACACGCCCGCGGCGACACGCCCGCGGCGGCGTGCACGGCTAGACTACCATGCGGTGTCTCCTCCGCCCCTCATCCCCGTCATGGAGCCGTACGCACGCCACGTGCTGGTGTGCGTGGGCGGGTTCTGCTCGTCCGACCGTGAGGGACGTGCGCTGTACGCGGCGCTGCCGCGACTGCTCGAGCGGGAAGGGCTGCTGTTCGGCCCACGGCGCGTGAAGCGGGGCGAGACGCCCTGCCTCGGGGTGTGCACGGGCGGCCCGATCGTCGTCGTCTATCCCGAGGGCGTCTGGTACGCCGGCGTCACGCTCGCGCTGCTCGAGCGCATCGTCGTCGAGCATCTGCGCGACGGCCGCATCGTGGAGGAGGCGGTGTTCCATCGTTGGAGCGGGTAGACGAGCTATCCGCTGCACTCCAGCTCCTCGCGCAGCGTTCGCAGGATGCGCGGCCAGACGTGCGGGGCGGCGAGACGGAAGAAGTGGTCGCGCGCCGCGTCGTCGGCGCGGAGGAATTCGGCGAGCCGCAGCGGGCCCTTGCGCGCGTTGCAGCCCCCACACGCGGTCACTAAGTTGCCCCCGGAGCGGTCGCCGCCGCGCATCCTGGGCTGCACGTGATCCACCGTCAGCAGCTCGGGCTCGAAGCGCTCGCCGCAGTAGACGCACCGGTACTCGTCGCGCGCGAAGATCAGCTCACGTCGCAATGGATTCTCCCTTTCCCTCCCGTCGCCGTCTGC
The DNA here is from genome assembly GCA_035494615.1 of Gemmatimonadaceae bacterium. Lineage (GTDB taxonomy): Bacteria > Gemmatimonadota > Gemmatimonadetes > Gemmatimonadales > Gemmatimonadaceae > AG11. The sequence continues at coordinate 25,247 of DATJGU010000045.1, forward strand.
TCGACGCGGCTCAGCGATATCTGCTCGAGCCTACCGAGGAGCAGCTCGACCGGGCCGGCGGCGAGCCGCCGCGGCTCACCTCACAACAGCTCAAGAAGGACGGCATGTCCCGCTCCCGCGAACGAATTCTCGCCAACCTCGACGAGATGTACCGCGAAGCCTTCGAGCGCGCGAAGACCTCGGGCGACGAATCGCAGATGGCGTCGCTCGACTTCGCGTATCGACGAGAGCAGCTGTACTTCGAGATCCTGCTCGACGTGAGGGACGCGGTGGAGCGACGGTAGTTGGTGTGTCGGTGCATTGGTCACCAACGCACCGACACACCGACACACCGAGAGCCGTCCTACTGTCCGCGTCCAAACATCGACCCCGTCTTCCCCTCGCTCGCCGGGGCGCCGCGGGGCCAGAGGAGCGAGCCGGCGATCGACGCCGCGAGCACGCCGAGCACGACGCCGAGGGAGAGCAGGATCGGGATGTGGATCCAGCTCTCGATGAGCATCTTCGCTCCGACGAAGGTCAGGATGAGCGCGAGCCCGTACTTCAGCATCCAGAACTTCGTCACCACGGACGCGAGCAGGAAGAAGAGCGAGCGCAGCCCGAGCACGGCGAAGATGTTCGACGTGAAGACGAGAAACGGATCGCGCGTGATGCCGAAGATCGCCGGGATCGAATCGACGGCGAAGATCAGGTCCGTCGCCTCCACGAGGAGCAGCACGAGGAGGAGCGGCGTCGCGTAGCGCTGTCCGTTCTCCACGGTGAAGAAATGCGGCCCGCGGTAGCCGTCGGTGAGCGGAAGGAAGCGCCGAGCGAGCCGCACGACGGGATTCTGCTCCGCCTCGAACTCCTCGTCCTGCTTGACCGCCATCCGGATCCCGGTGATGACGAGCAGCGCGCCGAACACGTAGATGATCCACTCGAAGCGCGAGAGCAGCGCGGCGCCGAGCCCGATGAACAGGCCGCGCATCACGAGCGCGCCGAGGATCCCCCAGAACAGCACGCGATGCTGGTACTGCGGCGGCACCGCGAAATACTGGAAGATCAGCACGATGACGAAGATGTTGTCGATGCTGAGCGATTCCTCGATCAGGTAGCCGGTGAGGAAGGTCAGCGCGGCCTGATGTCCCTCGAGCACGGCGAGCCCGCCGGCGAACGCGAGCGCCAGCGCGACCCACACCGCGGTCCACACGGTGGCTTCGCGCGCGCCGACGACGTGCGGGCGGCGGTTGAACACGCCGAGGTCGAGCGCGAGCATCGCCAGCACGAAGGCGACGAAGCCGACCCAGAACCAGATGTTGGTGGCGATCATTGCGAGAGCCTCGGTGAGCCGGACATACGACGGGCGAGCCACTACGGCACGCGCGGTGTCGTAGTGGTCTCGCCCAGGGCTCACCCGCTCCCTTCAGCCGCCCGGAGGCGCGGTGCGCCCCGTCTTGACGATCGGCTGTTCCGGCGCGTTCGCGCCGGCCGGCTACTCCCCACTGCCCGAAGCCTGTCCGATCGCGAGGCGGGAGTCAAGCGCCCTTCCATGCGCGCGGTGCCCGATGCACTCTGCCGCATGGCCGACGACCGCAGCGGACCAACCGCCGAAGCGAGGCATGGACTGCTCGTCGTGAACGCCCGCGTGCACACCGGCGACGCGCGACGCCCGTGGTCGGATGCCGTGCTCGTGCGTGACGGCATCCTCGTCGCCGTGGGAACGAGCGCCGAGCTGCGCAAGCGAGCCGGCGCAGCCGCAGCGGTGATCGACGCGCGCGGACTCCTCGCGCTCCCGCGTACGCCCGGCACCGTCCTGCGGGCCGGCGCGCCCGCCGACCTCGTGCTCGTCGAGCGGACGGATGACGGCGCGGCGGGGGACGGCGGCGTCGTCCTCGCGATCGACGGCGGGCGTGTCGTGGTCGACCGGCTCGGCCTGTCGGGCGAGCGGACGCCCTGACCGCGCCGGCGCCCTCGCCGAGCGCAGCTAGAACGCGCTCAGCTCGGCGATCGCACGCTTGAAGTCGTCCACCTGGGGAAGGATCGCATCCTCGAGGCGAGGCGCGTAGCCGACGAAGGTGTCGGTGCTCGCCACGCGCTTCACCGGCGCGTCGAGCCAGGGGAAGCAATCGTCGGCGATACGGGCGGCGATCTCCGCGCCGTAGCCCCACGAGAGCGCGTCCTCGTACGCGACGATGACGCGGTTCGTCTTCTTCACGCTCTCGTACACGCGCTCCTGGTCCCACGGCGAGAGGCTCCGCAGGTCGAGCACCTCGACGTCGACGCCATGCTCCTCGTGCATCTGGTTCGCCGCGGCGAGGGCACGCTGCACCGTGGCGCCGTACGTCACGATCGTGAGATCCGCGCCGGAGCGCACGACGCGCGCCTTGCCGAACGGGATCATGAAGTCGGCGCCCGGATATGGCGCCTTGTTGTACGTCTGCCGGTACAGGTGCTTGTGCTCGAGCACCAGCACCGGGTCGTCGCAGCGGATCGCCGTGCGGAGGAGCCCGTTCGCGTCGAGCGCGGTGGCGGGACAGACGACGCGGAGTCCCGGCGAGTGCGCGAACAGCGCCGCGCCCGTCTGCGAGTGATAGAGCGCACCGCGGATGTAGCCGCCGTACGTCACGCGGATCACCACCGGGGCGGCGAACGAGTTGTTCGAGCGCCAGCGCATCGTCGCGAGCTCGTCGCGGATCTGCATGAACGCCGGCCAGATGTAGTCGAAGAACTGGATCTCGACCACCGGCTTGAATCCTCGGATCGCCAATCCGATGGCGCGGCCCACGATGTTCGCTTCGGCGAGGGGCGTGTTGTACACGCGCGCGCTCCCGAACTCGCGCTGCATTCCCCACGTGACCTTGAAGACGCCGCCCTTGCCCTTCACGCGCGGGAGGCTCGCCTCGCGCGACGCGTCCGCGACGTCCTCGCCGAAGACGAGCATCTTCGGGTTGCGACGCATCTCGTCCTTCATGCACGCGTTGAGCAGATCGACCATCGTGGTGGGCGTGCCCTCCCTGCTCGCCCCGGTCTCGGTGTCGAACGCGGGCGACGTCGGATCGACGTCGGGCGAGTAGACGTACTCGTACACCGTGTCCGGCGCGGGCTGGGGCTGCGCGAGCGCATCGTCCGTCGCCGCGAGAACGACCTCGTCGACCTCGGCCTGCACGGCGAGGATGTCCTCCGCCGTCGCGTGGCCCTCGGCGACGAGCCAGCGCGGGAAGCGCGCCAGCGGATCGCGAACCGCGTCGGCCTCGCGTTCCTCCGGCGGCCGGTACATCACCTCGTCGTCGGAGAGCGAGTGCGAGTACGGGCGGATGACGTGGGCGTGCACGAGCGCGGGTCCCTTGCGCGCCCGGGCGTAGGCGACGGCACGGGTCATCGCGGCGTGGCTCGCCACGAAGTCGCAACCGTCGACCTCCTCCACGTGCAGGCCGGGGAAGGAGCGCACGAGCCGCGAGATCGAGCCGCCCGCGGTGTTCACCTCGACGGGGACCGAGATCGCGTACCCGTTGTCCTCGATCAGGTAGACGACGGGGAGGCGGAGGTTCGAAGCCGTGTTGAGCGACTCCCAGAACTCGCCCTCCGACGTCGTGCCGTCACCGGCGGAGACGAGCACGACCTCATCGTCGTGGAAGCCCTCGGTGATACCGAGCAGCCGGGCGCGCAGCGTCGCCTCGGCGCTGCCGACCGCGTGCAGGAACTGCGTGCCGGTGGGGGACGAGGCCGAGACGATGTTGAGCGGAGCGTTGCCCCAGTGACTCGGCATCTGCCGTCCGCCCGAGGCCGGATCCTTCGCCGCGCCCACGGCCTCGTACAGCATCTCCGCCGGCGTGACGCCGAGCTCGAGGCAGAGGGCGCGATCGCGATAGTAGAGATAGAACCAGTCGTAGGCGGGCCGGAGCACCATGCCGGCGGCGCACAAGATCGCCTCGTGGCCCGCGCCGGAGATCTGGAAGAAGATCTTGTTCTGACGCTTGAGCTGGATCTCGCGGTCGTCCAGCCGCCGGCTCAGCAGCATCGTGCGGTACGCGCCCATCAGCTGGTCGCGCGACAGACCTGGGACGCTCCGGCGCTCCGCGCGGGTCTGGGTGGCCATGCGAACACCGCCTCGGCTGAAGATGGTGCAGGGACGGAAGATAACGCGCGGGCAGGGGGCTGGCACCGGCCGTGCACCGTGGCGCCGCGCACCCACTTCTCGAGGAAAGGTCATGCCACCGGCCGCGCAACCCAGCTGCCCATTCTGTGATCTGATCCACGGGGCCGGCGAGGTCTCGATGTGCTACGAGGATGCGGACGTCGTCGCCTTCATGGACATCCAGCCGGTGAACCCGGGGCATCTGCTCGTCGTGCCACGCGAGCACTACGAATCGCTCGAAGACATCCCGCATGCGCTGGCGACGCATCTGTTCGAGGTGGCGATGCAGCTCGCGCCGGTGGTGAAGCACGTCGGCGGTGCGGCGGGAATGAACATCCTCGTGAACAGCGGCGCCGCGGCGGGACAGGACGTGTTTCATTATCACGTGCACGTGATTCCGCGCCGGCAGGGTGACGGGTTCGTGGTGCCGCTCCCATTCGGCGGGTCGCAGATGCCCGATCGCACCGTCCTCGACGCGAGCGCGGCGCGCATCATCTCCGCGTTGCGCGATCCTGTCGCGATTCGTCCCGAGAGAAGAGTGGCGAGCGAGGATCGTCGCGCCCCGAGTCGCTGACTGTGACTCCGCGCACGATGTGAAGCGCGGCAAGCTCTGCCTCTTGCGCGATTGGCACGTCCGCTGCACTAATGGGACACGAGCGGCCCGGCCGCTCACCCGACGCACCCGGAGGCCGATGAGCACGGGAATCCTTCAGGGAAGGAGCGAGCGGCAGATGCGAGCGCGGCGAGCGCGTCGCACGTGCTCGCCTCCCCGGTGCGACGCCGACCACGATGCGCGACACCCCGCGAGAGGGAGCACCTCCCTCCGCGGGGTGTCGTCTTTTCCAGCGAGGTGAGATTGCCCGCTCGACACGGTCATCGCGTCACCCTCCCCCGCGCGCCCCGCGCGCCCCGCACCCTCGTGCGCCGCGTGCGCCGGCTCCTTCCCGCGGAGCACAAGCGCGCCTTCAAGCTCGCCGCGATCCGCGACTGCAGCCGTCGCTGCGTCTACTGCGGCGCGCCGCTCGATTACGCGCGCGCCACGCTGGATCACGTCCATCCGCTCGCCAAGGGCGGCACCCACGCGCCGGGCAACGTCGTCGCCGCGTGTCCGCCGTGCAACCGGCTCAAGGCCGACATGCTTCCGGCGGAGTTCTTCCTCCGGCATCCCTGGGCCGGAAGCAACTTCCTCCACTACGCGCGCGCCGTACACCGCACGTTCAAGCGTCAGGCGCGCCGCGCGGTGAGTCTCGCCTTCGCGCAGGCACGCGCGGCGTAGGCCGCACCGTCGGACATCGAGCGTCGTCGTCCGGGCGGCGCGCTCGGTGTCCGACGTCGCGCGCCCTCGGACCCGACGAGCGTTCGTTACGGATTGATCGGGAAGGGGGCGTTCCGGATCACGTCGCTGGGCGTCCGCCACCCGCCGGGCGGCTCTCGCTGCGGCGCGGGAATGGGCGCGTCGGGACGACCCTGCGGCTCGCGAACCGTGGTCGGGTCCGTCTCGGTCGTCGGCTGCTCCACCGGCGCAACTTTCGTGGGGTGACGCGAGGCGGCGTCCACGGGGGTGACGCCGCGCTTGCTCGGCGCGATGGCCTTGTTCCCCTTCTCCTTGCTCGCGACACGCTTGGTCTCGCGACCCTTGGGGGCAGGCGTCACCCCATCCCATCGCTCGGTGGCCGACACCACGTCCACGCGGTTCGCCGGCGAGCCGGCGAGCTCCACCTTCGCCCCGCCAGCGCGCGCGAGATCCTGCTCCAGGTCGGCGCTCAGAGCGGGCTTGTCGGGTGCGCCAGAGCACGCCGTCGCGGCGGCGAGCAGGAGTGCACCGAGTGGAAGCCGAAGAGAAGTCGACATGGCAGATTCTACCCGCGACGTCGGGAAAGGAGCCTTCACGGCCGTCACCTGTTGGAGTGCCAGACCCGACCGCCCGAGGCGATCTGCTCCATGGTGCGGCGGGTGGCGACCGAGGTCACGTTCTCGCCGGTCACGTCCGCGCGAGGGTCGGCGAACCGATCGCGGTGCTTGATGAGCAGCCACTGGGGACGTCCGGGCCTCTGCATGCGGACGAGCACCCATCCGCCCTGCAACCGCTTCCCATGGAGAACGAACTCGAGGTCTCCCTTCTCGTAGCCGCGCCGCAGCGACTCGGCACCGCCACCGTCGGCGGCCTCGTACGTCCCGCGGTCCCAGAGCATCACCGTTCCACCCCCGTACTCGCCCTGCGGGATGGTCCCCTCGAAGGTGTTGTACGAGATGGGGTGGTCCTCAACCTCCATCGCGAGACGCCGCACCGAGGGGTCGAGGCTCGGCCCCTTCGGTACCGCCCACGACTTCATCACGCCGTCGAGCTCGAGCCGGAAGTCGTAGTGGAGGTGGCTGGCCTCGTGCTTCTGGATGACGAAGTGCAGCGTTGCGCCGCGTGCCTTCGGCACCTTGCCCGCCGGCTCCTTCGTCCGGGAGAAATCCCGCTTCGCGTTGTATTCCGCCAACGGCGCGGCCGACGCGCGCTTCGGGGTGCCGCGCTTCGGGGTGCCGCGCTTCGCCGCACCGGCCTTCGCGACACCGCGCTTCGCGGCACCGGCCTTCGCGACACGGCGGCTCGCCGTACCGCTCTTCGATGCGCTGGGTTTCGATCCGCTCGCGCGTCCGATCGCCGACGAGCGCGTCGCGGGTGACTTCGGCGCACCCTTGGCGCGCGTGCCTCTGGTTCGGGTGGTCTTGCGTGTCGTCGCCATGCCTGCCTCAGTTGCCAGGAGCATGCCCCGTCGAGGCGCACGGACGATGCAGTCGACGTCCAATGAGGTGCGCGCGCGAAGCGCCCTCGAGAGTGGCGCGGAGGCGCCGGCGGCGCGTTTCGGGGCGTCGGCGTCGTCCTGACCGCGTCGCCGGCGCGCGGCGTGACACGCTCGCAACAGGTGGGGTGACTTGGGGTAGAGAGGGCGACGGCCGAGCCGGCCGCGTGGGACACTCCCTGGAGGGGCAGATGACTCGATCGATTCGTGGGGCGCACGTCGCGCTTGCCGCCGCGACCGTGCTGGCGCTGGCCGGCGTTGCGCCGGAGGCGGGCGCGCAGCAGCGCGGGCTCCGGATCGGCGTCGCCGCGCCGCCGCCGCCGGCTCCCCCCGCGGGCCAGGGAGTCGGTCTCCCTGGCTACTACACACAGCAACAGCAGCCGCCGCGCGATCCCCGCTGGCAGTCGCAGGGCTGGAACGAAAACCAGCGCGGCCATCAGCACCAGCGTCGCTCCGGCACCACCGTCGTCTACGTGCCCGTACCGGCCGACTACGGCTATGGCTACGGCTATCCGCCGGCGGTCTACCCATCGAACGGATACTACGCCCCGGGCTACTACGCGCCGCGCTCGTACACGGGCGTGACCGACGCCAACGGCCGCCCGCTCACCGAGTCGCTCGAGCCCGCGCCGAGCGAGAGCTACGGCTACACGCCCGACCGTTCCGGCTCACCGTACACGGTGACGGACGAGAGCATGATGGTCGTGGAGTTCCAGTCCGGAGAGCGCCGCGCATTCCCCGCGTGCGCCTGGCAGGAGCAGGCCCACGATCCGCAGGGCCGGCCGCGCACGATCTTCTACCAGCCGCAGGACTACATGCTGGTCCTCCGCCCCGGCCAGCGCGGCCGCGTCCTCGGCACCCCCGCGGCCGGCGTGCAGGCGTGCTACGCGATCGATCAGGGGGGACGGGTGGTGTTGCGGTACTGATCTTCGGACTGCCAACTGCCGTACCGAGTACGCAGGTGTACTTGGTACAACAGTCGGCAGGTCAGTAATCCACCGGCCGCATGTAGCTCTCGCCGATCGCCGAGCCGCTCAACATCGCCACCGTCGGGAGGCGGCGCTTCCAGTGGGTCGAGGCGAGCCGCTTCCTGACGAGCGCCACCTCCGACGCGTCGAAGCCGCGCGCGACGAGGTCCTCTTCGCCATAGCCGTTGAGCATCCAGTTCAACAGCTCGTCGGCCTTCGCGTAGCTGATCCCGAAGTCTCCTTCGTCGGTCTGGCCGACGACGAGATCGGCCGACGGCGCCTTGCCGACGATCACCTCCGGGACGCCGAGATGCCGCGCGAGTGCCCAGACCTGCGTCTTGAACAGGTCCCCGAGCGGGTTGATCGGCGGCGAGTCGTCGGCGTGCCAGGTGAAGTAGCCGAACAGCCGCTCGGTCTTGTTGCCGGTGCCGAGAGGGATGGCGTGGTACTTGGCCGAGAGGTCGAACAGCGTGATCATGCGCATGCGCGCCATCACGTTGCCGCGGCGCGCCGGATCGGCGTCGGGCTCGAGCTGCAGGTAGCCGTCGACGGCGGCGCTGATGTCGACCGTGCGCCCCTCGATGGCGAGGGCATCGATCACGAGCTGGCCGTGCGCGAGGCTCTCCGGGCTCGACGTGCGATACGGCATGCGGACGCCGACCACGTTCTTCGCGCCGAAGGCACGTGCGGCGAGGAAGGCGGTGACCGCGGAATCGACGCCGCCCGACACGCCGACCACGACGCGCTCGAAGCCACGGCGCGCCAGCTCGTCCTTCAGGAATCGTACGAGCCAGCCCTCCACGAGCGCCGCGTCGATCTCGAGGGGCGGCGGTCCGCTGCCGGCGCCGCCGCACACCACTGGAGCGGGGGCCGGCGCGGCGCTCGCACGCCGCGCACCCGCGCCCGCGTCGCGCTCGGGTGCGCCCATCGACTCCGCGAGTGCCTCCATCCCGTCGTACGTCAACAGCTGCGGCGTTCCCGCATCCACCTTCGCCAGCTCGTCGCGCAGATGGGGCATCATCGTCTCGAGGTCCGCCAGCAGCGGCAGATCGGCACGCGCACGGGTGATGTCCGCCAGGTCCACCGTGGCGACGACGAGCGCCTCGCGCCACAGCGGGCCGCGCGCGCGTACGTCGCCCTTCGGGCCGGCGAGCAGCGCGGCGCCGGGGAACTGCTTCCCCGCTTCGCTCCCGACGAGGTTCGCCAGCGCGACGTACACGCCATGCTCGTCGGCCATGTCGCGCGTGAGACGCTCCCACCGCGCGACGCTCGCCGGACCGGGAATGTCGTCGTCGCGGGGCCAGGCGCCGCGCGCGGGGGGCGCGGACGGGACGATCACGAGCTGCGCGCCGTCGAGGGCGGCGATCGTCCCGGTGAGGGAGTGCCAGGCGTCCTCGCAGACGAGGATCGCCGCGCGGCCCCACGGGGTGTCGAACGCGCGCAGCTCGCGTCCGCGCTCGACGAATCGCTCCTCGTCGAACAGGCCGTACGTCGGCAGGAAGACCTTCCGGTGGACGTGGCGTACGAGCGGCGCCGCTTCACCGAGCGAGACGTACAGCGCGCTGTTGTACAGCTTGTTCCGCCAGAGCTCGTAGAAGCCGATACACACGTCCAGCGGCGGCCCCTGATGGAGACGGTGCAGCTCCACCGCGAGCCGGCCCGCGGTGACGGCGTGCTCGCGGACGCCCCCCTCGAGGAAGTACCCCGTGAGCGCCGACTCGGGGAAGCAGACGAGCTGCGGCCGCGGCTCGAGGCCAGCCGCCTGGGCGAGGAGCTCCCCGATCCGCGCGAGATTGCCGGCGTAGTCGCCCTTCCGCGGCTGGAACTGGGCGATCGCGAGCGTGACGAAGGGAGCCATGAGGGAACAATCGCGGGAGAGCGGGGCGCGGGCAACGGGGAGCTCCTCCGGCGACGCGGGAGCGCCCGCCCCGACGTGACGACGCGCGCCGGCGCCGCGTCGTTCGAGCACCCGTCGCACTCGCACTCGTGGATGCCCGAGTGATCCACGTCGCACGCGCCGTCGAGCGCGCGCACTACACTACCGTCATGACGTCACGCTCAGTCCTCAGGCTCGCGCGCTCGCTCGGCGCCGCCCTGCTCGTCGCCGCTCCACTCGCCGCGCAGGCGCCCGAGCGGTCGACGGGCCCCGTCTGGCAGATCGTTCCGCAGCCGCAGTCGTCGCTCGTCTACGCGCGCGATGGCTCGCTCATCGGCGAGATCGGGCGCGAGTCGCGCACCAGCGTGTCGATCCGGACGCTGCCCCGGTACCTCGGCCAGGCGTTCGTCGCCGTGGAGGACCAGCGCTTCTATCAGCACGATGGCGTGGACCTCATCGGCGTCGCCGGCGCGATCAAGGGGAAGATCCTCGAGGGGATCACCGGCGATCACCGTGGCGGGGCGAGCACGATCACACAGCAGCTCGTCGGGAACATGCATCCCGATCAGATCGACCGGCGCGACCTCGGGCTCGGACGCAAGCTCCGCGAGCAGCAGGCGGCGCGCGAGATGGAGCGCCACTACAGCAAGGAGCAGATCCTCGAGGCGTACCTCAATCAGATCAACTTCGGCCATGGCTGGTACGGCGTGGAGTCCGCGTCGCGCCACTACTTCGGGAAGAGCGCGTCGAAGGTGACGCTCGCCGAGGCGGCCACACTCGCGGCGCTGCCGAAGTCGCCCGTGGGCTACGATCCGTCGCGCCACGCCGACCGCGCGAAGGCGCGCCGCGACTTGATTCTCGGTCTCATGGCGGAGCAGGGGATGATCTCCCGCGCGCTGGCCGAGCGTACGAAGCGCGAGCCGGTGGTGACCGCGCCCGACGGCGGCCTGGGGGCGCCGGCGCCGTACTTCGTCGACGCGGTCCGCCAGGAGATGGAGCGCGCGGGCATCGACGTCCTGGCGGGTGGGTATCGTGTTCACACCACGCTCGATCCCGCGCTCCAGAGCGACGCGGTCGACGCGCTCGTGCGGGGCACGCTCGCGGTGGAGCAGCGCCGGGGCTACGCGCATCCGACGTTCGCCGCGGCGAAGGACAAGCGTGATGCGCTCGAAGGGATGGTCGTGGCGATCGAGCCGCAGACGGGCGACGTGCGCGCGCTCGTCGGCGGCCGCGACCACGCGCTCGCGCCGTTCAACCGGGCGACGCTCGCGTTGCGGCAGCCCGGCTCGTCGTTCAAGCCGTTCGTGTACGCGAAGGCGCTCGAGGACAGCCTCAGCGCCGCCTCGATCGTCTCGGACAGCCTGCTCGCGATCCGGCTCGACAACGGTCGCGTCTACAGTCCGGACAACGCCGACGGCCGGTATCTCGGGCCGATGACGATGCGCGAGGCGCTCGTGCACTCGCGCAATCCGGTGGCGGTGCAGCTGGCGCTGCGGGTCGGCCTCGACTCGGTGGCGGCGATCGCGCATCGCGCGGGGATCGCGTCCCCGATCGCCGAGGTGCCCGCGAGCGCGCTCGGGGCGTCGGGGGTCCGTCCCCTCGACTACGTCGCTGCGTACGGCGTGTGGGCGAATCTCGGCGGAAGCGTCGAACCCCGGCTCGTCACGCGCGTGGACGACGCGAGCGGCAAGGCCGTGTTCCAGCGCGGTCCGTCGGTGCCGCAATCGGTGATCGATCCGCGCGTCGCGTTCATCGTGCGCGACATGATGCGCGACGCCGCCGAGCGGGGCACGGGCATCGCCGCGCGCCGTGCCGTGCCGTCGTCGGTTCCCGTTGCGGGGAAGACCGGCACGACGAACGACAACGTCGACGTGTGGTTCATGGGCGTGACGCCCGATCTCGTGGCGGGCGTGTGGCTGGGCTTCGATCGGCCCGCGTCGATCGCGCCGGGGGTTGCCGGCGGCTCACTCGCCGCGCCGATCTGGGGGGCGATGATGGGGAAGTACTACGCAGCGCATCCCACGAGCACCGCGTGGGTACCGCCGGAAGGTCTGGTGACGGCGGAGCTCGACCGCGCCACGGGGCAGATCGCCGACGCAGGCACCCCCGCCGAACGGCGCTACACGGAGTACTTCATTCCCGGCACCGAGCCCGAGCCCCTGCGCAGCATTCCCTGGAGGCTGCCGGTGTTCGGGGCGATGATGCCGTGAACGGACGATGACCGTGTGTTGGTGTGTTCGTGTGTTGGTGTGTTGGTCGACCTGGCCTCGGGAGGCAGGAGCTTCCCGAGGCCGTCACTTACACACTGACACATCAACACACTACCCACCAAAACACGACGCCCCGCTGCATTGCAGCGGGGCGTCGTGTTTCCGATCACGTCCGGCTCGCGATCAGCGGCCGAGCTTGACGACGTTCTCGGCGGCCGGGCCCTTGGCGCCCTGGACCACGTCGAACTCCACGGACTCGCCCTCGGCGAGAGTCTTGAAGCCATGACCCTGAATGGCGGAGTGATGCACGAAGCAATCCTTGTCGCCGTTCGCGGGGGTGATGAAGCCGAAGCCCTTGGTGTCGTTGAACCACTTGACGGTGCCGGTCGTGCGCATAGCTGAAACCCTCGATGATGTTCGTGGCCGAGGTACGTGCGCGTACTCGCCGGCCACATTGTTGAACGTGAGTGACGCCCTCACGCGGGGGCTGCCCCGCGAGCGCGGCACTGTGCCGCGTCCACGACGACGCTGGGCGAAAGGAAAAGGGGCCCGCACTTCGCGGGCCCCTACCTCGGAACTCGACCCCGTGCACGAGCACGGGGTGCGTCGCTGAGACGAACAGTAATCGTGCTGGTTCGTCCGCGATAGCCCCCGTGCGTCAGGTGCCGGCACCGACCTCCGCCGCCTGCTCCGCCTCCTCCATCAGCGACGGAGTCGTGGCGGTCGCACTGCCGTTCGACGCGGGCATGAGCGCGATCGCGAACGCCTCGTCGAGCGTGGACACGCAGTGGAAGGTGAGCTGGTTGCGCACCTCCTCCGGAATGTCCTCGAGATCCGCCTCGTTGTCCTTCGGCAGGATGATCGTGGTGATCCCGGCGCGGTGCGCGCCGAGCACCTTCTCCTTGAGCCCACCGATCGGCAGCACGCGACCGCGAAGCGTGATCTCGCCGGTCATCGCGACCTCGCGCCGCACCGGACGCCCCGACATCGCGCTCACGAGTGCCGTCGAGATGGCCACGCCGGCGCTCGGACCGTCCTTCGGGATCGCGCCCGCGGGGACGTGTACGTGCACCTCGATCGAGCCGAGTCGGTCGTCGGGGATCGTGAGCGCCGACGCGTGCGTCGCGGCGTAGGTGAGCGCCGCCCGCGCGCTCTCCTTCATCACGTCGCCGAGCTGGCCGGTGAGGATCAGCGAGACGTTTCCCCACCCGCTCACCTGCACCTGCGGGTCGGCGCTGTCGGACGCGCGCTGGCCGCCGTGCAAGCGCCGGATCGCCGCTTCGACGAACATGATGTCGCCGCCCATCGGCGTGTAGTACATCCCCGCCGCGACGCCGATCTCGTTCTCCTCGTTCGCGTGCTCGGGGTGGACGCGCGGCCTGCCGAGCAGCTCGCGCACGTCGTCCGGCCCGATCGTGAGGTCCGTCGTCTCGCCCGAGGCCAGCTTGCGCGCGACCTTTCGAGCCACCGCGCCGACCTGGCGCTCGAGCTGGCGCACGCCGCTCTCGCGCGTGTACTTGGACACGATGCTCATGACGGCGTCGTCGGTGAAGACGACGTTCTTGCTCTTGAGCCCCGCCTCCTCGAGCTGCCGCGGGATGAGGTACTTCTTCGCGATCTCGGCCTTCTCCCTCTCGGTGTAGCCGGCGAACTCGACGACCTCCATGCGGTCGATGAGCGGGCCGGGGATGTTCTGGATGAAGTTCGCCGTCGCGATGAACAGCACTTCGCTCAGGTCGAACGGGATGCCCAGGTAGTGATCGGTGAAGGTGTCGTTCTGCGCGGGGTCGAGGACCTCGAGCAGCGCGCTCGCCGGATCGCCCTGGAACGACTGGCCGAGCTTGTCCACCTCGTCGAGCAGGAAGACGGGATTGCGCGTCTTCGCCTGCTTGAGCCCCTGGATGATGCGCCCCGGCATCGCGCCGACGTAGGTGCGCCGATGGCCGCGGATGTCGGCTTCGTCGCGCACGCCGCCGAGCGCGGCGCGCACGTACTCGCGGCCGAGCGAGCGCGCGATCGACTTGGCGATCGACGTCTTGCCCACGCCCGGCGGTCCGGCGAAGAGCAGGATCGGCCCCTTCGCCATCGCGCGCGCCTTCGCCTCCTTCTTGTCCGTGACGGGGCGCTCGTCGTCGGTCGGCGCGAGCGATGGCGTCGCGTCGTCCTTGTGCTGCTTGAGGCGCCCCACCGGCACCTCGCCCGTGGTCTCGACCTCGTTCGCCATCTCCTGCGCGCGAAGCTGGCGCACGGCGAGGAACTCGAGCACGCGGTCCTTCACGTCCGGCAGCCCGTAGTGATCCTCGTCGAGCACCTGCTGGGCGCGCGTCAGATCGAGGTTGTCGTCCGAGCGCGTGTTCCACGGCAGTTCGGCGATCCACTCGAGGTAGGTGCGGATGACCTGCGCCTCCATCGACTCGCGGCCGGCGCGCTCGAGGCGCCCGAGCTCGCGCTCCACCTCGGTCTTGGCCGTCGGCGGGAGATCGAGCTTCTCGAGCTTCTCGCGCAGCTCGCTGATCTCCTTGCTCTGGTCGTCGTCGCCGAGCTCCTTCTGGATCGCCTTCATCTGCTCGCGCAGGTACATCTCGCGCTGGCGCTCGCCGAGCTCCTCCTGCACCTGCGACTTGATCTCCTCCTGCATCTCGATCATGCCGATCTG
>DATJGU010000046.1:0-5211 GCA_035494615.1 Gemmatimonadaceae bacterium
GTTCCATGCACCGAGGCTGAGCTCCTCTCAATGCGCGGTTCAGAGACTTTGTTGGTTGCGGGGTCCAGATCCATGCACCGGCGCACCGCCCGTCTCCATCCACACCCCCAAAGTCTTTTTTTTTGGCCACGGCGCCGAGACCGGTGCGAGCGAGAGAGTGCTCGTTCGGGCCGGCGCGAGCGGGTTCCAGGCCAGTAGTGGCGATCCGCCTGATCCGTGCAGTCATCCGCCCGATCCGCGTTCCAGCCGTTGAGCCCCGCCACGAGTGGCGTGGAGCGTATGCCTGATGTGGAAGGCGTGAACGCGAACGACCTCGGGACGCAGAAGCATCCCGAGGCCGTCACCCACACACCCACACACCCACACACCCACACACCCACACACCCACACACCCGTCCATGTCCCGCGGCCGTTACAGTCACGCCCCCGCCGAGCCGATACTGCGGACATGGCTCCTACTTCCATTCTGGCCGGCGCGTCCGTCGCCGAGCGGTATCTCGCGATCGGGCGAGAGCTCGTGTGCGTCGTCGATGCGTGTGCGGCTCGGATGGTCGCGAGCGCGGGGAGCGAGGTCGCGCTCGGATATCCGGCGGCGGAGATGGAAGGGGTCACCCTCGACGCACTGCTGCATCCGCACGATCGCGACGCCGTGCTGGCCCTGCTGAGCGCACTGCGCACTGGCACCAGCGTCGAACGCTTTCGCTGTCGCGTGCGCCGGCGCGACGGCGGCTATCGCCTGATCGACTGGGCGTGCGCCCCGCGCGAGGACGACGGCGTCGCGCTCCTCGTCGGGTGCGACGTCACCCGGGAGGCGCTCGCCGAGGAGCGGCTGCGCGCGAGCGAGGAGCGCGTGCGCACGCTGAGCGAGGGGTCGCCGATCGGCGTGTACGAGACCGACCTGCGCGGCGCGGTGGTGTACGCGAACCATCGCCTGCAGGAGATCTGGGGGGTGAGCCACGGCGAGCTCGCCGACGGAAGCTGGATCGAGCGCATTCACGCCGGCGATGCACCGGACGTCCTCGCCTGTCTCGAGGATCCCGACGCGATGGCCAAAGCGCGCGAGGGCATGCTCCGCCTCACGCTGCCCGACGGGCGCGTGCGGCGCGTGGTCGTGCGATCCGCGCCGCGCCGCGACGCCGACGGCGCGGTGATCGGCACGATCGCGACCGTGGAGGACGTGACCGAGCGCCTCACGCTCGAGGACCAGCTCCGGCAGGCGCAGAAGATGGAGGCGGTGGGCCAGCTCGCGGGTGGCGTCGCGCACGACTTCAACAACCTGCTCACGGTGATCCGCACGTACAGCGAGTTCCTGCTCGAGCAGCTCGACGAGGAGAGTCCGCTGCGCGCCGACACGATCGAGATTCAGAAGGCGGCGGGACGCGCGGCGTCGCTCACGCGCCAGCTCCTCGCGTTCAGCCGCAAGCAGGCGCTCGACCCGCGGTCGATCGACGTCAACGAGATCGTGAGCGGCATGGAGCCGATGCTGCGCCGGCTGCTCGGCGAGGACATTCGCATCGAGCTGCGCGCGTCGCCCGCGCTCGGGGCGGTGAAAGCCGACGCGGGCCAGCTCGAGCAGGTGGTGATGAACCTCGCCGTGAACGCGCGCGACGCGATGCCGCAGGGGGGCACGCTCACGATCGAGACGGCCGACGTGCAGCTCACCGAGACGATGCGCAGCGGCCACGGCGTGATCCCGGGGCCGTACGTGTCGCTCGTCGTGCGCGACAGCGGCGTCGGGATGGACCGCGAGACCCGTGCGCGCGTCTTCGAGCCGTTCTTCACGACGAAGGAGCAGGGTCGCGGCACGGGGCTCGGGCTGTCGACCGTGTACGGGATCGTGAAGCAGTCCGACGGCTACATCTGGTGCGACAGCACCGAAGGGATGGGGACGACTTTCACCGTGCTCCTCCCGCAGCTTGCCGCGGAAACGTCGGCGACCGACGAGCCGGCCGAGCAGATACCGGGTCGCGGCTCGGGCGTCGTGCTCGTGACGGAGGACGAGGATCCCATCCGCGCGTTGAGCCGGCGCATCCTCGAGCGCGAGGGCTACACCGTGCTCGAGGCACGCGACGGCCGCGAGGCGATCCGCGTGGCGGCCGGGTATCCGGCGCGGATCGATCTGCTGATCACGGATCTCGTGATGCCGAACGTCGGCGGCACGGAGCTGTTCTCGCACCTGCGCCTGCTTCGCCCCGACCTGCGCGTGCTGTTCATCTCCGGCTACACCGACGACGACATCCTCCGCCGCGGTCTCACCGACCCCCACAGCGCGTTCCTGCAGAAGCCCTTCACGGCGCGCGGGCTCGCGGCGGCGGCGAAGACGGCGTTGGAATAGCAGTACTTCGGTGACTTGGTGACTTGGTTCGTTGGTGACTTGGTTCGTTGGTGACTTGGTCGGTGACTTCGACACGGCAGTCGAACCAAGTCACCGTGGTTGAGCGGCGGGGCGAGCGCGGGTGCGTATCCGGGCGAAAAGTCCTGGGTTCAGCCTCGATGCTCCCCACCTGAAACCGGTGCCCAACCAGCGTGGAGTCTCCACGGCGTGACTTGGTCGGGCGCCGGTGGCTAGTGCCGTTCCGAGCCCCAAGTCACCGACCAAGTCACGAATGAACCAAGTCACCAAGTCACAACGAATGTCCCGCCTCTCCTCCCTCACGAGCTCACTGCTCGGTTCCGAGATCCTCGAGATCGCGGCCGACGTCCGAGCGATGCTGGCGGAGGGGAAGGACATTTGCAACCTCACCGTCGGCGACTTCGCGCCGTCGGAGTTCCGGATCCCGGCGCAGGTCGAGCGCGGGATCGCCGAGCGGCTCCGGCGCGGCGAGACCAATTATCCGCCGCCGGACGGCATCCTCCCGCTGCGCGAGGCGGTGCGCACACTGTATCGGCGCGAGCTCGGGCTCGATCCGTCCCTCGCGTCGGTGATCGTCACCTCCGGCTCGCGGCCGGGCATCTACGCGACGTATCGCGGCGTCGTCGACCCGGGCGATCGCGTCGTCTACCCGACGCCGTCGTGGAACAACCCGTACTACGTGCAGCTCGTCGGCGCGCGCGGCGTGCCGGTGCCGGTCGGCGCGGAGGACCGGTTCATGCCGACACGCGCCACGCTCGAGCGCGCCGTGCGCGACGCGCGGCTCCTCGTGCTCTGCTCGCCGCAGAATCCCGCCGGCACCACGTTCACCGAGGAATCGCTCGGCGCGATCTGCGATCTCGTGCTGGAGGAGAACGCGCGACGCCGCGCGGGCGAGCGGCCGCTGTACGTGATGTACGATCAGGTGTACTGGACGCTCACCTTCGGCGACGTCCGCCACGTGCATCCCATGGGAGTGCGCCCGGCGATGGCGCCGTACACGGTGTACGTCGACGGCGTGTCGAAGTCGCTCGCGGCGACGGGGCTTCGCGTCGGCTGGATCATGGCGCCGGAGGATCTCGCGGGTCCGATGAGTGCGCTCATCGGTCACGTCGGCGCGTGGGCGCCGAACGCCGAGCAGGGCGCCGCGGCGGACTTTCTCGAGGACGCCGCCGCGTTCTCCGCGTTCCGCGCCGAGATGACGGCGCGCGTGCACGAGCGGCTCGACCTCCTGTACGACGGTCTCGCCGCCATGCGCAGCGACGGGTTGCCGGTGGACGTGATCGCTCCGGAAGGCACGATGTACATCAGCGCGCGCTTCGCACTGAATGGACGCGTGGCCGCCGATGGATCGCGGCTCGACTCCGACGAATCGGTGCGCCGCTACCTGCTGCGCTCGGCGGGATTCGCCGTCGTGCCACTTCGCGCATTCGGCAGCGACGCGGACACGGGCTGGTATCGGCTCTCGGCCGGCGCCGTGTCGCCGGAGCAGATCAGGCGGGTGTTGCCGAAGCTGAGGGACGCTCTGCGGGCGGCGATGTGGTGATTGGGTGTGTCGGTGTGCTGGTGTGTTTGGTGTGTTCGTGTGGTCGTGACCGGCCTCGGGAGGCATGAGCCTCCCGAGGCCGTCGTCTTTACCAACTCACCGACACACCGACACACCAACACACTGCGTCACCGAATCACCCGCGCCCCCTTCCCCTTCATCGCGGCCTCGACTTCCTCGACGCGCACCATCGACGTGTCGCCCGGCGTCGTCATCGCGAGCGCGCCGTGCGCGGCGCCGTACTCCACCGCGGCCTGGGGGCCTTTCCCTTCGAGAAACGCGTACGCGAGGCCGGACGCGAAGCCGTCGCCGCCGCCGACGCGATCGTAGATCTCGAGGTTCGGGCGCTGCATCGACTGGTAGAGCTGGCCCTCGTAGTACAGCAGCGCCGACCAGTCGTTGACGCTCGCCGTCGTCGCCTTGCGCAGCGTCGTCGCGGCGACCTTGAAGTTCGGGAACGCCGCCACGGCGGTCTGGATCATCTTCTTGAAGCTGTCCGTCTCGATCTTCGTGAGATGCTCGTCGGCACCCTCCACCTCGAAGCCGAGGCACGCGGTGAAATCCTCCTCGTTCCCGATCATCACGTCGACGTACTTCGCGATGTTGCGGTTCACCTTCTGCGCGCCTTCCTTGCCGCCCTGGCTCTTCCAGAGGGAGGCGCGGTAGTTGAGGTCGTACGCGACGACCGTGCCGTACTTCTTCGCGACTTCCACCGCTTCGAGCACCGCGTCCGACGTGTTCGGTGCGAGCGCGGCGAAGATGCCGCCCGTGTGGAACCAGCGCACCCCTTCTTCGCCGAACAGCCGCTCCCAGTTCACCTCGCCCGGACGGATCTGCGAGGCGGCCGAATGGCCGCGGTCGGAGCAGCCGAGCGCCGGCCGGATGCCGAAGCCCTTCTCGGTGAAGTTGAGCCCGACGCGCGTGTTGCGGCCGATGCCGTCGAAGTCGCGCCAGATCACGTGCGACATGTCGACGCCGCCCTGCATGATGAAGTCTTCCACGAGCCAGCCGAGGTCGTTTTTCGGCAGCGCGGTGACGACCGCGGCGCGCTTCTGCCAGCACTTCCGCATCGCGCGCGCGACGTTGTACTCGCCGCCACCCTCCCACACCTGGAACGAGCGCGCGTTGCGCACGCGGCCGAAGCCGGGGTCGAAGCGGAGCATCACCTCGCCGAACGACACGCAGTCCCACGTCGCGTCGGCGGCCGGCTTGATCTCGAGCGGAGCCATGGTGGAATCCTCTAGCGCGTCGCGGCCAGGTCGGCCTTGATGGTCTTCACGAGCTGCACGGTGGTGCGCACCTTCTCCTCGATGCC
>DATJGU010000047.1:0-7899 GCA_035494615.1 Gemmatimonadaceae bacterium
GGTCCGATCTAGTCGCCACCATCGAGTACAGCACCGACCTCTTCGACCGGGCGACGATGGACCGGTGGCTCGGGAGCTTGGAGGAGTTGCTCGGGGGGATCGTGGCGAATCCGGACGCGCGGCTGTCGGCGCTCCCGCTGCTGAGCGCGGCGGAGCGGCGGCAGGTGGTGGAGGCGTGGCAGGGGCCGGAGGTGGTCTACCCGGCGGCGGAGCGGCTGCACGAGGTGATCGCGACGCAAGCGCGACGGACGCCCGCGGCGGTGGCGGTGGTGGGCGAGGGCGGGGCGCTGACGTACGAGGCGTTGGAGCGGCGGGCGAACCAGGTGGCGCACGGGCTGCGGGCGCGAGGGGTGGGGCCGGGTGTGCTGGTGGGGATCGCGGTGGAGCGGTCGCTCGAGCTGCTGGTGGGGGTGCTGGGGATTCTGAAGGCGGGCGGGGCGTACGTGCCGATCGATCCGGAGTATCCGGCGGAGCGGGTGGCGTACATGCTGGCGGACGCGGCGGTGCCGGTGCTGCTGACGCAAACGGCGCTGCGCGAGCGGCTGGCGGCGCCCGGGGCGGCAGTGCTCTGTCTGGACGGGGATCCGGCGTGGCTGACGGGGGCGCCGACGACGGCGCCGGCAGAGGTCGGGGACGCGGAGCAGCTGGCGTACGTGATCTACACGTCGGGGTCGACGGGGCGGCCGAAGGGCGCGATGAACACGCACCGGGGGATCAGTAACCGGCTGCAGTGGATGCAGGCGACGTACGGGCTGACGGCGGGAGACCGGGTGCTGCAGAAGACGCCGATCAGCTTCGACGTCAGCGTGTGGGAGTTCTTCTGGCCCTTGCTGACCGGAGCGAAGCTCGTGCTGGCGCGGCCGGGCGGGCACAAGGATCCGGCGTACCTGGCGGACGTGATCGCCCGGCGCGGGGTGACGGTGTGTCACTTCGTGCCCTCGATGCTACGTGCCTTTGTTGGAGCAGTCGCGGGCGCGGACGCGCCGCGCGACGGGTCGCGCACCGGCGCACGATGCCCGACGCTGCGCGCGGTGATGGCGAGTGGGGAAGCGCTGGCGCCGGATCTCGTGGCGGCGTGGTACCGCGCCGTGCCGCGCGCGCAGCTGCACAACCTGTACGGGCCGACGGAGTGCGCGGTGGACGTGAGCTGGTGGGCGTGTCCGCCGAGCGCGGAGCCGCCGGCCGTGGTGCCGATCGGCGGCGCGATCGCGAACACGCGGCTCTACGTGCTCGACGCGCGCGGCGAGCTCGCGCCGATCGGTGTCCCCGGTGAGCTGTTCCTCGCCGGCGTGCAGGTCGGGCTGGGCTATCACGGGCGGCCCGAGCTCACCGGGGAGCGGTTCGTGCCCGACCGCTTCGCGCCGGCGGAGGAGCGAGCGACCGCGCGAATGTACCGAACCGGCGACCGCGCACGCTGGCTCGCCGATGGGACGGTGGAGTATCTGGGCCGGCTCGACTTCCAGGTGAAGCTGCGCGGCTTCCGGATCGAGCTCGGCGAGATCGAGGCGACGCTGCTGAAGCATCCCGCGGTGCGCGACTGCGTGGTGGACGCGCGCGCCGACGGCGAGGGAGAGAAGCGGCTCGTCGCCTATCTCGTCGCGGCGGACGATGCACCGGAGCCGGCGGCGCTGCGCGCGTTCCTCGGCGAGACCCTTCCCGACTACATGGTGCCGGGCGCGTACGTCGTGCTCGACGCGCTGCCGCTGTCGAGCAACGGCAAGGTGGACCGGCGCGCACTCCCCGATCCGCGGCTCGAGCGCGCGGCGCGCGCGCGCGCGCACGAGCCGCCGCGCGGCGCGGCGGAGGAGGCGCTCGCCGAGATCTGGTCGCGCGTGCTGCGCACCGAGCGCGTCGGCGCGACGGACGACTTCTTCGAGCTCGGCGGCGACTCGCTGCTGAGCATCCAGATCGTGTCGCAGGCGGCGCGCGCGGGTCTTCGGATCACGCTCGCGCAGGTGCTGCAGCATCCGACGGTGCGCGGACAGGCGGCCGTCGCGCAGCCGATCGAGACGGCGGCGACGGCTGCGATCGCCGAGCTCCCGGCGCGCGGGGAGGTGGCGCTCACGCCCGTGCAGCGCTGGTTCGCCGAGCTGCGCACGCCGGACGCGCAGCACTGGAACCAGGCGTTCCTCTTCACCGTGCCGGAGTCGCTCGACCACGCGCGGCTGCGCGCGGCGATCGAGCGAGTGGCGGCGCATCACGATGCGCTGCGGCTGCGGTTCCGCGACGAGCCGGGCACCGGATGGCGGCAGTGGTACGCTCCCGAGGCGACGGGGGCGATCGCCGTGACGCACGCCGATCTCTCCGCCGTGCCGGATGGCGGCGTCGCGGGCGCGCTCGAGGGGGCGTGCGAGGCGGCGCAGCGCTCGCTCGATCTCGAGCGCGGGCCGATCGGCGCGGCGCTGCACGTGACGCTCGGGCCGGCGCGTGGCGCGCGGCTGCTGCTCGTGCTGCACCATCTCGTCGTGGACGGTGTGTCGTGGCGCCTGCTGCGCGAGGACATCGAGAGCGCGTACGAGCAGCTCGGCGAGTCGAGCGCGGTGGAGCTGCCGCCGCGCACGAGCAGCTTCGCGGCGTGGAGCGCCGCGCTCGGCGCCCTCGCGGCGTCGGGCGCGCTGAACGACGAGACGGCGTACTGGTCGGCGCAGACCGCGCCGGGAGCGCGCTCGCTGCCCGTGGATCGCGCGGACGGGGAGAACGTGGAAGGGGCGGTGCGCATCGTCGAGCACGCGTTGTCGGCCGCGGAGACGAGCGATCTCCTGCAGCGCGTGCCCGCGGCGTACGGCACGCGGATCGACGACGTGCTGCTCGCGGCGCTCGAGGGCGCGCTGGCGGCGTGGCTCGGCGACGGAAGCGTGGTCGTCGACCTCGAGGGGCACGGGCGGGAGGAGATCGCCGCCGGCGTCGACGTGGCGCGCACGGTGGGCTGGTTCACGAGCGTGTATCCGGTGCGCGTCGCGCTCGCGCCGACGGCGACGCCGCGCACGCGGCTGATCGAGGCGAAGGAGAGGTTGCGCCGCGCGCCGCGGCGCGGGATCGGCTACGGCGTGCTGCGCTACCTCGCCGCCGAACCGGCGCTCCGCGACGGCGTGCAGGCCGAAGTGATGTTCAACTACCTGGGCCAGTTCGATCAGGTGGTCGCAGGCTCGCGGCTGTTCGCCTTCGCGCCGGAGCCGGCGGGTGCTTGGCGCAGCGCGCGCGCGCGGCGGCGGCACCGGCTCGAGATCGTCGCGCTCGTGCTCGATGGACGGCTCGTCGTGCGGTTCGGCTACGCCGAGTCGGTGCACGATCGCGCGACGGTGGAGCGGCTGGCGGGATCGTTCGGCGCGTCGCTGCGTGGATGCATCGCGCATTGCCTCGCGCCCGACGCGGGAGGCTACACGCCGTCCGACTTCCCGCTCGCGGCGCTCGACCAGCGGTCGCTCGACCGGCTGCTCGCCGGCGTGCGCGACGTGGAAGACGTCCACCCCGTCACGCCGCTGCAGCGGATGTTCCTCGACGCGGCGAGCGCGGGGGGCGATCCCGGCTTCCAGCAGTACCGCTTCGCGCTGACGGGCGCGCTCGACGAGGGTGCGCTGCGCGAGGCGTGGCGCGCGGTGATCGCGCGGCATCCCGCGCTGCGATCGCGGTTCGTGGCCGACGGCGGTGCGTTCCACCAGGTGGTGCAGCGCGACGCCGAGCTGCCGTGGCGCACGGAAGACTGGCGGGGCGAGCGAGACGCGGACGCGCGGCTCGCGGCGCTGCTCGCGGACGACGCGGCGCGCGGCCTCGACGTCGCGCTCGCGCCGCTGATGCGCGTGACGCTCGTGCGGCTGGCCGACGACCGCTGGTGCATGGTGTGGACGCAACATCACCTGCTGCTCGACCGGTGGTCGTGGCCGCTCGTGCTGCGCGAGGTCGGAGCGACGTACGACGCGCTCCGGCGCGGCGAGCGGCCGGCGCCGCGTCGCGCCGTGCCGTTCCGCGACTACGTCGCGTGGCTGGCGCGCGCGCCGGAAGACGACGCGCGGCGCGCCTGGCAGGACGAGCTGGCGGAGCTCGGCGAGCCGCTCCGGCTGCTGGAATCGCGGACCGAGCCGGGCGCGGAGGCGGGGCACGACGAGATCGTCGTCCGCCTCGACGCGGCGACGACGGCCGCGCTGCGAGCCGTCGCGCGGCGCAGCGGGCTCGCGGCGAACATCCTCGTCGAAGGAGCGTGGGCGGCCGCGCTGGCGCACCTCGGCGAGCGCGACGACGTCACCTTCGGTTTGGCCGTGGACGGTCGCGGCGTGCCCGTGCCGGGAGCCGACGAGATCGTCGGCGTGCTGGTGAACAACGTGCCGGCGCGGCTCCGGCTTGACGCGGAGGCTGGCGTCGCCGACTGGCTCGCGGCGCTGCAGCGGCGCCAGGCGGCGCTTCGGGCCGTGGAGCATGCGCCCCTCGAGTCGATCCAGCGCTGGATCGGGCTGCCGTGGCGCCACCGGCTGTTCGAGTCGCTCCTCGTGTTCCAGGACCGGGGGGCCGAGTCGGGGATGGCCGGCTGGCTGGGCGACTCGCTTCGGCTGGCCGCCGTCGAAACGCCGACCCGGACCGCCTATCCGATCACGGGACTCGTGGGTGGGGATGATCGTCTCTCGGTGACGGTGCTCGGCGACCGGCGGCAGGTGCCGCGTGCGCTGAGCGAACAGGTGGCGCTCGGGGTGGAGGCGGCATTGCAGGCGATGAGCTCGGGGTTGGAGGGGACGGTGGGGGCGCTGCGCGCGCGCATGCCGGCGGTGAGGCCGTGGGGCACGGTGGCGAGCGCCGCCTCGGCGCGTGTCGCGCCACGCTCCGCGACCGAACGCGTGCTGGCGCGTGTCTGGAGCGACCTGCTCGGCGTCGCCGAGGTGGGCACCAGGGACAACTTCTTCGCGCTCGGCGGCCACTCGCTGCTCGCGACGCAGATCGTCTCGCGCATCCGCGACACGCTCCAGGCGGAGGTTCCGGTGCGGACGCTGTTCGAGGGGCCGACGGTGGCGGAGCTGGCGCGCGCGGTGACGGCGACGGAGCGGAAGGCGGGGCAGATGGAGCGCATCGCGCAGCTCGTGCTGCGCGTGGAGGAGATGTCGGCCGACGAGCTGCGGCAGAGCGCCGCGGCGCGCGAGGCGCGAGAGACGGTGACGGTGCATGGAGACTAGCGCGAAGCCCGGGTCCCACGACGAGCTGGCGGCGGAGCGCCAGCGGCTGCTGGCCCAGCTCCTCGCGGAGGAGGGGCTGGAGGGCGCGGCGGCCGATCCGCCGATCGAGCCGCGCGCGGAGCGCGGCGAGGCGCCGCTGACCTTCGCGCAGGAGGTGCTCTGGCTGCTCGACCGCGCGACGCCCGGGCTCACCGCGTACAACACGCCCGTGGCGCGCCGGATCCGCGGCCCGCTCGATCACGCCGCGCTCGAGCGTGCGCTCGGCGCGCTCGTGGCGCGGCACGAGGCGCTGCGCACCGTGTTCACCGCGCGCGGCGACGGCGCGGTGCAGACCGTGCTGCCTTCGGCGCCGGTCACGGTGGCCGTGCACGACGTGCATGCGATGCCGGCCGAGCAGCGCGAGGGCGCGGCGATCGCCGCGCTGCGCGCCGCGGCCGACACGCCGTTCGATCTCGCGCACGAGCCGGGGTTCCGCGTCGTGCTCGCGCGGCTCGCCGACGACGAGCATCTGCTGCTCCTCCTCACGCATCACATCGTCTCGGACGCGTGGTCGTACGGCGTGCTGATGGGCGAGCTGAACGCCCTGTACGCGACGGAGACGCGCGGCGTCGCCAACGGGCTGGCGCCGCTCGCGCTGCAGTTCGGCGACTTCGCCGCGTGGCAGCGCGACGTCCTCCAGGGTGCGCGGCTCGAGGAGCGGCTCGCGTACTGGCGCGAGCGGCTGGCCGACCTGCCGACGCTCGAGCTGCCGACCGACTTTCCGCCGCGCGCGACGCCGGGGTTCGCCGGCGCGCGCACGGGAGCGACGCTCCCGGCGGATCTGTCGGCGCGGGTGCGCGCGCTCGCGCAGACGCACGATGCGACGCTGTACATGGTGCTGCTCGCCGCCGTGCAGATCGTGCTGCACCGCTACAGCGGCCAGGACGACATCGTCGTCGGCTCGGCGGTGGCGGGACGCACGCGGCGCGAGACGGAGTCGATGATCGGCTACTTCTCGCAGGCGCTGCCGATGCGCACGCGGCTCGACGGCGACCCGTCGTTCGTCGAGCTGCTCGGGCGCGTGCGCGACACGGTGCTCGGCGCGTTCGAACATCAGGACGTGCCGGTCGAGACGCTCGTGCTGGAGCTGCAGCGGCGCCAGGCGCGCCACGCGCCGCTCTTCCGCGTCGTGCTCACGATGCAGGATGCGCTGCCGGTGGCGCTGCGGCTCGGCGACGCGACGGCCGACCCGGTGGAGCTCGACGCGAGCGAGACGAAGTTCGACCTCACCTTCCTCGTCACCGACATGCCGGCGGGGATCGAGATCGCGCTCTGGCACCGCACGGAGTCGATCCGCTCCGAGCGCGCCGAGCGGATGCTCGGGCATCTCGCGACGCTGCTGGGCGCGGTGGTGGCCGATCCGACGCGCCGCGTGTCGCAGCTTCCCCTGGCGACGGACGCGGAGCGCGCCGCGCTCGCCGCGTGGAACGCGACCGAGCGCGACGAAGGCGCGCCGTCGACCGTGGTGGAGCTGTTCGAGGCGCAGGCCGCGCGCGTGCCGGACCGCGTGGCGATCGTCGCGCCGTCCGCGTCGGCGGCCGCGCACGGGAGCGTGGCGGGGAGCACGACGCTCACGTACCGCGAGCTCAATGCGCGCGCGAATCAGCTCGCGCGGCATCTGCAGGCGTCGGGGGTCGCGGCGGGGGCCCCGGTGGGCTTGCTGCTCGACCGCTCGGCCGACGCGATCGTCGGGCTGCTCGGCATCCTCAAGGCGGAGGGGGCGTACATGCCGCTCTCCGCGGATGCGCCGTCGGCGCGGCTGGCGCAGCAGCTCGCGGAGAGCGGCGCGCGGCTCGTGGTGACGAGCGCGGCGCTCGCGCGGCGGCTGCCCGGGATGGCGACCGTCGTGCCGCTCGACAGCGACGCATCGGCGCTCGGCGCCTATCCGGATGCGAACCTGCCGCTCGCGGCGCGGCCGAGGGACACGGCGTACGTGCTGTTCACGAGCGGCTCGACCGGCGTGCCGAAGGGGGTCGCGGTGACGCACGCGAACGTGGTGCATTACACGCGTGCCGTACGGCGCGCGCTCGGCACGGAGCAGGACGAGCCGGCGGACGGCCGTGCGCGGCAGTACGCGATGGCGAGCACCATGGCGGCCGATCTCGGGAACACGAGCCTCTATCCCGCGCTGCTGTCGGGGGCGACGCTGCACGTGCTGGCAAGCGACGTCACGACGGAGCCTGCGCGGTACGCGCAGTACATGCAGGTGCACCAGCTCGACGTGCTGAAGCTGACGCCGAACCATCTGCGGGCGCTCGTGTCGGGACGAGCGGGGCGCGAGCTCGCGACGGTGCTGCCGCGGCAGACGCTCGTGCTGGGTGGCGAGGCGTTGAGCCTCGAGCTCGCGCGGACGCTACTCGCGGCCGGGGCGTGCCGGGTGCTGAACCACTACGGCCCGACGGAGACGAC
Source organism: Gemmatimonadaceae bacterium (assembly GCA_035494615.1). Lineage (GTDB taxonomy): Bacteria > Gemmatimonadota > Gemmatimonadetes > Gemmatimonadales > Gemmatimonadaceae > AG11. The sequence continues at coordinate 7,605 of DATJGU010000047.1, forward strand.
GGTCGGCGTGCTGACGCACGAGGTGACGGCCGAGGCGCTGGAGCGTGCCGCGGCGCTCGGCGCGCAGACGGTGCCGCTCGGGCGCCCGCTGGCGAACACGCAGGCGGTCGTCGTCGACGCGCACGGGCAGGAGCAGCCGGTGGGCGTCCCGGGCGAGCTCTGGCTCACGGGCGCGGGCGTGAGCGCCGGGTACCTGAACCGGCCCGAGCTCACCGCGGCGCGCTTCGTCACGTACCGGGGCGCACGGGCGTACCGCACGGGCGACCGGGTGCGGCGGTTGAGCGACGGGACGCTC
>DATJGU010000048.1:0-19374 GCA_035494615.1 Gemmatimonadaceae bacterium
TGCTGGTACCAACACACCGACACACCACACACCGACACACCACACACCAACACACCACACACCAACACACCACGCACCAACACACCGCTCGATCGCTCCCCATTCCCGCTCCCCGCGGCGAGATTGCGAATGACTCATTGACGCGGGAGGAGACGAAGTGACGAATGCGACTTCCACGGGGAGACGGATCGACTATCGCAGGGTAGCGCCCGATGGGACGGGCGCCGTGCGGGCGCTCGAGCAGTACGTCCGCGGGTGCGGGCTGGAGAAGCCGCTGCTCGAGCTGGTGAAGCTGTGCGCGTCGTACATGAACGGCTGCGCGTACTGCGTCGACATGCACACCAAGGATGCGCGCGCCGAGGGAGAGACCGAGCAGCGGCTGTACGCGGTGCCGGTGTGGCGCGAGACGCCGTTCTACACGCCGCGGGAGCGCGCCGCGCTGGCGTGGACCGAAGCGGTCACGGCGCTCGGCCGCGACGGCGTCCCCGAGCAGCTCTTCGACGAGACACGCGAGCACTTCAGCGAGCGCGAGCTCGCCGATCTGACGTATGCGGTGATCGTCATCAACTGCTGGAACCGTCTCTCGATCGCGCTCGGCTCCGACGTCGGCAGCTACCAGCCGCCGTCGTCGCGCGCCTAGCCTGCGGTCGTTCCGACCGGAGGGCCGAAGGCCCAAGGCTGCCGTCATTCCGAGCGGAGGGCCGAAGGCCCGTAGTCGAGGAATCGCGATCGTCTCGGTGGAGGGCCTCTCTACCGGGAGACGCGCGATTCCTCGACTGCGCGCGCGCTCCGCACGCGCTTCGCTCGGCATGACGGGGTTGCACTCGCTTCCAAGGACTGAGCGCTGCTCGCGCCCGTGAATCCCTGCTACCAGATCCGCACCCGTTCCGCGGGTTTCACGTAGAGCTTGTCACCAGGCTCGAGCCCGAACGCGCGCTCGAAGGCGTCGCTGTTCGAGACGGGAACGTTGGTGCGATACTCGTCCGGGGAGTGCGGGTCGGTGAGCAGCTGCTGGCGCAGGGCGGCCTCGCGCGTGTTCGAGCGCCACGCCTGCGCGTAGCCCATGAAGAAGCGCTGATCGCCGGTGAAGCCGTCGATGACCGGCGCCATCTTCCCGCGCAGGGAGAGGTGGTACGCGCGGTACGCCTGCGCGAGGCCGCTCAGGTCGCCGATGTTCTCGCCCATCGTGAGCCTGCCGTTCACGTGCGCGCCGTCGTACGGCGAGAGTGCGTCGTACTGCGCGCCGAGCCGGGTCGCACGCTCCTCGAATGCCTTCGCGTCCGCCGGCGTCCACCAGTCGCGGAGGTTCCCCGCGCCGTCCGCCTTGCGTCCCTGGTCGTCGAACGCGTGGCCGATCTCGTGGCCGATCACCGCGCCGATCGCGCCGTAGTTCACGGCGTCGTCCGCGGCGAGGTCGAAGAAGGGCGGCTGCAGGATCGCGGCCGGGAAGACGATCTCGTTGTTCGTCGACAGGTAGTACGCGTTCACCGTCTGCGGCGTCATCGCCCAGCGCGCGCGATCCACCGGCTTGCCGAGCTGGTTCACCATGTCCTGGAACGCCCACGCGCGCGCCCGCATCACGTTGCCGATCAGATCGTCGCGCCGGACCTCGACCGCGTCGTAATCGCGCCACTCGTCGGGATAGCCGATCTTCACCGACAACTTCGCGAGCTTCTCCTGGGCGCGCGCCTTGGTCTCCGGCGTCATCCACTCGAGGCTGTCGATCCCGATGCGGTACGCGTCGCGCAGGTTCCGGATCAACTCGTCCATGCGCGCCTTCGCTTCCGGCTTGAAGTTCCGGGCGACGTACAGCTTTCCGGCCGCCTCGCCGAGCGCGCCGTCGACCTCCTGCACGCCGCGCTTCCAGCGCGCGCGGAGCACCTGCTGGCCGTTGAGCACCGTGCCGCGGAAGTGGAAGCGTGCGTCGACGAACGGCGACGACAGCTCGTACGCATAGGAGTCGAGCAGCTTGCTCGCGAGGTACTCGCGCCAGGTCGCGATCGGCGTGGACGCGACGAGCGAATCGACCGCACTCATGTAGTCCGGCTCCTGGACGATGATCTCGCGCGCCGCGCCGACGCCGAGCGAATCCAGGTAGACGGTCCACGCGAAGTGCGGTGCGCTCGCCGCGAGCTGCGCCACCGTCATCCGGTTGTAGGTCAGGTTCGGATCGCGGGTGCGCGTGCGCTCCCACTGCCTGCCCGCCAGCGCGGTCTCGAGCGCGAGCACGCGCTCGGCGGCCCCTGCCGGATCCGGCAGCTCGGCGAGCGTGAACAGCCGCGCGGTGTAGGCGACGTATTCGCGGCGGACGGAGTCCATGCGCGCGCCGGACTTCAGATAGTAGTCGCGGTCGGGGAGCCCGAGCCCCGACTGTCCCGCGTAGACGGCGTTGGCCGCCGAGTTCTTCTGGTCGGAGCCGACGCCGACGGCGATCGCCCGCGCCACACCGAGTCGCGCGAGATGCGCGAAGACCGCGGGAAGATCCGAGGCCGAGGTGATCGACGCGATGCGCGCGAGCTCGGCGCGCAGCGGGGCGACGCCGAGCGACTCGACGCGGGCGGAGTCGAGGAAGCTCGCGTAGTAGTCGCCGACCTTCCGCTCCTCGGAGCCGGCGGGGGCGTTCGACCGTGCGGCGTCTTCGAGCACGGCGCGCATGGCGTCGCGACTGCGCTCGGCGAGCTCGTCGAAGGAGCCCCAGCGAGCGGCGTCATCGGGGATCGGGGTGCGCCGGATCCACCCGCCGTTCACGAAGCGGAAGAAGTCGTCCTGCGGGCGGACGGATCGGTCGAACGCCGTGGTGTCGATGCCGAGGGTGCGAGGCGCCTGGGCGGCGGCGGGGATCGCCAGGGCGAGGAGGGGCGCCGCGAGGGCGAGGAGGAGGAGCGGGCGCGTCCGGCGGACAAGCGACGTCATGTATGACCTACGCTACGGAGGATCGTCCGAAATGTGGCGGCAGGTGGCCCGCGGCCAGCCCTTTGCGGCTGGTCGCCGTGCACGATGAGGTACCATTGTCCGCCATCATTGTTGCGCGCGTCGACCGGCGTGGGCAACGCTGAAGATCAGGCACCTACCAGCCCCTTGGAGAAAGGAATGAAGAATCGGACCACGTTGCTGTTCTCGCTCGCGGCCGCCGCCACGCTCGCGATGCCCGTCGTGGCGCGCGCGCAGGTATCGAACCCTCTGAAGTTCACCGTCTTCGGCGGCGTCGCGCTGCCGGTCGGTGACACCGGGGACGGTGTGAACACCGGCTACGACGTTGGCGGCGCGGTGGATTATCACGTTCCGCTCAGCCCGCTGGGCATCCGCGGCGAACTGACGTACGCGAGCTTCGGCGCGAAAGACACCGGCGGCGCGGACGACGCGGATCTGTCGGACCTCGGCATCAACGCGAACGTCGTGCTGCGCATGCCGAACCCGGGCAGCCCGGTGCATCCGTACCTGACCGCCGGTCCGAGCTACGGCCGCATCAAGGTGTCCGCGAGCTCGGGTGCTGTCGACGTCTCCGCCTCGGAGAACCACTTCGGCTTCAACGTCGGCGGCGGGATCGACTTCGCTCTCGGCGGCCTCGGCACGCGCCTCGACGCGCGCTACCGCCGCATCTCCGTGAACGGCGGCTCGATCCAGTACATCCCGATCACGTTCGGGATCACGTTCTAGACAGCAGTGCGTTAGTGCGTCGGTGTGTCAGTGCGCTGGTGACGGCCCCGGGAGGCTTCTGCTTCCCGGGGCCGTCGCCGTTACCGACACACCGACACACCAATACACCAACACACCGACTACTGCTGCTTTACCAGAACGACCTTGCTCGAGAACGACTGGCCGCCGACGTCGACCTTGCGGTCGATGGTGAGCGACTTGCCACCGTCGCCGAGTGACCACTTCTCGACCGAGTGCGCATCGTTGTCGCCGAACTTCATGGAGCTCGTGAGCACGGGCGACGGGCCCTCCCAGGTGACGACGGTGGAGATGTCGACCGGGTTCCCGCCGAAGTTGAGCTGATTCGTCGACGTCGTGCCGTCGAGCGCGTACTTGAGCGACGCGGTGGACTGCCCCATCTGATTGGTCTGGTCGCGATCGACCGTGATGCCGTTCGCCGTCTGCGCGATCTTGAGCGTCATCTGCGTCGGCACCATCTGTCCCTTCTCCGTGCGTGCGGTGTCGAGCACCCAGGTGCCGGAAAAGTCGGAGCGAGCGGCCGACGTGCCGGCGGCGGGAGCGGGAGCGACTTTCGTCGTCTGCGCGCGGGACGCGACGGCGGGGGTCGCCACGAGCATGGAGAGGAGCAGTGCGGCGGAGAGGGTGCGCATGTGCGGTTCGGAAGGGTGACGGATCGGCCGCGCGCGGTCGCGCGCGGGGGCGAGGAAGATGCGCGGAGGGCTCACGCCGGGCAAACGTCGTCTCGCGCGTGGCGCGTCGTCATTCCGAGCGGAGCGCGTGCGCAACGCGCGCTGCCCACCCGATCGTCATTCCGAGCGCAGCGTGAGCAGCACGAGCATTCCACCCGATCGTCATTCCGAGCGCAGCGAGCACGCAGTGCTCGCGCAGTCGAGGAATCCCGATCGGCCCGATCGAGCGGCCCCTCTATCCGGACGATCGCGATTCCTCGACTCGCGGCGCTCGCTCGGAATGACCGGGGCGACGGCGCTCGCTCGGAATGACCGGGGCGACGGCGCTCGCTCGGAATGACGGAGTGGGAACGCGCTCGTTACGCGCCGCGCGCTGGCGAGTCCGTGCTCCGTCGCTCGCCCCTCCGCGTCCCAACCGCTGTAGCGGACTCGACTTATGTGACGTGTGATCGACGTCACTGACAGACTGTGCGCCACTTCAGTGCGCGCGGTGGGACGGAGTGGCACATTCGGCGCCCCTCTCCCAGCACCGCGCAGGATGATCCTCCCTCCGCCGCGCGGATATCCCGACACCAGCTCCCCCGTCCCATGAAGATGTCCCGTCTCGCGTCGTTCTCGACGCTCTCCGCGCTCGCGCTCGCCGCGTGCGGCCCGAACCAGGAGCACATCCGCGCCGACAGCACGGCCGCGGTGGCCGCCGCCGAGCAGACCCAGCTCGCCACCCAGCTCGCCGCGCAGAAGGACTCGCTCACGCGCGTCGTCCTTCAGGCCGACGACTTCATCAGCCGCATCGACAGCAGCATGTCGCGCGTCCGCGGCCTCCCGAAGGGAAAGCGCTCCGACAAGACGCTCGATCCTCTCGCGCGCCAGGTCGAGAACCGCCGCGTCGTGATGGAGCGCGTCGACGCGCTCGTGAAGCGCGCGCAGACCACGGCCGCGCAGCTCGCGAAGGCGAACAAGTCCAACAAGGCGCTCCTCGCGCAGATCGCGGCCGACTCGGCGATGATCGCGGACCTGAACGCGACGATCCAGCGCCAGACGCTGGAGATCGCCGGCCTATCGTCGCGGATCGACAGCCTCAAGACGGCGGGTGAGCAGCTCGCGTCGACGCTCGCCAACGTCGAGACGGACAACGCGAAGGTCTACTACGTCGTCGGCCGCGAGGACGAGCTCGTGAAGCGCGGCGTGATCGTCCGCGAGGGCGGCGCCAACCTGCTGCTCGCGCATCCGGGCCGCACGCTCCAGATCGCGCGCACGATCCCGACCGACGCGTTCACGACGGTCGATTCGCGCGAGATCAAGGTGATCCCGATGCCCGACAGCACGCGCCACTACCGCATCGTGTCGCGTCAGAGCCTCGACAACGCCGACGTGCAGGAGCGGAAGAAGAACACCTTCCGCGGCAACCTGAAGATCGCCGACGCGACGCGCTTCTGGGCGCCGTCGAAGTACCTCGTCGTCGTCGAGCAATAGGCGAACGGCAACTGCGAGTAGGTAGTAGCGAGTAGCGAGTACTCCGTAGCGGGACTCGCTCGACGTCACCGAACGAAGCCGGCCCGTGGTGAGCACTCACCCACGGGCCGGCTTGTTTCTGCGCCCCTCGAATGGCGCCCCGCTGGGGCGGCCGGTACATTCGGGATCCCGGTCGAGCTCCACCAGTCGCTGTCGCATCGCAGATGAGGACGATCCTGGTCGTCGACGATTCCCAGACCATGCGTCGCATGATCATGGCCTCACTGCGCGAGCTCGGCGACGTGCGCTTCGACGAGGCGTCGAGCGGGCTCGAGGCGATCGAGCGATTGGCGGTCGCCCCGATCGATCTCGTGCTGCTCGACCTCAACATGCCCGACGTGCACGGGATCGAGGTCCTGCGCTTCGTCCGGTCGCACGAGCGCTTCCGCGAGCTGCCGGTGGTCGTGCTCACGACCCGTGGCGACGACGAGAGCCGCGACGCCGCGCTCGGCGAGGGCGCGACGCGCTACCTCACGAAGCCCTTCCAGCCGGCGACGCTCGCGCCGGAGATCCGCGCGCTGCTGGACGCGGGGTAACGTGGACGAGCAGCGCGGCGCGTTCTTCGAGCAGTTCATCGAGGATTACTTCTCCGAGTGCGACGAGCACCTGGCGACCGCGCGCCGCGTGCTCCTCGCGCTCGAGGGCGCGACGCCGGGCGCGTCGTGGCATCCCGCGCTGCGGGAGCTCCAGCGCAGCCTGCACACGCTGAAGGGACTCTCCGGAATGGTCGAGGACGTGGCCACGGAGCGCGTGGCCCACGCACTCGAGGATTCGCTGCGCGGCGTGGAGGCCGCCCCGGCGCTCGCCGGCTCCGGACTGCTCGACGACCTGTTCGCCGGCGTCGACACGCTCGAGCGCTGCGTCGCGGCACACCGCGCGGGCGCGGCGCCTCCGCCGGTCGACGAGCTCATCGCGATGCTCTCGCGCCACGCGGGCAGCCGCGAACAGGACCGGGGCACGCGCGCGCCGGAGACGGCACGAGATCGTCGCCCGTCCGATGCGCGCTCGGCGACCGGCGCGGTGATCCACCTCTTCGAGTTCGTGCCGAGCGCGGAGCTCACGGCACGCGGCATCGGCGTGGACACCATCCGCGCGCGCCTTCGAGCGCTCGGCACCATGCTCGACGCGAAGCCGCGCGTCGTGGCGGGCGGCGTCGCGTTCGACTTCCGGGTCGCCGTGGCCGGCGGCCTGCGCCCCGACGACGCGTGGCTGGACGACGGTCTGCGCTGGACGATCGAAGGCGTGATCCCCGCCGACGCCGAGCGCGGCACAGACGCGAGCGCGAGCTCCGACGCCACCGCGATGTCGCCGACCGGGGGGAGTGGCGCCGGCGTCGTGCGCGTGGAGCTCGGCCGCCTCGACGACGTGATGCGGCTCGTCGGCGACCTGGTGGTGAGCCGTGGTCGGCTCGGCGAGGCGGCCGACCGCGGCGCCACGCTCGAGCCGTCGGCGCTGCTCGACCTGATCGCGGAGATCGACGCGGCGATGGAGCGCCAGCTCCGTCACCTGCGAGAAGGGGTGATGCGGATCCGGCTCGTCCCGGTGGGGGAGGTGTTCGAGCGCCTGCGCTTCGCGGCACGCGACTCGATCCGCGAATCGGGCAAGCGGGTGGGCCTGGTATTCCACGGACAGTCGACCGAGATCGACAAGGTGATCGTCGACCGGATGCTGGAGCCGCTGCTGCACCTCGTGCGCAACGCGGTGAGCCACGGGATCGAGCGTCCGGACGAGCGGCGGGAGCGTGGCAAGCCCGAGGAAGGGACGTTGACGCTCCGCGCGAGCGCATCGGGGGATCGCATCCGCCTGCGCGTGGAGGACGACGGCGCCGGCATCGACGTGGAGCGGGTCGCGCGTCGCGCTCGAGAGCGCGGGCTGCTCGCCGCGGACGAGGCGCTCACCGCCGACGGGCTGCTCGACGTGCTCTGCGCGCCGGGATTCTCCACGCGCGACGAGGCCGACCGGACGAGCGGCCGCGGCGTCGGGATGGACGTCGTGCGCGCCGCCGTGCGCGCGCTGGCGGGCGAGCTGACCGTGGAGACCGCATCCGGCGCGGGGACGGCGTTCACGATCGACCTCCCGCTGTCGCTCATGATCGTCGATGCGCTCCTCGTGGACGTGTCCGGCCAGCAGATGGCGGTGCCGCAGCCGGCGCTGCGCGAGATCGTGCAGATCGCGTCGTCGTCGGTGGTGAGCTTCGAGAACAACGACGCCGTGTCCTATCGCGACGGCGTGCTGCCGATCGTCCACCTCGCGCCGTTGTTCGGCTTTCCCGACTCGCGGCCGGAGCGCTGCTATCTCCTCGTCGTCGGAAGCGACGCCGCGCCGATCGGGCTGCGCGTCGACCGGTTGATCGGGTTGCGCGAGATCGTCGTGCATCCTGTGGCGGACCGGCTCGTGGCGATGCCCGGGATCTCGGGAGCGACGGATCTCGGCAATGGCCGCGTCAGCCTCATTCTCGACGTCGCCGCCGTGCTGCGGCTCGCCGAGGCGCAGCGCGACGCGCGCACCTCGGCGCGGCTCACGCGTCCTCCCGCGCCGCCCCCGCCTCACTCCGCACTCGGTGCATCCCGATGACGCAGTCGACGACCGACGGCGAGAGCTACGTCCTGTTCGAGCTCGCGAGCGCGACGTACGCGATCCCCAGCCGGATGATCCAGCAACTGGAGATGGTCGGCGAGCCGACGCCGGTGCCGAACGCACCCGGGTTCGTCGACGGCGTGGTCTCGGTGCGCGGCCAGGTGATCCCCGCAGTCGACCTGCGGGCGCGGTTCGGCTTCCCGCGCGTTGCGCACGACCTGCGGAGCCGGCTCGTGATCGTGCGCGCCGAGGGACGCACGGTGGGACTGATCGTGGACAGCGCGCGGGAGTTCGCCAGCATCCCGCCCGAGGCGGTCAAGCCGCTCCCCGAAGGGATCGGGGGAACGACGGGACGATATCTGCGCGGCGTGGCGCATCAGGGGGAGCGGCTGCTCCTCGTGGTGGATCTGCACGAGCTGCTCGAGACCGAAGACCAGCCGGTCGACGCCCCCGCGGCGCGGACCGGTTCCTTGACGTGACCGGGGAGGACCGAGACATGGCATTCTGGACGCGCGGCGGCGATCGCCACGAGAATGGAGCGAACGGCGCCAACGGGGCGCGGCAGACGGTTGCGGCGCAGCCGCGGGGCGACGGCGCGCTGCGCGCGGCGGCCGCGCTCGCGGAGACGAACGAGGCGCAGAGCCGGATCCTCGACGGCACGCTCGCCGGCACGACGGAGATCGTGCACTCGCTGCGCGAGACGGCGATGCAGGCCGAGTCGATCGCGACGTCGGGAGAGGAGCTGGCGTCGTCGGCCAACGAGCTCGCCGCGTCGATCGGCGAGATGACGGCCGGCGCGGCGGCGCTGGCGACGTCGGTCGCGGAGACGGGCGCGTCGGCGGAGGAGACGAGCCGGTCGGTCGCCGCGGTCGCCGCGACGGCGGCCGAGATGTCGACCGCGGCCACGACCGTGGCCGGCAGCATGCTGGAGATGTCGGCGTCGATCGGGCGCGTGAGCGACGACACGGACGCGCTGGCGACGTCGGTGACGCAGATGGCATCCGCGACCGAGGAGACCGCCCGCTCCATCGAAGGAGTGCGCAGCAACGCGGACGACCTCGCGGCGGCGGCGGAGCAGACGTCGCGCACGGTGGCGGCGCTCGCGACGTCGACCGAGCAGATCGGCGCGAGTGCGGAGAACATGGCGGGGCTCGCCGAGGAAGTGGCGACCTCCGTGGAGGAGACGGCGCGCTCCGTCGAAGGCGTGGCGCGGAACGCCGAGTCGATCACGCGGGCGGTGGAGAGCGTCGGCGCGAGCGCGACGCAGCTCGACCGTTCGATGCGAAGCGTGGCGCAGCTCACGAGCGACGCGTCGGAGATCTCCCGCCGCGCGACGCGCGACGCGGAGGAGGGAGGGAGCGCGGTGCAGCGCTCGCTCGAGGGCCTCGGACGGGTGCGCTCGTCCATGGCGGAATCGGCGTCGGTCGTGAAGGAGGTCGGACGCCGCGCCGGAGAGATCAGCGGCATCGTCGACACGATCAACCTGATCGCCGAGCGGACCAACCTGCTCTCCATCAACGCCTCGATCGAAGCGGCGCGGGCGGGGGACGCGGGGCGCGGCTTCGCCGTGGTGGCCGAGGAGATTCGCAATCTCGCCGATCGCTCGGCGAAGGCGACGGCGGACATCTCGGCGATCATCCGCTCGCTGCAGACGGTGGTGCAGGACGCGGTCGCGTCCACCACCGAAGGGCAGCGCGTGGCGGAGGAGACCGGGCGGCTGTCGGAGGAAGGAGCGGCGGGACTGCGCCGGATCATGGGGGGGATCGAGCAGAGCTCGCAGAAGATCGGCCAGATTGCCGACGTGACGCAGGAGCAGTTCACGGCGACGCAGCAGGTCGTGGCCGGCGTGGCCTCGGTGACGACGCAGGTCCGCCAGGTCACGGCGGCGACGACGGAGCAGGCGACCGCGCTGCAGGGCCTCGTCCGCTCGGCGGGGCAGATGCGCGGGGCGGCGCGGCAGGTCACCGACGCGATGGAGGATCAGAGCCGTTCGTCGCGCGAGATCGTGAAGGCGGCCGAGAGCAGCGCCTCGCTCGCTTCGCAGGTGCGGCGCGCGATGGTCGAGCAGGCCACGGCGATGGGCGAGCTCACGTCGGCGGCGGAGTCGATCCGGCGGGGCTCGGCGAGCACGACGCGCGCGCTGGCGGAGCAGCGGCAGGCCGTGGAGAGCGTGACGCGGGATGCGGAGAGCTTCCGCCGCATGAGCGCGACGGTGAGCGCGGCGACGGCCGAGCAGGCCACGGCGGTGAATCAGGTCGCGAAGGCGGCGAACGACATGCGGCGGCAGTCGGAGCAGACGAGCAAGGGACTGGCCGAGCAGTCGCGCGCCGCATCCGAGATCGGCGACGCGACGCGAAACGTGGCGCGGCAGATCGCGCTCATCGTTCGCGCGAACCGCGAGCAGTCCGAGAGCGCCGCGCACACGCTCGACGCGCTCGCCGAGCTGCAACGGCTCTCGGAGCGTGCATCGGAAGAGGTGCGCACCTCGGGCGCGGGGCCGGCACTCAGCGCGCTCGTCGCCGAGCGCGCGCGCCGGTTCGCGGCGGAGAGCCAGGGGGCGACGGATCGCGCGTGACGGTGGGAGTCTCCGCAGGATCGGTCGGGACGTTCACGACCGACGTGTCGCTCGTGGTGCAATCGTGGGACGAGTGGCTGACGCGCGCGACCGGCCTCGGCGAGGCGGAGACGTGCGGGCGTCCGCTCGGCGAGCTGTTTCCCGAGCTCGAGGGGCGCGGGTTGCTCGCGCGGCTGCGGCGAGTCGCCGAGTCGGGCGAGGTCGCGGTGCTCGCGCCGGCATTTCACGAATACTTCCTTCCCTGCCCTCCGCGCCTGGCGGCGACGCACTTCGCGCGGATGCAGCAGCACGTGACCGTGGTGCCGTTGCACGCGGGCGACCGGATCGCCGGCGTGATGGTCACGATCGAGGACGTGACCGCGCGGCGCGATCACGAGCGCGAGCTCGCGCGACAGCTCGAGAGTCCCGACGACGCGGTGCGGTTGCGCGCCGCCCGCGCCCTCGCGGATGAGGAGGGTGCCGGACCGCTCGTCGGAGTGCTGGGCGATCCGAGCTGGCGTGTACGCCGCGCCGCGGCCGATGGGCTCGCGCGCGAGCGCGACGACGGGGCGGCGGCGGCGCTCGTCGCCGCGATCCGCGAGCGCCACCGGGATCCGGCCACGCTCAACGCGGCGCTCCACGCGCTGGTGAACGGCGCGAGCGACGCGCTGCCGTCCGTCGCGCCCCTCCTCACCGCGGACGACGCCGATCTTCGCACGTACGGCGCGCTGGCATTGGGGCTGCTCGAGGATCCGCGCGCCGTGCCGCTACTCGTGCACGCGCTCGGCGACGCCGACGACAACGTCCGGTTCCATGCCGTCGAAGCGCTCGGGCGGATCGGCTCGCGCGAGGCGGCATCCGCGGTGGCCGAGCTCGCGGAGTCGCGCGATTTCACGGTCGCGTTCGCGGCGCTCGACGCGCTCGCGAGCATCGGCGAGCGGTCCGTGGCGCCACGGCTGCTTCCACTGCTGGAGGATCCCCTGCTCCAGGGTGCGGCGGCGGAAGCGATCGGCGCGCTCGGCGGGGACGATGCGGCGCCGCCGCTCGCCCGATTGCTGAACGACCCGCACGCGCCCCTCGCGGCCGTGGCGCGGGCGTTGGCGGCGCTCGATACCCGCAGTGGGAACGGGAGCGGCGCCACCACGAACGTCGCGCGGATCGCGGAGCGCACGGTCGCGCCGGCGGGGGTGCGTGCCCTCGTCGAGGCGATGCGATCGGCGAGCGAGGCCGAGCGGCCGACAATCACGCGCGTGGTGGGCTGGCTCGACGGCGACGAGGTGGACGCCGTGCTCGCCGCCGCGCTCTCGGAGCCGGCGACGCGCGACGTGGCCGCCGACGCGCTCGTACGGCGCGGATCGCGCGCCATCCCCGCTCTGCTCCAGGTGTTGTCACGCGAACTCGACGCACGCGCCGACGAGGCCGACGAGGCCGACGCGCATGCGCGGCGAGCCGCTGCCGCTGCGCTCGGGCGCCTCGGCGCGACGAGCGCCGTGCCCGCGCTCGTCGCACTGCTCGACGACGAGCCCGAGGTCGCCGTCGTGGCGGCCGGAGCGCTCGGGCACATCGGCGACCGGCGCGCCTTCGAGCCGCTGCTGGAGCGGCTCGACGATGCGCACGCCGCGGTGCGCCAGGTCGCCGTGTCGGCGCTCCACTCGACCGGGCACCCCGACATGCCCGCGCGGCTGCCGTCGCTGCTCGCGCACGACTCGCCGCGGGTGCGTGAGAGCGCGGCGCGGATCGCCGGCTACCTCGGCGGCGCGAGCGTGCTCGAGCCCTTGCTCGTCCTCTGCGACGACGCCGACGACGCCGTGCGGCGCGCCGCCGTGGAGCAGCTCTCGCGCTTCGACGATCCGCGCGCGCGCGCTGCCCTCGGCCACGCGCTCGAGGCGGGGGAGCCGGGTACGCGTGCCGCCGCGGCTCGCGCGCTGGCGTACGCGTCGGCGTCCGACGCGGCGCCGCGCCTCGTCGCCGCGTGCCGCGACGCGGACCCGTGGGTGCGGTATTACGCCGCGCGCGCGCTCCGGCGACTCGCCACGGCGGATTCCGCGGCGCCGCTGCTCGAGCTCGCGTTGCACGATCGCGTTCCCCCCGTTCGCATCGCGGCAGTCGAGGCGCTCGCCGCCCTCGGAGACGACGGGCGGCTCGCGGCGCTTCGTCCCCTCGCCGACGATCCCGATCCCGGCGTCGCGGCTCCGGCGTTGGCCGCGCTCGGCGCCGCGTGCGGCGAGGAGACGCTCGCCACGCTGCACTCGGCGCTGGCGCATTCCGCGCGGGTGTGCCGCGTCACCGCGCTCGATGCGCTCGGCCGGCGCGGCGAGGCGGCCTCCGTCGACCCGCTCGCGCTCATGGCGCGCGCCAGCGCCGATGCGGAGGAGCGAGCCCTCGCCCTCGCGGCGCTCGCGTCGATTCCCGACGCGCGGGCCGTATCGGCGCTCGTCGACGTCGCGGAGGATCCGAGGCGATGCGGCGCCGCGATCGACGCGCTCGCCGGGCTGCCGGAGGAGCGCATCGCGTGGCTCCGTCCGGCGCTGGCGCACCCGCGGCACGCAGTGCGCAGCGCGGTCGTCGAAGCGCTCGGCAGGTCGGACCACGCGTCGGCGGGGCTGCTGCTGGCGGACGCGCTGCGGGACGAGCACGCCGCGGTCCGCGCCGCCGCGGCATACGCGCTCGCGCAGCGCGATCTCCGCGCGACCACCGCCGTCGCGTGACGGGGCCTGCAGCGCGCCGCGGTGCCGGCGGGTCGAGCGCGGACGTGCTCGGCTTCGCCGAGCCGACGTTCGTGCTGCTGCGCGATCTCGTCGCGCAGCGCACCGGCGTGTACTTCGCCGACGACAAGCGCGATCTGCTCGCCGACAAGATCGCCGACCTGCTCGCCGCGCAGGGGATGGCGTCGTATCTGGACTACTACTACCTGCTGCGCTACGACGCCGACGCGGAGCGTCACTGGCGCGCCCTCGTCGATCGGCTCGCGGTGCCCGAGACGTACTTCTGGCGGCAGCCGGAGCATTCCCTGGCCGTGGCGCGGGTGCTGGCGCCGCGGCACTTCGCGCGCCGTCCCCGCGCGCCGTTCCGGATCTGGAGCGCCGCCTGCTGCACCGGCGAGGAGCCGTTGAGCATCGCGATCGCCCTGGCCGAGGCCGGCCTGCTCGACACGCGGCCGATCGAGATCGTGGCGAGCGACGCGAGTGGCGCGATGATCGAGCGCGCGCGAGCCGGCGTGTACGGTGAGCGTTCGTTCCGCGCGCTGCCCGCCGAGCTGCGCGCGCGCTACTTCCGCTGCGAGGGGCGCGGCTGGCGCGTCGATCCGAGGCTGCACGAGCGCATACGGTGGACGACCGCGAACCTGGTCGACCCGGCGGACGTCGCGTCGCTCGGCGATGCGCAGGTCGTGTTTTGCCGCAACGTGCTGATCTACTTCGGCGAGCGGACCGTCGCGCACGTGGCGCGGCTGCTCGCCGATGCGATGCCCGACGACGGCTTCCTCTGCCTGGGCGCATCGGAGTCGCTCACGCGCTACTCGACCGCGTTCACGCTCGTCGAGGTCGACGGCGCGTTCATGTACACGAAGGGATCGGCGAGCGCGGACGACGGCGCGAGCCGCGGGGCGCAGCGATGACGGCGCCGATCCGCGTGCTCGTGGTGGACGACTCCGCGTTCGTGCGGAAGGTCGTGACGCAGATGCTCCGGCGGAGCCCCGATCTCGACGTCGTCGGCACCGCGCGCGACGGCGAGGAGGCGCTCGAGCTCGTCGAGCAGCTCCGGCCCGACGTCGTGACGCTCGATCTCGTGATGCCGCGCATGAACGGCGTCGAGTTCCTGCGGGAGCAGCGCCGGCGTCGTCCGATCCCCGTGGTGATCTGCAGCATCGCGCACGAGTCGGGGGAGATGGCGCTCGAAGCGTTCGACGCGGGCGCGGTCGAGCTCGTGCAGAAGCCGACCGCGCTCGCGACGGACCGCGTCTACGAGATCGCCGAGGAGCTCGTCCGGAAAGTGCTCGCGGCGGGCGCGGCGGCGATCCACGATCTGCCCGCGGAGCTTCCCGCGCCCCGCGCGGCGAGCATGGAGCCGATCGGCGGGCGTGTGCGCCGCTGTGACGTCGTCGTGCTCGGCATCTCGACGGGCGGTCCCCAGGCGCTGCGCCGGTTGATCCCGCGGCTGCCAGCGGACCTGCCGGTCGGGCTCGCCGTGGTGCTGCACATGCCCGTCGGTTACACGGAGATGTACGCGCAGCGGCTCGACGCGATCTCCGCGCTCGAGGTGCGCGAGGCGCGCGAGGGAGACGAGCTGCGCGGGGGACGCGTGCTGCTCGCGCCCGCCGGCCTCCACCTCAGCTTCCGGCGCAGCGACGGGGCGGTGGTCGCGCACCTTGACGACAGGCCGACGGACACCCAACATCGACCAGCCGTCGACGTCCTGTTCCGCTCGGCGGCCGAGACCTTCGGGGCGCGTGTGCTCGGGGTCGTCATGACGGGGATGGGGACCGATGGATTGCTCGGCGCGGCACACATCAAGGCCCAGGGCGGCCGCATCCTCACGGAGGCGGAGTCGTCCTGCGTCGTGTACGGCATGCCACGCGCCGTGGCCGAGGCGTCGCTGAGCGATCGCGTTGCCGGGCTGAATGAGATGGCCGGAGCCATCGTGGAGATGATCTGAGATGGCGAGCATCCTCATTGCGGACGATTCGGGGTTCACGCGGCGGATTCACCGCCGCATCCTCGAATCCGAAGGCCACGTCGTGTACGACGCGACGAGCGGGATGGCGACCATCGAGAGCTTCTTCCTGCATCGCCCGGATCTGGTCCTCCTCGACCTCACCATGGAAGACATGAGCGGACTCGAGGTGCTCGGCCGCCTCCGCGAGATGGAATCGGGAGCGCGGGTGATCGTCATCAGCGCCGACGTGCAGCGGTCGACCGCCCAGCTCGTGGGCGAGGCGGGCGCGCTGCGATTCCTCGGCAAGCCGGTGTCGGCCGACGCGCTGCTCGGCGCGGTGCGCGACGTGCTGGCCGAGTGCGACCGATGACGGGCCGTCCGATCGACCACGACGCGCTCACGGAGCTGTTCAACATCGGCTTGCATCGCGCCGCCGCGTCGCTGTCGGAGCTGACGGGTCAGCGCATCGTCGTCGATCTCCCGCGGCTGTGGATCTGCCCGATCGAGGAGACGCACAGCCGGCTGCGCGAGCTGATCGAGGGGGAGCTCGCCACGGTCCATCAGATCTTCATGGGCAACATGTCCGGCGACGCCGTCCTCGTGCTCGAGTACGAGAACGCCTCTCGGCTCGCCGCGCTCCTCACGGACGGCGAGCTCGCGGCGGGAGGCCGGCTCGATCAATCGGCGCGCGAGGTGCTCGCGGAAGTGGGGAACGTGATCCTGAGCTCGTGCCTCAGCGCGTTCGGCGACATGCTGCACGTGTCGGTGTCGTTCGCGGTGCCGCGCATCCACGTCGAATCGCTCGAGGGCCTGCTGCGCTCGATCAAGGTGCAGAGCGACGAGCTGCACTACACGCTGCTCGCCGCGACGCGGTTCCGGCTCACCGAGGGTGAGGTGGGCGGCTACCTCATGATCGCCATCGGGCTCGCGTCGCTCGAGCTGATCAGCGATGCGCTGGAATCGGGCCCGAGTTGATGGCGCACGACGAGTTGCCGTTTTCGGGGGACGGAGTGTCGATGCAGTTGTTGCACGAGCTTGCGCAGGTGCTGGAGCTGGGCGTGTTGACCGTGGACCGGAGCCTCGTCGTCACGGGGTGCAACCGGTGGCTCACCGCGGTGCTCGAATCGCAGCACCGCGAGATCGTGGGCTGCCCGTTGCTCGAGGTGTTTCCCGAGCTGCGCGGCGGGCCGGCCGAGCAGGCGCTGCGCGCCGCGCTCTCCGGATCCACCACCGTGTGGTCGCACCGCTTCCACCGCTATTTCCTTCCGCTGCCCGCACGACCCGCGGTGGCGGAGGGGCGGTTCGACCGCATGCAGCAGAGCGCGCGCATCATGCCGCTCGTACGCGACGGCGCGATCGACGGCGCGATCGTGCTCGTGCAGGACGTGACCGAGCGTGCCGCGCGCGAGGAGCAGCTTCGCGACGCGCTCTCCCGCGCCGAGGTGGCGAGCCAGGCCAAGTCGGACTTCCTCGCCTCGATGAGTCACGAGCTGCGGACGCCGCTCAGCGCCATCATCGGCTTCATGGATCTGCTCGAGAGCGAGATGGTCGGTCCGGTCGAGCCGCTCCAGAAGGAGTACCTCGGCCGCGTGAAGTCCGCGGCGCGGCATCTCGTGCACATCATCGAGGAGATCCTCACCTTCTCGCGCGTGGAGGCGGGGAAGGAGCCGCTCCAGCCCGAGGCGGTCGACGGCGCGGCACTCACCCGCGGCGTGGCCGAGCTCTTCGAGCCGCAGGCAGCGACGAAGCGGCTCACCCTCCGCGTCGCCGCGCCCGAAACGGCGATGCTCTTCACCGATCCGACGAAGCTGCGCCAGATCCTCATCAACGTCGTCGGCAACGCGATGAAGTTCACCGAGGCGGGCGCGGTGTCCGTCTCCGTGCAGCAGCACGGCGAGCGGATCATGTTCGGCGTGACCGACACCGGGCCGGGCATGACGGCCGCGGACCTCGAGCGGATCTTCGATCCGTTCACGCAGCTCGACCAGTCGCTGACTCGCGCCAAGGGCGGCACCGGGCTCGGACTCCCGGTGAGCCGCAAGCTCGCGCACCTCCTCGGCGGCGACCTCCTCGTGAACAGCGTGCCGGGCGAGGGGACGACGTTCACGCTCTGGCTGCCGACCGTGATCGGCGCGGAGGCCGTCCTGCCACCGCACGGCCAGAGCGTGCCTTCGGCGCTGTCGTAGCGCGCCGGCCGCCGGCGCGTGCCGGCCTCGGGCGGGAACAATCCGGTGCGCCAATCCGGTCGTACAGCCTGTGCGACCGTCGAACTCGCGTGCGGCCGCACCAGACACTCCCACGAGGAGAAGCCCATGAAGGCCCGCCGCCCCGCCCTGCTCCCCGTCGCGCTCGTCGCGACCTTCGCCCTCGCCGCCTGCTCGGACGGCTCCTCGTCCGCCGGCGTCTCGCCGACCGACGCGCTCGCGTCCCGCAACGCGGAGCATCGGCACGAGATGCTCGCCGACGGCGCCTACGAAGCGAACCTGCACGTGCTCAACCCGCGCTCGCAGTCCGAGCTCGATCCCGATCGCGAAGACGGCGCGCGAGGGGTGGCGCGCGGCAAGGCGTACTTCACCATCCGCAACGGCGAGATCACGGCCACCGTTTCGGCGCTCGGGATCGAGAGCGGCATGATCCACCCGCAGCACATCCACGCGGCGGCCAGTTGCCCGCCCGCCTCCGCCGACGTGAACCACGACGGCTTCGTCGACGTGATCGAGGGCGTGCCCTTCTACGGACCGATCCTCATCCCGCTCGACGACGATCTCACGAGCCAGGCCAACGGCACCTTCCCGACGGCCACGGGGATCGAGGGGCGTCTGCGCTACCAGTCGACGGCGAGCTTCGCCGCGATGCTCGCCGACCTCAACGCGCCCGATCCGAACACCGCGGACGCGGTGGTGAAGCTCGACGGCGCGCCGCTCGCCCTCGAGACGCGGCACGTCGTGATCCATGGCGTCGACTCGAACACGCCGCTGCCGAGCACCGTCGCGAGTCTGCCGGGCGTGCCGGCGTTCCTCACGCTTCCCGTCGCGTGCGGGGAGATCCGCAGGATCCGATGACTCGAGCGCGGTGAGTGGCCGGCGGCGGACGCGTCACGCGCCGTCGCCGGCGCGCGCCTGGCGTGCGGGAGGGCCGGGACGCGTCACGAGCCACTGCGCGTGCTCGGCGCGTGCCGGGAAGCGTGCGACGTACGCGGCGCGCCATTCCTCGAGGAACGCGCGTGCGCTCTCCGCGCCTACCATCGCCCACACCGCGCCGCCGAACCCGGCGCCGAACGCCGACGCCGCCACGGCGCCGAGCGCCCGCGCCTCGCGCGCGAGGGCGATCGTCTCCGGCACCTGGTTGCGCAGCGCACCGACCGCCATTTCCATCGAACGGTCGACGAGCGCGCCGAGCGCCGCGAGGTCGCGCGCCGCGAGCGCGTCGGCGACGCCGGGCACGACGGTGTCCGTCTCCTCGCGGAACTGCGCGAGCCGTGGCACGAGGTACTCGGCGGGAAATTCCTCCGCGCCGCGCGCGGCGAGCGCGGCCAGCCGCTCGCCCGCGCCGGCCGCGCTCGCGAGCGCGTCGGCGAGGGTGGCGTCGTGGCGTCCCGTCTCGGCGTTCCACGCGCGGACGAGCGCGCGCGTCGAGTCCGCGACGCGATTGTAGCGGGCGCGCGCGTTGCCGGTCTTGGTCGCGTGCACGCCGCTCACGCCGAGCGCGAGCGCGTAGCCGGCCGGCCACGGC